>NZ_LZLJ01000062.1 GCF_001668625.1 Mycobacterium sp. 1274756.6
AATCGACCCGAACGTGCATGGCGCTCGGCGTCACGGCCTCGACAGAGCCGATCTCGTAGCCCATCTGGGTGACCGGGTTTCCGACGTAGAGCCCGGTGGCATCGGACATAGTGGCACAGTGGACGCGCCCCTGGTCTCTACTCGGAAGTGAACATCCCCCGGTCACCCCCGCCGCGATCACGGCCAGCACCACAGCGAGCGAGCGCGAAAACGATGGCGCCATCAGCATGCTCTCCCTGCAACTGGGATGCATATATCGGTGGCCAAGAACTCCGGGGGTGCATTCTGCGCGTCGAGGACCCGTTCGATCTTGTTGCGGACTAGCCGTATTCCACGAACGATCACCCCATCGCGTTCTGCCCAGTAACGGGCCTTCTCCTGCCAGTTGTGAACTCGCTCGAGAAAATCATCACGGTGGTTCTCGTAAAAATAGCCGACCGGCGCCAACGCGTCGAAAACATCTCCTAGCCCCTTCAGCGCGCTACTGAAGCCACCGCCGTAGAGAACCAGCGTCTGCTCGAGGATGGCGGCCTTGCGTACCAGCATTCGCAAGCCCTCTTTGAAGTCCTTCAACGATTCGATGTACTCGTCGGAAAGATTGATGATCGCCGAGACCTGACCCCGCTGCGCCTCGATCGTTGACGCGAGAGCGTTGCCTGCATCGATCACCGCCCTGATGCTGTCGCTGTTCTCTCCTGCTAAGCCGTCCTGCATGTGATCAAGCGTCTGTCTGATCGGGTCCGGGTCGACGTTGTCGGTGATCTTCGTCGCATCAGCGAGCGTTCGCATCAAGTTATACGGCATGGTGACCCGCTCACGAGGGATCGGAAGTGAGCCCAATCGCTGATCACCCAACGAGACGATGTTCACGTAGTAACCCCCTACGACGGTGAGCATCCGGACCTCGACCTGCGAGTGCTCCCCGACGAAGGCGTCGTTTGAAACACTGGCGCGGACGCGCACCTGATCCGGTTCGAGGATCAGGTCCTGAACCTTGCCGACGGTGATGCCCGCGATGCGGACCTGGTCACCCGGGCGTACCGACGCAGCGTCGTCGGTGTAGAAGGTGACCAGCGTGCGCCCCGGCGGATTCACATACAGTGCCGCAGCTACCACGATGATCGCCGCGAGCACACTCAACGCCGCGACACCCCATGTCTTCGGGTTTCGCAACAACTTCATCGATTGCACAGGACGACCTTCTGACCGTTGACGAAAATATCCATGGGAGCCGGCATTTCGAAACGTCCTTGGGAACACTCCAGCGGTTCGCCGTCGGCGGCAGGCGGCGGCAGACTGTCCCATGCCACGGGAATCAGTTTGAAGGCATCCAGGTAGTCATCGACGTTGGTGAATGCCCGGTCCAATGCGGCGTCGATATCGTTGGGTAGGTCGGGCGTGGTCACCGGTGGCGCCTGGAGACGAAACCGGCTCGCACTGCCGAAGATCGCCGGAAATCCAATGTTCGACAGGAGGCGCACGACTGTTTCCGTATAGTCTGGCCCGTACAGTTCCGACTTCCTGAATTCATCGATCGCCTTCAGCGCGTTATCTAAAGGCCTATTCAGCCAATCCAATATCTGCACCAACTGGGGTGAGTTGCCGCCCATGATCTTTGCTGCTTCGTTCATGTTGGTCAGCAACGTCGCGACCACCTGCTGGCGGTCGGCGACGAACCGCGTGAGGGTACGGATACTGTCGAGCAGCGGACCGAGGCCCGAACCGTCGCCCGAGAGGTACGCCACCGCGTTCTCGGTAAAGGTGTTGATCTCATCGGGGCTCAGTGTTGCGATTACCGGTTGCAGGCCGTTGAAGAGCGGGGTGATATCGAACGACGGTTTCGTCATGGTGGTGGGGATCTGCCGCACTAGTTGGGCTGCGGAATATGTCTCGGCTGGGTCAACGACATCGATGTAACGCAAGCCGGTAAGCGACTGGTATTTGATTGCCAACGTCGTACTGGCGAGCACCCCGTAACGTTTATCAAGCGTGAACTCGACGAGAGCGACGCTCTGCCCGTCACGGCGGTCCAGTTCTACGGATTTGACCTTGCCGACCCGAACGCCTCGAACTCGGACATCAGCATCTGCGTGCAGTCCCGACGCATCAGTGAAGCTCGCGGTGTAGGAGCTGGTTTCCGCGGCTATTGGTTGTCGAATCGCGTTGGCCACCAGAATGAACAGGATCACCGCCACGACGCTGCTGAGCGCCAGACGCCACAGGGCTCCGCGCGCGGCCATCAGGGCCCGCCCATCAACGCCAGCGGGGCAGCTACCCCCGGCACGGCGTCGAGCACGATCCGCACCTGTAACGCGCGCTGCTCAGGTGTACCGGCGTACAACCTTTCGAAACGCGTTCGCAGCTCCACCAATGACTCGGCAAACCCTTCCGGCCGAAGCAACGGCGGCATCACGTCGGTCAAGGCCTTGACCGTATCGGTCACCGGTACCAGGTCACCGAGGTGCTTCGATTCCAGTTTCCCGATGTCATTCAGTACCCCCTCCGACGCGATCTCCAGGGTCGGGATGTCAACGTTCTGCCATTCATCCTCGGTACGGTCTGCGCTCCACACCCGGTTGAAGTTTTCGTCGTTGTGCAGCATGTTGTCCACCGCGCCGATGAGCGCGTCAGCGGCTGACGGGAACGCGACACTCAGGCCGGCCGTATTCGCAAGCAGCCGTGCCGTGCTGACCGTCTGGATCCGGGCGACAGCGTGTGCCACCATCATCACGGTTTCGATGAACGGATCCAGAGCATCGGCGTAGCGGGTGGTCTTCTCGATCACCGCGATCAACTGCGGCGTCAATGCGCCAGTTGAGACCTCGCCGAGTTGCGATAGCAACGCCTGCAGCGTGAAGTTTCCGCGAGGGGCCACACCGATCACTGCTCCATCGCTCAACGGCTGCGTGCTGTGACCCTCCACTAGGTTGACCCCGGTTACGCCGAAATAGTTGACCGGTCGGAAGTCGACGGTCAATGCATCGGTTAAACCAGCGGCCGCGGCCTCATCGAGGTCGATCTCGATTCGTACGTTGGCCGGCCCCGAATTCGATACGGTCGTGACTTCGCCAACCCGGACACCATGGAGGACGACCGCGGTACCAGCCGCGACACCCTGGCCGACGTAGGGCGAGTCGATCGTGACCGAGATCGTCCCGGGTGGGCGGCTATTGAACGGATTGATCACCACCAACGTCATCGCGATGGCGGCACAGAGCGCAACGACGATGCCGATGGCGACCAGCAGTCGGCGCTGAGCTTCCGCCGAACCGTGTATCAACATCCGTCTGCCTAACCTTTGAATACGAACTCGGGCTGAATGCCCCACAACATGACAGTCGTTACGAAATCAAGGATCATGATCGCGACCAGGCTGCTACGAACCGCGCGGCCCGATGCTTGCCCCACTCCAACAGGTCCGCCGGATGCGAAATAGCCGTAGTAGCAGTGGATTATGGTTGCCGCTGCGCAGTATATGGCTACTTTGAGTACCGAGTAGGCCAGGTCTTGTGCGGTGAGGAATTCAACGAAGTAGTGCTGGTATGTGCCGCCCGGCTGGTTATGAAACACTCTGATCACGATGTCCATCACATAAAACGTGGACACCAGTGTCACCAGGTAGCCGGGCACCACACAGATCAGTCCACCGATGAGGCGGGTGCCGACGACGAAGGGTATCGGGCGGATACCCATTGCCTCGACGGCATCAACTTCTTCGGAGATACGCATTGAACCGATCTCGGCCGTCATGCGGCACCCGGTCTGCGCCGCGAATGCGATACCACCGACGAGCGGACCGACCACCCGGACTGCGCCGACTCCCGACACGATGCCCGAGAGCGCACCGAAACCGATGATGTTCAAGACGCTGAAGGCTTCGATCGCTGTCGAGGCGCCGACCACGATTCCCAAGATGAGGAGGACGTTGATCACGCCGCCGTCCACAAGGATCGAACCCCGTCCCCAGGCAAGACTGTTCATCTGCTGCAAGGTCTGCTTGCGGTATTTCCCAACGGTCAGGGGTAACAGCCATAACGTTTGGGCGATAAACATCGCCCAGTGTCCGATTGCGTAGAAGAAGTCGCCAATCGGACGCAGTTGGAGCAAACGCTGCGCGACACCAACCGCCGGAACCGCACGGGCGGGCGCCGCTGTCACGCGATTTCCAATGGAAAGAACATGGTTTGCAATTGGGTGATGGCAAGATTTGCGATGACGATGCCGACGACGTTGAGCACCACCGAGGAGTTCACCGCATCGGCCACGCCACGAGCGCCGCCGGTCGCCTCCATGCCACGCAAAGACGAGACGATCGCCACGATAACCGCGAATACAACGGTTTTGGCGATAGCGAACCAGATGTCCCCTACCTTGGCGAACGTTCCGAACGACTGCCAAAAACTTCCGGCCGACATATCGCTGGCCGAGACAGCCAACATGAACGCAGCGGCAGTGCCGGCGACGATGATGAACACGCACAGTATGGGCGCGATCAACAGCAACCCCAGGAAACGTGGGACAACGAGCCGTCGAACAGGGTCGACCCCGACTACACGCATCGCATCGAGTTCCTCGCGGATCGCCCGGGCACCGAAGTCCGAGGCAATCGCTGAGGCGGCAGCACCCCCCATAAGCAGACCCGCGGTGATCGGCGCCCCCTGACGCACGACGCCGACCCCACTCGCCGCGCCTAGCAACGAGGTGGCCCCCACTTGGTTGACCAGTCCCGACGTCACCACGGTCACCATGGCACCGAAGGGGATAGCCATCAGCAGGCCGGGGATCGCGGTCACCTTGAGCAACGCCCATGCCTGAGTGAGCGTCTCAGCCACCGGGAGGCGCCTAGCGATTGAGTCGGCGACGGTGTGCCACAAGACCGCCGCCAGCAACATCACGCCGCGTCCCGACGTCGCAGCGCTGCGTCCCGGGATGGTGCCGGCTTTGGCCACGCCGCCCCTTACAGTGCGCCGCGCTGTTGTGACGGTGGTGGCCATTCGGCCGTTAATCGTTGCCATCATCGGCGGTCGGTGCATCGGTGACCATCGACCAAACCGGCTGAAAAGCGGATCGAATCGCACTCTGCGCCGACGTCGATTGGCATCCGCCCCCTCCATAGGTACGTTGACGTTCCGCTGGACGATACGTGGACATCCCTTTTGCGTCAAGGGATCGCAGAATTCGCTTTGCGTCAGCGACATCGCCACGCCTGGACCGATCCGCACACGGCGTTGAAGTGGCCGCGCCGGACACCGCCCCTTGACCGGACCCGCCGTCGCCCCGTACGTTACTATGAAACTAGACCGTACCAGAGGGGTCGGCGGTTCCGACATCCACCGGGCGCACTGCCCGCGGTCCGCGCCGGTGCTATCGCCGAACATCGGAGGGAACACCCCCATGACGACCGGCCATCGAATCCAACTCGGAATGCTTGCGGTGGGCGCCGCCGGCGCCGCGCTGTTCGCGGTTGGCCTGCTTATAGCCGGCTTCGTTCCTCCGCCAGGTCCGATGCTGGACGCCGAGAACGTCGCGGAAATCTACCGTGACCGCGGCGTCACCATCCGTTTAGGGATGTTGCTGGGGATGGTGGGGTGCGCGATGACCGGGGCACTGGGAGCCGTGTTGTGCGTACAAATGAAGCGAGTCGAGGGACGCGATTCACCGTTGGCCTACTTGCAGCTGATGTGCGGTCTGGTCGGCAATATGCTCGGGGCTCTGCCTCTGGCGTTCGCTGCGATCGCGGCCTTCCGTATCGATCGCGACCCCGAGCTCTATCTGCTATTCAACGACACCGCATGGCTGCTCATCATGGGCGTTTTCTTCTTCAACGACATTCAGGTCTTGGCGATCGGCGTATGCGCGTTCCGTGATAGCGAAGAGCGGGTCTTTCCGCGTTGGTACGCGTGGTTCTCGGTTTGGATCGTGTCCATGACGTTGCCGCTGACGGTGACTTTCTTCATGCACGACAGCGTCTTCGCCTTCGATGGTGCGCTGGGGTTCTGGTTTGTCGTTGTCTGGATCGTCGTCTGGTTCGAGGTGACCGTGCGGGTGCTTATTGGGAGCATCCGTCGTGACGACCGGGATCACATCCGAGAAGACGCCGTGTTCACGCCTTCGTTGGCGACCGGCCGATTCCCGCATCGACCCGAGAGACAGCCATGAATCCTTCGTTAAGCCGTGCGCCGCAGCGCTCAAGACGATCTCCCGCAATCGGACGAGGCACTCGTCTGTCGCACCTTCCTGGAGAGCCTGGTATGTGGCTCTTCATTTTTGGCGACCTGTGCGTCTTCAGCATCATGTTCGTGGCTTTCTTGGTGATGCGCGGCCGGCACCACGCCATGTTTGTGGAAGCCGAACATCACCTCGACATCGCCTACGGCGCCGTGATGACGCTGCTTCTTCTGGCCAGTTCATTGTTCGTCGTCCGCGGCGTGCAGGCGCAGCGTTTATCCAATCGGACGACAGCGCCGTTTGTTATGGCGATCGCCTGCGGCATCGCCTTCGTGGCGCTGAAGGCGGTCGAATGGGGCAGCCACCTTCGGGCTGGACAGACCTTGGTCACGAATCACTTCTGGAATTTTTATTATGTGCTCACCGGCGTGCATTTGGTTCACATCCTTGTGGGGTTGGTGTTCCTCACCTACATGTCGCTAGTCGTCCGAGATCCAGCCAAGGTTCCCCGCCACCTCCCTTACATCGAGGGGGCGGCCTGCTTTTGGCACATGGTCGATCTGCTCTGGATCATGATTTTCCCGTTGCTCTACCTCTTGAGGTGACCTGCTGATGACCTTGCTTCTGCGTGACCGCATCGGGCTTATCTGGCTCTTCTTGGTTGCGGCGACCAGCGTGACTTGGTGGCTCGGCCGTGGACACGGCCCCGAATCGCTTGCGCCGGAGTTCATCAACGTCACGATTATCGCGGTCGGGGCGGTCAAACTCCGGCTGATCGGACTGCATTTCATGGAACTCCGTTCGGCACCGACGCGTTTTCGCTGGATTTTCGAGTCGATCGTCGCCGGGCTGTTCGTTCTGCTCGCAGGGCTGGTCATGTTGGACTGACCAGAGCGACCGACCCATGTCGTTGCGGGTCACTTGTTGAAAATTCGCTCCACGACCTGGACGATGTCGTCCTCCAACTCACCGAGTTGGTTGTACTTTCCAGCGCCGACATAGGACGCGGTGACCTCAGCGACGGCCCCGACAGCGGCAAGCGAAGCGCGCTGGCGGACCCGGCGGCTCCGGGTGCCCACCGCCCGGCCGGGCTTCGCCGCGACGCGGTACAACAAGGCGCCCACCTCTTCATAGGCCGCTGCGTGCAGCGCCCACCCACGCTCCCCCGTAGCGAGAACTTCAAACAGCAAGCAACGCGCGAATTCGGGTTCGTTTTTGCACAACTCAAGATAGGATCGGATCACCGCGCGTAACTCACCACCGGGCTCCGCGGTGCGCTCCGCCTCCGTCAGGGTGTTGTGGAGCAAGAATCCGCCATCGAGCGCCGCAGCGAGGAAACAGTCCTCCTTGCCGTTGAAATAATCGTAGAACTCACGACGTGACACGCGTGCACGTTGGACGATATCGGTCACACTGGTCGCCGCGTAAGTCTTTTCGGCTACGGCGGCGATCGCGGCGCGGAACAACCGTCGGATCTGCGCATTACGGGCCTCTTCGCGAGGCCGTTTACTGCGGCCGCGCGGCAGACCTGGACTATCCGGCGGATGCGCACCCGCAAGGGTTGAACGACTCTGCGCTTCCACCTAAGGCACCTTACCGCAGGGCGGACACGGCATTGGCATCCAGTTGGTTTGCGACACGGCCATTCCCTTCACCAAGCCGTCTCGGCTCGGCTCAGGTTGCAAGGGGTTACTCGGATTACCCCGGCGGACACGAATGGTAGGCATTGCAAACGTACGACCGTCGGTCGTCCCACCCCTTGAACCATGTCCCGACTTCGGTGATCAGTAGTTTGAATTCTCCGTGAGCACAGTAAGTGTCGCCACTGTGTGTTACTGCGCAGGTTGTGGAGTTGTCGGCGATATAACTACCTGGAAGCAATGGCCGCTGCGCTTGGCCGGGCGGGAATTGGATCGCGGCGGTCCAACCATGGTGAACCGAACGGTTGCCGTTGAACCAGGCGATGTGGTGATCGTCGGGCGGAGCGCCGGGTAATTGTCCCGAGCATCCGAACCCGCCCCAGAACCAGATCCCGCAGTTGAGCCCGGAAGGCGTCAGGAACCACACCCCAGGTTGGTCGGCCAAAGCGAACTGAGCAGCATCCACGCGCGTGTACCAGGCTGTGATAGAAGCCAGCTCCGGAAACAGATCCTGGGGATCGTCTCGCGGCACCGCGCCGCCGGGCGCAGCACTGCTGAGACTCATCATCACCGCAACACCCCATGCGGCCGACAAACGGACGGTCTTTCGCAGCTTCACCGCCGCCAACGCCCGTACGGTGTCCCTACCGCCGCTGCAGGACAACGCTCGCCCCGTTTTCCGGTACCAGCATCGGGTGCCGCCGGCGCGGTGGTGAGACAGGGCCGGGCAAGGCGGCGAAAGTCCGTTCCTTCAAGATCGTCTTCAGCAAGATCCGCGCCTCGAACAGCGACAGGTTCGCGCCCAGACACCGGTGCGCGCCGCCACCGAATGGTAGCCATAGGTAGGTACTCGGCCGCGCGGCCAAGAATCGCTCTGGCCGGAAGGATTCCGGGTCCTCATAAAACGTGGGGTCTTCGTGTACAGCGAGAATGGGAACCATGACCAAGGCGCCCTTGGGCAGTTGTAGCCCGTTGAATACTGTGGCGCGGCGCGCCCTTCGCCCCACAACCGGTACTGCAGGCCGAAGACGTAGGGCCTCGGTGATCACGGCGTCCAGGTAGGCGTCATCACCGGCATCGACTGTTCTGTGCAATTCATCTAGTACGGCCGGCGAGTGGCTGACGAACTCTGCTATCCACGCCAAGGTGACCGCGGTCGTCTCGTAGCCGGCAAGCACCATGTTTCGCAACCGGCGCGAGATCCCGAGGTCGCCCTTCGGCTTTTCGGCGGTGTCGTCGACGTGGATGAAATGCATGATCATGCCGCCATCCGAGGAGTTGTCGCCGGCGCGGCGAGCCGCGATCTCCTCCAGAAGGACGCGATCGATGGCCTTCTCCCACCGCCGCAATGGCGGATACGGCAGTGCGTGGCCACCGGTCAGCAAACCCAGTGCGCTCAGCCCGATGAAAGCCGTACTCTCCATCGCCCCGAACCAACCGTGCAAAGCGTGGCGCAGTCGTGCGGTACGTGACGGCTCAGTGACCCCGAAGATGATCGAGATCATGACGCCCAGCGCCAGATCTGACCCGATCTGGAGGAAGCTTACCGGGGACTCGACCGGCCAATCCTCGATCTGACTAGCTGCCACGCCGACAATGTCGTCCTCATATGACCGCAATGCGCGACCGTTGAACGGCGGGAAGAGCCGTTTGCGCTCAGCGAGGTGTTCTTCTCCCTCGAGAAAGATGAACTCATCGGCGCCGAACAACACGTCGTGGGCGGTCATGCGGCGCAACAATTGTCCGAATGAATACTCGTCGTCGCGATCGGTGAGCACCGCACGGACGTCGGCGGCGGATCGCGTCACCAGCACCGGGGGAAACATCGGCATGTCAACAAAGAGGCGCTCGCCCAATCGGCTCAACGGGGAGTTCGCCGCACCGGGACGAAGCAGAGCTCCGATGTCGCCTGCTCCTGACCGGAATCCGACCCGGGGCAGGCACTGCAGCGGGCGTATGTCGCTGACGGTCGTTGTCATCCGGACCCCTCTACGGTACGATTACGTTTCATAAACTTAGGAATCAGGCTAGCCCTCGGGCTTGGGGGACGTCAACCATCCGCCCTAAACTGCCGCACTGGCATTCCTGTCTGCGTGCGATCACGCTGGTAACGTCATGCGGTGTCCGAGATTCCGGAGATCGCGCTGCCGGCAGTCGACTGGCCGCTCGTCGAAGCGATCCAACGAGTATCCGTCGGCGCCGCACAGTCACTGCCGCGACGGCGCCATTCACTCGGGCGGGACACCATCGAGCGGATCCAGCGGGCCCGCATCCTCGTAGCGACGGCGGACGAGGTGGTCGAGCGCGGCTACGCAGCCACTTCGGTGACCTCGATCGGTCGGCGCGCCAACGTGTCCAGTAAGACCTTTTACGCTTATTACGACGGAAAGGAACAGGCGTTCCTCGACCTCTATCTGATCGAAGAAGCCGCCCTGGTGCGATTCGCCGAACGCCTGGCTACGGTGACCGATACCGCGGCCTTGCCGCAAGCAATCGTGCACTCCTACTTGGAAGTCCTCACCATCGCGCCGCGAATCGCCCGCGTCTTGGTCATGGACGCCCAAGGCGCGACGCCGGGAACGGCGCGCAGGCGAATCCAGGCACTGCACGAGTTTTCGTCGGTGATCGCCGCGGCATACCGGCGCTCGTCTGGCGGCCGGATCATCGAGACGCACTTCGTGACGGCGCTTGTGATCACAGCCAACGATCTGATGTATCGCCACCTCCTCTTAGGCGCCGATACGCTCGAGGAACTCGAGAGTGCGATGACCGCGATCGCTGCCCGCCTACTGAGGCAACCGGAGAACTGATCTCTGGCCAATCGTGTAGAGAAACGTTACCCTTTCCCTATGGCCACGGTTCTCACCCGCAACACAGCACCGCACATCACCGCACTCTGGCGTGGCACGGCACGCCCGGTCACCGAAACCGACCACGCCTGGGCTGATCTGGGTTCTCGGTCCCGCTTCGCCCGCATCGATCACGAATCGGCGTTGGTCCGGCTCGCCGAACTCTTCCGCGGATCGTCTGCCTCCTCGACGATCGACGGACCCGCCGATATCGAATTGCTTACGACATTCGCCCCGGGGCGCCTCAATCAAGCGGCCAGCGCCTGGTATGACCGGGCGCATCCGTGGGCCACAAAAACATTTGACCGCGCCACAGCCACCGGAACGAACTGGTTCACCGCCGAACGCCGACGACTTGTACGAGCCTGTTTTCCACGAGCTCCGATCGTCCGCTCCGACGAAATCCTTGACATGCTGCCATTCCGCACCTATCTAGGTCCAAGCGCACTTGACGCGAATCACGACGTCCTGCACATTGATTACAGTCACGATCGGAGAAATGGCTTACTCCTGTCGCGACTCAGCCATGACGAACTCGTACAGGTCGGTCCGGGCGTCCACCTGGGAATCGGGCTCTTCGGTCGACGCGACCGCCAGACTCGCGGCGTCCTGTACTTCGCCTGCCGAGAACGCAACGCGCAGTGATCGACGCCGAAGCGAACGGCACTGACCAGCACACGCTCTACATAGTCGGCGCACTCGACTCGCGCATCGCCGCGATCCGCGTCCGTTCTGACGGCACGATGGCGGCGCTAACGGGATCTCCCTACTCGATTGGCCGACGCGGATCCTTCAGTATCGTTGCCGGCTCTGCGCCGCCACGCCTCTACGCGACCCACTTGACCTCCGGCCAGATCGATATCCTCGAATTGTCACCCGGCGGCGTACCCCAGCCGGTTCCCGGATCGCCGTACGTGACAGGGACACCGAGCGGCGGGGCAGCACTCAGTCCCCGCGGCGATTTCTTGGTCACCACCGCCATCTCCCGTAAGTCAGGATGGTCGGCCGTCCGATCTTTCCGCATCGCGGGCGATGACCTGTCTCCCATCGGTCCGCCGGTGCCGGCCGGCGGACGCCTGCGCCATTGCGTTGCACTGCCGGCTCTCAGCCCCGACGGGCGCAACCTCTATGTCGCCAGCTATTTCGGTCATTGCCTCCTGCGTTTCCGGGTCAGTCGCGACGGCGAGATCTCTTCGCTACGCCAGCAGATACCGACGGGCCGTTGTCCGGTCTCACCGACAGTCAGCCCCGATGGCCGCAGTATCTACGTCGCCAACGAACTCAGTTGCACCGTCTCGGGCTACCGCATCGCGTCGGACGGGGAGCTCGCTCACGTTCCTGGCTCACCGTTTCCGACGGGCCGATTCCCCCACGGCGTCACCGTTACATCGGATTCGCGCTTCGCCTACGTGCCCAACTTGTTCAGTGGTTCGATCAGCGGCTACGCCGTCGCGGCGAACGGGGCACTGGAGGAACTGGCCGCATCACCGTTCCCAACGAACTCGCGCCGATCGCTACCCGGGCGCGCTCTCTGCTCACCGGACGGTCGTACGCTCTACGTCGTGGAGTTGGGGTCGGCGACACGTCGACCCCGGGCCGTCGTCCACCGGTACACCATCGCACGGGACGGTGCGCTGACACCCGTTCCGGACAGCGGTCTGCAAACACAGATACTTTTCGCAGACGGCCCAGGCTCGGTCATCGCTTGAACAGTCCTTACCGCCCGGGAGGTGAGGCGTACCCGCCGCCCTAACCCGCGTCGTCTGGCCCGCCCGCGCCGAACGTGCAGTGGCTGCGAGGATTTCGCGATTTTTTCGCAGTGTGTGCACGCTCGGCGAGCGAGGGCGGGTGCACGCTCGGCGAGTGGGGGCCGCGCGCGTGGGGGCGGGCAGGCCGCGAAAGCGCCGGGCCGGGCCTAGGCTTTTACGCCGAGCCGTAGACCGGGACGCTGGGGCGGGCCTTGGAAAGCAGGTCGGTGACGATCGGGCCGAGCTCGGCGGCGTCCCAGCGGGCACCCTTGTCCGCCTGGGGGCCGTGCGCCCAGCCCTCGGCGACCCGGATCAGCCCGCCCTCGACCTCGAAGACCTTCCCGGTCACGTCGCGGGCCTCTACGCTGGCCAACCAGGCCACCAGCGGGGAGACGTTCTCCGGGGCCATCGCGTCGAACTCGGCGTCCTGAGTGGCCATCATCTCGGCGAACACGGTCTCGGTCATCCGGGTGCGCGCCGCCGGGGCGATCGCGTTCACCGTCACCCCGTAGCGGCCCAGCTCCGCCGACGCCACCAGGGTGAGCGCGGCGATGCCGGCCTTAGCCGCCGAGTAGTTGGCCTGCCCGACACTGCCCTGCAGCCCGGCGCCGGAGGTGGTGTTGATGATCCGGGCGTCGACGGTCTCGCCGGCCTTGGCCTTGCCCCGCCAGTAGGCGGCGGCGTGGCGCATGGTCGCGAAGTGGCCCTTGAGGTGCACGGCGACGACGGCGTCGTACTCCTCCTCGCTGGTGTTGGCCAGCATCCGGTCCCGCACGATGCCGGCGTTGTTGACCAGCACGTCCAGCCCGCCGAAGCCGTCGACGGCGGCCTGGATCAGCTGCTCGGCCTGGCCCCAGTCGGCGACGTTGGAGCCGTTGGCGATCGCCTCGCCGCCCGCGGCGACGATCTCGTCGACCACGTTCTGCGCGGCGCTGCCGCCGCCGGCCGGTGAGCCGTCCAGGCCCACCCCGATGTCGTTGACCACGACGCGTGCGCCTTCGGCGGCGAACGCCAGGGCGTGCGCGCGGCCGATCCCGCCGCCCGCACCGGTGACGATGGCCACCCGGCCGTCGAGAACTCCCATGTAACTGCCTCCTGAACCGCTCGGATGAAAGGTGGTTATTTGTTGGCGCTGGATGCCGCCAGGTAGCTCGGGGGCTCCCCGCCGCCGTGCACCTGCAGCTCGGCGCCGCTGACATACGACGCCAAGTCGGAACTGAGATAGGCCGCGGCCCAGCCGATGTCGGCGGGTGTGGCCAGCCGGCCCAGCGGCACGGTCGCGGCGACCGCGGCCACCGAGTCGGCGTCGCCGTAGAACAGCTCGGACTGCTCGGTCTCGACCATGCCGACCACGACGGAGTTGACCCGCACCTTGGGCGCCCACTCCACCGCCAGGGAGGTGGTGAGGTTGTCCATCCCGGCCTTGGCGGCGCCGTAGGCCGCGGTGCCCGGGGAGGGCCGGTGCGCCGAGACGCTGGAGATGTTCACGATCGCCCCGCCGCGCTGCTGAGTCTGCATCACCGCGTTGGCGTGCTGGGAGACGTAGAGCGGGCCGAGCAGGTTCAGCTCGACGATCTTGCGGGAGAAGTTGGCCGAGGCGTCGGCGGCCAGCGCGTAGGGCGAACCGCCGGCGTTGTTGACCACCACGTCGAGGCGGCCGTGGGCGGCGACGATCGCCTCGATCATCGCGGCGACCGCGGCGTCGTCACGCACGTCGCAGGCGTGGAACTCATAGGGCAGGTCCTCGACCGGGCGGCGGGCGCAGGTGATCACGGTGGCGCCCTGGTCGGCGAAGACGGCGCTGATGCCGGCGCCGACCCCGCGCACCCCGCCGGTCACCAGGACGACCCGGTCGGCCAATCCGAGGTTGATCGCGTCGGTCACTGTGCTAGCGTACCAAGCAAGTGCTTGCTCAGGTAATCGTGCCCCGGAAGCGACAGGAAAGGCCCTGATGCCGATCACATCCACCACCACCGAACCGGGCATCGTTTCGGTCACCGTCGACTACCCGCCGGTCAACGCACTGCCCTCACGGGCCTGGTTCGAGCTGGCCGACACCATCACCGCGGCCGGCGCCGACATGGCCACCCACGCGGTGATCCTGCGCGCCGAGGGCCGCGGCTTCAACGCCGGTGTGGACATCAAGGAGATGCAGAACACCGAGGGCTTCACCGCCCTGATCGACGCCAACCGCGGCTGCTTCGCCGCGTTCAAGGCCGTCTACGAGTGCGCGGTCCCGGTGATCGCCGCGGTCAACGGCTTCTGCGTCGGCGGCGGCATCGGGCTGGTCGGCAACGCCGACGTCATCGTCGCCTCCGACGACGCCAAATTCGGGCTGCCGGAAGTGGAGCGCGGCGCCCTCGGCGCGGCCACCCACCTGTCCCGGCTGGTGCCGCAGCACATGATGCGCCGGCTGTTCTACACCGCGGCCACCGTCGACGCGCACACGCTGGCCGACTTCGGCTCGGTGCACGAGGTGGTGCCGCGCGCCGAACTCGACGAGGCGGCGCTGCGGGTGGCCCGCGACATCGCCGCCAAGGACACCCGGGTGATCCGGGCCGCCAAGGAAGCGCTGAACCTCATCGACGTGCAGAAGGTCAACTCCAGCTACCGGATGGAGCAGGGCTTCACCTTCGAGCTCAACCTGTCCGGCGTGGCCGACGAGCACCGCGACGAGTTCGCCGGGACCGAGAAGGGGAAGAAATGACCAAGCTGACCACCCTCGACGAGGCCGTCGCCGGCATCGAGAGCGGCATGACGATCGGCCTGGGCGGCTGGGGTTCGCGGCGCAAGCCGATGGCCTGGGTGCGCGCGCTGCTGCGCACCGACGTCAAAGACCTGACCGTGGTCACCTACGGCGGCCCGGACCTGGGCCTGCTGTGCTCGGCGGGCAAGGTGGCCAAGGTCTACTACGGCTTCGTCTCGCTGGACTCCCCGCCGTTCTACGACCCGTGGTTCGCCAAGGCCCGCACGTCGGGTTCGATCGAGGCCCGCGAGATGGACGAGGGCATGCTGCGCTGCGGTCTGCAGGCCGCCGCGCAGCGGCTGCCGTTCCTGCCGATCCGCGCCGGGCTGGGCAGCTCGGTGCGGGACTTCTGGGGCGACGAGCTCAAGACCGTCACCTCCCCCTACCCCACCGACGGCAAGCCCGAGACCCTGGTCGCGATGCCCGCGCTGAACCTCGACGCGGCGTTCGTGCACCTCAACCTCGGTGACGCCCGCGGCAACGCCGCCTACACCGGCATCGACCCGTACTTCGACGACCTGTATCTCATGGCGGCGCAGCGGCGCTTCCTGTCGGTGGAGAAGGTGGTCGACACCGCCGAGCTGGTCGCCGCGGTGCCGCCGCAGGCGCTGATCGCCAACCGGATGATGGTCGACGCCGTCGTCGAGGCGCCGGGCGGGGCGCACTTCACCACCGCCGAACCCGACTACCGCCGCGACGAGAAGTTCCAGCGGCACTACGCCGAGGCCGCCGGCTCGCAGGAGGGCTGGCAGCAGTTCGGCGCCACCTATCTGTCCGGCAGCGAAGCCGACTACCAGGCCGCGGTCCGCCGCTTCCAGGAGGAATCATGAGCATGGCCAGCCGAGCCGAAATCTGTGTGACCGCCTGCGCGGAGATGTTCCGCGACGCCGGGGAGATCATGGTCTCGCCGATGACCACCGTGGTGAGCGTCGGCGCCCGGCTGGCCCGGCTGACCTTCGCCCCCGACATCCTGCTCACCGACGGGGAGGCCCGGCTGCTGGCCGACACCCCCGCGCTCGGCGCCAGCGGCGCCATCGAGGGCTGGATGCCGTTCGGTCGGGTGTTCGAGACGCTGGCCTGGGGCCGGCGCCACGTGGTGATGGGCGCCAACCAGATCGACAAGTACGGCAACCAGAACATCTCCGCGTTCGGCCCGCTGCAGCACCCGACCCGGCAGATGTTCGGGGTGCGCGGCGCGCCCGGCAACACCATCAACCACGCCACCAGCTACTTCGTCGGCAACCACTCCACCCGGGTGTTCGCCGAGTCCGTCGACGTGGTCTCCGGCATCGGCACCGACAAGATCGACACCGACAACCCGGCCTACCGGTTCGTCGACGTCTACCGGGTGGTGTCCAACCTGGGGGTGTTCGACTTCGGCGGGCCCGGCGGCACCATGCGCGCGCTGAGCCTGCACCCCGGCGTCACCCCGGCCGACGTCGCCGAGAACACCTCCTTCGAGGTGGCCGGGCTGGACAGCGCCGAGGAGACCCGCCCACCCACCGACGACGAGCTGCGGCTGATCCGCGAGGTCATCGACCCGAAGTCGCTGCGGGACAAGGAAGTGCGGTCGTGAGGCTGCGCACGCCGCTGACCGAGCTGGTCGGCATCGAGCACCCGGTGGTGCAGACCGGGATGGGCTGGGTGGCCGGCGCCCGGCTGGTGACCGCCACCGCCAACGCCGGCGGCCTGGGCATCCTGGCCTCGGCGACGATGACCCTCGACGAGCTGGCCACCGCGATCGCCAAGGTCAAAGCCGGCACCGACAAACCCTTCGGAGTCAACATCCGCGCCGACGCCGCCGACGCGCCCGACCGGGTGGAGCTGATGATCGCCGAGGGCGTCAAGGTTGCCTCGTTCGCGCTGGCCCCCAAACCGGAGCTGATCGCCCGGCTCAAAGAGGCCGGCTCGGTGGTGATCCCGTCGGTGGGGGCGGCCAAGCACGCCAAGAAGGTGGCGTCCTGGGGTGCGGACGCGGTGATCGTGCAGGGCGGTGAAGGCGGCGGGCACACCGGCCCGGTGGCCACCACCCTGCTGCTGCCGTCGGTGCTCGACGCCGTCGCCGACACCGGGATGCAGGTCATCGCCGCCGGCGGCTTCTTCGACGGCCGCGGGCTGGCCGCCGCGCTGTCCTACGGCGCCTCCGGGGTGGCGATGGGCACCCGGTTCCTGCTCACCTCCGACTCGACGGTGCCCGACGCGGTCAAACAGCGGTACCTCGACGCCGGGCTGGACGGCACCGTGGTCTCCACCCGCGTCGACGGCATGCCGCACCGGGTGCTGCGCACCGGGCTGGTGGAGAAACTCGAAAGCGGCTCGCGGGTGCGTGGCTTCACCGCCGCGATCCGCAATGCCGCCAAATTCAAGAAGATGTCCGGCATGACCTGGGGCTCGATGGCCAAAGACGGCCTGGCGATGCGCGCAGGCAAGGACCTGACCTGGTCGCAGCTGGTGATGGCGGCCAACACCCCGATGCTGCTCAAGGCCGGCCTGGTCGAGGGCAACACCGAGGCCGGGGTGCTGGCATCCGGGCAGGTCGCCGGCATCGTGGCCGACCTGCCGTCGTGCGCGGAACTGATCGACCAGATCGTGGTCGAGGCGGCCGAACACCTGCGTGCCGCCGCCGCCCTGGTGCAATAACGGGTATACGAACCGGCGGGAACGGGTAGAACCGGTAGGAACCCACGACGCAAGGAGTTCCGATGAGATTGACCCGTACCACCGCGGCGGTCGCAGCGACCGGGCTGACCGCGTTCACGCTGGTCGCCTGCGGCGACAACAAACCCGAGCAGCCGAGCCTGACCGACGCGTCGTCGACCAGCTCGTCGGCCGAGACGACCGAGACGACCAGCGCCACGACCAGCGCCGAGGCGCCCGCGGAGCTGGCCACGGTCGCCGCGGCCCAGAACGCGCTGCAGACCGCGGCCGGCGCGGTGCCCGGCGGGCAGCCGTTCGACCTCGAGGTCGAGGTCACCGACGGCCAGGTGCAGTTCGAGGCCAAGGTGGCCTCCGACGGCGACGAACACAAGCTGGTCATCGACGCCGCCGGGGAGAAGGTGGTCTCGCAGACCAAGTCGGACAAACCCGACGACGACGTCGCCAAGCTGGAGGGCACGACCGTCACCGCCGCGCAGGCGCTGGACACCGCCAGCGGCAAACAGCCCGAGGCGCAGTTCAAGGAACTCGAGATCGACACCAACGACGCCGACGTCGTCGTCTGGGAGGTCGAGCTCGTCGACGCCGACGGCGTGGAGACCGAGTACACCATCGACGCGCACACCGGCGAGGTGCTCACCCCGTAACGGCGACCGGCGGTACGGCGGTGCTCAGCTGAGCACCGCCGTACCGAACCATTCGCACAGCAGCAGGGCGACCTCGACGTCGAGCCGGTCGTCGTCGATGGGTCGGCCCCGCCGTTCGATCGCGCGACCGACCCGGTATTTCACCGAGTTGTGATGCAGGTGCAGCTCGTCGGCCGCGGCGGTGTAGCTGGCGCCGTGGCGCAGGAACACCCGCAAGGTGTCGCGCAGCCGCTCGTCGGACTCGGTGGCCGCGGCCAACGGCCCCAGGGCTTCGGCGACCAGCGCGGTCGCCGCGTCCAGGTTGGCCCCGAACAGCGCGGCCACCGCCAGGCCCGGATCGCCGGCCGCGATGACCCGGCGGGGTTCGGCGCCGGTCGCGGTGGCCACGGCGCGGGCGTCCTTGGCCTGCTGATGCGAGCGCCGAAAGCCCTCGATACCCGGCAGCGGGCTGCCCGCGGCCAGCCACGGCGCCCCGGGTGCGGTGGCGGCGAACTCCCGTAGCCGCGCCAGCGCATCGCCCGCCGCCTCGGCGGACAGCGGGATCCACGCCCAGCCGGTCACGTCGTCGACCGGAATGAACAACGGCGCCTCGTGCGCGCCGGTCGCCTCGGCCAGCTCCGCGGCGAACCGCTCCATCGCGGTGATGTCGTCGCCGCGATCGGATTCGGCGCACCACACCACCACGGCCAGCTGGTGGCGCCGGAGCGGGTAGCGGATCGCGATCGTCAGTGCGTCGGTGTCGGTGTCGTCGCCGGCGAGCAGTTCCCGCACCCGCAGCGCCCGGATGCTGTTGCGGTTCTCCACCCAGCGTTCCCGCTCGTCCTGGTAGGTGGCGACCACCCGCCGCGAGATCCAGTCGATGTAGTCGAACGAGGTCGCCGCCAACAGCTCGTAGACGTCCAGGCTGAGCCTCGGGTCGACGTCGGAGTCGCGCACCTCGTCGAGCACCACGCCGAGCACCAGCTGGTGGCCGAGCCGGTAGGCGCGCACCAGCGCGTTGGCCGACACGTCGCGCTGTGCGAGCCGGCGGGCGTACTCCAGCGCCGGGGTGGGCGGTTCGACCTGGTCGATGGCGATGTTGTGGCGGATCGAGGAGAAGTAGGTGTCGATGTTGGTCGCCACGGTGTCGCGCAGCAGCTGCAGCAGTTGGGCGTCGCCGCGCAGCTCGGAGATCTCGCTGATCACCCGCTCCTGGGTCGCCCGGGTCACCTCGTCGAGCCGGTCGGCGAGCCGGCCGACGATCGTCGCCGCGGCCGCCGCGACGGTCCGCTCATCACTGCTGGGGTCGGGCATGAGACCCGACGGTAATGCCCGCCCGGACTTCCCGGGACCGATTCGACCGAGCGGGGCGCACCGTTGCCGCCGGGTTGTCTTCCGGCGACAACACCGGCGGCGGAGTTGGTCGGCTGACGACGTCGCCGCCACCGCGGGCCCGTTCGTAACGTGCCTCATATACCCGGCTGCGAGTGACGTGCCTCACCCGGACGGGCGAACCGAATACCCCCGTTCCGCACCCGCGGAGAAGGAGAAAACCATGCTGGGCGCGATCCTGGTCTTCCTGCTCGTCCTGTTCCCGCTGTTCGTTCCGGTGGCCATCAGCGGCTACCACGCGGTGGCCAAAACCGAAGCCAAACAGGCCGCTTCCCGCCCGACACTGCGCCGCACCACCGCCTGATGGACTACGACGTCGCGGTGATCGGGTCCGGCTTCGGCGGATCGGTGGCCGCCCTGCGGTTGACCGAGAAGGGCTATCGGGTCGGGGTCTTCGAAGCCGGCCGCCGGTTCGAAGACGACGAACTGCCCAAGACGAATTGGCAGGTGCGAAAATTCTTTTGGGCACCGAAGTTGGGCTGCACCGGAATTCAACGCATCCACATGCTGCCCGACGTGCTGGTCTTGGCCGGGGCCGGCGTCGGCGGTGGCTCGTTGGTCTACGCCAACACCCTCTACGAGCCGAAAAGCGATGCCTTCTACAACGATCCGCACTGGGCCGGCATCACCGACTGGAAAGCCGAGTTGGCCCCGTATTACCGCCAAGCCAAACGCATGCTCGGGGTGGTGCCGAACCCCACCATGACCCCGTCGGACCGGGCGATGTTCAACGTCGCCGAGAAGATGGGCGTCAAAGAGACTTTCGGGATGGCGCCGGTCGGGGTGTTCTTCGGCCCCGACGGCACCAAAGCCCCCGGCCTCGAGGTCGACGACCCGTTCTTCGGCGGCGCCGGCCCGCGCAGGCGCGGCTGCCTGGAGTGTGGTGAGTGCATGAGCGGCTGCCGCCATAACGCCAAGAACACGCTGGTGAAGAACTACCTGTACCTGGCCGAGCGGGCCGGCGCCCGCATCCACGACCTGACCACCGTGACCGCGGTGCGCCCCATCGACGGCGGCTACGCCGTCGACACCGTGCGTACCGGCGCGTGGCGGGCCAGGAAGACCGCCCGCAGCATCACCGCAACACAGGTGGTGTTCGCCGCGGGCACCTGGGGCACCCAGCAGTTGCTGCACCGGATGAAGGCCGACGCCGTGCTGCCGGACCTCTCCCCGCGCCTCGGTGAGCTGACCCGCACCAACTCCGAGGCGTTGTGCACCTCCAGCGTCAAACTGCGGCGCCGCAAGGGCGCCGAGTTCCACACCGGTGTGGCCATCACCTCCTCGATCCACCCCGACGAGGTCACCCACATCGAACCGGTCCGCTACGGCAAGGGCTCCAACTCCATGGCGTTGCTGACCACCGTGATGACCGACGGCGGCGGCCGGGCACCGCGCTGGCTGCGGTGGCTGGGCCAGCTGATCCGCCATCCGGTCCAGGCCGTCTCGCTCTACGCGGGGCTGCGGGACTGGTCGCAGCGCACGGTGATCGCGCTAGTGATGCAGACCGAGGACAACTCGCTGACCCTGTTCCCACGCCGTACCCGGCTGGGCCGCTTCCGGCTGTCCTCGCGGCAGGGGCACGGCGTCCCCAACCCGACCTGGATCCCGGCGGCCAACGAGGCGGTGCGCCGGCTCTCCGACGACATCGACGGCATGCCCTACAGCAGCGTCGGCGAGATCCTCGACATCCCGATGACCGCGCACTTCCTCGGCGGCTGCGCGATCGGCGAATCCGCGCAACGCGGCGTCATCGACCCCTACCACCGGGTGTTCGGCCACCCCGGGCTGCATGTGCTCGACGGGGCGGCGATCTCGGCGAACATCGGGGTCAACCCGTCCCTGACGATCACCGCGCAGGCCGAGCGGGCCACGTCGCTGTGGCCGAACAACGGCGAGAGCGACCCCCGCCCGCCGCTGGGCGCGCCGTACCGCCGGCTGACGCCGGTGCCGCCGCAGCGCCCGGCGGTGCCGGCGAGGGCGCCCGCGGCGCTGCGGCTGGGCTGAACCCGGCCGCCGCGAACGGGTCCACCGCCGTGGTCGAATAGGTCATGCTGTTCCGCCAGCTCGAGTACTTCGTGGCGCTGGCCCGGGAACGCCATTTCGCCCGGGCCGCGCAGGCCTGCCACGTCTCCCAGCCCGCACTGTCCGAGGCCATCCGCAAGCTGGAGAACGAGCTGAAGGTGCCGCTGGTGCGGCGCGGGCAGAAGTTCGAGGGCCTGACCCCCGAAGGCGAGCGGCTGGTGTTGTGGGCGCGGCGGATCCTCGCCGACCACGAGGCGCTCAAACAGGAGGTCGTCGCGCTGCAGAGCGGGCTCACCGGCCGGCTGCGGCTGGGGGTGATCCCGGCCGCGGCGAGCACGGTCGCCGCGATCACCGACCCGTTCTGCACCGCCCACCCGCTGGTGCGGGTGCAGCTGGAGACCAGCCTGCGCTCCGCGGAGATCGTCGACCGGCTGCGCCGCTTCGAGCTGGACGCCGGGATCATCTACCCCGACCGCCAGGACACCGCCGATCTGCTCGTGGTCCCGCTCTACCGGGAGAACCACGTGCTGATCGCCGGGGCCGAGCTGCTGACCGGTCAGCCCGCCCCGCTGTCGTGGGCCGACGCCGTGCAGCTGCCGCTGTGTCTGCTGGCGCCGGGGATGCGCGGCCGCCACCTGGTCGACGATGCGCTGGCCGGGCTGGGCCTGACCGCCACCCCGCGCCTGGAGACCGACTCGATCGCCGCGCTGATCGCCCAGGTGGGCACCGGCCGGTGGGCCAGCATCGTGCCGCAGTCGTGGCTGCGCGCGCTGCGCCCGCCCGCCGGGGTGCGTGCGGTGCTGCTGGACGACCCGCCGATCAGCGCGCCGGTGGTGCTGGTCACCGCGGCCGACGAGCCCGGTTCGGTGCTCACCCGCGCGCTGGTGCAGACCGCGCGGGGCGTCGAGTTCGGCGGGGCGCCGCCGGGCTGATCGGCCGCGCCTATCACCCGGTCGGAAACTCGTCTTGGACGGCGCGACCGGGCACCGCCCAGACTGGGGCCATGGCGAAATGTGTGATGGTGCTCTATCCCGACCCGGTCGACGGCTACCCGCCGCGGTACGCCCGCGACACCATTCCGAGCATCGGCCGCTACCCCGACGGCTCGACCCTGCCCACCCCGTCGGGCATCGACTTCACCCCCGGCGAGCTGGTGGGCTGTGTCTCCGGCGCGTTGGGCTTGCGGAAGTTCTTCGCCGACAACGGCCACGAGCTGGTGGTGACCTCCGACAAGGACGGCCCCGACTCGGTGTTCGACCGGGAACTCCCCGACGCCGACATCGTGATCTCCCAGCCGTTCTGGCCGGCCTACCTGACCGCGGAACGAATCGCGCGAGCCCCCAAGCTCAAACTGGCCTTGACCGCCGGGATCGGTTCGGATCACGTCGATCTCGACGCCGCCCGGGCGCACGGCATCACCGTGGCGGAGGAGACCTACAGCAACTCCATCAGCGTCGCCGAGCACACCGTGCTGCAGACGCTGGCGCTGGTGCGCAACTTCGTGCCGTCGCACCGGTTCGCCGTCGACGGCGGCTGGAACATCGCCGACTGTGTCGCCCGCGCCTACGACGTGGAGGGCATGGACTTCGGGGTGATCGCCGCGGGCCGGATCGGCCGGGCGGTGCTCGAGCGGATGAAACCGTTCGGGGTCCGGTTGCACTACACCGACATTCACCGGCTGCCCGAGCCGGTGGAGCGGGAACTGGGCGTGACGTTCCACCCCGATGTGGCGTCGCTGGCGCGGGCGGTCGACATCGTCTCGATCCACTCGCCGCTGTACGCCGACACCCGCGGCATGTTCGACGAGCAGCTGATCGGCTCGATGCGCCGCGGCTCGTACCTGGTCAATACCGCCCGTGCCGAGGAGACCGTGCCCGAGGCGGTGGTGGCGGCGCTGGAGAGCGGCCACCTCGCCGGATACGCCGGGGACGTGTGGCATCCGCAACCGCCGGCCGCCGACCATCCGTGGCGGACCATGCCCAATCACGCCATGACGCCGCACGTGTCGGGCAGCACGCTGTCGGCGCAGGCCCGTTACGCCGCGGGCACCCGCGAGATCCTCGAGGACTGGCTGGCCGGCCGGCCCATCCGCCCCGAGTACCTCATCGTGGCGGGCGGTGAGCTGGCCGGCACCGGCGCGCACTCCTACCGGTGAGCGCGCCGCGGGCTCAGAGCCGTTCGATGATGGTGACGTTGGCGGTGCCGCCGCCCTCACACATCGTCTGCAGCCCGTAGCGCCCGCCGGTGCGTTCCAGCTCGTTGAGCATGGTGGTGAACAGCTTCGCCCCGGTCGCCCCCAGCGGGTGGCCGAGCGCGATCGCGCCGCCGTTGGGGTTGACCTTGGCCGGGTCGATCGGGAACTCCTTGAGCCAGGCCAGCACCACCGGCGCGAACGCTTCGTTGATCTCCACGACGTCGATGTCGTCGATGCTCAAACCGGCTTTGTCCAGCGCGTAGCGGGTCGCCGGGATGGGCCCGGTCAGCATCAGCACCGGGTCGTCGCCGCGGGCGCTGATGTGGTGGATGCGGGCCCGCGGTTTCAGGTTGTGGTCGGCCACGGCCTGCTCGGAGGCCAGCAGCACCGCCGACGCGCCGTCGGAGATCTGGCTGGCCAGCGCCGCGGTCAGCCGGCCGCCCTCGACCAGGGTCTTCAGCCCGGCCATCTTCTCCAGGGTGGACTCGCGCGGCCCCTCGTCGGTGCGGAACTCGGTGCCGTCGACGTCGACCGGGATGATCTCATTGTCGAAGCGGCCCTCGCGGATCGCGGTGAACGCCCGCTCGTGGCTCTGCAGGGCGAAACGCTCCATCTCCTCGCGGGAGAGGTCCCAGCGCTCGGCGATCAGCTCGGCGCCGCGGAACTGCGAGATCTCCTGGTCGCCGTAGCGTTTCAGCCACTGCTTGGATTCACCGGTCGGGGAGGTGAAGCCGAACTGCTCCCCGACGATCATCGCCGAGGAGATCGGGATCCAGCTCATGTTCTGCATGCCGCCGGCCAGGATCAGGTCCGCGGTGCGGCTCATGATGGCCTGGGCGCCGAACGAGATCGCCTGCTGGCTGGACCCGCACTGCCGGTCGACGGTGACGCCGGGAACGCCCTCGGGGTAGCCGGCGGCCAGCCAGGCCAGCCGGCCGATGTTGCCGGCCTGGCCGCCGACCGCGTCGACGCAGCCGGCGATGACGTCGTCGACCGCGGCCGGGTCGACACCGACCCGGTCGAGCAGCCCGCGAAACGCCGTGGCGCCCAGGTCGATCGGGTGCACACCGGCCAGCGAGCCGTTGCGCTTGCCGACCGCGGTGCGCGCCGCGTCGATCACATAGGCCTCAGAAACGGTGGTGGACATGCTCAGACTCCTTCTCCTGCGGTGATTCCGCCCAGCACGATGGCGAGGTATTGCCGACCCACCTGTTCGGCGGTGAACGGTCCGCCGGGTTGATACCAGCGCACCGACCCCCAGGTGGTGTCACGGATGAAACGGTAAACCAGGTCGACGTCGAGGTCCGGGCGGAAGTAGGCCTCCCGGATGCCCTGCTGCAGCACGTCGACCCACATCTTGCGCTGCTCTTTGTTGCGCTCGTCGAGGTAGGCGAAGCGCGGCTGGCTGGAGAGCCGCTTGGCTTCGTCCTGGTAGATAACCACCTGGGCGTGGCGGTGCTCGATCGCCTCGAACGAGGTCATGAACAGCCCGCGCAGCCGCTCCAGCGGGTTGGCCTCGGCGGCGACGATCTGCTGATAGCGGTCGAACAGCCAGTCCAGGAAGTCGCGCAGCACCTCGTCGACCATCTGCTCCTTGGAGGAGAAATGGTGATACAGGCTGCCGGAGAGGATGCCGGCGCCGTCGGCGATGTCGCGCACGGTGGTGGCGCGCAGCCCCCGCTCGGCGAACATGGCGGCGGCCAGGTGCAGCAGTTCGTCACGGCGGGTCATCGGGATCACGGATGCTGCGACGATACCGAGATCACTTCGCCGGTAAGGTAACTCGCGTAGTCGCTGGCCAGGAAGGCGATGGTGGCGGCCACCTCCCACGGTTCGGCGGCCCGGCCGAACGCCTCCCCGCCGGCGAGCCGGTCGAGCAGGTCGGCCGAACTGGTCTTCTCCAGGAACTTGTGCCGGGCGATCGACGGGGAGACCGCGTTGATCCGCACCCCCTGTTCGACGGCTTCGATGGCGCTGCAGCGAGTCAGCGCCATCACTCCGGCCTTGGCGGCGGCGTAGTGCGACTGGGAGTGCTGCGCGCGCCAGCCCAGCACGCTGGCGTTGTTGACGATGGCCCCGCCGTGCCCGGCCTCCCGGAAGTAGCGCAGCGCCGCCCGGGTCGCCCGCATCACCGAGGTGAGGCTGACGTTGAGCACCCGGTCCCACTCCTCGTCGGTCATGTCGATGACCGGGGTCTGCCCGCCCAGCCCGGCGTTGTTGACCAGCACGTCCAGCCGGCCCATCCGGGCGGTGGTCGAGGCGATCAGCGCGTCGACCTGCGCGGTGGAGGTCACGTCGCAGACCACCGATTCCACCCGGCCCTGTCCGAGCGCGACCAGTTGGTCGCGGGTTTCGCCGAGGCGCCGCTCGTGGTGGTCGGAGATCATCACGTCGGCGCCCTCGGCGAGCGCCCGGCGGGCCACCGCCGAGCCGATCCCGGTGCCCGCGGCGGCGGTGACGACCACCACCTTGCCGGTCAGCAGGCCGTGGCCGCCGATCTCCTCAGGCGCTGTCGTCAGGTCCGAAGACCGGGTCATCCCTTTGCCTCCCGCGGTAGGCCGAGGACACGCTCGGCGATGATGTTGCGCTGGATCTCGTTCGAGCCGCCGTAGATGGTGTCGCTGCGGGTGAACAGGTACAGCCGCTGCCACTCGTCGAAGTCGGCGGCACCGTCGGCGCCGTCGAGCACCAGCCCGGGTTTGCCGATGACGTCCATCGCCAGGTCGCCCAGGTCGCGGTGCCAGTTGGCCCACAGCAGCTTCGACACGTTGTCTTGCCCCGGCTGCTCGACATCCATGGTGGCCAGCGCGTAGGAGCGCATCGCGCGCAGCCCGACCCAGGCCCGGGTGAGCCGCTCGGCGATCAGCGGGTCGTCGGCCGCGCCGGTGCGCTGCGCCAGCTCGGCCAGCGCGGCGAGTTCGCGGGCGTAGCGGATCTGCTGGCCCAGGGTGGAGACGCCGCGCTCGAAGGTCAGGGTGCCCATCGCCACCCGCCAGCCGTCGCCGGGCTCGCCGACCACCAGGTCGGCGTCGGTGACCGCGTCGTCGAAGAACACCTCGTTGAACTCCGAGGTGCCGGTGAGCTGGTTGATCGGGCGGATCTGGACACCGGGCTGGTCCAGCGGCACCAGCAGGTAGGACAGGCCGTGGTGGCGCTTGGAGCCCTTCTCGGTGCGGGCCACCACGAAACACCACTGCGACAGGTGGGCCAGCGAGGTCCACACCTTCTGTCCGTTGATCACCCAGCGTTCGCCGTGCAGCACCGCGGTGGTGGCCACGTTGGCCAGGTCGCTGCCCGCGCCGGGCTCGGAGTAGCCCTGGCACCACAGTTCGGTGACGTCGCGGATGCCGGGCAGGAACCGCTGCTGCTGTTCGGGGGTGCCGAACGCGATCAGGGTCGGCCCGAGCAGTTCCTCACCCAGGTGGTTGACCTTGTCCGGGGCGTCGGCGCGGGCGTACTCCTCGTAGAACGCCACCCGGTGGGCCACCGACAGGCCGCGGCCGCCGTGCTCGACCGGCCAGCCCAGGCAGGTCAGGCCCGCCGCGGCCAGGTGGCGGTTCCATGCCAGCCGCTCCTCGAACGCCTCGTGTTCGCGGCCCGGCCCGCCCAGCCCTTTGAGCTCGGCGAATTCGCCGACGAGGTTGTCGGCCAGCCATGCGCGGACCTCGGCCCGGAACTCCTCGACCTCTTGCACCCCTGTAGGCTAACCTACCAAGCACTTGCTTTGTTACTCGACTTTGTCACCCGGCTTTGGCACCCGACCGAGGTCGCGGCCGTACCCGCCCGGTCGAGCAGCCCAGAGGAGCGTCCATGACGAGCGATCCGCGGACCACACCTGCGGTGTTGGACCGGATTGCCCGTGACCTGCCCGACCACCCGGCCCTGCTCGACGAGCAGCGGCAGTTCTCCTACGCCGAACTGCGCGAGCAGGTGCGCCGCACCGCCGCGGCGATGCTGGCCCGCGGGGTGGGCGCCGGCGACCGGGTGGCGATCTGGTCGCCGAACACCTGGCACTGGGTGGTGGCGTGCCTGGCCACCCACTACGCCGGGGCGGTGCTGGTGCCGCTGAACACCCGCTACACCGCCGCCGAGGCCGGCGACATCCTGGCCCGCACCCAGGCGCCGCTGCTGATCGCGATGGGCGAGTTCCTCGGCCACGACCGGGCCGCCGAGCTGGACCGCGCCGCCCTGCCCGCGCTGCGCGAGGTGGTGCGGGTGCCCGTCGAGGCCGACGACGGCAGCTGGGACGAGTTCGTCGCCGCGGGCGCCGACGTGCCGCTGACCGAGGTCGACGCGCGGGCCGCGGCCCTGGGCCCCGACGACGTCGCCGACATCCTGTTCACCTCCGGCACCACCGGCCGCAGCAAAGGCGTGCGCTGCGCGCACCGGCAGTCGCTGGCCGGCTCGGCGGCCTGGGCGGCGTGCGGGCAACTCAGCGCCGACGACCGCTACCTGTGCATCAACCCGTTCTTCCACAACTTCGGCTACAAGGCCGGCATCCTGGCCTGCCTGCAGACCGGCGCGACCCTGGTCCCGCAGCTCACCTTCGACCCGGCCGCCGCGATGGCCGCGGTGCAGGCGCACCGGATCACCGTGCTGCCCGGCCCGCCGACGATCTACCAGACCCTGCTCGATCAGCCCCGCCGCGACGAATTCGACCTGAGCTCACTGCGGTTCGCGGTGACCGGCGCGGCGACCGTGCCGGTGGTGCTCATCGAGCGGATGCAAGCCGAACTCGACATCGACATCGTGCTGACCGCCTACGGGCTCACCGAGGCCAGCGGGTTCGGCACCATGTGCCGCGCCGAGGACGACGCGGTCACGGTGGCCACCACCTGCGGGCGCCCGATCGCCGACTTCGAGCTGCGCATCGCCGGCTCCGACGGCGCCGAAGCCGCGCCCGGCGAGGCCGGTGAGGTGCTGCTACGCGGCCCCAACGTGATGCTGGGCTACCTCGACGACCCGAACGCGACCGCCGACGCGATCGACGCCGACGGCTGGCTGCACACCGGCGACGTCGGCACCCTTGACGCGGCGGGCAACCTGCGGATCACCGACCGGCTCAAGGACATGTACATCTGCGGCGGCTTCAACGTCTACCCCGCCGAGATCGAGCAGGTGCTCAGCCGGCTGGCCGGGGTGGCCGACGTCGCGGTGATCGGCGTGCCCGACGAGCGGCTGGGCGAGGTCGGCAAGGCGTTCGTGGTCGCCCGCCCCGACGCCGATCTCGACGAGGCGCAGGTGATCGGCTACGCCCGAGAGCATCTCGCGAACTTCAAAACGCCACGATCGGTGGCCTTTGTGGACGCCCTGCCGCGCAACCCGGGCGGCAAGGTGGTCAAACATGAGTTGAGAGAGTGGGCCTGATGGACCTGACATTCGATGAGGAGACGCTGGCGTTCCGCGCCGAGGTGCGCGAATTCCTGGCCGCCAACACCGCGTCGTTCCCGACGAAGTCCTACGACACCGCCGAGGGATTCGAGCAGCACCGCCGGTGGGACAGGATCCTGTTCGACGCCGGGCTGTCGGTGATCGCCTGGCCGAAGCGCTACGGCGGACGCGACGCCACCCTGCTGCAGTGGGTGGCGTTCGAGGAGGAGTACTTCGCCGCCGGCGCCCCGGCCCGGGCCAGCGCCAACGGCACCTCGATGCTCGCCCCCACCCTGTTCGCGCACGGCACCGAAGAGCAGCTCGAACGCATCCTGCCCAAGATGGCCAGCGGCGAGGAGATCTGGGCGCAGGCCTGGAGCGAGCCGGAGTCCGGCAGCGACCTGGCGTCGCTGCGCTCGACGGCGACCAAGGTCGACGGCGGCTGGAAACTCAACGGCCAGAAGATCTGGAGCTCCCGGGCGCCGTTCGGGGAGAAGGCCTTCGGGTTGTTCCGCTCCGACCCGGCCGAGCAGCGCCACCGCGGCCTGACCTACTTCATGTTCGACCTCAAGACCGACGGCATCACCGTGCGGCCGATCTCCCAGCTGGGCGGGGACACCGGGTTCGGGGAGATCTTCCTCGACGACGTGTTCGTCGCCGACAACGACGTGATCGGCACGCCGGGCGAGGGCTGGCGGGCGGCGATGAGCACCTCCAGCAACGAGCGCGGCATGTCGCTACGCAGCCCGGCCCGCTTCCTGGTCGGTGCGGAGAAACTCGCCGCGCTGTGGAAAGCTAACCCGGACGCCGCCTTCGGCGACCGGGTGGCCGACGCCTGGATCAAGGCGCAGGCCTACCGGCTGCACACCTTCGGCACCGTCACCCGGCTGGCCGCCGGCGGCGAGTTGGGCGCGGAGTCCTCGGTGACCAAAGTGTTCTGGTCGGACCTGGATGTGGCGCTGCACCAGACCGCGCTGGATTTGCGCGGCGCCGACGGCGAACTCGCCGATTCCTGGATGCACGGCTACCTGTTCGCCCTGGGCGGGCCGATCTACGCCGGCACCAACGAGATCCAACGCAACATCATCGCCGAGCGCCTGCTGGGCCTGCCCCGGGAGAAGAAGTGAAATTCGATCTTGACGCGCATCAGCGCGACTTCGCCGCCAGCATCGACGCCGCCCTCGGCGCCGCCGACGTCCCCACCGCGGTCCGCGCCTGGGGCGAGGGCGACACCGCACCCGGCCGCGCGGTGTGGGCGCGGCTCGCGGAGCTGGGCGTGACCGCCCTGATGATCCCCGAGGAGCACGACGGGATGGACGCCCACCCCGTCGACCTGGTGGTGGCGATGGAACGGCTGGGCCGCTGGTGTGTGCCCGGCCCGGTGGTGGAATCCGTTGCGGTCGCCCCGATCCTGCTGGCCGGCTCCCCCGACGCCGCGACCCAGCTGGCCGGGCTGGCCGGCGGCGAGCTGATCGTCACCGCGGCGCTGCCGCCCGCGGCGCCGCGCGCCGTGGACGCCGACACCGCCGGGCTGGTGCTGCACGCCGCCGACGGGCAGGTGAGCGTGGCCGACGTCGGCGACCGGCACGATTCGGTCGACCCCGGCCGGCGACTGTTCGACACCACCGCAGGCACCCCCGCCTGGGACGCCGACGTGGCCCGCGCCTACGAGTTCGGTGCGCTGGCCACCGCCGCCCACCTCGTCGGCGCCGGGCAGGCGATGCTCGACGCCTCGGTCGACTACGCCAAGCAGCGCACCCAGTTCGGCCGGGTGATCGGCTCCTACCAGGCGATCAAACACAAGCTGGCCGACATCCACATCGCGTTGGAGCTGGCCCGGCCGCTGCTCTACGGCGCGGCGCTTTCGCTGGCGGAGGACTCCGCCGACACCGCCCGCGACGTCAGCGCCGCCAAGGCCGCCGCCTCCGACGCCGCGCTGCTGGCCGCCCAGTCCGCGCTGCAGACCCACGGCGCGATCGGGTTCACCGCCGAACACGACCTGTCGCTGTGGCTGCTGCGGGTGCAGGCGCTGCGCTCGGCCTGGGGCGACCCGACCAGCCACCGCCGCCGCGTCCTGGAAGCGCTGTAGAGGAGCCGCAGATGAGCGACGAACGGAATCTTTTGCGGCAGACCGTGGCCGCGCTGGTCGACAAGCACGCCTCCGGCGAGGCGGTGCGCGCGGCGATGGAGTCGCCCCGCGGCTACGACGAGGCGCTGTGGCGGCTGCTGTGCGAACAGGTCGGCGCTGCCGCGCTGGTGGTGCCCGAGGAGTTCGGCGGCGCCGGCGGCGAGCTGGCCGACGCCGCGGTGGTGCTCGAGGAGTTGGGCAAGGCCCTGGTCCCCACCCCGCTGCTGGGCACCACCCTGGCCGAGCTGGCGCTGCTGTCCGCCGAGTCCCCCGACGCCGACGCACTCGAGCGCCTCGCCGCCGGGGAGGCCGTCGGCACGGTGGCGCTGGACCCCGACTACGCGCTCAACGGCGACCTGGTCGGCCCCGGCGACGTCGTCGTCGGCCTCGACGGTGACCGGTTGGTGCGCTGGGAGACCTTCGAGGCGACCGCGGTGCCGACGATGGACCCCACCCGCCGGCTGGGGCGGATCACCCCCGGGTCCACCGCGCCGCTCGGCGCCGACCCGGGCATCGGCGACTACGCGGCGCTGCTGCTGGCCGCCGAGCAGGTGGGGGCGGCGACCCGCTGCCTGGACCTGACCGTGGAGTACACCAAGAGCCGGGTGCAGTTCGGCAGGCCGCTCGGCAGCTTCCAGGCGCTCAAGCACCGGATGGCCGACCTGTACGTGGCCGTGCAGACCGCGCGGGCGGTGGTCGCCGAGGCGATCGCCGACCCGTCGCCCACCGCGGCCGCCCTGGCCCGGGTCAACGCCAGCGAGGCGTTCAACACCGTAGCCGCCGAGGCCATCCAGCTGCACGGCGGGATCGCCATCACCTGGGAGAGCGACATCCAGCTGTATTTCAAACGGGCACACGGAAGTTCGCATCTTCTTCAGCCGCCCGCCGACGCGCTGCGCGGGCTGCAATCCGAGGTGTTCACCCAGTCCGTCGGGTAGCCTCCGGAAAAACCCTGGAGGACGGACACATGTGCACCCGACTGGTGTATCTGGGCACGGCGGACAACATCATCACCGGCCGGTCGATGGACTGGAAGCTGGACCTGGCCACCAACCTGTGGGCGCTGCCGCGCGGGATCACCCGCACCGGCAAGGTCGGCCCCAACTCGGTGTCCTGGACCGCCAAGTACGGCAGCGTGGTCGCCACCGCCTACGACGTGTGCACCACCGACGGGCTCAACGAAGCCGGGCTGTCGGCCAACCTGCTGTGGCTGGCCGAGTCGACCTACCCGGCCTATGACGGCAGCCGGCCCGGTCTGACCATCGCCGCCTGGGCGCAGTACATGCTCGACAACTTCGCCACCGTCGCCGAGGCCGTCGAAGCCCTCTCCTCGACACCGTTCGACGTGGTCACCGACGGGGTGCCCGGCCAGGACCGGCTGGCGACGCTGCACCTGTCGCTGTCGGACGCCACCGGCGACAGCGCCATCGTGGAATACATCGACGGCGTGCAGACCATTCACCACGACCGGGCCTACCAGGTCATGACGAACTCGCCGATCTTCTCCGAACAGCTGGCGGTCAACGCCTACTGGGAGCAGCTGGGCGGCACCGTGATGCTGCCCGGCACCAACCGGGCCGCCGACCGGTTCGCCCGCGCGTCGTTCTACGTCAACGCGGTGCCCAAACCCGAGGACCCCCGGACCGCGCTGGCGTCGGTGTTCAGCGTGGTGCGCAACGTGTCGGTGCCCTTCGGCATCTCCACCCCCGACGAGCCGAACATCTCCTCGACCCGGTGGCGCACCGTGGCCCATCACACCCGCAAGCTGTACTTCTTCGAGTCGGCGCTGACCCCCAACGTGTTCTGGGTGGATCTGAACAAACTCGACCTGGCGGACGGCTCGCCGGTGCTGAAGCTGGATCTGGGCGCCAACGAATCCAACACCTTCGCCGGGGAGAGTTCGGCGGACTTCGTCGCCGCCGAGCCGTTCACGTTCCTGGGGGTGAGCGCGTGAGGCGACTGCTCGTCGCGCTGCTGGCCGTGCTGGTGGCGGCGGTGGCGGCCCCGGCCGTCGCGGCGGCCGCGGCGCCGACCTGGTCGGGGCTGGATGCCCGCGACTACACCGGGCCCATCCCGCCGGCCGGGGAACTGATCACCACCGTGCCGCTGGACCCGGCGCTGTCGGTGGCCGGCGCCGGGCAGGCCTGGCGGATCCTGTACTCCACCCCCGACCAGCACGACCGGCCGGCGGTGAGCACCGCGGTGGTGTTCGTGCCGCACGGCGCACCGCCGCCCGGCGGCTGGCCGGTGATCGCCTGGGCGCACGGCACCGTCGGCCTCGGCGACGACTGCACCCCGTCGGCGCACCCGCGCAGCCCCCGCGACAACGAATACCTGTCGCACTGGCTCGACCAGGGCTACGCGGTGGTCGGCACCGACTACGTCGGGCTGGGCACCCCCGGGCTGATGAGCTACCTCAACAGCGTCACCGAGGCGCACTCGGTGATCGACTCGGTGCGCGCGGTGCACGGGATGGACCTGCCGCTCTCGCCGAAGTGGGCGATCGTGGGCCAGTCCCAGGGCGGCGGCGCGGCGATCAACAGCGCCCGCCGCGCCAGCGAGTTCACCGCGGGCAGCGGGCTGGACTACCGCGGCGTGGTGGCGACCGGCACCCCGGCCAACATCGAACAGACCGTGTTGCAGGCCGGCCCCGACCTGCCCGCCCAGCACCTGCCGCCCGCGGCCATCAGCTACACCGCGTACATCCTGGCCGCCCTGCGCGAGGCGTACCCCGAGCTGCCGGTCGACAGCGTGCTGACCCCGCGCGGCCGGGAACTGACCGACGCCGCCGAGACGGTGTGCAAACCCGACCTGGACACCCGGGTCGGCGGGACCACGCTCAACGAATTGTTCAGCGCGCCGGTCAGTTCGCTGCCCGGCATCGACGCGGTGCTCGACGAGTTCATGGGCACCCCGGTCGACGGCTACGACCGCCCGATCTTCCTGGGCGCGGGCCTGCGCGACACCGACGTGCCCCCGGAGTCGACGCTCTGGCTCAACGAGCAACTGGTCGAACACGGCCAGCAGGTGGAGCTGCACATCTACCCCGACCAGGACCACTCCGGGACCGTGCTGGCGTCGATGCCCGACTCCACGGCGTTTCTGGCGCGGGTGATGGGGCGGTGACCGCCGCCGGCGGCGACCGGGTCGCGCTGCGTGCCGGCATCCCCCCGTTCCACGTCATGGACGTGTGGCTGGCCGCCGCGGAACGCCAGCGCAGCCACGGCGATCTGGTCAACCTCTCGGCCGGCCAGCCCAGCGCGGGTGCCCCGGCGCCGGTGCTCGCCGCCGCCGCCGATGCGCTGGCCCACAACCGGCTGGGTTACACCGTGGCGCTGGGCATTCCGGAGTTGCGGGCGGCCATCGCCGAGTCCTACCGGCACAACTACGGTTTGGCCGTCGACGCCGACGACGTGGTCATCACCACCGGCTCCTCCGGCGGATTCCTGCTGGCGTTTCTGGCCTGCTTCGACCCCGGCGACCGGGTGGCGATCGCCAGCCCGGGTTACCCGTGTTACCGCAACATCCTGACCGCGCTGGGCTGCGAGGTCGTCGAACTGGACTGCGGACCCGAGACCCGTTTCCAGCCGACCGCGGCGATGCTGGCCGCGCTGGACCCGCCGGTGGCCGGGGTGATCGTGGCCAGCCCGGCCAACCCCACCGGCACCGTCATCGAGCCGGCCGAGCTGGCCGCGATCGCCGCCTGGTGCGACGACACCGGCGCCCGGCTGATCAGCGACGAGGTCTACCACGGGCTGGTCTACCCCGGCGCGCCGGCGACCAGCTGCGCGTGGCAGAGCTCGCGCACCGCGGTGGTGGCCAACAGCTTCTCCAAATACTTCGCGATGACCGGCTGGCGGCTGGGCTGGCTGCTGGTGCCCGCCGCGCTGCGCCGCGCCGTCGACCGGCTCACCGGCAACCTCACCATCTGCCCGCCGGCGCTGTCCCAACACGCCGCGGTGGCGGCGTTCAGCGCCGAAGCGCTCGCCGAGGCCGACGGGCACCTGCGCCACTACACCGCCAACCGGGCGCTGCTGCTCGACGGGCTGCGCGCGCTGGGCCTGACCCGGCTGGCCCCCACCGACGGGGCGTTCTACGTCTATGCCGACGTCGCCGATCACACCGACGACTCCCAGCGGTGGTGCGCAGACCTGCTGGCCGACACCGGGGTGGCGATCGCGCCCGGCATCGACTTCGACACGGTGCACGGCCCGCGCTACGTGCGGCTGTCGTTCGCCGGCCCCACCGCCGAGATCGAAGCGGGCCTGCAGCGCATCGGCGGCTGGCTGCACCGCTGACAGCGCTGCGGTAGGTTGGCGAGGGTTCCCGCCTCTCGTCGGAAGGACCTCTCGATGGCGCGCTCACGCCGGACCCGCACCCACCGCCTCGCCGCCGGGACGGCGGTGATCGGCCTGGCCGGTGCGCTGGCCGTCGCCGGCCCGGCGGGCACCGCCGCCGCGGCACCGCCGTGCACCGCCGGGGCGCTGTCGAGCACGGCCAGCGGCGTGCTGGCCAAGGCCAGCGGGTTCTTCGACGCCCACCCGGAGGCCAACGACGTGATCACCGCCGCGGCCAAGCAATCACCGCAGGAGGCCCGGGACTCGGTGCGCGGCTACTTCACCGCCCACCCCGGCGAGCTGCTGGAGCTGCAGGACATCGCCCGGCCGCTGACCGACATGCGCAACGAGTGCGGGGTGGAGCTGTCCCCCGGGCACCTGGCCACCCTGATCGACACGATCACCGAGTGACCCGCTGAGCGCGCACACCGCCGGGCACCTGCGGATCGCCGAGCACGAGCGGGCCGCGCTGGCCGAGCTGGCCCGCTTCCCGCTGCTGACCGCGATCACCGGCCGGCGCTCGCGGCGGTTCCCGGTCGGCGGCCGGATCCCCTCCGGCGCACTGGCTTTCACCAGCCGGCGCCCGGTGCAGCCGCTCTCGGAGGTGGAGCGCGCGGTGGTGCTGGCGTTCCTGGCCGGGGTCACCGGCTGGCACGACGGCATCACCCACCACCCGCGCTACGCCCCGGCACTGCCCAACTACCCGGGCAGCGCCACCGGACGCACCTTCCCCAGCGCGGCCGGGTTCCACACCAGCCGGCTGTTCTTCACCGACGACTCCGGCACCTACCTGCTGGACACCCGCGACGTCGCGCCCGGCGATGCCGGGGCGATCGAGGACTGGCTGGCGGCCACCGCCGCCGGCTACCGGCGCATCTCGCCGCGGCGGCTGCAGCTGCCCCGCGAAGAGCCCTACATGGAGGGCCACAACACCTGGATCGCCAACCACCCGGGCAGCCTGCTGGCGTTCCCGGTCGCCGATCTGGCCGAGCATCTGATGGAGAACCTGTGGTTCTTCGCCGCCAACGGCTACCCGGTGACCGACGACATCCACGGCCGCGCCATCCCCGGCGTCGAGCGGTTCGGCGCGCTGCCGCATGCCGACGACCCGATCCCGCTGTCGTTCGTCGAGCAGTACACCCTGACCGAGGCGAGCGCGGAGCTGTCCATCGCCGCCCACAACGGGGTGCTGGCGCTGCAGGCGATGGGGCTGGGCGGGTGGACCTTCGACGGCCTGGACCGGTTGTCGGTGCTGGGCGGCTCCGGGGATCCGCGCACACCCGGGCTGGGGTTCCGCGCCGACCACGATCCGCGGTGGCCGTTTCCCAACGCCACCGGCCTGCCCGGGGTGTTCGAGACGCTGAGCCCGCCGCACGTGCCGACGGTGGCGGCCGGGGTGGACAAGCTGGTGGCCCGCAAGTTCGGGCCCGGCGGCCCGTTTCATCCCGACACCGCCGGGCCGTGGTCGGACAGCGTCGCGGTGCGCTCCTCGGCGCTGCCCGCCGACGGCATCGCCGAACTGGTCACGCTGCAGGCCACCTACATCCACGACACCTTCGGCAAACTACCCGGCACCGTGCCCACCGTGCACGTGTTGATGTACCTGCAGGCCCAGCACCTCGACACCGACTTCTACGACGAGTTCTTCGCCCCCGGCGCCTACCTGGCCAGCCACGCCGAGCACCAGGCGCGCTGGCACGGCCGGTGACCGTCACCCCCGGGACAGGACGGCGGGCCCCAGCCAGCGGCAGGCGGTCAGCGCCAACTCCAGCCCGAGCGGGTCGTCCTCGACCGGGCGCCCCAGGATGCCCGTCGCCTTCTCCAGCCGGTATTTGACGGTGTTCTTGTGCACGTGCAGCCGCCCCGCGGCACCGACGTAGCTGCACTGCGCGGTCAGGAATTCCAGCAGCGTCTCGCGCAACACCGCCGCGGCCGGGTCGTCGGCGCCCAGCGACCCCAGCGCCGCGGCCACCAGCTCGCGGGTCGCGGCCAGGTCGGCGGTGAGCAGCGCCGCCGCCCGCACCCCCGGGTCGGCGTAGGAGGTCACCCGGCCGGCCCGGGCGCCCGCGGTGACCGCGACGGTGTAGGCGCGCAGCGCGCCGCGGTGGCTGGCGACGAACCCGGCGGTCCCGGCGCCGGGGGCGCCCAGGGCCAGCCGCGCCGCCGGCTCTTCGACCTCCACGAGGCGGGTCAGCCCGGCGGTGTCGGGGCCGGTCCGGCCGGGCCCCAGCGGCAGCCAGCCCCAGCCGCGGGCCCGGTCCTGGGCCAGGAAGAACGGCGACCCGGTGGCCCCCACCGTCTCGGCCACCCGGGTGACGAGCCGCTCGAGCCGGTGCAGCCGCTGAGCCGACGAGCCGGTGTCGGCGGTCCAGACGACCACGGCCAGGTGGCGTCCGCGCAGCCGGTAGCCCAGCGCGCGTTCCGCGGCGGCGGTGTCCGCGACGGTGCCGGCGAGCAGATCGGTCAGCATCGTCGTGCGCAGCCTGTTCTGATTGGCCAGCCACTGTTCGCGCTCGCGTTCGTATTCGACGATGACGTGTTCGGAGGCCCAGTCGATGTAGGCGAACGACCAGATCTGCAGCCGGGCGGCCGCCCGGTAGGCCACCCGGGCGTCGGGCTCGGTCCGGTCCAGCTCGGCGGTGAACCAGTCCAGTAGCCAGCGCTGCCCCAGCCGGTAGGCGCGGGCCAGCGCCGTGGAGGAGATACCGCGCTGCGCGAGCCGGCGGGCGTATTCCACCGCCGGCGCCGGCAGCACCAGCTCTTCGACGGGACGGCCCTGCACGGCGGAGTCGACGAATAGGGCGATGTTGCTCTCCAGGCTGGCCTGCAGCAGGTCGATGATCGGCTGATCGCCGCGCAGCTCGGGGATGAGCTCGACCAGCCGGGCGTGCAGGATCGGCCCGACCGTGGGCAGCTCGGCGCCGAGGGTGGCGGCGGCCTCGGCGGCCAGCGTCGCCGCCCGCGCCTCGAGCGCGGCGGCATCGGGTGCGTTCACCGGCGCGCCCCCTCCCGGGCTTGGGTCCGGAACCCAACCGCGATCGGCCAGCTTTTGGGCGCGTGAGCCGTAAGACGAGGTCAGGGCCGGAGCCGTTCTGGCCTTGGCGAACAAGGATCGGCAGATGTTTGTGCGTCAAGACCAATGACCGTTCCTGTGAGGCACATTACATTGCTAGCGAGACACGGATCCGACGACGACACCGGCATCAGACGACCCCGAGGAGCGACCCGACCGTGGCATTGGACTACCTGCCGTGGGCCCGCCCGGCCGGCGCCGGCGACCGGCCGTGCGTGCGTGACGAGGCCACCGAGTTGACCGCCGCCGAGTTCGCCGAACGGGTCGAGGCGGCGGCCGGCCGGTTCGCCGAGGCCGGGGTGCGCGCCGGTTCGGTGGTGGCGGTGCTGCTGCCCAACCGGGTCGAACTGCTGATCGCGATCGTCGCGGCGTGGCGGCTGCGCGCCGCGGCCACCCCGATCAACCCGGCGCTGACCGCCGAGGAGGCCGACTACCAGATCGCCGACGCCGGCGCCGCGCTGGTCATCGCCGAGGACGCGCCCGGCCCGGCCGCCGACCGGCCCACCCTCACCGCCGAGCAACTGCGGCACACCCCGGCACCGGCCGGCCCCGCGCTGCCCGAGCCGGCGACCCGCCCCGACGATCTGGCGTTCCTGATCTACACCAGCGGCTCCACCGGCCGGCCCAAGGGGGTGCGGCTGCACCACTCCCACCTCGACGCGATGACCGCCGCGATGGTCGAGGCGATGAGCCTCACCGCCGCCGACCACTGCCTGCTGGTGCTGCCGCTGTTCCACGCCAACGCGCTGTGCGTCAGCTTCCTGTCCACCATCCGCGCCGGCGGCCAACTGTCGGTGCTGCGCCGGTTCCACCCGGTGGAGTTCCTGGCGGCCGTGGACCGGCTGCGGCCCACCTACTTCTCCGCGGTGCCCACCATCTACTCGCATCTGGTGTCGCTGCCCGACGCCGTCACCGCCGACACCTCCTCGGTGCGGTTCGCGGTCTGCGGCGCCGCCCCGGCGACCGCGGCCCTGCTCGACGCCGTCGAGCAGCGGTTCGGGTTCCCGGTCGTCGAGGGCTACGGACTGACCGAAGCCACCTGCGGCAGTACCTGCAACCCGCCCGACGGCCTGCGCAAGCCGGGCACCGTCGGGCCCGCGCTGCCAGGCCAGACGGTGGCCGTCATGGCCCCCGACGGGCGGCTGCTCCCGCCGGGCGAGGCCGGTGAGGTCGTCATCCGCGGCCCCGAGGTGATGGCCGGCTACCACAACCTACCCGAGGCGACCGCGGCGGCGCTGCGCGACGGCTGGCTGCACACCGGCGACGTCGGCGTCCTCGACGAGGACGGTTACCTGCGGCTGGTCGACCGGATCAAGGACATGATCATCCGCGGCGGGGAGAACATCTCCCCCAAGGAGATCGAGAACGTGCTGCTGGCCGACCCGGCGGTGCTGGAGGCCGCCGTGGTGGGCCGGCCCGACCCGGTCTACGGCGAGGTGCCGGTCGGCTACGTCGCGCCCCGCCCGCGGCACGCCGTCGACGTCGAGGCGCTGCGGCAGGCCTGCGCCCGCCGGCTCACCCGGTTCAAGGTCCCGGCGGCGATCACCGTCCTCGACGCGCTGCCCAAAAACCCCGTCGGCAAGATCGACAAGCCGGCGCTGCGCACCCTGTCCACCCCCGCCACCGCCGACGAAAGGGCCTGAGATGGGCTTTCTGACCCCGTCCGAACCACCGGTCGAACCGGCGCACTACCTGACGCTGCCGCTGCGCGAGCGGGTGCGGATCGCCGCCCAGGACTGGCTGTATGAGGGGTTCGGCACACCCAAGGTGCTCAACCTGGTCTACATCGCCAAGATGCTCGGCCTGTACCTGGCCCTCGGCATCGTGATCACCGCGCTGACCAGCAGCTCGGTCAGCGTCACCGACGTCGGCTCGTGGTGGGCCAACATCGTCACCTACCAGAAGCTGGCCGTCTGGCTGATGCTGCTGGAGGTGCTCGGCCTCGGCGGCGCCTGGGGGCCGCTGTGCGGGCACTTCAAACCGATGACCGGCGGCTGGCGGTTCTGGCTGCGGCCGGGCACCATCCGGCTGGCGCCGTGGCCCGGCGTGGTCCCGGGCACCGGCGGGGACACCCGCACCGTCGGCGACGTCGCCGGCTACCTCGCGGTGCTGGCCGCCCTGGTGCTGCCGCTGGCCACCCCGGCCGTCGACGTCGCCGGGTTCGCCGGGCAGCAGATCGTGCCGGGCTGGGCGTTCCTGCCGGTGCTGGTGGTCATGCCGCTGATGGGTCTGCGCGACAAGGTGATCTTCTTGGCCGGACGCTCCGAGCAGTATCTGCCGATCATGTTGTGGGCGGCGGTGTTCGGCATCGCCGGTGACTTCGTGTCGATGGTGGTGGCGTTCAAGATCGTCATCGTCTGCGTCTGGGTGGCCGCCGGGGTGTCGAAGTTCACCGAGCACTTCGCGATGGTGGTACCGCCGATGATCTCCAACAGCCCGGCCATCCCGGTCAAGTTCCTCAAGCGGCTGCAGTACCGGGACGCGCCGCACGACCTGCGGCCCTCCCGGGTGGCCTGGATGGCCGCGCACCTGTTGGGCACGACGGTGGAGATCGCGGTGCCCATCGTGTTGCTGCTGACCACCAACGCCACCGTGGCGCTGATCGGCGCGGCGGTCATGGTCGCCTTCCACGTGTTCATCACCTCGACGTTCCCGCTGGCGGTGCCGCTGGAGTGGAACATCTTCTTCGGGTACGCGGCGATCAACCTGTGGATCGGCCACGACCCGGCGGTGTTCTCGATCTTCCGGTTCGAGCCGGCGTGGCTGCTGATCCCGATGTTCGTCCTGGCGTTCTTCTTCCCCGTGCTCGGTGAACTGCGCCCGGATCTGGTGTCGTTCCTGCCCGGCATGCGCCAGTACTCGGGCAACTGGGCCACCGGGATCTGGGCGATGCGGCCCGGAGTCGAGGAGCGGCTCAACGCCCTGCCCGGCACCGTGCGGCAGGTCGACCAACTGGTCGCGATGGGCTACGAGCCGGATCAGGCCGAGATGATGGTGCAGCGGGTGGTCGGCTGGCGCAGCCTGCACGGTCAGGGCCGCGGACTGCTGTCGGTGGCCTGCGAGCACCTCGACGACATCGACGCCCGCACGGTGCGCGAAGGCGAGGTGGCGTGCAACACCATCACCGGCTGGAACTTCGGTGACGGGCATCTGCACGGCGAAGCGCTCATCGCCGCGCTGCAGAAACGGCTGAACTTCGCGCCCGGCGACTTCGTGGTGATCTACGCCGAGGGGCAGCCGCTGTTCCGCAAGACCCAGGACTACCAGGTGATCGACGCCGCGCTCGGGGTGGTCGAACGCGGCACCTGGCGCACCGCGGACTGCGTGGCCCGCCAGCCGTGGCTGCCCGAGGGCCCGGTGCCGCTGACCGTCACCTGGACCGCGGCCGGCTACACCCGCAAGCACACCCTGACCCGCGCGCCGGAACCGGCTGCATGAGCGCAGCGGTCGTCGTCGGCAGCGGCCCCAACGGGCTGGCCGCCGCGATCCGGTTGGCCCACGCCGGGCTGCGGGTGACCGTGGTGGAAGCCGCCGACCGGCCCGGCGGGGGCGCCCGCACCGCCGAGCTGACCCTGCCCGGGCTGCGCCACGACGAGTGCTCGGCGGTTCACCCGACCGCGGTGGCCTCCCCGTACTTCGCGGCGCTGGACCTGGGTCGGCACGGTCTGCGGTGGTGCTGGCCCGACGTCGATCTCGCGCACCCGCTCGACGACGGCCGGGCCGGGGTCGCCGCCCGCGACCCGGAGGCGACGGCAGAGTCGCTGGGCGCCGACCACCGGCGCTGGCGGCGGCTGTTCGCGCCGGTGCTCGACGATTTCGAGCGGGTGATCGGCGAGGCGCTGGGCCCGCCGCTGCACCTGCCGCGGCACCCGCTGGCGCTGGCCCGGTTCGGGCTGAGCGCCGCGGTGCCTGCCACCTGGGCGGCGCGGGTGTTCGCCGACGAGCCGGCCCGCGCGCTGTTCATCGGCCTGGCGGCGCACAAGTTCGGCCGGCTGGACACCCCGCTGAGCACGGCGGTGGGCGCGATGTTCGTCGGCACGGCGCACACGGTCGGGTGGCCGGTCGCGGCCGGTGGCAGCGGCGCGATCACCGACGCGCTGATCGCCGAGTTGACCGACCACGGCGGCCGGGTCGTCACCGCAACGACGGTGCACGATCTCGGTGAGCTCACCGAGATCGCCGGTGCGACACCGGCGGTGGTCATGTTCGACACCGCGGCGCACGCGGCACTGCGTATCGCCGGGGACCGGCTGCCGCCGCGGCTGCGCCGCGCGCTGGGCCGGTTCTCCTACGGGCCGGCCGCATTCAAGGTCGACTTCGCCATCGACGGGGACATCCCGTGGACCAACCCGCAGTGCCGCCGGGCCGGCACCGTGCACCTCGGCGGCACCGCCGCGCAGATCGCCGCCGCCGAGGCGCAGACCGCCCGCGGGGTGATGCCCGAGCGGCCGTTCGTGCTGCTCGGCCAGCAGTACCTGTGCGACCCGTCCCGGTCACGGGACACAGTCAACCCGATCTACGCCTACGCCCATGTGCCGCACGGCTATTCCGGTGACGCGACCGGTGCGGTGATCGCCCAGATCGAACGGTTCGCGCCCGGCTTCACCGACCGCATCCTGGCCACCGTCAGCCGCGGTCCGGCCGAGTTGGAGCGGCACAACGCCAACTACGTCGGCGGGGACATCTGCGCCGGCGCCAACACGGTCACCCAGTTGCTGTTCCGGCCCCGGTTCGCGGTCAACCCCTACCGGCTGGCCGGCGGGCTGTACCTGTGCTCCTCGGCCACCCCGCCGGGCGCCGGGGTGCACGGCATGAACGGTTTCCACGCCGCCGAGACCGCGCTGGCCGATCTGCGCCGGCGTTGAGCGCGCCGCTCACACGTAGCGGTGCCGGCCGGCCAGCGTCCCGGCCACCAGCTGCACGACGTAGACCACGGTGACCACCAGCCACGGCGCCGTCCAGCCGCCGGTGTACTCGCGCAGCAGCCCGAACAGCAGCGGACCGGCCGCGGCCAGCAGGTAGCCCAGCCCCTGGGCCATGCCGGAGAGCCGCGCGGTCTGCTCGGCGGTGCGGGTGCGCAGCGCGATCACGGTGAGCGCCAGCGAGAACACGCTCATGCCCAACCCGATCAGCACGCTCCACAGCAGCGGCGCGGCGCCGGGCGCGAGCAGCAGGCCCAGCACCCCGGCCAGGCCGGGCAGCCCGAGGGCCAGGATCCAGCCGGCCTGGCTGTCGCGGCGGGCGGCCAGCGGGGACAGAAACAGGCTGATCGGCACCGCGATCAGTGAGACCAGCCCGAGCAGCAGCCCGGCCTGGCTCTTGCTCACCCCGCGCTCGATGAACACCTCCGGCAGCCAGCCCATCACCACGTAGGCCAGGAACGCCTGGGTGCCGAAGAACACCGTGACCGTCCACGCCAGCCGGTTGCGCAGCAGGCTCGCGCCGCGCTGCAGCGCCGGCGTCCCGGCCGGCGACCACAGCCGGTTGTGTCCGCGCGCGGCGACCAGCCACACCAGCAGGGCGCCGCCGGCCAGCACCGCCCAGCTCGCCAGGGCGGGCCGCCAGCCGCCCAGCGCCACGGTCAGCGGCGGGGTCAGCGCGAAGCCGAGCGCGCCGCCGCCCTGCAGCGCGGCGGTGTACAGACCGGTCATCAGCCCGATCCGGGTTGGGAACGCGCCCTTGACCACCACCGGGATCAGCACGTTGACCAGCGCGATGCCGGCGGTGGCGATCAGGGTGCCGCCGAGCATGGTGGCCGATCCGGCCAGCACCCGCAGCAGCAGGCCGGCGGCGAGGATGCTCAGCGCCCACGAGATCGCCCGGGCCAGCCCGATCCGCCGGGACAGCCACGGCGCGGCCAGCCCGGCCGCCGCGAAGCACAGCACCGGCAGGGTGGTCAGCACACCGGCCCAGGCCGCCGACTGGCCGAAGGTGCGGCGGATCTCGCCGAGCACGGGGCCGACGCTGGTGATCGCCGGGCGCAGGTTCAACGCGACCAGCACCACCGCCGCGACCAGCAGCGCACCGCCGCCGCGGTACGCGCGGAGCCTGTCGACCGGCGAGCGCAGGGGTTACAGCCAGGTGTCGTCGGTGGTGGCGGTCAGGAACGCCTCGAGGTCGTCCCGCCACTGCGCCGGGGTGGTCTTGTCCGGTTCGATGCCGGTGTAGTCGCCGCGGTAGAACAGCAGCGGCCGCGGCTTGATCGCGGGCACCTCGGAGAGCGAGGAGACCGCGCCGAACACCACGTAGTGGTCTCCGCCGTCGTGCACCGAGTCGACCGTGCAGTCGATGTAGGCCAGCGAGCCGTCGATGACCGGCGACCCGAGCGGTGACGGCGTCCAGTCGATCCCGGCGAACTTGTCCGGTTCGCGGGAGCCGAACCGCGCCGAGACGTGCTTCTGGGATTCGGTCAGCACGTTGACGCAGAACTTCCCGGACGCCTCGATGGCCTGCCAGGACCGCGAGACCTTGGTCGGACAGAACAGCACCAGCGGCGGGTCCAGCGACAGCGCGGCGAACGACTGGCAGGCGAACCCGACCGGGACGTCGTCGTGGACCGTGGTGATGATGGTGACCCCGGTGCAGAACTGGCCCAGGACGTTGCGGAACGCCCGGGGGTCGATCGATGCGGCGGTCACTGGTTCTGCATGCCCACGGTGAAGTCGTGGCCCCATAGGCTGACCGCGGTGGACTCCCGCGCGATCCAGTCGTCGTCGTCGACCTCGAGTCCCTCGCAACCGAACTCGACGTCGAAGCCACTCGGGGTCTTCATGTAGAACGACAGCATCTTGTCGTTGACGTGGCGGCCCAGCGTCGCCGACATCGGCACCTTGCGGCGCAGCGCGCGGTCCAGGCACAGGCCGACGTCGTCGGCCTCCTCGACCTCGATCATCAGGTGGACGATGCCGCTGGGGGTGGGCATCGGCAGGAACGCCAGGCTGTGGTGGCGCGGGTTGCAGCCGAAGAAGCGCAGCCAGGCGGGCTCGCCGTCGGCGGGCCGGCCGACCATCTGCGGGGGCAGCCGCATGGAGTCGCGCAGCCGGAAGCCCAGCACGTCGCGGTAGAAGTGCAGCGCCTCGGCGTCGTCCTTGGTGGACAGCACCACATGGCCCAGGCCCTGCTCCTCGGTGACGAACCGGTGCCCGTAGGGGCTGACCACCCGCCGGTGCTCCAGGGCCACCCCGTGGAAGACCTCCAGATGGTTGCCCGACGGGTCCTCGAACTGGATCATCTCGTCGACGCGGCGCTCGGCCAGCTGCTCGGCGGTGGCCTCCTTGTAGGGCACGCCGGCGGCCTCCAGCCGGTTGCGGATCTCCTGCAGCCCGGCGGCGTCGGCGCACTCCCAGCCGGCCACCGCGAGCCGGTCGTGGTCGCCGGGCACGATCACCAGGCGGGCCGGGAACTCGTCCATCCGCAGGTACAGGGCGCCCTCGGTGCTGCCCCTGCCCTCGATCATGCCGAGCACCTTCAGGCCGTACTCGCGCCACTTGGCGATGTCGGTCGCCTCGATGCGCAGGTAACCCAGGGACCGGATGCTCATCCCGCACCTCCTCAGAAATTCGGTGGTCGGCCCGGTGAACGCACCGGGCCTGCCACCGCAGTTGCACTGTCCACCCTGCCGGAAAACTCGGCGTCGTGCCGGGGGAACGCTCCCCTGCCGGTGGCGATCACACCATGGTGTCGCCGGGGGGCAGGCCGAACTCGTGGTTGCCGAAGATCACGTAGGCGCGTTCGGGGTCGTTGGCGGCGTGCACCCGGCCGGCGTGGGCGTCGCGCCAGAACCGCTGCACCGGCGCGTCGTTGGCCAGCGCGGTGGCGCCGGAGGCCTCGAAGAGCCGGTCGATCGAGGCGATCGCCCGTCCGGTGGCGCGCACCTGGTCGCGGCGGGCGCGGGCGCGCAGGTCGAACGGGATCTCCTGGCCGGCCTGCAGCAGCGCGAACTCGTCGGAGACGTTGCCGATCAGCTGCCGCCAGGCGGCGTCGATGTCGCTGGCCGCCTCGGCGATGCGGACCTTGGCGAACGGGTCGTCCTTGGCCTTCTCCCCGGCGAAGGCGGCCCGCACCCGCTTGCCCTGGTGCTCGACGTGGGCGTCGTAGGCGCCGTAGGCCATCCCGACGATCGGCGCCGAGATCGTGGTGGGGTGCATGGTGCCCCACGGCATCTTGTACACCGCGGCGGTGTTGGTCGCATAGCCGCCGGCGGTGTGGTCGTTCATCGCCTTGTAGGACAGGAAGCGGTGCCGCGGCACGAAGACGTCCTTGACCACGATCGTGTTGCTGCCGGTGCCGCGCAGCCCGACCACGTGCCACACGTCGTCGATGCGGTAGTCGCTGATCGGGATCAGGAAGCTGCCGAAGTCGACCGGCTTGCCGTCCTTGATGACCGGGCCGCCCAGGAAGGCCCAGGTGGCGTGGTCGCAGCCCGACGACCAGTTCCAGGAGCCGTTGACGATGTAGCCGTCGGCGTTCTCGGTGACCACACCGGCGCCCATCGGGGCGTAGGAGGACGACACCCGCACGTTGGTGTTCTCGCCCCAGACCTCTTCCTGCGCCTTCTGGTCGAACAGGGCCAGGTGCCAGTTGTGCACGCCGATGATCGAGCCGACCCAGCCGGTGGAGCCGCAGGCGCTGGCCAGCCGGCGCACCGCCTCGAAGAAGACCGCCGGGTCGCACTGCAGCCCGCCCCACTGTTCGGGCTGCAGCAGGGTGAAGAAGCCGATGTCCTCGAGCGCCTGGACGTTCTCGGCCGGCAGGCGGCGCAGGTCCTCGGTGGCCTGGGCGCGCTCACGAAGCTGCGGCAGCAGGTCATCGATACCGGCTAGAACCGCCTGCGCGTCGCGCTGTTGAATGGACGTCACTGCTATTGCCTCCCGGGAGTCGGGCACTCGGATACAGAAAGAGACTAGAACACGTTCCGATTTGTGTCGAGCAGGGTGCCGCTGTAGCAGGTGGCGGCGGGCGGGTGGGTTTCTGTAACCTGTTCTAGTTATGAGGGAGAAAAGGGGCTGATCGTGGCGGAATCCGTGACCGAGTCCACCCCGGACGAGCCGTTGGGCAGCCACGTCCTGGAACTGGAGATCGACGCGGTCGTCGACGAGACCGACGATGCGCGGTCGCTGGTGTTCACCGTGCCCGACGGCGCCGACGTCCCCGCCGACCGGCTGCGCTACTCCCCGGGGCAGTTCCTGACCCTGCGGGTGCCCAGCGAGCGGACCGGCTCGGTGGCCCGCTGCTACTCGCTGTGCAGCTCACCGTTCACCGACGACCGGCTGACCGTCACGGTCAAACGCGACGGCGACGGCTACGCCTCGAACTGGCTGTGTGACAACGCCCACCCGGGCATGCGGGTGCATGTGCTGGCCCCGTCCGGCACGTTCGTGCCCAAAACCCTCGACGACGACTTCCTGCTGATCGCGGCGGGCAGCGGCATCACCCCGATGATGGCGATCTGCAAGTCGGCGCTGTCGGAGGGCAGCGGGCAGGTGACGCTGCTCTACGCCAACCGCAACGAGAACTCGGTGATCTTCGCCGAGGCGCTGCGCGAGCTGGTCGCCGCTCACCCGGACCGGTTCAGCGTCGTGCACTGGCTGGAGTCGGTGCAGGGCCGGCCCAACCCGGCGGCGCTGGCGCGGCTGGCCGCCGGCTACACCGACCGGCAGGTGTTCATCTGCGGGCCGGGGCCGTTCATGCAGGCCGCCAGCGACGCCCTCGAGCAGCTCGCGGTGCCGGCGCAGCAGATCCACATCGAAGTGTTCAAGTCCCTGGAGAGCGACCCGTTCGCCGCGGTGACGATCGAGGAGGCCCCCGAGGGTGCCGAACCGCCGGCCAGCGTCACCGTCGAGCTGGACGGCGAGACCCAGACCCTGCCGTGGCCGCGGCACGTCAAACTGCTCGACCTGCTGCTCGACGCCGGCCTGGACGCCCCGTTCTCCTGCCGGGAGGGGCACTGCGCGGCCTGCGCCTGCACCCTCAAGAACGGCAAGGTGGCCATGGAGGTCAACGACGTGCTCGACCAGCAGGATCTCGACGAAGGCCTGATCCTGGCCTGCCAGTCGCGCCCGACCACCGATTCGGTGGAAGTGACCTACGACGACTAGCCGAGCGGTTAGGTTCGCCGTGAGGTGTGCGCGACGACCGGTGTGGACGAGGGAGAGCGATGAGACGGCTGGCGGCGGTGCTGGGCGGTACCGGGATCGTCGTGGCGTGCCTGCCGCCTGCGGTGGCCGCCGCGGGCGCCAACAGCGCCAGCACGCTGTTCCCGCTCGGCGGCGCCGACCAGCTGGAGACCCACGCCTCGCTGGACTGCCCGGCCGCGGCCGGGCAGTGCCGGTTCACCGTCGGGGCCAGCCTGCACACCCCCGCCGGAGTGACCGGGTTCCCGGCCGACCTGTGGTCGCGGCAGAGCACGGTGATCCGCTCAACCCAGCGCACCACCTACTTCGACGTGCACACCGACGGCGGCGAGGGCCCGTGGGGTGACCGCGGCGGACCGGGCACCAAGGTGTTCAAGGAGGGCGGGCCGTCGGAGATCACCTCGCTGTACAGCGGGGCGGGGCCGCCGGAGAAGTACCAGACCCACGGCAGCATCAACGTCACCGAGCTGACCACCGGTCAGCCCAAGGTGGGCGCCACCGTCATCCTGTGCACCCACATCCAGGTGGTCTACACCGGGGTGAACATCACCGGCCCGCCCACCTGCGCGCAGACTGTCTTCGACTGACGACCCTCTTCGACTGACGACCCTCTTCGACTGACCGCCTAGCCGCGGGGCAGGCCCAGCAGCCGCTCCGCGGCCACGGTGAGCAGGATCTGCTCGGTGCCGCCGGCGATCGTCAGGCAGCGGGTGTTGAGGAAGTCGAAGACGGTGTTGTTGACCACCATCCCGGCGCCGTCGGAGAGCTCCATGCGGAACTCCGAGAGCGCCTGCCGGTAGCGCACCCCGATCAGCTTGCGGGCACTGGATTCCGCGCCCGGGTCGGCCCCGCCGACCGCCAGCTGCGCGATGCGCTGGTCGAGCAGCGCACCCACCTGCGCGGACAGGATCAGCCGGCCCAGCCGGTCCTGCTGGGCCACGTCGAGCTCCCGGGCGGCGACGGTGTCCAGCAGCTCCTCCATCGGGTTGTCCAGCGCGGTGCCGGCCGCCATCGCGACCCGCTCGTTGGAGAGCGTGGTGCGGGCCAGCCGCCAGCCGTCGTTGACCGCGCCGACCACCATCTCGTCGGGCACGAACACGTCGTCGAGGAAGACCTCGTTGAACAGGTCGTCGCCGGTGATCTCGCGCAGCGGGCGGATCTCGATGCCCGGGGCGGCCATGTCGATGAGGAAGTAGGTGATGCCCTTGTGCTTGGGCGCCTCGGGGTCGGTGCGCGCCAGACACACCCCCCACTGGGCGCGGTGCGCCGCGGAGGTCCACACCTTCTGCCCGGTAAGCCGCCAGCCGCCGTCGGCGCGCACCGCCTTGGTGCGCAGCGCGGCCAGGTCGGAGCCGGCGCCGGGCTCGGAGAACATCTGGCACCAGAAGATCTCACCGCTGAGGGTGGCCGGGATGAACCGCTCGATCTGTTCGGGGGTGCCGTGTTCGAGGATGGTCGGCGCCGCCCACCAGCCGATGACCAGGTCCGGGCGCTCCACCCCGGCGGCGGCCAGCTCCTGGTCGATCAGCAGCTGCTCGGCCGCCGACGCGTTGCGCCCGTAGGGCGTGGGCCAGTGCGGGGCCTGCAGGCCGGCCTCGGCCAGGGCGCGCTGGCGCTGTTCGGCCGGCTGGGCGGCCACCTCGGCGACCGCGGCGCTGATCTGCGGGCGCAGCTCCTCCACCGAAGCCAGGTCGATGCGCAGTTCGCGGCGCACCCCCTGCTGGGTCAGGGCGGCGACCCGGCGCAGCCAGGCCGGCTGCCCGCCGAGGAACCGCTCGATGCCGTAGGCGCGGCGCAGGTACAGGTGCGCGTCGTGCTCCCAGGTGATGCCGATGCCGCCGAGCACCTGGATGCAGTCGCGCACGTTGGCCTTGGCGGCTTCCACGCCGACCGCGGCGGCCACCGCCGCGGCGATCGACAGCTGCCGGTCGTCGTCCTCGGCGGCGGCGGCGGCCGTCGCCGCCGCGGCGATCGAGGCCTGCTCGGAGCGCAGCAGCATCTCGGCGCACAGGTGTTTGACGGCCTGGAAGCTGCCGATCGGGCGGCCGAACTGCTCGCGCACCTTCGCGTAGTCGGTGGCGGTGCGCAGCGCCCAGCGAGCCAGCCCGGCGGCTTCGGCGGCGGCCACCGTGGCGGCCAGATCGGCGATCCGCTGGGCGGGGACGTCCAGCGCGGTCGCCGCCGCGCCGTCGAGGGTCACCCGGGCCAGCGGCCGGGAGAAGTCGGTGGCGGTCAGCGGTTCGACGCGCACGCCGTCGCCGGCGGCGTCGATCAGCAGCCAGCCCTGCGGGCCGGGAAGCAGCAGCAGCTGGTCCGGTTCGGCGCCCAGCACGTAGTCGGCGGTGCCGGCGACCCGATCGCCGTCGAGGCGCAGGTCGGCGGCCAGGGCGGCGCCGGCGGAGCGCTGCCCGGTGGCCAGCGCCTCGGCCAGCGCCGGGTCCTCGACGCAGAGGGTGGCCAGCGCGGTGGTGGCGACCGGGCCGGGCACGATCGCGGCGGCGGCCTCGTCGACCATCGCGCACAGGTCGGCGACGCTGCCGTCGGCCCCGCCGTGCTCCTCGGCGACGGCGACGCCGAACAGGCCCAGTTCGCCCAGCGCGGCGAAGACGGGGCGCCAGGCGTCGGCCTCGCCGCGCTCGACGGCCCGGATCACCTCGCCGGCGGCGACGCTGGCGGCCCAATCCCGCACCAGCTCCCGCGCGGCGGACTGCTCGTCGGTGATCGTTGCTGTCACGCTGGACTCCTCGGGTGCTCAGGGGCGTGGCGGGTTGCGCGGAACCTACCTTGTGACCAGACTAGAACGTGTTCTAATAGTGCCAGTAGGTGACCGTCAAGTCGACCGCGGCCCCGGTGACGGGCCGGGCGGCGGCCCGGAGACAGGGAGGCGAGCGATCGAGACTCATCGTAGGCATCGTCGTCCGCGCCGGGGTGTCGCCGAGTGTGGCGGGGCGCCCCGGCGGGCGCCCGGACGGGTGGGGGGTTGATTGTGGCGACCATGGCCGAATCCACGCTGGGCTCCGACGCGCAGCGGGAACGCCGCAAACGGATCCTGGATGCGACGCTGGCGATCGCCTCCAAGGGCGGCTACGAGGCGGTGCAGATGCGCGCGGTGGCCGACCGGGCCGACGTGGCCGTCGGCACCCTCTACCGTTACTTCCCGTCCAAGGTGCACCTGCTGGTGTCGGCGCTCGGGCGGGAGTTCGAGCGCATCGACGCCAAGACCGACCGGGCGTCCCTGGCCGGAGACACCCCCTACCAGCGGCTGAGTTCCCTGATCAACCGGCTCAACCGGGCCAACCAGCGCAACCCGCTGCTCACCGAGGCGATGACCCGGGCGTACGTGTTCGCCGACGCCTCGGCGGCCACCGAGGTCGACCACGTGGAGAAGATCATCGACTCGATGTTCGCCCGGGCGATGAGCACCGGCGAACCCACCGAGGACCAGTACCACATCGCCCGGGTGATCTCCGATGTGTGGCTGTCGAACCTGCTGGCCTGGCTGACCCGCCGCGCCTCGGCCGCCGACGTGAGCAAGCGCCTGGACCTGGCGGTGCGCCTGCTGGTCGGCGACGGCGAACACCCCAAGGTCTAGGCGGGCCGTGCCGATGCGCCTCAAACCCGGTCGTCCCGACCTGACCCGGTATGCGAGGCGGTTCGATGTCCCGGCGGCCGGGCCGCTGTCCCGGGTGACGGTGACCTGGGCCGGGGTGAGCACCCTGCTGATCAACGACGGCAGCACCGCGGTGCTCACCGACGGCTACTTCTCCCGGCCGGGTCTGGCGCGGGTGGCGCTGGGCCGGGTCGCGCCCAACCCGGCGCGCATCGACGGGTGCCTGGTACGGCTGGGGGTGCAGCGGCTGGCCGCGGTCATCCCGGTGCACACCCACCTCGACCATGCCCTGGACAGCGCGGTGGTGGCCGAGAAGACCGGCGCCGCACTGGTCGGCGGCGAGTCGGCCGCCCACATCGGCGTCGGGCACGGCCTGCCGGCCGAGGACGTGGTGGTGGCCGACCCCGGCGAGCCGCTGACCTTCGGGGCCTTCGAGCTGACCCTGGTCGAATCGCGGCACTGCCCGCCGGACCGGTTTCCCGGCGCGATCACCGCCCCGGTGGTGGCGCCGGCGCGCGCCTCGGCGTACCGCTGCGGGGAGACCTGGTCGGCGCTGATCACCCACCGCCCGTCCGGGCAGCGCCTGCTGGTGCAGGGCAGCGCGGGCTTCGTCCCCGGCGCGCTGGCCGGCGAGCGCGCCGAGGTGGTGTATCTGGGGATCGGGCAGCTGGGTTTGCAGCCGCGCTCCTACCTGGCCGACTACTGGGCCGAGACGGTGCGCGCCGTCGGCGCGGCGACGGTGGTGCTGGTGCACTGGGACGACTTCTTCTATCCGCTGTCGAAACCGTTGCGGGCCTTGCCGTATGCGGTCGACGATGTGGACTTCTCGCTGCGGGTGCTCGGTGAGCTCGCGCAGCGCGACGGGGTCACGCTGTGCATGCCGCGGCTGTGGCGCCCCGAGGACCCGTGGGCCTGACCCGGCGCTGAACCGATCCGCTCACCGCCGGTAGGCGCGCGGCAGCGGCATCCCCCGCTCGGCCAGCACGGCGCGGGCCATGCTCGGATAGTCGGTGATCACCCCGTCCACCCCGGCATCGAGTTGGGTGCGCAGCGCGTCGGCGTCGTTGACCGTCCACGGGATCACCGCCAGCCCCACCGCGTGGGCGCGCTGCACGAACGCGGCGTCGACCTGCCCGTACGGCGGGGCGGCGATGTCGGCGCCCAGCTCGCGCGCCGCGGTGAGCGGGTCGGTCCCGGTGGCCGGGTCGTGGCCGGCCAGCCACGGCGAGCCGGGCCGCCAGGTGTGCTCCTCCCACAGCGCGACCAGCCGGATCGACGGTTCGGCGCGGCGCACCAGCGGCAGGGTGCGCCAGTCGAAGCTTTGGATCATCACCCGCTCGGTCAGCCCGGCGGCGCGCACCGCGGCCAAGATCACCTCGACGTATTCTTGCGGACTCGCCGAGGCGGCCGGGTCGTCGGCCTCCCGCTTGGTCTCGATGTTGTAGCCGACGTCGGCGCCGAACTCCCCGACCAGGGCGAACACCTCCGGCAGGGTCGCGATCGTGTTGCCGGTCACCACCGCGGCGCCGGGGAACTCGGCCAGCCCGATCCCGCAGTCCAGCGTGCGCAGCTGCGCCAGGGTCAGGTCGTGGACCCGTTTGCCGACGTACGGGTAGGCCGGGTCGGCGGGGACCGCGGGCGCGGTGTCGCGGCATTTGGCCGCCTCGATCGTCGGGTCGTGCCAGACCAGCGGGTGGCCGTCGGCGGTGAGCACCACGTCCAGCTCGAGGGTGTCCACCCCGACCCGCAGGGCGTGGGCGAAGGCGGCCAGCGACGACTCGGTGGTCTCGCCGCGCCCGCCGCGGTGGGCCTGCAGGTCGAAGGCCGCGGGTCCGGTCTCGGCGCGCACCGGCGGGGCCAGCAGCCCCAGCGTGAGCAGCACCGCGGTCAGCAGCGCCACGGTCAGCAGGACCGGCGGCCCGCCGCGGCGCGGCGCGGTCATCAGCGGCGACGCTGGCGGGCGATCTCGGCCAGCACCACCCCGGCGGCCACCGAGGCGTTGAGCGACTCGGTGGCCCCGGCCATCGGGATGGACACGACCTGGTCGCATTTCTCCCGGACCAGCCGGGACAGGCCCTTGCCCTCCGATCCGACGACCAGGACCAGCGGCCCGCTGCCGTCGAGTTCGTCGACGGTGGTGTCGCCCTCGGCGTCGAGGCCGATCACCTGCAGGCCGCGGCCGGCCCAGTCGACGAGCGCGCGGGTGAGGTTGGCGGCGCGGGCCACCGGCAGCCGGGCGGCGGCACCGGCGCTGGTGCGCCAGGCCACCGCGGTGACCGCCGCGGAGCGCCGCTGCGGGATCAGCACCCCGTGGCCGCCGAACGCGGCCACCGAGCGCACGATCGCGCCCAGGTTGCGCGGGTCGGAGATGTTGTCCAGCGCAACCATCAGGGCGGGTTGGGCGTCGGAGTCGGCGGCTTCCAGCAGGTCGTCGGGGTGGGCGTAGTCATACGGCGGCACCTGCAGCGCGATGCCCTGGTGCAGGCCGTTGGCGGCGATCTTGTCCAGGTCGCTGCGCGGCACCTCCAGGATCGGGATGCCGGTGTCGGCGGCGCGGCGCACGCTCTCGGTGAGCCGTTCGTCGGCCTCGGCGCCCAGCGCCACATACAGGGCGCTGGCCGGTATCCCGGCCCGTAGGCACTCCACCACCGGGTTGCGGCCGAGCACCGTCTCGGTGTCGTCGCCGCGGCGGTGGGCCTGGCGGGCGGATTTGGTCTTCGCGCGTTTGGCGGCCGGGTGATAGGGGCGCTTGTGGGCCGGCGGGGTGGGCCCGCGGCCCTCCAGGCCGCGGCGGCGCACCCCGCCGGAGCCGACCGTGGGGCCCTTCTTGGTGCCGGGTTTGCGGACCGCGCCGCGGCGCCGGGAGTTGCCCGCCATCAGGGGGTGCCCCGTTCGGTCAGCGACCACTGCGGGCCGTCGCCGGTGTCGGTGACCTCGATGCCCGCCTCCTTGAGCCGGTCGCGGATCTCGTCGGCCAGCGCCCAGTCGCGGGCGCCGCGGGCCTCCTCGCGGCGGGCCAGTTCCGCGCGGGCCAGCACGTCGACGGCGGCCAGGGCCGCGGAGGTCTCGTCGCGGGACTCCCAGCGTTGGTCGAGCGGGTCGCAGCCGAGGATGCCCATCATCGCGCGGATGCTGCCCGCGTGGGTGAGCGCGGCGGCGTCGTCACCGGCGTCGAGGGCGCGGTTGCCCTCGGTGCGGGCGTGGTGCACCTCCGCCAGCGCGATCGGCACCGACAGGTCGTCGTCCAGGGCGGCGGCGAACCGCGGTGTCCACGTTCCGATCTCGACCGCACCGGCGCGCTGGCGCACCCGGTGCAGGAAGTCCTCGACGCCGCAGTAGGCGCGCACGGCGTCCTGCAGGGCGGTCTCGGAGAACTCCAGCATCGAGCGGTAGTGGGCGCTGCCCAGGTAGTAGCGCAGTTCGGCGGGGCGGACCCGGGCCAGCACCGCGGGCATCGACAGCACGTTGCCCAGCGATTTGCTCATCTTCTCCCCGCCCATGGTCACCCAGCCGTTGTGCAGCCAGTAGCGGGCGAAGCCGTCGCCGGCGGCGCGGCTCTGGGCGATCTCGTTCTCGTGGTGCGGGAACACCAGATCCATGCCGCCGCAGTGGATGTCGAACTCCGGGCCGAGGTAGGCCCGCGCCATCGCCGAGCACTCCAGGTGCCAGCCCGGCCGGCCGCGGCCCCACGGGGTGGGCCAGGACGGTTCGCCGGGCTTGGCCGATTTCCACAGCGTGAAGTCGCGCTGGTCGCGTTTGCCGGTGGCCACGCCCTCGCCCTGGTGGACGTCGTCGATCTTGTGGCCGGACAGCCGCCCGTACTCGGCGAAGCTGAGCACGTCGAAGTAGACGTCGCCGCCGCCTTCGCGCAGGTCGCGGTAGGCGTGCCCGGTGTCGATGAGCCGGGTGATCAACTCGATCATCTCGGTGATGTGCCCGGTGGCCCGCGGTTCGGCCGACGGCGGCAGCACCCCGAGCGCGTCGTAGGCGGCGCTGAAGGCGCGTTCGTGGGTGGCCGCCCACTCCCACCAGGGCCGACCGGCCGCGGCGGCCTTGGTGAGGATCTTGTCGTCGATGTCGGTGACGTTGCGGATGAAGGCGACGTCGTAGCCGCGGGCGGTGAGCCAGCGGCGCAGGATGTCGAAGGCGACCCCGCTGCGCACGTGGCCGATGTGCGGCATGCCCTGCACGGTGGCGCCGCACAGGTAGATCGAGGCGTGGCCGGGCCGCAGCGGGACGAAGTCGCGCACGGCGCCGGTCGCCGTGTCATGGAGCCGCAGGTGGGCGGGATCGGTCACGACGTGCCAGCTTACCGGGCGTTCCGCCGGCTATGCGGGCCCTACCACCAGGGCGGTGGCGATCGCGGCCATCCCCTCGCCGCGACCGGTCAGCCCCAACCCGTCGGTGGTGGTGCCCGAGACCGACACCGGCGCGCCCAGCAGGCCGGTGAGCAGCCGCTGCGCCTCTTCGCGGCGCGGGCCGATCTTCGGCCGGTTGGCGATCACCTGGACCGCGACGTTGCCGATCTGGAAGCCGCCCGCAGCGAGCAGGTCTCGTACGTGGTCGAGCATCTGCGCGCCGGTCACCCCCGCCCAGCGGGGGTCGCCGACGCCGAAGACCTCGCCGATGTCGCCGCGGCCGGCCGCCGACAGCAGCGCGTCGCAGATCGCGTGGGCGGCCACGTCGCCGTCGGAGTGCCCGGCGCAGCCGTCGGCGCCGTCGAAGTGCAACCCGAGCAGCCAGCACGGCCGGCCCGGCTCGATCGGGTGCACGTCGGTGCCCAGCCCCACCCGGGGCGGGCGGGTCACCGGTCCACCAGCGCCTGCGCCAGCGTCAGATCCAGCGGGTTGGTGATCTTGAAGGCCAGCGGGTCGCCCTCGACCACCTGGACCTGCCCGCCGATGTTCTCCACCATCGCGGAGTCGTCGGTGAACGCGGCGTCCCCGGCGCGCTCGTAGGCGCGCAGCAACACGTCGGTGGCGAAGCCCTGCGGGGTCTGCACCGCGCGCAGCCCGGCGCGTTCGGGGGTGCCCAGCACGGCGCCGTTGGCGTCGACGGCCTTGATGGTGTCGGTGACCGGCAGGGCCGGGACCACCGCGGAGTTCCCGGCGTGCAGGGCCTCCACGACCCGCACGATCAGCGCCGGCGGGGTCAGCGGGCGGGCGGCGTCGTGGACCAGCACGAATCGCGGGTCGCCGACGGCGGCCAGGGCCAGCCGCACCGATTCGGTGCGGCTCGCGCCGCCGGCCACCACTTCGACGTCCTCGCCGCCCAGGATCAGTTTGGCCTGATCGGTGCGGTCCGCCGGGACGGCGATGACCACCCGGTCGATCACCCCGGATTCCTGCATGCCGGCGACGGCCCGTTCCACCAGGGTGCGGCCCGCCAGCTGGAAGAAGGCCTTGGGCACCCCGGCTTTGAGACGTTTTCCGGCGCCGGCGGCGGGCACCACCGCAACGGTCACCGGGTTGTCACGAGGCGGCAGCGAGCACCTCGTCGAGGATGGTGTTGGCCTTGTCGTCGTCGGTGTTCTCGGCGAGCGCGAGCTCACCGACCAGGATCTGGCGGGCCTTGGCCAGCATCCGCTTCTCACCGGCGGACAGTCCGCGCTCCTGGTCCCGGCGCCACAGGTCCCGAACCACCTCGGCGACCTTGTTGACGTCGCCGGACGCGAGCTTCTCCAGGTTCGCCTTGTAGCGGCGCGACCAGTTCGTCGGCTCCTCGGTGTGCGGTGCCCGCAGCACCTGGAAGACCTTGTCGAGGCCTTCCTGCCCCACAACGTCCCGCACGCCCACGTACTCGGCGTTCTCGGCGGGCACCCGAACGGTGAGATCCCCCTGCGCCACCTTCAAGACGAGGTATTCCTTCTGCTCGCCTTTGATGGTCCGGGTTTCAATCGCTTCGATCAGCGCAGCACCGTGGTGGGGATAGACAACCGTGTCTCCGACCTTAAACATCATCTGAATTGAGCCCCTTTCGCTCCTCCATGCTAGCACGGGGCCCCGACGCGGGTTCCCCAACGGTGCAGGTCAGGGGCACCGTCGGGCCGGACGAGGGGTTGACAGACCGGCGAATACGTGCAACGGAGCGGCGGTTCGGGGCCAGTTGCCGAGGTGGCGTGGGTCACCGAACGGGTGCCCGAACGCCGGCCCGCCGCACCCGGCCGTCGGCCCGCCGCGGCCGCCCCGAGAGCCCCTCCGGCTATCGCCGGCAACCCCGGACCTACTACTGTGCATAGCCAAGGTGCACAGCGGGATGCGCACCGGTTGAGCATCGTTCGAACCCCGACGGCCGTAGCAGGAGGCTTTCCGTGAACCCGATCAACAACCGCCGGTCGGTCGTTTCCGCCGGGCTGGCCGCCGGCGCACTGATGATCGCCACCATGCTGACCGGGTGCGGCACCGGGCAGCACTCCCAATCCGCCGACCAGCTGCCCGCCGTCAACGGCGCCGAGGCGACGCTGCAGCAGGTCGCCCTGCGCGACATCCACATCCAGGCCGTGCAGAGCTCCGACTACCTGCAGCCGGGCCGCACCGTGAAGCTGGTGCTCGCGATCGCCAACGAGTCGCTGGAGACCAACGAGCACCTGGTGTCGATCACCAGCGACATCGGCGACGTCACGCTCAGCCCGACCAAGCCGGAGATCCCGGTCGGCGGGCGGCTGCTCGTCGGCACCCCGGTGGGTCAGACCTCCAGCCCCAAGCAGGAGAACGTCAACACCGCCGAGGCGACCGTGGAGCTGAGCCAGCCGATCACCAACGGCATCGACTACGACTTCACCTTCAAGTTCGAGAAGGCCGGCACCACCACGGTGGCGGTGCCGATCTCGGCCGGGCTGGCCCCCCAGCCGGTCCCGGCGGCCTGACCGCCGCTGTCGGACCCGGCCGATACGGTCACCGGGTGGCCAAGGCACGTTCGCAGTACCGCTGCTCGGAGTGCGGGCACACCACCGCCAAATGGGTGGGACGCTGCGCCGAGTGCGGCACCTGGGGCGCCGTGGACGAGGTGGCGTCGCTCAGCGCGGTGCGCGGGCCGCAGCCGGTCGCCCCGGCGCGGCCGGCGGTGTCGATCAGCAGCATCGAGCCGGCCCACACCCGCCATCACCGCACCGGCGTCGACGAATTGGACCGGGTGCTCGGCGGCGGGGTCGTTCCCGGGTCGGTGACGCTGCTGGCCGGCGATCCCGGCGTCGGCAAATCCACGCTGCTGCTGCAGGTCGCGCACCGCTGGGCGGCGGGTGGGCGGCGGGCGCTGTACATCTCCGGCGAGGAGACCGCCGGGCAGGTGCGGATGCGCGCGGAACGGACCGGCTGCGCCCACCCGGAGGTCTACCTCGCCGCCGAGAATGATCTGCACACCGTGCTGGGCCACCTCGACACGGTGGCGCCCACCTTGATGATCGTCGACTCGGTGCAGACGGTCACCGCCGCCGACACCGACGGGGTCAGCGGCGGGGTCACCCAGGTGCGGGCGGTCACCGCGGCGCTGACCGCCGCCGCCAAAGCCGCCGGGGTGGCGCTGATCCTGGTCGGGCACGTCACCAAGGACGGCGCGATCGCCGGCCCCCGGTCGCTGGAGCACCTGGTGGACGTGGTGCTGCATTTCGAGGGGGACCGCGACTCCGCGCTGCGGATGGTGCGCGGCATCAAGAACCGCTTCGGCGGCGCCGACGAGGTGGGCTGCTTCCTGTTGCACGGCAACGGCATCGAGGGTGTCGCCGACCCGTCCGGGCTGTTTCTGGACCGGCGGGGCGAGCCTGTTGCCGGCACCGCGATCACCGTGACGCTGGACGGCAAACGCCCGCTGGTCGGCGAGGTGCAGGCGTTGTTGACCACCCCGGCCGGCGGCCCGCCGCGCCGCGCGGTCAGCGGCATCGACCACGCCCGCACCGCGATGATCACCGCGGTGCTCGAAAAACACGCCGGGCTGCCGATCAGCAAGCAGGACATCTACCTGTCCACGGTCGGCGGCATGCGGCTGACCGACGCCTCGGCCGATCTGGCGGTGGCGATGGCGCTGACCTCGGCGCTGGTCGAGGTCCCGCTGCCGGGCGGCTGTGTGAGCATCGGCGAGGTCGGCCTGGCCGGGGATCTGCGGCCGGTGGTGGGCATGGAACGACGGTTGGCCGAGGCGGCGCGGCTGGGCTTCACCACCGCGCTGGTGCCGCTCGGCACCGGGGCCGCCCCGCGCGGCCTGCGGGTGCTCGAGTCGGCCACGATCCTGGCCGCGTTGCAGCACCTGGCCGACATCGCGGTGCGCCCGCCGCCCCGCCGCCCGGTGCTGCGTCTGCTGGATGCGCCACCGCCGGATGCCGGCGCGGAGCAGAATGGGTGAGCGTGAGGACCGATACCCCGCCGACCCTGCGTGAGGTCGTCGCCCGGCTGGCCCCCGGCACCGCGCTGCGCGACGGGTTGGAGCGCATCCTGCGCGGCCGCACCGGCGCGATCATCGTGCTCGGCCACGACGAGGGGGTGGAGGCCGTCTGCGACGGCGGCTTCGCCCTGGATGTCCGCTACGCCCCGACCCGGCTGCGGGAGCTGTCGAAGATGGACGGCGCGGTGGTGCTCTCCACCGACGGCGCCCGCATCCTGCGCGCCAACGTGCAGTTGGTGCCCGACCCGTCGATCCCCACCGACGAGTCCGGCACCCGGCACCGCTCGGCGGAGCGGACCGCGATCCAGACCGGTTTCCCGGTGGTGTCGGTCAGCCACTCGATGAACATCGTCACCGTCTACGTCAACGGCGAGCGGCACGTGCTGGCCGACTCGGCGACCATCCTGTCCCGGGCCAACCAGGCCATCGCCACCCTGGAGCGGTTCCGGGCCCGGCTCAACGAGGTCAGCAGGCAGCTCTCCCGCGCCGAGATCGAGGACTTCGCGACCCTGCGCGACGCCATGACCGTGGTGCAGCGCCTCGAGCTGGTGCGGCGCATCGGCCTGGAGATCGACGGCGACGTGGTCGAGTTGGGCACCGACGGCCGCCAGCTGCGGCTGCAGCTCGAGGAGCTGCTGGGCGGCAACGACTCGGCCCGGGAGCTGTTCGTGCGCGACTACCACGCCAACCCGGAGCCGCTGACGAAGGTTCAGGTCGCGGCGGTGCTCGACGACCTCGACGCGCTGTCGGACAGCGAGTTGCTCGATTTCACCATGCTGGCCAAGGTGTTCGGCTACCCCTCGACCGATGAGGCGCAGGATTCGGCGGTCAGCCCGCGCGGCTACCGGGCGCTGGCCGGGATCCCGCGGCTGCAGTTCGCCCACGCCGACCTGCTGGTCCGGGCGTTCGGGTCGCTGCAGGGGCTGCTGGCGGCCAGCGCCGGGGATCTGCAGTCGGTGGAGGGCATCGGCACGATGTGGTCCCGCCATGTGCGCGAAGGGCTTTCGCAGCTGGCCGAGTCGACGATCACCGACCGGCTGACCTGAAACCGGGCGTCAGTTGCCCGGCCCGTGCGGCACCTCTTCGACCGGGCCCGGCGGCGGACCGGTGGGCGCCTGCGGCTGCTGCTCGCCGGCCTGCTGCTCCCCGGGCTGCTGCTCGGGTGGCGGCGCCTCGCCGGGCTGCGCCGCGTCGGCCAGGATGAACGGCACCGCCGCCGAGCGCAGATTGCCCAGCTGCACCACCAGGTTGTAGGTGCCCGGGCCGATCGGTTTGCGCGGCAGCGGGCACTGCGGCGCCGAACCGGTGCCGGTCCAGGTGACGGTGGTGACCACCTGCTCGCCCGGCTTGAAGTCCTTGACCAGGGTCTCGTTGGACGGCGCGCAATCCAGGTTGGACCACAACCGCTGGTTGTCCAGCGAGTAGACGTAGGCCGCCAGCACCGCCGCACCGACGTCGCGCTTGCAGGTGACCAGCCCGATGTTGGTCACCACCATGGTGAACTTGGGCTGCTCGCCCACCGTGTAGCGGGGCTGGTTAGTCAGGCCCTTGACCGCCAGCACCGAGTCGGGGCAGTCGTCGCCCTCGTTGAGCACCGGCGGCGGCGTCACCGCCTCGGTGGGGGTCGGGGTGGGCGGCGGGCTCTCCGCGGCGGGCGGCACCACCGGGGTCTTACCCTCGGGCTGCTCCGGGCCGGCCTGCTGCTCGGTCGCGGTGGTGTCGGTGTTCTCCTCGGCGGAACCGTCGCGGGTGACCGCCACGATGATCGCGATCACGATCGCGATCACCACCGCGGCTACCCCGAGCGCCAGCCCCCGGCGTCGCCAATAGATTTTGGGTGGGAGCGGGCCCTGCGGTTCCAAATCCAACACATCATCACGGTAAGCCCAGGTCAGCACAACGCGTCCGATCGATCTCGGCGTGTCGCGACCGCGTTGTGACCTTCCGCGACTATTCGCGCGGCGCGGCCGCCGGCGTCACTCGCCGATGTCGCCGAGGTGGTCGCGCAGTTCCACCTCGCCGTCGGCCAGATGGTAGGTGGCGCCCACGATCGCCAGGGTGCCGTCGGCGACCCGATCGGCGATCACCGAGGAGCGCTCCCGCAGCTGCACGACGGTCTCGTTGACGTGGCGGGTCTCGAACTCGTCGATGGTGGTCAGGCCCTCCCGCCGGCCCAGCAGGATCGAGGTGGTCACCGGCTCCACCACGTCGCGCAGGTAGCCGCCGGGGATGGCCCCGTCGTCCAGGGCCGCCTTGCCCGCTTTGACCGCGCCGCAGCTGTCGTGGCCGAGCACCACGATCAGCGGCACGTCGAGGACCAGCACCGCGAACTCGATCGACCCGAGCACCGAGGTGTCGATGACATGCCCGGCGGTGCGCACCACGAACATGTCGCCGAGGCCCTGGTCGAAGATGATCTCCGCGGCCACCCGGCTGTCCCCGCAGCCGAAGACCACCGCGGTGGGGGCCTGCCCGTCCGCCAGGCTGGTGCGCCGTTCGATGCTCTGGCTGGGATGGGCCGGGTTGCCGGCGACGAAGCGCTGGTTACCCTCCCTCAGTGACCTCCACGCGGATATCGGATTCGTATTCGGCATGGTGGATATTCTGCACCGCCGCGCCGGGCCGCTCGTCATGAGCATCCGTTCCGATGAGCTGCTGGGCTGGTACGCCCGCGCCGAACGCGACCTGCCGTGGCGCGACCCGCAGGTCAGCGCCTGGCAGATCCTGGTCAGCGAGTTCATGCTGCAGCAGACCCCGGTGGCGCGGGTGCTGCCGGTGTGGACCGCCTGGGTGGCCCGCTGGCCGACCGCCTCGGCGACCGCGGCTGCCGGGCCGGGCGAGGTGCTGCGCGCCTGGGGCAAGCTGGGCTACCCGCGCCGGGCCATCCGGCTGCACGAATGCGCCGTCGTCGTGGCCCGCGACCACGGCGACGTGGTCCCCGCGGACGTGGAGGCCCTGCTGCACCTGCCCGGGGTGGGCGCCTACACCGCTCGGGCGGTGGCCTGCTTCGCCTACCGGCAGCCGGTCCCGGTGGTCGACACCAACGTGCGGCGGGTGGTGGCCCGCGCGGTACACGGGCGCGCCGAGGCCGCCGCCCCGGCGGCCACCCGCGACCACGCCGACGTGAGCGCGCTGCTGCCCGATGACGCTGCGGCACCGCGGTTCTCGGCGGCGCTGATGGAGCTGGGGGCGATCGTGTGCACGGCGCGGGCCCCGCGGTGCGGGCAGTGCCCGCTGAGCGGCTGCGCCTGGCGGGCGGCCGGCTACCCGGCGTCGACGGCGCCGCCGCGCCGCGCCCAGCGCTACGCCGGAACCGACCGGCAGGCCCGCGGGCGGCTGCTCGATGTGCTGCGCGGCGCCGACTCCCCGGTGAGCCGGGCGGCGCTGGACGGGGCCTGGACCGCCGATCCGGTCCAACGCGAGCGGGCGCTGGCCTCCCTGCTCGCCGACGGCCTGGTGGAGCGCACCCGGGGCGGGCGCTACGCACTGCCCGGGGAGGGCTGAGTTCAGCGCCGGCGCAGGAACTCCTCGACGGCGCGCCGGTAGAGCTCCGGCGCCTCGTCGTGGATGAGGTGCCCGGCCCCGGGGGCCAGCAGATAGCTGCCGGCCCGGCCGGTCTCGGCCATGCGTCGCATCTGCCCGGGCGGGGTGACCGAGTTGCCGGCCTCGAGCAGCAGGGTGGGGGCGCGCACCGCCTGCCACTGCGCCCAGTAGTCGCGGGTGCCCCACTCGGCGGCGATCTCGATCCAGCGGGCGGTGTGGCCGTGCAGCCGCCAGCCGGTCGGGGTCCGGTCGAAGGCCTCCAGGAAGTAGCGGCCGGCCACCGGACCGAATTCGGCGTGGACCTGCTCGGCGGTGGCGAACTCCACCGGCAGGGCGTGCAGCCACGGCTCCCACGGGCCGGTGGTGCGGCCGCGGAAATCCGGCGCCATGTCCTCGACGACCACCGCGGTGACCAGCTCGGGGTGCCGCGCCGCCAGGCACCAGGAGTGCAGCGCCCCCATCGAGTGGCCGATCAGGGCGGCCGGTTCGCCCAGCGCGGCGACCGCGTCGGCCAGATCGGTCACGAAGCGTTCGGTGCTGATCGGGTGGGGGTCGGCCACGTCGCGGCCCCGGTGCCAGGGCGCGTCGTGGGTGTAGACCGCCCCCAGCCCGGCCAGCCAGGGCAGCTGCCGGCTCCAGGTGCTGCCGCGGCCCATCAGCCCGTGTACCAGCACCAGCGGCGCGCCGCGGCCGCCGCGGTGGCGCAGCAGGTCGCCGCCGGCGGTCGGCTCGACAGCCATCTCCTCACCCTTCCGGCCGAGTTGCGTGCCGGTTCGACCGGCCTGGCAGGCACGGTAGCCTTGCCGCATGCCAGTGGTGAAGATCAACGCTATCGACGTCCCGGCGGGCGCCGGCCCCGAACTGGAGAAGCGGTTCGCCAACCGGGCGCACACGGTGGAGAAGTCGCCCGGCTTTCTCGGTTTTCAGCTGCTGCGCCCGACCAAGGGCGAGGACCGCTACTTCGTGGTGACCCAGTGGGAATCCGACGAGGCGTTCCAGGCCTGGGTCGACGGCCGCGGCGCCGATGCCCACGCCGGTTCCCGCGCCCCGGTGGCCAGCGGTGCGTCGTTGTTGGAGTTCGAGGTTGTCCTGGACGTTGCCCCGCAACCGGCCGACTGAGCGGGTCCGCCGCCGGCTGGCGGCGGTGACCGCGGCCGGGCTGAGCGTGGCCCTGGTCGGCGGCTGCAGCCCGGCGTCCCCGGCGGCCGACACCGGCGAGCCCGGGGTGCGCATCAACACCCAGACCCCGCCGGGGCTGCGCGCCCAGCAGACCCTGGACATGCTCAACTCGGAGTGGCCGATCGGGCCGGTGTCGGTGAGCACGCTGGCCGCCCCCGCCAAGGTCGACGAGGTCGTCGAGAAGATGGACTCGCTGTGGTGGGACCGGCCCTACACCCTCGACGGGGTCGACGTGCACGCCAACTCGGCCACGCTGCGGCTGACCGCCTCCTACGGCGCCCATCAGGACGTCGACATCCGCCTCGACGACGCCGGGCGGGTGAACCGGTTCGAGGTCACCACCCACAAGCCGGTCGTCGCCTCGTGGCGCGACGTCGAGGACACGCTGCGCCGTACCGGGGCCCGCTACTCCTACCAGGCGGCCCGGGTGGTCGACGGCCGCTGCGAGCCGGTGGCCGGCGCCAACACCGCCGACTCGCTGCCGCTGGCGTCGATCTTCAAGCTGTATGTGCTCTACGCGGTGGCCGACGCGGTGAAGGCCGGGACGCTGGCGTGGGACGACCCGCTGACGGTGACGGCGCGGGCCAAGGCCGTCGGGTCCTCCGGGTTGGAGGAGTTGCCGCCCGGCGCGCAGGTCTCGGTGCGCACCGCGGCCGAGAAGATGATCGCCACCAGCGACAACATGGCCACCGATTTGCTGATCGACAAGGTCGGCACCGCCGCGGTGGAGCAGGCGCTGGTGGCGACGGGTCACCACGATCCGGCCAGCATGACGCCGTTCCCGACCATGTACGAGCTGTTCTCGGTGGGCTGGGGCACTCCGGATCTGCGGGAACAGTGGCAGCACGGCAGCCCGGCCGACCGCGCGCAGCTGCTGGCGGAGGCCAACACCCGCCCGTATCGACCCGACCCGGTCCGCGCCCACACCCCGGCCTCCAGTTACGGCGCCGAGTGGTACGGCAGCGCCGAGGACATCTGCCGGGTGCACGTCGCGTTGCAGCGGCAGGCGGTGGGGCCGGCCGCCCCGGTCACCGACATCCTGGCTGCGGTGGCCGGCATCGACCTGAACCGCAACCAGTGGCCCTACATCGGGGCCAAGGCCGGCGGTCTGCCCGGCGACCTGACCTTCAGCTGGTACGCGGTCGACCGGGCCGGGCAGCCCTGGGTGGTCAGTTTCCAGCTGAACTGGACCCATGACCACGGCCCGCGGGTCGCCGGCTGGGTGCTGCAGATCGCCAAGCAGGTCTTCGCGATGTTGCCCGGCGAGCGCTGAGGCGACCCGGCACCAGCCGGCCGCCCCAGCGTCAGTCGAGCGGTGCTACTCCGCGGGCGTCGAGCCGGCGGCGGCGTCGGCCAGCTCGGCCGACTCGACCGGCTTGGGACCGCCGGTGAAGGTGAACACCGCCTCTTCGCCGGCACCCTCCCCGTCCCAGTTGTCCACGTCGACGGTGACCAGCTGGCCCGGGCGCAGCTCCTCGAACAGGATCTTCTCGCTCAGCTGGTCCTCGATCTCGCGCTGAATGGTGCGCCGCAGCGGACGCGCCCCCAGCACCGGGTCGAAGCCCCGCTTGGCCAGCAGCGAGCGGGCCTTGTCGGTGAGCACCATCGCCATGTCCTTGGCGTGCAGCTGCTCGCCCACCCGGCCGATCAGCAGATCGACCATCTGGAGGATCTCCTCGCGGCTGAGCTGGTGGAAGACGATGATGTCGTCGATGCGGTTGAGGAACTCCGGCCGGAAGTGCTTCTTGAGCTCGTCGTTGACCTTGAGCTTCATCCGCTCGTAGTTGTTCTCCCCGCCGCCCTGGGTGAAGCCCAGACCGACCGCCTTGGAGATGTCGGAGGTCCCCAGGTTGGAGGTGAAGATCAACACGGTGTTCTTGAAGTCGACCGTGCGGCCCTGCCCGTCGGTGAGCCGGCCGTCCTCGAGCACCTGCAACAGCGAGTTGTAGATCTCCTGGTGGGCCTTCTCGATCTCGTCGAACAGCACCACCGAGAACGGCTTGCGCCGCACCTTCTCGGTGAGCTGGCCGCCCTCCTCGTAGCCGACGTAGCCCGGCGGGGCGCCGAACAGCCGCGAGGCGGTGAACCGGTCGTGGAACTCGCCCATGTCGATCTGGATCAGCGCGTCGTCGTCGCCGAACAGGAACTCCGCCAGCGCCTTGGACAACTCGGTCTTGCCGACCCCGGACGGCCCGGCGAAGATGAACGACCCGGACGGCCGTTTCGGGTCCTTCAACCCGGCGCGGGTGCGCCGGATCGCCTTGGAGACGGCGTTGACCGCGTCGTCCTGGCCGATGATCCGCTTGTGCAGCTCATCCTCCATGCGCAGCAGCCGGGTGGTCTCGGCCTCGGTGAGCTTGAACACCGGGATGCCGGTCCAGTTGCCCAGCACTTCGGCGATCTGCTCGTCGTCGACCTCGGCGACCACGTCGAGGTCACCGGAGCGCCACTGCTTCTCCCGCTCGGTGCGCTGGGCGACCAGCTGCTTCTCCTGGTCGCGCAGGCTGGCGGCCTTCTCGAAGTCCTGCGCGTCGATCGCGGACTCCTTCTCCCGGCGCGCGTCGGCGATCTTCTCGTCGAACTCGCGCAGGTCCGGCGGCGCGGTCATCCGCCGGATCCGCATCCGGGCGCCGGCCTCGTCGATGAGGTCGATGGCCTTGTCCGGCAGGAACCGGTCGTTGATGTAGCGGTCGGCCAGGGGGGCCGCGGCCACCAACGCCGGGTCGGTGATCGACACCCGGTGGTGCGCCTCGTAGCGGTCGCGCAGCCCCTTGAGGATTTCGATGGTGTGCTCCACCGACGGCTCACCGACCTGCACCGGCTGGAAGCGGCGCTCCAGGGCGGCGTCCTTCTCGATGTACTTGCGGTACTCGTCGAGGGTGGTGGCGCCGATCGTCTGCAGCTCGCCGCGGGCCAGCTTGGGCTTGAGGATCGACGCGGCGTCGATGGCGCCCTCGGCGGCACCGGCACCGACCAGCGTGTGCAGCTCGTCGATGAACAGGATGATGTCGCCGCGGGTGTTGATCTCCTTGAGGACCTTCTTCAGCCGTTCCTCGAAGTCACCGCGGTAGCGGCTGCCCGCGACCAGCGAACCCAGGTCGAGGGTGTAGAGCTGCTTGTCCTTCAGCGTCTCGGGCACCTCGCCGTTGACGATGGCCTGCGCCAGTCCCTCGACGACCGCGGTCTTTCCGACCCCGGGTTCGCCGATGAGCACCGGGTTGTTCTTGGTGCGCCGGGAGAGCACCTGCATCACCCGCTCGATCTCTTTCTCCCGGCCGATGACCGGATCGAGCTTGCCCTCAGCCGCCGCGGCGGTCAGGTTGCGCCCGAACTGGTCGAGCACCAGCGAGGTCGACGGACTGCCGGACTCGCCGCCGCGGCCTCCGGTGCCGGCCTCGGCGGTCTCCTTGCCCTGGTATCCGGAGAGCAGCTGGATGACCTGTTGACGTACCCGGGTCAGTTCCGCACCGAGCTTGACCAGCACCTGAGCGGCGACACCCTCGCCCTCCCGGATCAGGCCGAGCAGGATGTGCTCGGTGCCGATGTAGTTGTGGCCGAGCTGCAGCGCCTCACGCAGCGACAGTTCCAGGACCTTCTTGGCCCGCGGCGTGAACGGGATGTGCCCGGAGGGTGCCTGCTGGCCCTGGCCGATGATCTCCTCGACCTGGCTGCGCACCCCTTCCAGGGAAATCCCCAGCGACTCCAGCGACTTGGCGGCGACCCCTTCACCCTCGTGAATGAGGCCCAACAGAATGTGCTCGGTGCCGATGTAGTTGTGGTTGAGCATCCTGGCCTCTTCTTGCGCCAAGACCACAACCCGACGTGCCCGGTCGGTAAATCTCTCGAACATCGGTGGTTACCTTCTCCCTACACATCGGCACGATGATCGGCAGTTCGCGCCTGCCGTCCACTGTAGTGGCGGCAGGCCGGGCTTCCTACCGCACGGTGGCTACCGTGATGCCGATTCACCCGGCCGTTCTACGGCCATACGTGGGCAACGCCGAGATCAGCGGAAACGTTTCGAAGATCGGTTCGCCGCCAGCGAACACCGCTCGAGGTCCCCCGGCGGCGGCGCCGCGTCGTCAGGTGGCGGCGTGGAACGCCTCGATCACGTCGGCCGGGATCCGGCCGCGGGTCGACACGTTGTGGCCGTTGCGGCGGGCCCACTCGCGGATCGCGGCGCTCTGCTCGCGGTCGATCGCGCCGCGGCGGCCGGTGCTGCTACGCCCGCGCTTGCGGCCGCCGACGCGGCGGCCGGACTCGACCCACCGCTTGAAGTCGCCGCGCAATTTCTCGGCGTTCTTGGTCGACAGGTCGATCTCGTACGTCACCCCGTCGAGACCGAATTCGACGGTTTCATCCGCTTTCGCAGCGCCATCCAAATCGTCTACCAGCGTAACCGTCACTTTTTTCGCCATTACAGGCCACTCACCTTTCGTTTGCGCTGCGGTGCGATGAAGACCGCTCGATTGACCACCGTGCCATAACCGGATGAACCATTCAAACACGGCCATTAACGCCGCCGCTATACGCGCAAGATCAGCCGTCGTGTCGTCGAACAATGGGGAACAGAACCGTCTCCCTAATTGACAATCCCGTCAATGCCATCAGCAGGCGGTCCACCCCCATTCCGGTGCCGGTGCACGGCGGCATCGCGTATTCGATGGCGGCCAGGAAATCCTCGTCCAGCGCCATCGCCTCGTCGTCGCCGGCCGCGGCGGCGCGGGCCTGGGCGACGAACCGCTCCCGCTGCACCACCGGGTCGATCAGCTCCGAGTAGCCGGTCGCGAGCTCGAAGCCGCGCAGATAGAGATCCCATTTCTCGGTGACCCCGGCGATGCTGCGGTGCTGGCGGGTCAGCGGGGTGGTCTCGACCGGGAAATCGCGAACGAAGGTGGGCGCGAACAGGTTGTCGCCCACGGTGTGCTCCCACAGTTCCTCGACGAGTTTGCCGTGCCCATAGCCGCGGTCCTCGGGCACTTCCACTCCCAACCGGTCGGCGATACCGCGCAGGACCGGCACCGGTGTTTCCGGGGTGATCTCCTCACCGAGGGCTTCGGAGAGGGACGGATACATTTGTATCGACGCCCACTCACCGTCGATGTCGTAGGTGCTGCCGTCGGGCAGCGGGACCTGCCGGGTGCCGATCGCCTCGTCGGCGACCTCCTGAATTAGCTGCCGGGTGACGATCTCGGAGTCGTCGTAGGTTCCATACGCCTGATAGGTTTCCAGCATCGAAAATTCCGGTGAATGAGTGGAGTCAATTCCTTCATTTCGGAATACCCGGTTCAACTCGAATACCCGGTCGAATCCGCCGACCACGCAGCGTTTCAAGAACAACTCCGGGGCGATGCGCAGAAACAAGTCGGTGTCCAGCGCGTTCGAGTGGGTGACGAACGGGCGGGCCGCCGCCCCGCCGGCCAGAACCTGCAGCATCGGGGTCTCGACCTCGAGGAAGCCGCGGCGCTCCAGCGCGTTGCGCAGCGCCCGCACCACCGCGATGCGCTGCCGGGCCACGGTGCGCGCCTCCGGCCGGACGATCAGATCGACGTAGCGTTGCCGGACCCGGGACTCGTCGCTCATCTCCTTGTGCGCGACCGGCAGCGGCCGCAGCGCCTTCGCCGCCATCTGCCAGGTGTCGCCGAGCACCGACAGCTCACCGCGCCGGGAACTGATCACCTCACCGTGGACGTAGACGATGTCCCCGAGGTCGACGTCGCTCTTCCACTGGTCCAGCAGCTGCTCGCCGACCCCGGCGAGGCTGATCATCACCTGCAGCTGGGTGCCGTCGCCCTCCTGCAGGGTGGCGAAGCACAGCTTGCCGGAGTTGCGGGCGAACACCACCCGCCCGGAGACGCCGACGATCTCGCCGGTGGCGGTGTCGGCGGGCAGGTCGGGGTGGGCGGCGCGGATCTCGGCCAGGGTGTGGGTGCGCTCGACGTTGACCGGGTAGGGCTCACGTCCCTCGGCCAGCAGGCGTTCCCGCTTGGCCCGGCGGATCCGGAACTGTTCGGGGAGGGCGGATTCGTCGGAGGTCACGACCCGCGAGCTTACTGGGGCGCACCGGCGACCGGCGCCGCCCCCGGACCGCGGGCCCGGCGGTGCGCCGTCAGCGGGCGGTCTTGAGCCGGCCGCGCGAGCTGTCCCGGTTGCGTTCGAAGACCAGGTGCAGGCCGTGCAGGGTCAGGTGCGGGTCGCAGTGGTCGACGGTGTGCAGTTCGGGCAGCAGCAGCGGGGCGGTGTGCCCGGTGGCCACCACCGCCACCGCCTCGCCGGCGAACCCGTCGACCTCGGTGCGGATGCGTTGCACCAGCCCGTCGACCAGCCCGGCGAACCCGAAGACGGCCCCGGCCTGCATGCATTCGACGGTGTTCTTGCCGATGATCGAGCGCGGCCGGGCCAGTTCGATGCGGCGCAGCCCGGCCGAGCGTGCCGCCGAGGCGTCGGAGGACACCTGCACGCCCGGCGCGATCGCGCCACCGAGGAACTCGCCCTTGGCCGAGACGGCGTCGACGCAGATGGCGGAGCTGAAGTCGACGACGATGGCGGCGGTGCCGAACTTGCGGTAGGCGGCCAGGCAGTTGACGATCCGGTCGGCGCCGACTTCTTTGGGGTTGTCCACCAGCAGTGGGATCCCGGTGCGCACGCCCGGTTCGATGAGCACCTGCGGCACCGTCGGCCAGTACTGGTCGAGCATGATGCGCACCTCGTGCAGCACCGACGGGACGGTGGACAGCGCCGCGGCACCGGTGAGCCGCTCCCCGTCGTCGCCGATCAGCCCGTCGATGGTCAACGCCAACTCGTCGGCGGTGATCTCCGGCTCGGTGCGGATCCGCCACCGCTGCACCACGTTGGCGTGCTCACCGGCCCCGGCGAGCAGACCCACCACGGTGTGGGTGTTGCGGACGTCGATGGCGAGGAGCACGGTTATCGCGCGCTCGCCCGCGGGGAGAGCAGTTCAGCGGTTTCGGGGATGTCGAAGTCGGGCACGAACGCCGGATCGTCGCCGAGGTCGACCTGCTTGTTGGCGGCGTCGACGAACACCACCCGGGGACGGAACCGGCGGGCCTCCTCGTCGCTCATGGTGCCGTAGGCGATCAGGATCACCAGGTCACCGGGGTGCACCAGATGCGCTGCGGCGCCGTTGATCCCGATCACCCCGCTGCCGCGCTCGCCGGTGATGGCGTAGGTGACCAGCCGGGCCCCGTTGTCGATGTCGACGATGGTGACCTGCTCGCCTTCGAGCAGATCGGCGGCCTCCATCAGGTCGGCATCGATGGTCACCGAGCCGACGTAGTGCAGGTCCGCCTGGGTGACGGTGGCCCGGTGGATCTTCGACTTCATCATGGTCCGCAGCATGGGTTCCTCCAACGTGTTCGGCGGCAGGTTCGGTCAGGTGTAGGGTCCGGCGGCGATATCAACGGCGGCGTTATCCAGCAGTCGGGTGTCACCGATCTTGGCCGCCACCAGGATTCGGCCCGGCCCGTACGGGGGTGCCGGCCCCAGCACGGGGTCGCGCACCTCCAGGTAGTCCAGCTCGATCGCCGGAACCTGGTCCAGCACACCGCGCGCGGCGGCCAGCGCCTCCTCGACGCCGCCGGCCGCGGCCCGCGCCCCGGCCAGCAGCGCCGCCGACAGCGCGGTCGCCAGCTCACGCTGCTCGCCGTCGAGGTAGCGGTTGCGGGAGGACAGCGCCAGACCGTCGGCGTCCCGCACGATCGGCACCCCGACGACCTCGGTGTCGATGTTGAGGTCCTCGACCATCTGGCGTACCAGGATCAGCTGCTGGTAGTCCTTCTCGCCGAAGAACACCCGGTCCGGCCCGACGATCTGCAGCAGCTTGAGCACCACGGTGAGCATGCCCGCGAAGTGCTCCGGGCGCGCGGCGCCCTCCAGTTCGGCACCCAGCGGTCCGGGCCGGACGACGGTGCGCCTGCCGTGCGGGTACATCACCGCCTCGGTCGGGGTGAACACGACGTCGACCCGCTCCTCGCGCAGCAGCGCCAGGTCGTCCTCGAGGGTGCGCGGATAGGTGGCCAGGTCCTCCCCTGCGCCGAACTGCAGCGGGTTGACGAAGATCGAGACCACCACCACCGCGCCGGGGACCCGCCGGGCGGCCCGCACCAGCGCCAGGTGCCCGTCGTGCAGCGCGCCCATGGTGGGGACCAGCACCACCCGCCGCCCGGTGCCGCGCAGGGCCCGGCAGACCGCCGCGACGTCCCGGTCGGCGGGGTAGACGTTGAGCTCACCGGCGGTGAACTTCGGCGCAGCCGCGGCCCTCATCGGGTCAGCACCTCGAGCACCTCGGCGGGGGCGTGGGCCCGCTGGGCGGTGCGCAGCGAGTTGGTGCGGTAGGCCTCGGCCAGCCCGGTGTCCAGCGCCGCGATCGCGTCGAGGTGCCCGGCGATCGCCGCGGCGTCCCCGCGGGCGACCGGGCCGGTCAGCGCGGCGCGCCCGCGGTGCAGGGTGTTCTCCAGCGCGGCGCGGGCCAACGGCCCGACGACCCGCTCGGCGAGGCCGCCGGGCTCGTCGTCGATCCACTGCTGGCCGAGCAGTTCCTGCCCGCGCAGCGCCGCGCGGAGCATCTCCACCGCGTCGGCGACCACGGTGACCAGGTGGTTGGCGGCGTGGGCGAGCGCCGCGTGGTAGAGGGTGCGGGCTTCCTCGCGGACCCGGACCGGTTCGCCGCCGATCTCCAGCACCAGCGACTGCGCGATCGCGTAGCCGACCTCGTCGGCGGCGGTGATCCCGAAGCAGGCGTCGGGCAGGCGGGCGATGTCCTCGTCGGAGCCGGTGAACGTCATCGCCGGGTGGATGGCCAGCGGTATGCAGTCCAGCGCCGCCAGCGGGTCCAGCACCGCCACCCCGTGCGCCCCGGAGGTGTGGGCCACGATGGTGCCCGGCCGCACCGCCGCGGTGGCGGCCAACCCGGTGGCCAGGTCGGGCAGTTCGGTGTCGGGGACCGCCAGGATCAGCAGCTCGGCGGCCCCGGCCACCTGCGGCACCGCCACGATCGGGGTGTCGGGCAGCCGCCGCCCGGCACGCCGGCGCGAGGCGCCGGAGATCGCGCTGCAGGCCACCACGACGTGGTCGGCGCGCTCCAGCGCGACCCCCAGGGCGGTTCCCACCCGGCCGGCCGAGATGACGCCCACTTTGAGTCGAGCGGGACGCAATCCGTCGAACTGCGCCATGCAGACGACCTCACAAGTCCTGTTGGTTCGTTCCAGTCCCGCGTGGCGGGTACCGGACGGTCGGGGAAGATTTTAGCCCGCGGCGGCCCTCCGGTGCAGCGCGCCCCCGCCGGGTCAGTCCTCCCGGCGGCGCCGGCGCCCCCCGCTGGTGGGGCTGACCTCGAAGCGAGCCAGCAGGTCGGCCACCGACTGACCGCTGCTGCGCCGGCCGCCGGATTCCTCGGGCTCCGGGGTTTCGGCCGGCTCGGCAGGCGGTGGCGGCTCGAAGCGCGGCGGCGTGTCGTCGGGCTCCTCGGCGCGGCGCCGGTGCCGGGCCGCGGGCTCGGGCCGGGTCGGCATCGGTGGGGTGTAGCCGCCGCCGGGCGGGGCGTGGCGCGGCTGGTGGCGGCCGGTCTCCGGCCAGGCCGGCGCCGGGGCGACCGGTTCGGGTGCGGCCGGTTCGGGGGCGGCCGGTTCGTCCGGGCCCCGGTAGTGCCGGCCGCGGCGCGGCTGGGGTGGCTCGTCGGCGGGCGCCCAGTGACTGCCCGGCGCCCCGGGCGGTAGCCACTGCCCTTCCCCGCCGAGCGGCTGCCAGCCGGTCTCAGCCGCCGGCGGGCTGGGCGGCGGCGGGCTGGGCGGCGGCGCGGGCGGGACCGGCTGCACCGGGCCGGTCTGCCAGCTCTGCGCGGCCGGCGCCGGCTCGGGGCGCGGCGGCCAGGCCGGCGGCTCCGGGCGCGGTGGCGCGGGCTGCGGTTCGGGCTGCGGTTCGGCCGCACGGCGACGGCGGGATCTGCGGGGCTCGTCTTCGACGGGTGGCCGCGCCCCGTAGTCCCGGGTGTCGTACTGCGGGGTGTCGTAGCGCGGGGTCTCGTAGCGCTCGTAGTGCTGGGCACCGGGGCTCTGCGGATCGCGGGCGTCGCGGCGCGGCTGTTCGACCGGCGGTTCGGGGGGCGCCTCGGCCGCCGGGGGCACCGGAACCTCGGGCACGTCGATGATCGGGTTCTCGGTGGTCGTGCTGGCCGTCTCGTCGGGCATCGTCGTCGAAATCCGTGCTGCCGCAGCCCAATCCGACCTACCCTGGTCGTCCTGGGCGCGGTCGCTGTAGGCGCGCACGGTGCTGCGTTCGGTCTCCAGCGCCGGGCGGTGCTCGAACTCGGCGTCGAAGAGGATCTCGAGGTTGGTGCGCAGCGCCGCCAGTTCGCTGCGCAGCATGGCGATTTCGTCGGCGGCCTCGGCCCGCAGCTCGGAGGCCAGTTCGCGGCGCAGCTGCGACTCGACGTTCAACTCGTATTCGCGGCGGGCGGCGATCTCCCGGTCGAGTTGCAGGTCGTAGACCAACCGCATGTCGCGGGCGCGCGCCTCGGCGACATCGCTTTGCCGTCGGTAGATCACCGAGACGAAAGCGCCGACCACCGCCGCCCATAACGCCAGGATGACCGCCAGCTTCAGCAGTTCGATGCGATCGGTGAACACCAGTGCGGAACTCGCGACGAGAGCGAGCACCAGCAACGTGGTCAGCAGTGTCCAGCCCGGCCTGCGGACGCCGCGCCGGACCCGAGCGCCGCCGGACAGAACGGTCATGGCCTGACTGTACCGGCCCGAGGTCAGTCCGCGTGTCGGCGCGCTTCGGCGATTCTCAGCAGGCCTGTTTCTCGGTGTCCTCACCGCTCTCCGGGCCGATCCCGGGCGAGCGACAGCAATGCTGCAGCCACAGCGCGGCAACCACCAGAGCCAGCGCGCTGACCGCCGCCACCACGGTGCCCGCGGTGTCCTGCTCGGCGGCGTGCAGCCACGAGCGTCGCGGCAGCAGGTAGGCCAGCACCGCCAGCCACCAGCCGAGCACCACCGCCCCCACCCAGGCGGAGGCCTTGGCGACGACCAGGCTGCGCGCGGCGGTCAGCGGGTGCAGCCGGCCCGGGCCCACCCCGATCTCGGCGGCGTTGATCTTGGCGCGCAGTTGAAAGCCCCAGCCGGCCTCCACTGCGGCGACGACCAGCAGCGACAGCCCGGTCCACACCGTGATCGGGGGGAACAACCGGTACAGCTGCCCCACCAGCAGGTAGCCCAGCAGGCCGGTGCCGAGCACGGCGGCGAGCAGATCACGCTTGCGGGTCGGGCCCATCAGGCGTCCGCTCCGGCCGCTGGGCTCAACGTCAGCCCGGTCTCGCGCACCGCGGCCCGATCGGCGGGGTCCAGCTCGGTCACCAGGGCGCTGACCGGCCGCAGTTGGCCCGCCACCGGAAGTTCGGCGTCGGGCTCGATCTGCAGCCACGGGATCAGCACGAAGGCGCGCAGATGCGCCAGCGGGTGCGGCAGCGTCAGCCCGTCGTCGCGGGAGACCACCAGGGTGTCGCCGGCCGGGGAGGTCTCATGGCAGGTCACCAGGTCCACGTCGAGGGTGCGCGGCCCCCACCGCTCCCCGCGCACCCGATGTGCGGCGTTCTCCAACTCGTGGGCCCGCCGCAGCCAGCGCTGGCCGTCGTAGTCGGGGTGCTCGGCGATGAGCACCGCGTTGAGGAACTGGCCCTGGTCCAGCCCGCCCCACGGGTCGGTCTCGAAGACCCCGGAGACGGCGCGCACCGCCGGGCCCAGCCCGTCGAGCACCGACTGCAGCCGGGCCAGCCGGTCACCGAGGTTGCTGCCGATCGAGAGCACCACCCGGGTCATGTGGCCGCCCCCGCCGGGACCACCCGCCCGCGACCGCCGCGGCGGGAGCGGCGGGCGACCACCGCCACGTCGGCGAAGACGTGCGGTATCGGCGCCTGCGGCTTGTGCACGGTGACTTCGACCGCCTCCACCCGCGGATCGGTGATCACCTCGTCGGCGATCTCGGCGGCGACGGTCTCGATCAGGTTGCGTGGCGGGCCGGCGACGATGGCGGCGGCCCGATCGGCCAGCACCCCGTAGTCGTAGGTGTCGGCGAGGTCGTCGCCGGCCGCCGCCGCGGTCAGGTCCAGCCACAGCGTGATGTCGACGACGAAGTCCTGGCCGTCGGCGCGCTCGTGGTCGAACACGCCGTGGTAGCCGCGAACGGTCAAGCCGCGCAGTTCGATCCGGTCAGTCATCGCGCTCCCCGCCCAGCGCCCAGGCGTCGACGACCTTCAGGGCGTCCACCGAGGCCCGCACGTCGTGGACCCGCACCCCCCAGGCGCCGTGTAGCGCCGCCAGCGCCGAGATCACCGCGGTCGCGGTCTCCCGTCCGTCCGGCGGGCGCACCGCCCCGTCGGGCCCGGCCAGCAGCGCCCCGAGGAACCGTTTGCGAGACGCCCCGACCAGCACCGGCACCCCGGTGGCGACCAGCTCCGGCAGGGCGTGCAGCAACGTCCAGTTGTGGAGGCCGGTCTTGGCGAAACCCAGCCCGGGATCGATGACGATGCGGCCCGGATCGACACCGGCGGTCACCACCGCGTCCACCGCGGCGAGCAGCTCCGCGCGCACCTCGGCGACCACGTCGCGGTACCGCGGCACCCGGTGCGGGTGCTGCGCCGCCACCGGCCGCCAGTGCATCAGCACGCACCGGACCCCGCTCTCGGCGAGCAGCGGGGCCATGTCCGGGTCGGCCCGCCCGCCCGAGACGTCGTTGACCAGGGTTGCCCCGGCCTCGAGTGCGGCGGCGGCGACGGCGGCGTGCATGGTGTCGATGCTGACCGTGAGGCCGTGCGCGGCCAGCGCGGAGACCACCGGGACGACCCGGGCGATCTCCACCGCGGTGTCGACGCCCTGGGCGCCCGGCCGGGTGGATTCCCCGCCGACGTCGATGATCGCCGCCCCGGCGGCGGCCAGCGCCAGCCCGTGCTCGACGGCGCGGCCGGTCTCCAGGTAGCGGCCACCATCGGAGAACGAGTCGGTGGTGACATTGACCACCCCCATGACCTGCACACCGGTGGACCTCACTTGTGCAGGATGAGATTCAACGCTTCCGCGCGCAGCGCCGTGTCGGTCTTGAACTGGCCGCGCACCGCCGACGTGGTGGTGACCGCACCGGGTTTGCGGACCCCCCGCATCGACATGCACATGTGCTCGGCTTCGAGGACCACGATCACGCCCCGCGGCTTGAGCCGGCCCATCATCGCGTCGGCGATCTGCGCGGTCAGCCGCTCCTGCACCTGCGGGCGGCGGGCGTAGAGGTCGACGACCCGGGCGATCTTCGACAGACCGGTGACCCGGCCGTCCTCGCCGGGGATGTAGCCCACGTGCGCCGAACCGCGGAAGGACACCAGGTGGTGTTCGCACATCGAGTACATCGGGATGTCCTTGACCATCACCAACTCGTCGTGCTGCTCGTCGAAGGTGGTGTTGAGCACGTCGTCGGGGTCGGTGTAGAGCCCGGCGAACATCTCCCGGTAGGCCCGCGCGACCCGCGCCGGGGTGTCGCGCAGCCCGCAGCGTTCCGGGTCCTCGCCGATGGCGTAGAGCAGTTCCCGGATGGCGGCCTCGGCGCGCGCCTGGTCGAACACCGGTCCGTTCGACGACGCCGGTTGCGCGTCGAACTCCGAATCGATCCCGGTATCGAACCGAGTCATCGAACCTCCATGGATTAGCCGCGGGCCGGCGGGGTCTGCCGGCTCTCCTCACCGTGTTGGCCCGGGGCCTGTCCCGGGTCGCCCTGGCCGGGCACCGGGTACGGCTGGCGGGGCGGGTAGCCCTGGCCGGCGGGCTGCCCGTGCCGCTGCCCGGGGGACGGCGGATACCACGGGCCGGGGTGCTGCGGATAGCTCGGCTGCTGTTGCGGCGGCGGCCAGCCCGGGGCGTACCAGCCCGCCGGGGCGCCGTAATCGGGCTGGGTCGGCTGCGGCGACTGGGGTGGTTGGGGCGGCTGGGACCCGCCGTTCTGCGGCGGGTGCTCGGGGGTGCCGTTGGCGGCGCGGCGGGCCCGTTCGGCCTCGGCGTTCGCCTGGGCGATGGCGGCCTTGAAGGCCGGCTCGGCCACCGGCTGGGGCCATTCCTCGCCGCGTTCGATCGCCAGCTCGCCGGGCGTCTTGATCGGCGGCTTGTCCGACGGGGTGCGTCCGCCGAAATCGTCGAAGATGGTCATCCGCGGCCGCTTCTCGACCTGGGCGAACAGCTCCTCCAGCTCGGCGCGGTGCAGCGTCTCCTTCTCCAGCAGCTCACCGGCGAGGGTGTCGAGGACATCGCGGTGCTCGGTGAGGATCGCCCACGCCTCGGTGTGGGCGGCCTCGATGAGCTTGCGCACCTCCTCGTCGATCTCCCGGGCCACCTCGTGGGAGTAGTCCGGGGCGCTGCCCATGGTGCGGCCCAGGAACGGGTCGCCGTGCTCGGTGCCGTAGCGCACCGCGCCCAGCTTGGCGCTCATGCCGTACTCGGTGACCATCGCCCGCGCGATCTTGGTGGCCTGCTCGATGTCGGAGACCGCGCCGGTGGTCGGTTCGTGGAAGACCAGCTCCTCGGCGGCGCGTCCGCCCATCGCGAACACCAGCTGCGAGATCATCTCCGAGCGGGTGCGCAGGCTCTTGTCCTCCTCGGGCACCGCGACCGCGTGCCCGCCGGTGCGCCCGCGCGCGAGGATCGTCACCTTGTAGATCGGGTCGATGTCGGGCATGGCCCACGCGGCGAGGGTGTGGCCGCCCTCGTGGTAGGCGGTGATCTTCTTCTCGTGCTCGCTGATGATGCGGCTCTTGCGCCGCGGCCCGCCGATGACCCGGTCCACCGCCTCCTCCAGCGCCGGGCCGGTGATCACGGTGCCGTTCTCCCGCGCGGTCAGCAGCGCCGCCTCGTTGATGACGTTCTCCAGATCGGCCCCGGACATCCCGACGGTGCGTTTGGCCAGGCTTTCCAGGTCGACGTCGGGGGCCATCGGCTTGCCCTTGGCGTGCACCCGCAGCACCGCGCGCCGCCCGGCGATGTCGGGGTTGGAGACCGGGATCTGGCGGTCGAAGCGGCCCGGGCGCAGCAGCGCCGGGTCGAGGATGTCGGGGCGGTTGGTCGCCGCGATCAGGATGACCCCGGCCCGGTCGCCGAAGCCGTCCATCTCCACCAGCAGCTGGTTGAGGGTCTGTTCCCGCTCGTCGTGGCCGCCGCCGAGGCCGGCGCCGCGCTGGCGGCCGACCGCGTCGATCTCGTCGACGAAGATGATGCACGGGCTGTTCTGCTTGGCCTGCTCGAACAGGTCGCGCACCCGCGAGGCGCCCACCCCGACGAACATCTCGACGAAGTCCGAGCCGGAGATAGTGAAGAACGGCACCTCGGCCTCACCGGCCACCGCGCGGGCCAGCAGCGTCTTGCCGGTGCCGGGCGGACCGAACAGCAGCACGCCCTTGGGGATCTTGGCGCCCAGGGCCTGATAGCGGCTCGGGTTCTGCAGGAAGTCCTTGATCTCGTAGAGCTCCTCGACCGCTTCGTCGACCCCGGCGACGTCGGCGAAGGTGGTCTTCGGCATGTCCTTGGAGAGCTGCTTGGCGCGTGATTTGCCGAAGCCGAAGCCCATCCTGGCGCCGCCCTGCATGCGGGAGAACATCACGAACAGCGCCACCAGCAGCAGCAGCGGCAGCATGTAGATCAGCAGGGTGCCGAACACGCTGCCCTGGTTGACGGTGGTGTTGACCTTCGCGTTCTTGGCGCTCAGCGCGTCATAGAGGGTGACCGCGTAACCGGTGGGGTATTTGGTGATGACCTGGTCGGCGCCCTCGGTGGCGTCGTTGCCCGTTTTGAGGGTCAACCGCAGCTGTTGCTCGCGGTCGTCGATCTGGGCGCTTTCGACGTTGTCCTCGGCGATCTGGGCCACCGCCACCGAGGTGTCGACGGGCTTGAACTTGCGGGTGTCGTCGCTGAGGTAGAAGAACGACCAGCCCACCAGCACCACCACGGCGATCACGGTGACGGTGCGGATCACGTTTTTGCGGTTCATCAATTTCCGACCGTGGTCGGCCCGATCCTTCCAGTACAGGCAACTGCAATCCTCAAGGCTACCGCGACGGTGTTCGCCGATCGCGGCGAAGGCGGCGGCCCGACTGTGCTTGGGTGGGAACATGGGCGGCAGCGTGGCGGCGGCGACGGAACGGTTCATCGACACCAACGGGGTGCGGTTGCGGGTGCTGGAGGCCGGTCCGCCGGACGGGCCGGTGGTGCTGCTCGCCCACGGCTTCCCCGAGCTGGCCTATTCCTGGCGGCACCAGATCCCGGCGCTGGCCGCCGCCGGCTACCACGTGCTCGCCCCCGATCAGCGCGGCTACGGCGGCTCCTCGGCGCCGGATCCGGTCGAGGCCTACGACATCCACGCGCTCACCGCCGACCTGACCGGCCTGCTCGACGCCGTCGGCGCCGACCGGGCGGTCTGGGTGGGCCACGACTGGGGGGCGCCGGTGGTGTGGAACGCCGCGCTGCTGCACCCCGATCGGGTGGCCGCGGTGGTGGGGCTCAGCGTTCCGCCCACCCCGCGCTCGCAGGAGGCGCCGACCGCGACGTGGCGGCGCATCTTCGGGGACCGCTTCTTCTACATCCTCTACTTCCAGCAGCCCGGGGTCGCCGACGCCGAACTCGGCGCCGACCCGGCCCGCACCATGCGGCGGATGTTCGGCGGGCTGACCACCCCCGGTGACGCCGCCGCGGCCGCGACCATGCTCGACCCCGGCCCGGCCGGGTTCGTCGACCGGCTGCCCGAGCCGAGCGCGCTGCCGGAGTGGATCAGCGCCGACGAATTCGACTACTACGTCGCCGAGTTCAGTCGCACCGGGTTCACCGGCGGGCTGAACTGGTACCGCAATTTCGACCGCAACTGGTCGACCACCCCGCAGCTGGCCGACGCCAGCACCGACGTGCCCGCGCTGTTCATCGCCGGTGCCGCCGACCCGGTGCTCGGCTTCACCCGCCGCGACCGGGCGCGGGAAGTCGCGGCCGGGCCGTACCGGGAACTGCTCATCGAGGACGCCGGGCACTGGCTGCAGCAGGAGTGTCCCGAGCAGGTCAACGCCGCGCTGCTGGAGTTCCTCACCGAGCTGCGCTGAGCGCCGCCACCGCGGGTGTGGCGGCACCGCGACGCGGGTGGCGGCCACGTAAGGTGCCAGGCATGCCGATCGCAGCACACATGAGGTCGCTTCGCTGGCTGATCGCCCCGGCGGTGGCCGCGGTGGCCATCGGCGGGCTCGCCGGGTGCGACGCCGCCAGTCCCGCCGACGGCTCCCCCCGGGAGGTCACCGTCGTCGGCAACGGCGAGGTGCAAGGCAGCCCGGACACCCTGACCGCCGAGGTGGGCATCGAGTTCACCGCCGCGGACGCCTCGACGGTGATGACCCAGACCAGCGACCGCCAGCGCGAGCTGATCACCGCGCTCACCGACGCCGGGGTCGAGGAGCGCGACATCGCGACCACCCGGGTCAGCCTGCAGCCGCAGTACGGCAACGACCCGGCCGGGGCGTCGGTGATCACCGGCTACCGCGCCACCAACTCGATCCGGGTCACGATCCGCGAGCTGGACTCCGCCTCCGAGGCGCTGGCGCTGATCGTGAGCACCGGCGGGGACGCCACCCGCATCGACTCGGTGAGCTACTCCATCGACAACGATTCCGATTTGGTGCGCGACGCCCGCGAGCGGGCCTTCACCGACGCGAAGGACCGCGCCGAGCAGTACGCCGAGCTGGCCGGTCTGAAGCTGGGCAAGGTGCTGTCGATCTCCGAGACCGGCGGCGAGGATTCCCAGCGTCCCTCCCCCGCGCCGGCCCAGCGGGCCATGGCCGACGTGCCGCTGGAGCCGGGCGAGCAGACCGTCAGTTTCGCGGTGACCGCGGTCTGGGAGCTGAAATAGCCGGCTACTGGCCCTGGTAGACCCGCGGGTCCAGGGTGCCGATGTAGGGCAGGTCGCGGTAGCGCTCCAGGTAGTCCAGGCCGTAGCCGACGACGAACTCGTTGGGGATGTCGAATCCGACGTAGCCGATCTGCACCCCGGTGCGCATCGCGTCGAGCTTGCGCAGCAGGGTGCAGACGCGCAGGGAGCGCGGCTGGCGGGCGGCCAGGTTGCGCAGCAGCCACGACAGGGTCAGCCCGGAGTCCACGACGTCCTCCACGATCAGCACGTCGCGGTCGCTGATGTCGCGGTCGAGGTCTTTGAGGATGCGCACCACCCCCGAGGAGGAGGTGGACGAGCCGTAGGAGGAGACCGCCATGAACTCGAACTGGGTGGGCAGCGGGATGGCGCGGGCCAGATCGGTGACGAACATGACCGCGCCTTTGAGCACCGTCACCAGCAGCAGGTCCTGGGCGTCGCCGGCGGCGAGCTCGGCATAGTCGCGGCCGATCTGCGCCCCCAGCTCGGCGGTGCGGTCCTGGATTTGTTCCTCGCTCAGCAGCACCGATTTGATGTCGCCGGGGTACAGCGGCCCTGTCACGCCCACAGCGTGCCATGACGCGGGGTCAACGACCAAGGTCGGGTGGCGGCGCGGCGACCGGTTCGGTGCGCAGAACCAGTTGCCCGTCGGCGCGGGCGGCCACCAGCCGCTGCCGGGCCAGCGCGGCCGGCACCGCCACCCCGCCCTGGCCGCGCCAGGCCGTGACCAGGGCGTCGACGCGGCGGATCTGCTCGTCGGTCAGGCCGGTGGCGCCGCCGGCCAGCAGCCAGGCCCGCAGCACCCGGCGCCGCAGCGGTGCGGGCAGCGCCCCCAGCACCGTCGGGTCCAAAGGCTGCGCCGCACCGGCGTCCGGCAGATGGGTGGCGGCGAGTTCGTCGAGGTAGTCGGTGTCCTCGCCGACCGCGGCGGCGGTGCGGGCCAGCGCCTGCGCGACGCCGCCGCCGAGCACCTCCTCGAGCAGCGGCAGCACCTCCCGGCGCACCCGCACCCGGGTGAAGCGCCGGTCGCTGTTGTGCGGGTCGTGCCAGGGGGCCAGGCCCAGTTCGATGCAGGCCGCCGCGGTCAGCTCGCGGCGCAGGCCGAGCAGCGGGCGACACCACGGCGGGGTATACCGGCGCATCCCGGCGATCGAGCGAGGCCCCGAGCCGCGGCCCAGCCCCAACAGGACGGTTTCGGCCTGGTCGTCGAGGGTGTGGCCGAGCAGCACCGGGGCCCCGGCCCGCGCGTCGCGCAGCGCCGCGTAGCGGGCGGTGCGGGCCGCGGCCTCCGGCCCGCCCGGCCCGCCCACCCGCACCCGCAGGACGCGGGCGTCGGCGCAGCCGAGTTCCAGCGCTTGACTGCGGGCCGTCTCGGCCACCTGCGCCGAGCCGTCCTGCAGGCCGTGGTCGACGATGAGCGCGGTCGTGGGCCGCAGCCCCGCGGCCGCGGCGGTCAGCGCCAGCGAGTCGGGCCCGCCGGACAGCGCCACACACCAGCGGTCGGCGGCGGGCAGGTGGGCGGCGTGGAAGCCGGCCACCGCGGCGCGCAGCCGGTCTAGAGCACCCGGTCGATCCACTGCTGCGGGTTCTCGATCTCGGCGGGCAGCGGCAGGGTCTGCGGTCCCGACCACACGGTGTTGAACCGGTCCATGCCCACCCGGTCCACGACGTGGTCGACGAACGCCTTGCCGCGGGTGTACTGGCTGAGTTTGGCGTCGATGCCCAGCAGGGCGCGCAGCAGCCGTTGCAGCGGCGGCTGGCGGCGCTGGCGGCGTTCGTCGAAGCGGCGCCGGATGGTGGCCACCGAGGCCACCGCCTGCGGGCCGACCCCGTCCATCACGTGATCGGCGTGGCCCTCGAGCAGGGTGCCCAGCACCAGCAGCTGGTCGAGGGCCTCCCGCTGCGGCCCGGACTGCAGGGCGCGGACCATGCCCAAGATGCCGGTGCTGGCCGGGTCCGGGTCGCGGCGGCTGCGCGCGAACTCGGCGAGCCGGCCCACCACGTCGGTGAGGTCGTCGCCGGCGTCGGTGGTCAGCACCGCCAGGGCGCGGGCCATGTAGTCGGGCAGCCACGGGTTGGCGGTGAACTGCACCCGGTGGGTGACCTCGTGCAGGCACACCCAGAGCCGGAAGTCGGCGGGCTCGACCCGCAGCTGGCGTTCGACCGCGATGACGTTGGGGCAGACCAGCAGCAGCGCGCCCGCACCGTCGTCGGCGAACGGGTCGTACTGGCCCAGGATGCTCGAGGAGATGAACGCCAGCACCGCGCCGGTCTGCGCCCCGGCGAGCCGGCCGGTGAAGAAGCCGCGCGGTTTGTCGGTGCCGCCGGTCATGTCCCGCATCGACTCAGCGGCCGCGGCGATCCAGCCGGGCCGGTCCACCACCCGGGTGGGCTGGGCGGCCGCGGCGCGGGGGGTCAGCCCGGTCACCTCGGCGACCAGCGGCAGCGCGGTGTCCGCGGCGGCGTGCAGTTCCTCGACCGCCTGGCGGCGGGTGTACTCGGTCGACGGCGGTGCCGGACGGGCGAGCCGGGCGCCGACCGTGGTGGCGAACCGCCAGTCGACGGCGCGACCGACGGTGACCTGCGGCGCCTCGGTCACGAACCGCACCCGCAGGACCGCAGCGTGGCCGCGACCGCGTCGATCGCCGTGCGCCCGGTGGGGCCGGCGTCGTTGGAGATCAGCGCGAAGGTCAGTACCCGGCCCCGACGGTCGGTGACCACCCCGGCCAGGGCGTTGGTCGCGGTCAGCGATCCGGTTTTGGCGCGCAGCCAGCCGGCCGCGTTGCGGTCGGCGTCGGGGTCGAGGAACCGGTCGGAGAGGGTGCCGCTGCCGCCGGCGACCGGCAGCAGGTCCAGCAGGGGCCGCAGCCGCGGCTCGCCGGGGCCGGCGGCGCGCTGCACCACCCCGTCGAGGGTGCGGGTGGTCAACCGGTCGTCGAGGGAGAGTCCGCTGGAGTCGACGAGGGTCGAGTCGGTGGTGTCGATGTCGGCGGCGTGCAGCACGGCGAGCACCGCGTCGACCCCGCCGGCGAAGGACTGCGGCCGGTTGGTGGCCGCGGCGACCTCGCGGGCGATGCACTCGGCCATCACGTTGTCCGAGGCGTACATCATCTGCCGCAGCCGCAGGATCAGCGGCGCCGACTCGACCGCGCCGAGTTCGCGGGCCCCGCCGGGGGCGGCGCCGACGGCGACGGTGGCCGGGTCCAGCCCGAGCGCGACCGCCAGGGCCCGCCCGGCGTCGAGGGCGGGGGTGGTGGAGCGTTTGGACTCCACGGTGGTCGGCTGGATGCGGCCGGCGTCGATCATCACCGCTTCGATCGGGGCGATGTCGCCGCCGTCGATGTCCAGCGGGTCCCAGCCGGGGGCCATCGTGGGCCCGCTGAAGGCGCCGACGTCGACCCGCACCCGGGTCGGGGTGGCCCCGCTGGCGCGGACCTGGTCGGCGAGGTCGCTGATGCGGGCCGCGCCGGCATACCAGGTGTCCTGGTCGGGCCCGGCCGCCGACAGCACCGGGTCCCCGCCGCCGACCAGCACCACCACGCCCGGCTCCTGTTCGTCGCTGACCACCCGGGTGGTCAGCCGGGCGTCGCGGTCCAGGCTGAGCAGCGCCGCCGCCGCGGTGAGGACCTTGTTGGTGGAGGCGGGCAGCATCGGGATGTCGTCGTGCTGCGCCCACAGTTCGGTGGCGGTGGCCGCGTCGGTGACCCGCCCGCCCAGGAAACCCAGGTCCGGGTCGGCCAGCGCGGCGGCCAGGGCCGCCGCCAGGCCGCTGACGGTGGGGGCGGGGGCGCTGTCGGAGACCGGGACCACGCCGGGGGCGGCGGTGGCCGGCGCGGGCGGCGGTGCGGCCTGCGCGCCGGGCCCGTGGCCGCTCTCGGTGAGCACGACCAGCCATGTGAGCAGCGCGACGACGACCAACAGCACGGTCACCCCGATCGCGACGTGGGTCGACCGGCGCCACTGCGTGGGACGCATAACTCTCCTGCCTGTCTGGTGCAATTCTGCCCGAGCGGCCCGCGTGGGCCCGGGTGCGGTCGCCAACCGCGGGCGGCGAGCCTTAAACTCAGCCCGACTCAACCCGTACTCAGCGCAGGCAAGGAGCCAGCACCGTGCAATTCGACGTGACGATCGAGATCCCGAAGGGGCAGCGCAACAAGTACGAGGTCGACCACGAGACGGGGCGGGTGCGGCTGGACCGCTACCTGTACACCCCGATGGCCTACCCGGCCGACTACGGGTTCATCGAAAACTCCCTCGGCGAGGACGGCGATCCGCTCGACGTGCTGGTGCTGCTGCCGCAGTCGGTGTTCCCCGGGGTGCTCATCGAGGTGCGCCCGGTGGCGATGTTCCAGATGACCGACGAGGCCGGCGGCGACGACAAGGTGCTGTGCGTGCCGGCCGGAGACCACCGCTGGGACCACATCAACGACCTCGCCGACGTGCCCGCCGCCGAGCTCGACGCGATCAAGCACTTCTTCGTGCACTACAAGGACCTGGAGCCGGGCAAGTTCGTCAAGGGCGCCGACTGGGTGGGCCGCGCCGAGGCCGAGGCCGAGGTGCAGCGCTCCTTCGAGCGGTTCAAAACCGCCGGGCACTGATTCGGCGGGCGCGGTTTCGCGTCAGCCCACCGCGCGCGGTTTCGGCGCGCGAGTGCAGTCTCAGGGCGGAAATCTGCCGTCGCGCAGATCGCCCTGAGTCTTCACTCGGTGTCGTCGCTCGGCGCGAGACGGCGGGTGCGGTAGAGGCTGGCGGCGGTGGTGACGGCCACCGTCGCCACGATGACCACCAGGCTGACCCAGGTGCGGATCTCCGGCACCGGGATCGGCTGCCCGCCGTTGAGGAACGGCAGATCGTTACCGCGCAGCGCCTGCAGCAACATCTTGACCGCGATGAAGCACAGGATCAGCGCCAGCCCCTTGGACAGGTAGACCAGCCGCTGCAGCAGCTTGCCCAGCAGGAAGTACAGCTGGCGCAAGCCCATCAGGGCGAACACGTTGGCGGTGAACACCAGGTAGGGCTCGCGGGTCAGCCCGTAGACCGCCGGGATCGAGTCCAGCGCGAAGACCAGGTCGGTGGTGCCGAGGGCGACGATGACCAGGAACATCGGCGTCATCGCCCGGCCGGCGCCGTTGCGGACGAACAGCCGCAGGCCGTGCCAGCTGTCGGTGGTGTTGAAGTAGCGTCGCGCGGCCCGGACCACCCGGTTGTCCGGGGCGTCGTGGCTGAACTCCCGCCACACCTTCAGCCCGGTGTAGAGCAGGAACGCGCCGAAGATGTAGAAGATCCAGGAGAACTGCTCGATGGCCAGCGCGCCCAGCCCGATGAAGATGCCGCGGAGCAGCAGCGCCAGCGTGATCCCGACCAGCAGTGCCTGCTGCTGGTAGATCTTGGGCACCTTGAAGCTGGCCATGATGATGATGAACACGAACAGGTTGTCCACCGAGAGGCTGTACTCGGTGAGCCAGCCGGCGTAGAACTGCAGGCCGTAGCGGCTGCCGTGATAGGCCCACACCCACGCCCCGAACAGCACCGCCAGCCCGATGTAGGCCGACAGCGCCGCCACCAGCCGGCGGCCGGCGGGCTCGTGGGGGTTGCGGGCAGTGAACGCGATGTCGATCAGCAAGACGGTGATCGTCACCGTCAGGGTGACCGCCCACTCCAGGGTGGACACGTTCATGAAAACCTCCGGGGTCGCTGGAACACCAGAGGTCTCTCCCGCCCGGCGCGGCCCGCGGCGCCGGTCGACCGGATTCGGACGACGTGATGACGACACCGCGGCGAAGGAATACTCCCCTCTGCTGAGCAGTCTGCCATGACCGCCGCCGCGGCGCCGGTCGGCGCACGCCGGGCTGTGCACCGGCGGCGGCCCGCTGGGTAGTTTTTAGGCGTGCCGACACCCCAGCGCGCCCCCGCCGCCCGGGCGGGCGGGCCGGTCACCCGCGGCAGCGTAGCCCGGGTGGGATCGGCGACCGCGCTGTCGGCGCTCTGCGGCTACCTGGTGCTGTATCTGGCCGCCCGCGACCTCGACCCGGCCGGCTTCGCGGTCTTCGCGGTGTTCTGGGGGGCGTTCGGGCTGGTCAACGGTGCCGCCAACGGTCTGCTGCAGGAATCCACCCGCGAGGTGCGCACCGCCCGCCGCGACCCTGGTCCGACCGCACCGCGAACCCGTCCGCTCCCGGTCGCGGCCGGCCTCGGCGGCGCCGCGGCGCTGGCGCTGGTCGCGACCCCGCCGCTGTGGTCGGGCCGGGTGTTCGCCGACGAGCGCCCGTTGAGCATCCTGCTGCTGGCGGCGGGGGTGGCCGGGTTCTGTGTGCACGCGACGGTGTTGGGGATGCTCGCCGGGGTGGACCGCTGGAGCGCCTACGGGTCGCTGATGGTCACCGACGCGGCGATGCGGGTGGCGGTGGCCACCGTCGGGTTCGTCATCGGGTGGGGATTGGCCGGGTATCTGTGGGCCACCGTGGCCGGGTCGGCGGCCTGGGCGCTGGTGCTGCTGGCCTCGCCGGGGGCGCGGGCCGCCGCGCGGCTGCGCACACCGGGCACCGCGAGATCGTTTTTGCGCGGCGCGGCGCATTCGATCACCGCGGCCGGTGCCAGCGCGGTCCTGGTGATGGGGTTTCCGGTGCTGCTGAAGGCGACCGCCGGTGACCTCGGGGCGGCCGGCGGGGTGCTGATCCTGGCGGTGACCGCCACCCGCGCGCCGCTGCTGGTGCCGCTGACCGCGCTGCAGGGCAATCTGGTCGCCCACTTCGTCGACCAGCGGACGCGGCGACTGGCGGCGCTGGTGGCGCCGGTGCTGGTGGTGGCGGCCGCGGGCGCGCTGGGGGCGGTGGCGGCCGGGGTGGCGGGGCCGTGGCTGCTGACCGCCTTGTTCGGAGCCGACTATCACGTCGAGGGGTCGCTGTTGGCCTGGCTGACCGTGGCGGCGGTGGCGATCGCGATGTTGACCCTGACCGGGGCCGCGACGGTGGCCGCCGCGGCGCACCGCGCTTACGCGCTGGGTTGGGTGGCGGCGACCGCGGTGGCCACCGTGGTGCTGCTGCTGCCGTGGGAGTTGCAGACCCGCACCGTGCTGGCGTTGCTGTGCGGGCCGCTGCTGGGCATCGGCGTGCACCTGGCGGCGCTGCGCCGCGGCTAGCCCGGCGGGCTAGCGGGTGGTGTGGCGGAAAAAGTCCACGGTGCGCGCCAGGCCCTGCTCGAGGGAGACCTGCGGGTGCCAGTCGAGCACCGCCGCGGCCCGCGAGATGTCCAGGCAGGACCGCTTGAGGTCGCCGAGGCGCGGCGGGTGGAACTCCGGGTCGTCGGGGGCGCCGACGGCGGCGGCCACCGCGGTGTGCAGCGCCCGGTCGGAGGTCTCCACGCCGGTGCCGATGTTGAACCGCTGTCCCCCGCCGGCCGGTCCGGCCGCCTTGACGAAGGCGTCGACGACGTCGTCGACGAAGACGTAGTCGCGGGTGTTGGTGCCGTCGCCGAAGACCTTGGTGGGCCGACCCGACAGCAGCGCCTGGGCGAAGATCGCCACCACGCCGGCCTCGCCGTGCGGGTCCTGACGCGGTCCGTAGACGTTGGCCGGGGCGATGTGGGAGCACTCCATGCCGTAGAGGTGCCGGAAGGTGTTCAGGTAGATCTCGCCGGCCACCTTGCCCGCCGCGTACGGCGAGGCCGGGTCGGTGGGCACGTCCTCGCCGGTCGGGTAGTGCGGCGGGGTGCCGTAGATGGACCCGCCCGAGGAGGTGTGGACGATCTTGCGGACCCCGGCGCGGCGCGCCGCCTCAGCCAGGCGGACGGTGCCCACGACGTTGACCGCGGCGTCGTGCTGCGGGTCGGCGACCGAGTGCCGCACGTCGATCTGGGCGGCCAGGTGGAACACCACTTCGGGGCGGTGCTCGTCGAGGATGGCGGCCAGGTCGGCGGTGACGAGGTCGGCTTCGACGAAGAAGAACTCCGCGGCATCGGTGAGATGCTCGAGGTTGGTGGCCCGCCCGGTGGCGAAGTTGTCCAGGCCCACCACCCGGTGGCCGTCTTCGAGCAGCCGGTCGACCAACGTCGACCCGATGAACCCGGCCGCGCCGGTGACCAGTGCACGCACCGGGTCACCATACCGACCGGTAAGAAAGAGACCCATGATCACCCGCAGCCGCCGACCGCCCACCGTCGCGGTCATCGCCGCGGCGTTGATCGTGGTGCATCTGGTGGTGCGGGCGGTGCTGGCCTTCGGCGGCTATTTCTACTGGGATGACCTGATCCTCGTCGCCCGGGCGGGCACCCATCCGCTGCTGTCGCCGTCGTTCCTGTTCACCGACCACGACGGGCATGTGATGCCCGCGGCGTTCCTGCTCTCCGGGGCGATCACCCGGCTGGCGCCGCTGAACTGGGCCGGGCCGGCGCTGAGCCTGGTGGTGTTGGCGGCGGTGGCGGCGCTGTCGCTGCTGCGCACCCTGCACATCGTCGTGGGCTGGCGGCCGGTGCTGCTGGCGCCGCTGACGTTCGCGCTGTTCACTCCGCTGGCGGTACCCGGCTTCGCCTGGTGGGCGGCGGCGCTGAACTCGTTGCCGATGCTGGCGGCGCTGGCCTGGGTGTGCGGCGACGCGATCCTGCTGGTGCGCACCGGCAACCGGCGGTACGCGGTCACCGGCGCGCTGGCCTACCTGGGCGGGTTGCTGTTCTTCGAGAAGGCCGGGGTGATCCCGGTGGTGGCGGCGGTGCTGGTGGGGCTGCTGGCCCATGTGCGGGGCGAGCCGCTGGCCGCGGTGTGGCGGCGCGGCCGGCCGCTGTGGCTGGCCGCGGCGGCGGTGACCGCCGGCTGGGTGGGGCTGTATCTGGCGGTGGTCAACCAGCAGCGGTGGAGCCTCGATCTGGCCATGACGTGGGACCTGCTGCGCCGGTCGATCACCCACGGGATCGTGCCCGGGCTGGTGGGCGGCCCGTGGGACTGGCAGCGCTGGGCGCCGGCGTCGCCGTGGGCGACCCCCGGCGTGCCGGTGATGGTGGCCGGCTGGGTGGCGCTGGGGGCGGCGGTGGTCGTGTCGCTGCTGCGCAAGCGGCGCATCGGCGCGGTGTGGGCGGCCGCGGTGGGCTACGCGGTCGCCTGCCAGGTCCCGATCTATCTGATGCGGTCCTCGGCGTTCACCGCCCTCGAGCTGGCCCAGGCGCTGCGGTATCTGCCCGATCTGGTGGTGGTGCTGGCGCTGCTGGCCGCGGTCGGATTCTGCGCCTCGAACCGGGCGGGCGCGCGCTGGCTGGACGCCTCGCCCGCCCGGACCGCGGTGAGCGTGTCGTTGGCGGCGGCGTTCGTGGCCAGCAGCCTGTATTCGACCGCGACGTTCCTGACGGTGTGGCGGGACAATCCGGCGCAGCCGTATCTGCACAACGCGCTGCGCGGGCTCGCCGACGCGGCCGCCGCATCGGATGCGCCGCTGTTGGACCAGGAGGTCGACCCGCTGGTGCTGCAGCGGATCATGGCGCCCAGCAACCTGGCCAGCAACATCTTCGCGCTGGTGCGTGAGCGGCCCGAGTTCGCCTCGGCGACAACCGATCTGCGGATGCTGGACAGCGCGGGCCGGTTGGTCGACGCTCGGGTTACCTGGGTGCGCACCATCACGCCGGGGCCGGTGGCCGGCTGCGGCTACTTCGTGCAGCCGGATCTGCCGGCCCGACTCGACCTCGACGGCCCGCTGCTGCCCGCGGACTGGACCGCGGAGATCAACTATCTGGCCAACGCCGATGGGACGATGACGCTGACGTTGTCCGAGGGTCGAGCGGTCAAGGTGCCGGTGCGCCCCGGCCTCAACCGGGTGTACGTGCGACTGCCCGGCGCGGGCACGGCTATCACGGTGCGCGCCGACACCGCCGCGCTGTCACTGTGTATCGCTTCCGGTCCGGTGGGCTATCTGGCGCCGGACTGACCTCGCCGCCCTGCACCGCAACTCACGGCCTGGCCGCGCCTCGAGTGAAGCTCAGTGGCGGAAAAACCGCGGTTTTCCCGCCATAGCGCTGCACTCGAGCACTGCACGCAAGCACTGCACGCAAGCGCTGCGCTGGCGGGCGGTGCCGCCGGAATCGCGCAAATGGAGCCGCCTAGGAGAATCGAACTCCTGACCTATTCATTACGAGTGAATCGCTCTGCCGACTGAGCTAAGGCGGCGTGCCCGCTGGGCGGGGACGAGTTTACAGGCCGGACCGCAGCGCCTGCCCGATGGTGGCCACCATGGCGTCGACGGCGAACTTGGGCTTGACGTTGGTGGCCAGCGCCTCCCGGCAGTCCAGCACCGCCTCGATACAGCGCAGCAGCCGGTCGGGGGCGGCGTGGGCGGCCAGTGCGGCGACCTTCTCCGCCATGTCGGGGTGGTTGGGCCGGGCCTGCGTGGCGCCGGAGGCCACCAGCAGCGCATCCCGGAAGTAGCCGGCCAGGTCGATCAGCGCGCGGTCCAGGGCGTCGCGGGAGGCGCGGGTCTGGCGGGACTTCTGACGCCGTTCGAGGTCCTTGAGCGCCCCGGCGGACCCGCGCAGGGCCCCTGCGGTGCCGCGGCCGGTGCCGCCGGCGCCGAGGGCGGTGCGCAGTTCCTCGGTCTCGGTCTCGGCGCGGTCGGCGGTGAGCGCCACCGCTTCGGCTTCCGCGGCGGCCACCAGGTCCTCGGCCGCGGCGTAGGCACGGGCGGGGGTGGCGGCGGCGCGCGCCAGGCCGAGCGCCCGCTGGCGCCGGCTGCGCGCCTCGGGATCGGTGGCCAGCCGCCGGGCCCGCCCCACATGGCCGCCGCTGATCGAGGCGGCCCAGCTCGCCTCGTCGGCGGACAGGCCGTCGGTGTCGACGAGCACCTGGGCGATGGCGGCCGTCGACGGCGTCACCAGCGCGACGTGCCGGCAGCGGGAACGCAGGGTGATCGTGATGTCCTCGGGGTCGGTCGAGGGGGCGCACAGCAGAAACACCGTCGACGGTGGCGGCTCCTCAACCACCTTCAGCAGCACGTTGGCCGCGCCCTCGGTGAGCCGGTCGGCGTCCTCGATCAGCACGACCTGCCACCGTCCGGTGCTGGGCCGCCGCGAGGCCACCTGCACGATCGCGCGCATGTCGTCCACCCCGATGGACAGCCCCTCCGGGACGACCCGGCGCACGTCGGCGTGGGTGCCGGCCAGTGTGGTGGTGCAGGCGCGGCAGCCCCCGCAGCCGACGACGTCGGGATCGGTGCACTGCAGCGCCGCGGCGAAGCACAGCGCGGCCACCGAGCGACCCGATCCCGGCGGGCCGGTCACCAGCCACGCATGGGTCATCGCCGATCCCGCATACGCCACTTCGCCGCGGGCGGCCTGCGCCGCGGCGACCAGCTCGGTTTCCACCGCATCCTGGCCGACCAGCCGCGAAAACACCCCGGACATCACCGCAACAGTACTGGCCGGAGCCGACACGACCGCGGCGCCGCGGTGCACAAGTGTTCTACCGCCGCTGCCCTGCCGATACGGTGGGCTGGTGAACAGCAGACCGACGCTGCTCGGGCGGGCCGACGCCTTCCTGCGGTGGCTGGTGCGCACGCCGTGGCCGCTGTTCGCGTTGAGCATGCTGCAGGCCGACATCATCGGCGGGTTGTTCGTGCTCGGGTTCCTGCGGTTCGGCCTGCCCGCCGAGGACCGGGTGCAGCTGCAGGACATGCCGCGGTCCAACCTGGTGCTGCTCGCGGTGGTGCTGGCCACCCTGTTCGTCCTGGAATTGGCCGCCAGCATGCGGATGCTGATGCCGGTGTTCCGGTGGCAGCGCCGCGACGCCCTGCTCACCGACGTGGACCCGGCCATCACCGAACTGGCCCGGGCCCGCGCCCTGCGGATGCCGTTCTACCGCTCCCTGCTCAGCTGGGCGAACTGGGCGGTCGGCGGGGTGGTGTTCATCGTCACCAGTTGGCCGGTGGCCAGCGGGGCCGCGCCGGTCGTGGCGATCGCCATCGGGCTGGGCGCGGCCGCTACCTCGATCATCGGCTATCTGCAGTCCGAGCGGGTGCTGCGCCCGGTGGCCGTCGCCGCGCTGCGCGCCGGGGTCCCGGAGAACCTGCGCGCCCCCGGCGTGCTGCTGCGCCAGATTCTGACCTGGACGCTGTCGACCGGGGTGCCGCTGCTGGCGATCGTGCTGTCGGTGGTGGCCAGCCAGTTCGCGCTGCTGCACGCCCCGCCGGAGCAGCTGTCCGCGCCGATCCTGTTGATGGCGGTGTCGGCGCTGGTGATCGGTTTCGTCGGCACCGTGCTGGTGGCGATGTCGATCGCCGACCCGCTGCGTCAGCTGCGCTGGGCGCTCGGTGAGGTGCAGCGCGGCAACTACAACGCGCACATGCAGATCTACGACGCCAGTGAGCTGGGCCTGCTGCAGGCCGGGTTCAACGACATGGTGCGTGATCTCGCCGAACGCCAGCGGCTGCGGGACCTGTTCGGCCGCTACGTGGGTGAGGACGTCGCGCGCCGCGCGTTGGAGCGCGGCACCGAGTTGGGCGGGCAGGAACGCGAGGTGGCGGTGCTGTTCGTCGACATGGTCGGCTCGACGCAGCTGGCCGCCACCCGCCCGCCGGCCGAGGTGGTCAGCCTGCTCAACGAGTTCTTCCGGGTGGTGGTCTACACCGTGGACCGGCACGGCGGGTTCGTCAACAAGTTCCAGGGCGACGCCGCCCTGGCGGTCTTCGGCGCCCCGATCGAGCACCCCGACGCGGCCGGTGCGGCGCTGGCGGCCGCCCGCGAACTGCACGACCGCCTCCTGGCGGTGCTCGGCGACACCGAGTTCGGCATCGGGGTGTCGGCCGGGGTGGCGCTGGCCGGCCATATCGGCGCGCAGGCCCGCTTCGAGTACACCGTGATCGGTGACCCGGTGAACGAGGCGGCCCGGCTCACCGAGCTGGCCAAACTCGAGGAGGGCCATGTGCTGGCCGCGGCCACCGCGGTGCGCGACGCACCCGACGCCGAGGCGTTGAGCTGGGATGTCGGGGAGGTGGTGCAGCTACGCGGGCGCACCACCTCGACCCAGTTGGCGCGGCCGATGACGATCGCGACCCGCGCGGACGACACCGACATCGAAGACGTCGAAGACCCCGCCGGGGTCGACGGCTGATCGGGGGCCCGCAGCGGGGCTAGGCCGGCGCGTCGTCGTCGGTGAGGAACGCGGCGAACCCGTCGACATCGAGGGTCAGCGGCGCCGGGTCGTGCGCGCCCGGCTGCAGGAAGGTGTGCGACAGGTCGAGTTCGTTCAGCTCGTTGAGGCTGGGCGCGGGCCCGGTCTCCCCGGTGACGATCTGCCACCACTGCAGGTACTGCTGGTCGATCTTCGGGCTGGAATCCGAGGACAACTCGATCGCCGGTGCCTGCGTGTTGGGCAGCGGGCGGGTCACCGGAGCGGCGACGACCAGACCGGCTCCCGCGATCGCCACGGCCGCGGATACGCCGAAGTACACACCACGTCTCATGGTGCCTCCTTCGGCCAGCGTCAGGAACAATTCCGCAACGTCGAGCTAAGCATACCTGAGAGCCAACTGAATAACAACGCTTATTGCAGGCGTCAACTGCGTCACACTGCGGTAACAGCCAGGACCGTGCTGAGACAGGCCTGAGCCGAGGTTAGTCGGCGCTCTTCTTCGCGGCGGTTTTCTTGGCGGTTTTCTTCGCCGGAGCCTTCTTGGCCGCCGTTTTCTTGGCTGCGGTGTTCTTCGCGGCGGCCTTCTTCGCGGCGGCCTTCTTGGCCGGGGCCTTGCGGGTCTTCTTGGCCGGGCCGCGCGCGCGCCGGTCGGCCAGCAGTTCGGCGGCCCGCTCGTCGGTCAGCGTCGCCACGTCATCGCCCTTGCGCAGGCTGGCGTTGGTCTCCCCGTCGGTGACATACGGCCCGAACCGGCCGTCTTTGACCACCATCGGCTTGCCCGACGCCGGGTCGGCGCCCAGCTCTCGCAGCGGCGGGGCCGCGGCGGCCTGCCGGCCCCGGCGCTTGGGTTCGGCGTAGAGCTTCAGCGCCTCGTCCAGGGTGACGGTGAACAGCTGCTCCTCGGTCGCCAGCGACCGCGAGTCGGTGCCCCGCTTCAGGTAGGGGCCGTAGCGGCCGTTCTGCGCGGTGATCTCCTCCCCCGACTCGGGGTCCACGCCCACCACCCGCGGCAGCGACAGCAGCTTGAGCGCATCCTCGAGCGTCACGGTCTCCAGCGACATGCTGCGCAGCAGCGAGCCGGTGCGCGGCTTGGGGCCGGTGGGCTTCTTGCCCTTCTTGGCCGGCGCGCCGTCCTCGTCGTCGGGTTTGGGCAGGACCTCGGAGACGTAGGGCCCGTAGCGACCGTCCTTGGCGACGATCTCGTGGCCGGTGGCCGGGTCGGTGCCCAGCACGCGGCCCTCCTGCGGGGTGGCGAAGAGCTTCTCCGCGAGCTCCAGGGTCAGTTCGTCGGGGGTCAGCGCGACGTGCAGGTTCGCCCGCTGCGGGGTGGGCTCTCCGTCGTCGCCGGCGACCATGCGCTCCAGATACGGCCCGTTCTTGCCGACCCGCACGTAGATCGTGCGGCCCTGCTCGTCGTCGAAGAGCTCGATGGAGTTGATCCGGCGGGCGTCGATCTCCTCCAGGTTCACCCCGACCAGGGTCTTCAGCCCGCCGGCGCGGGCCACCGAGCCGTCCCCGCCGCGGTCCCCGCCGAAGTAGAAGTTGGTCAGCCAGTCGGTGCGCCGCTCATGACCGGCGGCGATCTCATCGAGGTCGTCCTCCATCGCCGCGGTGAAGTCGTAGTCGACCAGACGCGCGAAGTGCTGCTCGAGCAGGCCGATCACCGCGAAGGCCACCCAGGACGGCACCAGGGCGCTGCCCTTCTTGTGCACGTAGCCGCGGTCCTGGATGGTCTTGATGATCGAGGAGTAGGTGGAGGGCCGGCCGATCCCGAGCTCTTCCAGCGCCTTGACCAGCGAGGCCTCGGTGTAGCGGGCCGGCGGGTTGGTGGCGTGGCCGTCGGGGGTGGCCTCCACCGCGGCGACCTGCTGGCCCTGGGTGAGGTTGGGCAGTCGCCGCTCGGCGTCGTCGGCCTCACCGCCGGCGAGTTCGTCGACGGTCTCGACGTAGGCCTTCAGGAAGCCGGCGAAGGTGATGGTGCGGCCGCTGGCGGCGAACACCACCTCGCGCTGCCCGGAGGTGCCGCCGATGCGCAGGCTCAGCGTGGTGCCGCGGGCGTCGGCCATCTGGGAGGCGACGGTGCGCTGCCAGATCAGCTCGTAGAGGCGGAATTCGTCGCCGTCGAGTTCGCCGCGCACCGCGTCGGGGGTGGCGAAGGTGTCCCCGGCCGGCCGGATCGCCTCGTGCGCCTCCTGGGCGTTTTTCACCTTGCGGGTGTACTGCCGCGGCGACGGCGAGACGTATTCGTCGCCGTAGAGTTGCCGCGCCTGGGTGCGGGCCGCCTCGATCGCCGACGCCGACAGCGTCGTCGAGTCGGTACGCATGTAGGTGATGTAGCCGTTCTCGTAGAGCCGCTGGGCGATGCCCATCGTGCGCTCCGAGGAGAACCGCAGCTTGCGGCCGGCCTCCTGCTGCAGTGTGGAGGTCATGAACGGCGCGTAGGGCCGGCGGGTGTAGGGCTTCTCCTCCACCGAGGACACCGACAGCGTCGCGTTGCGCAGCCCGTCGGCGAGCGCCCCGGCGGCCGCCTCGTCGAGGACGACGACCTCACCGGGTTTGCGGACCGCCCCCAGCGAGTCGAAGTCGCGGCCGGTGGCCACCCGCAGCCCGTCGACGTTGACCAGCCGGGCGGTGAACGTGGGCGGGGTGGCGCCGGGGTCGGAGACGCTGGCGTCGAGGTCGGCGACGACGTCCCAGTAGGCGGCGCTGCGGAAAGCCATCCGGTCGCGTTCGCGGGCCACGATGATGCGCGTCGCCACCGACTGCACGCGGCCCGCCGACAGTTTCGGCGCCACCTTCTTCCACAGCACCGGGCTGACTTCGTAGCCGTAGAGCCGGTCCAGGATGCGGCGGGTCTCCTGGGCGTCGACGAGGTCGCTGTCGAGGTCGCGCGGGCTTTCCGCGGCCGCCCGAATCGCCGGTTCGGTGATCTCGTGGAACACCATCCGCTTGACCGGGATGCGCGGTTTGAGGGTCTCGAGCAGGTGCCAGGCGATGGCCTCGCCCTCCCGGTCACCGTCGGTGGCCAGGTAGAGCTCGTCGACGCCTTTGAGGAGGTCTTTCAGCTCGCGGACCGTGCTCTTTTTGTCCGGGCTGACGATGTAGAGCGGCTCGAATCCGTGGTCGACGTTGACCCCCAGCCGGGCCCACGGCTCGGTCTTGTACTTCGCCGGGATGTCGGCGGCGGTACGGGGCAGATCCCGGATATGGCCGCGCGAGGATTCGACGACATAGTCGCTACCGAGGTAGCCGGCAATTTTGCGCGCCTTGGTGGGGGATTCGACGATGACTAGTCGCCGCACCCCCGTCTTTCCGCCGCCGCCTGCGTCAGCCAACGCCCCTACACTCCACTTCCGTCCAGGTCAGTGCAGGTCGAACCCCGCCTGCAAACCAGTGACAATTTCGCACCCCCGAGTATGCCGACGCAAACCGGCACCCGTGGGGCCGACCGGCACATCGCGCCGGCGGGGCCCGGTCACACCGTGGGCCACTGCGTCAACGCCTCCTCGCCGTCGGGGGGTTCCCCGACGTTCTCTACCAGCCGTGACAGCCGCCTGCGGCCGCTGATCCGCAGCGCCGGACGCCACCCGCGGGTGCCGATCAGGGTGGGCGCGATCCCGACCCGCATCAACGCCGACGCCAGCGGCGCGTGGGTGTCGGGAGCGTGCGGATCCAGCCCCAGCAGGTAGCGGTCGGCCTCCGGGCTGCCCGCGGCCAGCGTCCAGGCGCGCAGCTCGCGGGGGCTGGGCTGCCAGGACGCCGGCACCGTCTTGACCGCGCCGCGCGTCCAGGCCGCCGCGGTGGCCCGCAGCCTCGGGTCGGCGGCGGTCCGCACCAGCGGGGTGTCCTCGTCGGTGCGGCCGATCTCGGCTTGCAGCCCGGCCGCCGTGGCCATCTCGGCCAGGGCGACAGCGCGCCAGGGCCGCTCCACCACCACCGAGATGCGAGCCCCGTCGCCGACGACGACGATCTGGCCGTTGGCCGCCAGCAGCCCGGCGAGGTCGGTGACCGCGGGGGGCACCGACTCCGCCGAGAAGAACGACAGCTGGCTCACGTCACCGACAGTAGGGCACCGGACGATCGCCGGGCCTGCGCAAAACGAAACCCCCCGGGCCGGGCCCGGGGGGTCGTCGTCAGCCGGTTGCTCAGATGGAGCGCACGCCGGTGGCCTGCGGCCCTTTGGGGCTCTGACCGACCTCGAACTCGACCCGCTGGTTCTCCTCGAGGGTACGGAAGCCTGATCCCTGGATCTCCGTGTAGTGGACGAACACATCGGCGGAGCCATCTTCGGGGGCGATGAAACCGAACCCCTTCTCCGCGTTGAACCACTTCACAGTTCCCTGTGGCATTTCTCGATCTTTCCTTCTCTACTTTTTCTCCGGTGCCGGGCACCGTTGCTCAGCGCACCGTTTTTCGGTGCCCTGGGTCCGCCGTGACCACGTTGCCTGGGGGGTGTCGCCGGAACCTTCACCCGGCCTCCGACCTCGCAGGAACGCAGCCGCAGCGAAAGTCCTGCGAAGTTTTGACACGAACACAGAAGCTACGACCGCTCATCAGTCAACCACGTTCGGGGCCGCAGCGACAGAGTCGGTCGGATCGGTTGGGGACAATTGTGGCTGCCCACCCGCACCCGGACATCGCAGAGAGGCACCCGATGGCCAACTTCGGCAGCGCGCTGCTCGCCGCCGCGCTCGCCGGCACCGCCCCCGGCGAGCACCCGGTGCGCCACGTCGCCGACCTGCCCGCCCGCCGCGGCGAGCCGGTCGCCTGGCCGGACTGGGCGCACCCGGAAGTGGTGCGCGCCTTCACCGAGCGCGGCATCGGCGCCCCCTGGTCCCACCAGCGCCACGCCGCCGATTTGGCCCACCGCGGCCACCACGTGGTGGTCAGCACCGGCACCGCGTCGGGTAAGTCACTGGCCTATCAACTGCCCGTCCTCGACCTGCTGGCGCGCGATCCGCAGGCCCGGGCGCTGTACCTGTCACCGACCAAGGCGCTCGGCCATGACCAGCTGCAGACCGCGCGGGCGCTGACCGCTGCGGACTCCCCGGTGCGCGCCGTCCCGGGCTTCTGCGAGATCACGCCGCTGGCCTACGACGGCGACAGTCCCACCGACGTGCGCCGCTTCGCGCGGGAGCACAGCCGCTGGTTGTTCACCAACCCCGACATGCTCCACGTGTCGCTGCTGCGCAACCATGCCCGCTGGGCGGTGTTCCTGCGCCGGCTGCGGTTCGTCGTGGTCGACGAATGCCATTACTACCGCGGCATTTTCGGGTCGAACGTGGCGATGGTGCTGCGGCGGCTGCTGCGGCTGTGCGCCCGCTACGGCGGACCGCACCGGCCGGCGCCGACGGTCATCCTGGCCAGCGCCACCACCGACCGGCCCGGGGAGACCGCCGCCGACCTGATCGGCGCGCCGGTGGCCGAGGTCACCGACGACGGCTCCCCGCACGGGGCGCGCACCGTCGCTCTGTGGGAGCCGGCGCTGGGGCAGGCACCTGCCGGGGAGAACGGTGCCCCGGTGCGCCGTTCGGCGGGGGCCGAGGCCGCCCGGGTGATGGCCGACCTGGTCGCCGAGGGTGCCTCGGTGCTGACCTTCGTGCGGTCCCGCCGCGGCGCCGAACTGACCGCGCTGGGCGCCCGGGCCCGGCTTTCCGAGGTGGCGCCGGAGTTGGCGGCGCGGGTGGCCTCCTACCGGGCCGGCTATCTGGCCGAGGACCGCCGCGCCCTGGAGCGCGCCCTGGCCGACGGGGAACTGCGCGGGCTGGCGGCGACCAACGCCCTGGAGTTGGGGATCGATATCGCCGGGCTGGACGCGGTGGTGCTGGCCGGGTTCCCCGGGACCATCGCCTCGTTCTGGCAGCAGGCCGGCCGGTCCGGCCGGCGCGGGCAGGGCGCGCTGATCGTGCTGGTCGCCCGCGACGACCCGCTGGACACCTACCTGGTGCATCACCCCGCGGCGCTGCTGGACAAGCCGATCGAGCGCGTCGTCATCGACCACACCAACCCCTACGTGTTGGGCCCGCAGCTGCTCTGCGCGGCCACCGAGTACCCACTGACCGCGGCGGAGGTCACCGCCCTGCGCGCGCAGCGGGTGGTCGACGACCTGGTCGCCGACGGGGCGCTGCGGCACCGCGGCGGCCGCTACTACCCCGCGCCCGGCGTCGACCCGCACCCGGCGGTGAACATCCGTGGCGGCAGCGGACGCCAGACCGTGATCGTCGAGGCCGGCACCGGCCGGCTGCTGGGCAATGTGGGTGCCGGTCAGGCCGCACTCGCGGTGCATCCCGGCGCGGTCTACCTGCACCAGGGGGAGAGCTACCTGGTCGACACCCTCGACCGCGGCGCCGAACAGACGATCGCGTTCGTGCACGCCGAGGATCCCGGCTACGCGACGCACCCGCGCACCCTGACCGACATCGCGGTGACCGGCCCCGGCGAGCGCGTCGAGTTCGGGGCGGTGACCCTCGGGTTGGTGCCGGTGCGGGTCACCAACCAGGTGATCGGCTTTCTGCGGCGCCGGCTCACCGGCGAGGTGATCGACTTCGTCGACCTGGACATGCCGGCCCAGACCCTCGACACCGTCGCGGTGATGTACACGGTGACCGAGACGGCGCTGGCCGCCGCCGGTATCGACCCCCTTCAGGTGCCGGGGGCGCTGCACGCCGCCGAACACGCGGCGATCGGGCTGCTGCCGCTGGTGGCCAGCTGCGATCGCGGCGACATCGGCGGCCTGTCCACCGCGCTCGGGTCCGACACCGGACTGCCCACGGTGTTCGTCTACGACGGCCATCCCGGCGGGGCGGGTTTCGCCGAACGCGGGTTCCGGCAGGCCGCCACCTGGCTGGGCGCGACCGCGGCCGCGATCGGCGCCTGCGAATGTCCGCAGGGCTGCCCGTCCTGTGTGCAGTCCCCCAAGTGCGGCAACGGCAACGACCCGCTGGACAAGGCCGGCGCGGTGCGGGTGTTGCGGCTGGTGCTCGAGGCGCTGGCCGGTCCCCCGTCCGGCTGAGTACACCGCCCACCGCCGACCGGCGACGGGCGGATCGAGCCGGTAAAATCTGCGCCATGCCCCACCCCTGGCTGCTCGTGGAGACACTGGGCGCCGAACCGTTGGTGGTCGCTCAGGGCTCCCAGCCGCAGAACCTGGTCCCGCTGGATGCCTTCCTGCGGCGCAACCCGCGGCGGTCGGCCATCAAGACCGCGATCGCCGAGTCGGTCCGGACCGGCGAGTCGTTGGCGAGCATCACCCCCAAGCACGCGCGGGTGATCCGTACCGAGCCGATCCGGATGTCCGACGGGCGGATCCACGGCGTGCAGGTCTGGAGCGGGCCCGCCGACGCCGAGCCGCCCGAGCGCATGATGCCCGGCGCGGCGATGTGGGATCTGACGTTGAAGGTCGCCACCGACACCCCGGAGTCCTTCGCCAACCTCGGCGGGGACGCCGAGCCGGAAGCCGGCTACAGCCGCGCGTTCGGCGACGAGCAGCCCACCCGTGAACTGCGCCCCGCGGAAGCCCAGGTCTTGGCGTTGGCGATCAAGGCTGAGCCGGGTCAATTGTTGTGCAGCAGTTGGGATCTCAACGACTCGCACGGCGAGCCGATTCGGGTGGGGTTCGTGGCGCGCACCGGACTGGAACCCGGGCCGGACGGTCGCGACCACGTCATCTCGCGCGGCATGAACTGGCGCGTGGAGAACACCGATGTCGCGCTGCCGCCCCGCCAACTCGCCGAGCAGGTGCTCGACGCGCTCGCCCAGCCCGGCGTGTACCGCGCCCTGATCGACCTCGACACCTGGGCGCTGTTGCGCTGGCTGGACGAGCCCTGCCCGTTCTACAACTGGCGCTCCCCCGAGATCGGCGAGGGACGGGTACACCCGCAGGACAAAGCACTCTTCGACGGGATGCGCGCGGAGTTCGCCGCCGGTCCCACCGCCCGCGTGCTGCGCATGCAGGACGTCGACGCCGGCTGGGTGCCGGTGCACATCACCGTCAACCGGGTCGAGATCGAAGACGGGGTCTTCGCCGCGCTGGTTGCGATGCGACTGCCCACCGACGAGGAACTCGCCGACGCCGGTCTGCGCTAGCGCCCGGCCGGACCGGCCCGGGCCGTCGCCGCGCTGACAACGCCGCCGGTGACCAGCGGCACCGGCACCCGCACCGCGACAACGACTTCGAGGTTCTCGACGCGGCAGCCGGCCAGGGTGGCGCGCATCCGGTCGACGACCATTGCCGCGCTCGAGCAGGCCGCCGCCGGCCCGGCCGGAAGCGCGCCCGCCGCGGCCAGCGCCGCCAGGTCCGCGGCGGCCTGGGCGCGGTGGCGCGCGACGATCACCGACCCGAGGCAAGCGATGCCGCCGGTCACCGTCAGCAACACCACCACCATCGCGGCCGCGACGACGGTGGCCGAACCACGCTCATCGTCCCGGTTCGGGCGCCGCGACACCGGTCGCCGAAATCGCCAGCCCCGGTAAGTGTTCGGCGCGTGCCGTGACGGTGGCGACGACCGTCGAGCCGTCGCGGCGCAGGCGGATCGTGGCCCCGGCCGGGGCGAGTGCCCGCGCTGTCGCCACCGCGGCCGCCTCGTCGCCGCGTGCGGCGAGGCGGGCCGCTTCACGCGCGGCGTCCACACAGCGGATCTGGACCACCATCGCGGCGAGGCCCGCCAAGCACACCACCAGTACGGCGACCAGGGTGAGCAGCGCCAGCGCCGCCTCGACGGTGCTCGACCCGGCGGCACCGGCTAGACCTTGGTGTCCAGGGCGCGGGCGATGACGCGGGTCAGCGCCGAGACCACCGAGTCGCCGGTCACGACCGTGTAGAGGATGGCGCCGAAGGCGGCCGCGGCGATGGTCCCGATCGCGTACTCGACGGTCGACATGCCGGATTCGTCGGCCCACAGCAGGATCAGGCGGGTTTTCAGGCTGTGCAGTTTGGTCACGGTTCTTCCCTTCTCGACGGGCACTGCGGTTCACAGCAATCCCGAGGACACGACCTCGCCGGCCAGGCCGATCACCATCGGGATGATGCCCAGGCAGACGAAGGCAGGCAGAAAACACAGTCCCAGCGGCCCGGCGATGAGCACCCCGGCGCGCTCGGCGGCGGCGTGGGCGGTGTCGGCGGCCTCCCGGCGAAATTGCCCCGCCAGCTCGACGATCCCGTCGGCCAGCGCGGTTCCCGAGGTGGTCGACCGTCGGGCCCAGCGCACCAGCGCGTCGATCTGGGGGTCCGACGCCGACGGCGGCGTCGACCAGGCGGTATCGGGCGCGGCGCCCAAGGCGAGCAGGTCCGCGGCGCGCTGCAGCACCTGTGCCAGCGCGGCGGGCGCGCTGGGTGCGGTCGCCGCCGCGGCGCCGGCCACCGTCATCCCGGCGGACAGACAGGCGGCCAGCACCTCCAGGCTCGCTGCGACCGCGAGCGACTCCACGCTCGGCCGGCCTCGTCGTTTCGGGAGTGGCTGCGCCGCAGCGGTGTTCGGCCGGAGTCGGGTGGGCGCGCGGCGCCCTCCGCTCAGCAGCGCGGCCGCCAACAGCAGCAGCGGGGTCATCCGGTGACTCCCGAGACGATGCGATCCGACCACAGCAGCCCGACACAGGCCAGCGTGACGCCGATGAGCGTCAGCACGGCACCGGCCGGGCCGTCGGTCAGCACGCGAAGCGGCGCGGCGCCGATCAACTGCCCCAGCGCCAGACCCAGCACCGGCAATCCGGCCAGGATCATCGCCGTGGCGCGGGTTCCGGCCAGTGCCGCCGACACCCGCGCCGTGAACTGCTGACGCTCGACGATGTCGCGTTGCGCGGCGCGCATCAACGCCGCCACCGGCAGTCCGTGCCGGGCGGCCAGCTGCCAGCACACCGCCAGGCGCTCCCAGTACGCGGCGAGCGCCGGCGATCCGGTGGCTGCCCGCAGGCCCGCGGCGACGTCGGCGCCCACCGAGGCGCGCGCGGCCACGGCGCCCAGCCCGCTCGCGACGGCAGGCGCTGCCGCGGCCCCGGCCGCCGCCGAGAACGCCGCGACCGGGGTTGCGCCGATCCGCAATTCACCGACGACGACGTCCAGCGCCGCGGCCAGCGCCTGCCCGGCGGCGCGGTCGGCAGCCCGCCGGCGACGGCGTTGCCACCGCAACACCGCGGTTCCGGCGGCGACCGCGATAGCCGCGACCGTCGGGATTGCCAGCACCAGGGTGGCGCCCACCACCACCGCTGCCGCGATCACCGCGACGACCGGCGCGCCGAACCGGATCCGCCGGGGTGACCGGCCCAGCCGGTGGCGGGCGGTCGCGGGCCACAGCAGCGCGGCCGCGGCGATGGCCGCCAGCGCCCCGGTCACGGCCGTGTCCGGTTCTGCAGCAGGAGGCGCAGATCCGCTGCGGCGGGCGCGGGCCCGCGGTCGGCGCGCCAGCAGGTCTGCGCGGTGACCAGGCCGCGGCCGGCACGCCGCAACAGGGCGATCTCGGCCAACCGGCGTCGGCCGTCGGCCCGCCGCTGCACATGCACCACCAGCTGCACCGCCGCGGCCAGCTGGCTGTGCAGGGCGGCCCGCTTCAATCCGCCCAGCGCGCCGAGGGCTTCGAGACGGGCCGGCACCTCCGCGGGGCTGTTCGCGTGGACCGTGCCGGCACCGCCGTCGTGGCCGGTGTTGAGTGCCGCGAGCAGATCCACCACCTCGGCACCGCGGACCTCGCCGACCACGATGCGGTCCGGCCGCATCCGCAGCGCCTGCCGGACGAGTTGGCGCACGGTGACCTCGCCGACCCCTTCGACGTTCGGGCGGCGGGCGACGAGCTTGACCAGGTGCGGGTGCGGTGGCGCCAACTCCGCGGCGTCCTCGACGCAGACGATGCGCTCGTCGGCCGGGACCTCCCCGAGCAGCGCCGCCAGCAGTGTCGTCTTACCGGCACCGGTGCCGCCGGAGACCAGGAACGCGGCCCGGGCGGTGAGGATCGCCCGCAGCATCGCCGCAGCGTCGACGTCGATGGCGCCGGAGCCGATCAGCGCCGCGAGCCCCTGGGTCGCCGGCCGCAGCACCCGCAGGGACAGGCAGGTGCAGCCGAGCACGACCGGCGGTAGCACCGCGTGCAGCCGGACGGTGACGCCACGGGGGCCGACCGCGTCGAGTTGGCCGTCCACCCACGGCTGGGCGTCATCGAGACGCCGGCCCGCTGCCTGCGCAAGCCGGCGCACCGCCTCCTCGTCGGTGAATCGGATTGCGTTGCGGCGCAACCCGTTCCCGTCGTCGACCCAGACTGCGTCGGGTGCGGTGACAAGCACATCGGTGACCCCGTCCGCGCCGAGCAGCGGTTCGAGCAGGCCCGCGCCGGTCAGCTCGGTCTCGACGGTCCGCAAGCTGGTCAATACCTCGCCGTGGCTGAGCATCCCGTGCGATTCGGCGCGGATCGCCGCGGCCATGCTCGCCGGGCGCAACGGGACCCGCTGTTCGGACAATCGCTCACGGACCCGGTCGACCAGTTCGTCGCTCACGCTGCCGGCTCCTCGACCCGCCCCGCCGCGAGCGCGCCGAGCACCCGTCGCGCCGCCGCGGCGAGCGCCGAGCGGTGCCGCAGCCGCAGGCCGGCGCCATCGACCTGGTCGCCGATGCGCGGCTCGGCGCGCATCGCGGCGAGCAACGGCACCGCCACCAGATCGGCGATCTCACCGGCCCGCAACCCGCCGGGCGCCGGGCCGCGCACCACCAGACCGATGTGCGGATTGATCGCCGCCAGCACCGGGGCGGTAGCGGCGGTCGCGGCCGCGGCACGCACGTCACAGCGGCTCACCACGACCACCAGGTCGGCCGCTGCCAACGCGGCCTCGGCGGCGTCGGTGCTGCGGCGCGGCACGTCGCAGACGACCGTCGCCCCGCCGCGCCGGCCGGCGTCGAGCACCGCTTCCACCGCTCCGGGCTCCAGTTCGTGACAGTGCCGTGGCGCCGCGAGCACCACCGCACCGCGCATGGCCGGCAGCGCGTCCCGCACCGCCGGCCAGGTCAGCCGGCCGCCCCGCAGGGTCAGATCCGTCCAGCGCAGCCCCGGGGCCGGGCCGCCGCTCATCAGCAGGTCGATGCCACCGCCCCACCCGTCGAGGTCGACCAGCAGCGCCTCCTCGGCGCTCTGCGCCAGCGCGGCCGCCAACACCGAGGCGCCGGCGCCCCCGCACCCGCCGACGACGGCGACGATCCGGCCGCCCCGGTCGGCGCCGCGGGCGGCCTCCTCGGCCTCGGCGAGCGCGGCGATCACCTCGGCTTCCTGCTCGGGTAGGGACAGAACGCGTTGGGCACCGACCGCGACGGCCGCGGCCCAGGTCGCCGGGGCCGGCTCGGCCGCGGTGATGACGCTGACGTGGTCGCGCCGCGGATGCGGGTGCTGCGCGCAGTACCGGGCGCCGGTGTCGTCGAGCAACACCGCGGTGGCCGCCAGCCAGGCCTTGCGGTGCAGTCGGGCGCGCGGATCGGCGTGGATCACCCGCAGCCCGACCGCCGCCGCGATGCGATCGATCTCGTCGGCCAGTGTCGGATTCGACAGCAGGCTCAGCGCCCCGCCGGTGCCGGTCATGGGTCCACGGTGCGCGCGGCGGGTCGGAGGGCACCAGCCCGCGGCGGGCGATTGGGTACCGCTGGGCAACTGTGCATAACCGCGGGTACCGGGCACGCGTCCGACCCCGGCCCAAAATGGCTGCGCGGGCCGCTATCCCGGGTTTGGAAAGGGGACGACCCCCGCCAGGGGGGGAGGAGGCGAGGGTCGTCGTGTATCAGCCCCGGGGGGTCGGGCTGATACAGCCTCGGACATAAGCCGAGTGATGCTCACTATACACACGACTGCGGAACTGTCCGCAATAGTTGTGGAATTGCAACCGGCCGTGTCCGCACCCGTCACCACCGTCGCAGGGGCCCCTATGCTGGGCCGGTGCCCGTTCCCGATCCGACCGCCGGCCCCGTCGAGCCCGGGGTGCGTTCGGCGGCGTTCTTCGACCTGGACAAGACGGTCATCGCCAAATCCAGTGCGCTGGCGTTCAATAAGCCGTTCTTCGCCCAGGGTCTGTTGAATCGGCGCGCGGTGCTCAAGGGCACCTACGCGCAGTTCCTGTTTCAGCTCTCCGGCGCCGACCACGACCAGATGGACCGCATGCGTGCGCATCTGACCGACATGTGCGCCGGCTGGGACGTCGAGCAGGTCAAGTCCATCGTCGCCGAGACCTTGCACGACATCGTCACGCCGCTGGTGTTCGCCGAGGCCGCCGATCTGATCGCCAGCCACAAACTGTGCGGCCGGGACGTGGTCGTGGTCTCGGCGTCGGGCGCCGAGATCGTCGGGCCCATCGCCCGCGCACTCGGTGCGACCCACGCGATGGCGACCCAGATGGTCGTCGAAGACGGCAAGTACACCGGCGAGGTGGCGTTCTACTGCTTCGCCGAGGGGAAGGCCGAGGCGATCCGCGAACTGGCCCGGCGGGAGGGCTACGCGCTGGAACACTGCTACGCCTACTCCGACTCGATCACCGACCTGCCGATGTTGGAAGCCGTCGGCCACCCCAGCGTGGTCAACCCCGACCGCGCGTTGCGCAAGGAGGCGGTGGCCCACGAGTGGCCGGTGCTGACCTTCTCGCGCCCGGTCTCGCTGCGCGACCGGATCCCGGCACCGTCGGGGGCCGCGCTGGCCACCACGACCGCGGTGGCGGTTACCGCGCTGGCTGCCGGCGCGCTGAGCTACGCGCTGCTGCGCCGGTTCGTGTTCTGAACGCGCATCTGCAATTCCAGCAAACACATCTGGATGGCGTTCCGGTAACGGCGCCAAGTTACCGGCGGTTAGCCCTTGCTGTGACGCGCGCCACGTAGTACAAAGGAGTCACGGAAGCCCGGAGCGGCCAAGGTCCAGCCGGAAGAGAAGGCTCGATCTCCCAAACCGGGCGACCCAGCACGGACCCCGGTACCCACGGGGAGCCACAGCCGCGATAATGGCAGAAGTGTTGCGGGCCTGCGTTATTGCGAAGAGCGGCCGGTGTCGAGACCCTTTGGGTGGGGTCGCAGCCGAAGCGCATCGCGAGACCGCCGAGGCCACCCACGCAGCCCACGTGTCGCACGCCTGGTAACCGGGTTCCGTGCTAGCGGGCGGCGAGTCGCGATCAGCGAGGAGCCGCCCGCTTCATTTGGTCCACCACCGCGTGCGCCGAGCCGTCGGCAACCTTCCCGGCCGCCTCAGCAATCGACACCGCTTCCCCGGCGCCGGACTGCAGCCCCTTGCAACACAGCACCAGCCAGCCGGCCAGACCGTCGGGGGTGCCGGCCGCGAAACCCTGCGCGCCGTCGCGGTACTTGCCGACCGCACGCATCCAACTCAGCTCCGGAACGCCCAGACCGCGCGGGTCGAGTCCACTGGAGATGGTGATCAGCCGCGACACCGCGCGGGCCACCACCCCGTCGGCGGTGCCGAACGGCGCCAGCGCCAACAGTTCGCCGTGGGCCACCGCGGCCAGCACCGGCGCCGGCGCCGCGGTCCCGCCGGTCACCAGATCGGCCAGCATCGCCAGTCGCCGGCCGATCTGTTCGTCGACCCGCGGGCGACCCAACCGGTCGTCGTCCTCGACCAGGTCGGCCGCCGCCAGCATGTGCAGTTTGGCGATCGCCTGCAGCGGGGCCCGCCGCCACACCTCCACCAGGGACGTCTCGCCGCCTTCGAGCGCCTGGGCGACCCGCAGCGCGCCGGCGAAGACCGGGTTGGCGGGGGCGGACTCGTCGACCTGGACCGGGCCCCCGTCGAGCACCGAGGAAGCGCGCGCCGAACGCAGCGACGCCTCGGCGGCGCTGACCGGCCAGCCCCGCCGGTTGGTCTTGTGCTGGTGCGCCTTGGCCAGGGCCTGCCGCGCCAAGGCGGACGCCTCGGCCACACCGGGCAGGTCGAGCAACGGGGCGAGCGGGTCGGCGGTCACGTTCTCCGACGATACCGCCACGGCTGCGCGCACCGCCGCGACGAGCCCGGCGATCCGGCGCAGCGCGCCGCCGCGCGGTGACTACGCTGGGAAGTCGTGACCGAACCTTCGTCGTATCCGCCGTCGGGGCAGTTCACCGCGCAGGCCAACGCCGGCCCCGAGCTCTACCAGCAGGCCGAGGCCGACCGGCTGGCGTTCTGGGCCGAGCAGGCCCGCCGGCTGGACTGGGCCACCCCGTTCACCGAGGTGCTCGACTGGTCGAACGCCCCGTTCGCCACCTGGTTCGGGGACGGGAAACTCAACGTCGCGCACAACTGCCTGGACCGCCACGTCGCGGCCGGGCACGGCGACCGGGTCGCGATCCACTGGGAGGGCGAGCCGGTCGGCGACAGCCGCAGCCTGACCTACGCCGAACTGCTCGCCGAGGTGTGCCGCGCCGCCAACGCGCTGACCGAGTTGGGCCTGGGCGCCGGCGACCGGGTCGCCATCTACCTGCCGATGATCCCCGAAGCCGTGGTGGCGATGCTGGCGTGTGCGCGCCTCGGCGTGCTGCACACCGTGGTGTTCGGCGGCTTCTCCGCGCACGCGCTGCGGGCGCGCATCCAGGACGCCGAGGCCAAGGTGGTGATCACCGCCGACGGGCAGTTCCGCCGGGGCGCGCCGGCGCCGCTGAAGAAGGCCGCCGACGAGGCGGTCGGCGACTGTCCCAGCGTCGAGCATGTGCTGGTGGTGCGCCGCACCGGTGCGGAGGTGGCCTGGACCGCGGGCCGCGACCTGTGGTGGCACGAGACGGTGGGCGCCGCTTCGCCCGAGCACAGCCCGGAGGCCTTCGACGCCGAACACCCGCTGTTTTTGCTCTACACCTCCGGCACCACCGGCACCCCCAAGGGCATCGTGCACACCAGCGGCGGCTATCTGGTCCAGAGCGCCTACACCCACTACTACGTCTTCGACATCAAACCGGAGACCGACGTGTTCTGGTGCACCGCGGACATCGGCTGGGTCACCGGGCACACCTACGGGGTCTACGGCCCCCTGGCCAACGGGGTCACCGAGGTGCTCTACGAGGGGACCCCGGACACCCCCGACCGGCACCGGCACTTCGCGATCATCGAAAAATACGGCGTCACCATCTATTACACCGCGCCCACCCTGATCCGCAGCTTCATGAAGTGGGGGCGGGAGATCCCCGACGCGCACGACCTGTCCAGCCTGCGGCTGCTGGGCTCGGTCGGAGAACCGATCAACCCGGAGGCGTGGCGCTGGTACCGCAAGGTGGTCGGCGCCGACACCCTCCCGGTGGTCGACACCTGGTGGCAGACCGAGACCGGCGCGACGATGATCTCACCGCTGCCCGGCGTGGCGGCCGCCAAACCCGGCTCGGCGATGGCGGCGCTGCCCGGCATCTCCGCGCGCATCGTCGACGACCACGGCGACCGGCTGGAACCGGGCACCGGTGAGGGCGAACAGCCCAGCGGCTATCTGGTGATCGACCAGCCGTGGCCGGGCATGTTGCGCGGCATCTGGGGCAATCCGGAGCGCTACCGCGAGGCCTACTGGTCTCGCTTCGCCGAACAGGGCTGGTACTTCGCCGGCGACGGCGCCCGCTACGACGCCGACGGCGACATCTGGGTGCTCGGCCGCGTCGACGATGACATGAACGTCTCCGGGCACCGGATCTCCACCGCGGAGGTGGAATCGGTGCTGGTGGGCCACTCGGGGGTGGCGGAGGCCGCCGTCGTCGGCGCCACCGATGAGGCGACCGGGCAGTCGATCTGCGCGTTCGTGGTCTCCGCCGGCGACATCGACCTGGACGAGGCTGCGATCGCCGAGCTGCGGTCGCGGGTCGCCGAGGAGATCTCCCCGATCGCCCGGCCGCGCGACATCCACGTGGTGCCGGAGTTGCCGAAGACCCGCAGCGGCAAGATCATGCGCCGGCTGCTGCGCGACGTCGCCGACGGCCGCGAACTCGGCGACACCTCCACCCTGGTCGATCCCGGCGTGTTCGAGGCGATCCGCGCCGCCCGCTGACCGGCCCGGACCGGTCAGGCCGGGATCGGCACGTAGCCCGCGCCGGCCCGGTTCTTGGCGGTGACGTCGTCGATGACGGCGTTGATCGACACCACCACCGCCGGGGTGTGCAGCGGGATGTATTTGACCACGCAGGTCGGCAGGGCATCGGAGAACGCGCCGTGGATCATCCCGACCAGCATGTTGTTCACGGTGACCGGGCCGCCGGAGTCCCCCGGCCGGCCGCAGACCTGCATGACGATGGTGCCCGGGTCCTGGCCGCGCCCCCAGGTCACCCCGCAGGAGTTGCCGGTGGTGCGGCCCTGTTTGCAGGCGACCGCCCCGAAGGCCGGATCCGGCGCGATCCCGGTGATCAGGAACCCGTCGTAGTTGGCGACCGGGAGCACCTTCTCCGGGTCGAACCGGATGACCGCGTAGTCGAGGGCGTCGTTGCCGGCGACCATCTCCCCGACGGTGCCCGCCCCCTCGGCCGCCTCGGCGGCGGCCTGCGCGCCCGGGCCGCCGCAGTGCGCGGAGGTGAAGCCGATCAGGTCGCCGGTCCGGTCGTGGCCGATCGTGGTCAGCGTGCACAACGTGTCACCGTCGACGACCAGGCCGGCACCGCCACCCAACGGGACCTTGTCGTCGGCGGCGGCCGTCGCGCCGCCGACGCCCGGGGTGAGCAACGCCGCGAACAGCACCGCGGCGACCGCGACGCGCAGCAACCTGCTGTGGATGGTCTGCAAAGAACACTCCCGTCGGCCCGGCCGTCTATTGAAATGTAATGAGTCAGTCTAACGTGACGGCGCACGCGCGCGGTGTTCTCGACCGGGCCGCCGACGACGCCGCGCTGCGCGGTTGCCTTCATCCGGCGGCGCGGCACATGGCAACATGAACCGCGACGACCGCGAACCGGAGGAGCGTCTGTGAGCAAGGCCGACCGCACCAGCACCCGAAACGCCAAAGGCAGCGCCCCCGTGCCCGCGACGGTGACCTCGATTCCCCTGGTCGACCCGCACGAGCTGGGGCCCGACCCGTCGATCGGCGCACTGGTCAAGGACGCGACCTCGCAGGTCTCCACGCTGGTGCGCGCCGAAGTCGAGCTGGCCCGCGCCGAGATCACCCGCGACGTCAAGAAGGGCCTGACCGGCAGCGTCGCGTTCATCGCGGCGCTGGTGGTGCTGTTCTACTCCACGTTCTTCTTCTTTTTCTTCGTCGCGGAGCTGCTCGACACCTGGCTGTGGCGGTGGGTGGCGTACCTGATCGTGTTCGGGATCATGGTGGTCACCGCTTTGGTGCTGGCCCTGGTGGGCTGGCTCAAGGTGCGCCGGATCCGCGGGCCGCGCCAGACCATCGACTCGGTGAAGGAGACGCGGTCGGCGCTCACGCCCGGCCATAAGCCCGCCGAGCCCGCCGCCGCGCCCACTGATCCCTCGGGCTGGTAGATGGCTCCTCCCGACCCGTCGATCACGCGCATCGACGGGCCGTGGCGCCATCTGGACGTACACGCCAACGGGATCCGGTTCCATGTCGTCGAAGCCGGCCGGCCCGAGGCGGGGGCGACCGATCGGCCGCTGGTGTTGTTGCTGCACGGGTTCGGGTCGTTCTGGTGGTCGTGGCGCCACCAATTGCGCGGCCTCACCGGCGCCCGCGTGGTGGCGGTGGACCTGCGCGGCTACGGCGGCAGCGACAAACCGCCCCGCGGCTACGACGGCTGGACGCTGGCCGGCGACGTCACCGGGCTGATCCGCGCGCTCGGACATCCCTCGGCGACCCTGGTCGGTCATGCCGACGGCGGGTTGATCTGCTGGGCCACCGCGGTGTTGCACCGGCGCCTAGTGGATGCCATCGCGGTGGTCAGCTCACCGCACCCGGCGGCGCTGCGCCGATCGGTGTTCGCCCGCAGCGACCAGCGCCGCGCGCTGCTGTCCTCACTGCTGCGCTACCAGGTGCCGATGTGGCCCGAGCATGTCCTGACCCGCCACGACGGCGCCGAGATCGAACGCCTGGTGCGCGGTCGGGCCGGCAGTTCCTGGCTGACCACCGCCGACTGTGCGGAGACGATCGGCCATCTGCGCCAAGCCATCCAGATCCCGTCGGCGGCGCACTCGGCGCTGGAGTACCAGCGCTGGGCGGTGCGCACCCAGCTGCGCGAGGAGGGCCGCCGGTTCCTCAAGGCGATGAGCGATCAGATCGCGATCCCGATGTTGCACCTGCGCGGCGACGTCGACCCGTATGTGCTGGCCGATCCGGTCGAGCGGTCCCGCCGTTACGCACCGCACGGGCACTACGTATCGATCGCCGGCGCAGGGCATTTCGCCCACGAGGAGGCGCCGGACGATGTCAACCGGCACCTGACGCGGTTTTTGGCGCAGACGTACGGGCCGCGCGTCAGCTGACGCACTTGTCGGTGTTCACCGGCTGGCTGTCGCCGATCTTGGCCAGCTGCTGGGACACCTCGTTGGCGGTGAGCACGAAACCGGTGTCGGCGTCGTCGACCGCCGCGCCGAACACCACCCCGAGCACCTTGCCCTCGGAGTTGATCAGTGGGCCACCGGAATTGCCTTGGCGCACCGTGCCTCTGATCGTGTACACCTCGCGGGTGACGGTGGTGGTCTGGTAGATGTCGGGTCCGTTGAGTTCGATGATCTCCCGGATGCGCGCCGGTGTCGCACTGAAGACGCCGCCGCCGGGGTAGCCGAGCACGATGGCGTCGGTGCCCGAACTGGCCGGCTTGTCGACGAACGCCAGCGGCGCCGACGGCAGGTCGGGAACCGCCAGCAGCGAGATGTCGTGGTTGGGGTCGAAGGAGATGACGCTGGCGTCATACGGGGTGCCGTCCACCTCGACGGTGACACCGCTGGAGCCGGCCACCACATGGGCGTTGGTCATCACCCGCTGCGGGGCGACCACGAAACCGGTGCCCTCGAGCACCTTTTGGCAACTGGTCGCCACCGCCCGGATCTTCAGCACGCTGGGCTGCGCCCCGGTGACCACCGGGCTGGTGGCCAGCGCGCTGTCGGGGGCGGCGACGTTGGCGATCGGGGTGCGGCTGAACGGTTCGAGCACGGTGGGCAGCCCGGAGGTGTCCAGCAGCGCCGACAGCCGTTTGGGCACCACCTTCAGCCAGCCGGGCGCCGCGTCGTTGACGTGCGAGAGCACCCGCGACCCGTTGATCGCCGCGGCCAGGTTGGGCTGGTCGGAGGAGGTCAGCGGAGTGGCCAGCAGCCAGGCGGCGACCAGCACCACCAGCAGTTGCACGCCGACCCCGATGATCGAGTCCACCCCGCGCACCACCGGGTTGCGGATCGCGCCGCGCACCGCCCGGCCCAACACCACCCCGGCGACCTCGCCGACGACCACCAGCAGCAGGATCAGGAACAGCGCCGCGAACAGCTTGGGTCGGGAGCCGCTGATGTGGCTGACCAGGTGGGGGGCCATCAGCACCCCGGCCACCCCGCCGAGCAGGACCCCGATGAACGACAGGATCGAACCCAGCGCGCCCGACCGCCACCCGGAGAGCGCGGCGATGAACGCCACCGCCACGATGGCGATGTCGAGCCACTGCGAAGAACTCACGGCGTCACCCCGCCCTCGCCGACCAGCGCCATCGCCTCGTCGAGGCCGCGCACGTCGCCGGTGTCCCACGGCTCGGCCCAGCCGGCGACGTCGAGCATCGCCGAGATCACCTGGCCGGTGAAGCCCCACACCAGCATCTCGTTGAGCAGGAACGCCGGGCCCGCCCAGCGGCGGCTGCGCTCGTCGCGGTAGACCATCAGGCGATTCTCCGGGTTGACGAAGGCGCGCAGCGGTACCCGGCTGACGACGGCGGTCTCGGCCTCGTCGACCACGCTCACCGGCCCGGGGTCCGCGGAGTAGGCCAGCACGGGTACCACGTGGAAGCCCGACGGGGCGATGAACAGCCGGTCCATCGTCGCCAGCGGGTGCAGCCGGGCGGTGTCGATGCCGGTCTCCTCGCGGGCCTCGCGCAGCGCGGTGGCCACCGGCCCGGCGTCGTCGGGGTCGGTCACCCCGCCGGGAAAGGCCGCCTGCCCGGCGTGGTGGCGCAGCGTGTCGGCGCGCACGGTCACCAGGAGATCGACGTCGCGGGGCGGGCCGGCGGCGGGGTCCGCGGTGGGCGGACCGGAGAACAGCACCAGCACCGCGGCGTCGCGGCCCCGGCCGGTGAGGCGGGCGGTGGCGCCGGCGGCGGTCATCAGCGCCAACGCGTCGGCGGGCAGGCGGCTCTTGAAGGCGTCGGGCACCTGCTGCAGGTTATCCACGAGCGGTTTGAGCCATGCCGGGCCGACGTCGGGGGCGAGCCCGACCGCGTCACGCGTGTCCCCCGCGCTCACCGACGCACCTCGTACTCCTGTGTCCGACCGCCCACCCGGTGTCCGGTCACACCGGGTCTCCGACCGCGGCGGCGATTTCGTCCGCACTCTGGAACGGCCGCGGCAGGATCTGTGCCACGCTACCGTCTGGGTTCAGCACCACTGTCGCGGGCATCACATTGGGCACCCGCAGTGCCGCGGCTATCCGGCGGCGGCCGTCCTGCAGTGTCGGCAGCCGGACGCCGAGTTCGGCCAGCCGGGCCAGCGCGGCGGACTCGTTCTCGTCCTGGTGCACGGTCACCACCGAGACCCGCGACCCGACCCGTCGCTGGTATTCGGCCAGCGCGGGCAGCTCGACCGCGCACGGGCCACACCAGTAGGCCCACAGGTTGAGCACCGTGACCGTGCCGGCCAGCGCGGGACCCACCGTCACCGGGGTGCCGTCGCCGGCGCACTCCACGACGATGTCGCGCAACGCCGCCGAACCGGGTTCGCCGCTGCCGGCGGGGCAGGGCGGCAGGTCGGCCCGGCGCCGTGGTTCGGCCAGGGCTTCCGGGGTGTCGGCGGCGCGGCGGTCCCGGGCGATGCCGGTCGGGGCGGTGCCACTGGCGGTATCCGACGGGGCGTGGTCGCGTAGCTCCAGCGTCAGCGCGACGATCAAGGCGGCCACCACGACCAGCCCGGCGAGGGTCCACCGCAGCGAACGATTCACCGCGCCACCCGCCTACAGGTCCACCAGGGCCAGCAGGTGCTCGGCCTCGGGACCCTTGACCAGACCCGCCGCGGTCTCCGGGTCGGTGGGCCCGGCGCCGAACGACGGGCAGTCCCTGGCCAGCACGCAGGCGCCGCAGGCGGGTTTGCGGGCGTGGCAGACGCGACGGCCGTGGAAGATGACCCGGTGGCTGAGCAGGGTCCATTCCTTGCGCTCGATCAGTTCCCCCACGGCGTGTTCGACCTTGACCGGGTCCTGTTCGCCGGTCCAGCCCCAGCGTCGGACCAGCCGGCCGAAATGGGTGTCGACGGTGATGCCGGGGACGTCGAAGGCGTTGCCGAGGATGACGTTGGCGGTCTTGCGTCCCACCCCGGGCAGGCTGACCAGTTCGGCCATCGTCGCGGGGACCTCACCGTCGAACCGCTCGACCAGCTCCTGGCCCAACCGGATCAGCGAGTCGGTCTTGTTGCGGTAGAAGCCGGTGGGCCGGACGATGCCCTCCAGCTCGGTGCGGTCGGCCTGCGCGTAGTCGCGGGCGCTGCGGTAGCGCGCGAACAGCGTCGGGGTGGTGAGGTTGACCCGCTTGTCGGTGCTCTGCGCGGACAAGATGGTGGCCACCGTCAGTTCCAGCGGCGTGGTGAAGTCCAGTTCGCAGTGCGCGTCGGGGAAGGCCTGCGCCAGGGTGCGGTTCATCCGGCGGGCGCGGCGGACCAGTCCCAGCGGGGTCTCGGAGGCGAAACGTTTGGCCGATGCGGGCGCGGCCGGCGCGCGATCACGTTTGCCCACACTCACTCCCACAGGGTACTGATTCGTGATCCCGACGAGACTTTCCGCGTGTTTACTTCTAGCCCATGGCGTGGTGGCTGCCGGCGTTGGTGCCGACGTTCCTGATGGCAGCGACGCTCGGGCTCGACCGGCTTGAGACCGGGCTGGCCGGCCGGGTCCGGGATCCGGGCGGGGACCCCGGGCTGCGCCGGGACTGCCGGGGCTGCGGGGCGCAGAATTCGCGGTTTCAGCCCCCTGAACGCGTCAATCGTGTGTAGCGTAGTCACGTCGAATACGACGTAGCTCTAGACTCATCACACCTGCTGGATAGATGATGGTCTGCGCTTGTCGCATGATCCGAGATTCGTGAGATTCGTAAGGGGCAACGTGGACGAGATCCTGGCGCGGGCCGGAATCTTCCAGGGTGTACAGCCCAGCGCCGTCGCGGCGCTGACAAAACAGCTGCAGCCGGTCGACTTCCCGCGCGGGCACACCGTGTTCGCTGAAGGGGAGCCCGGCGATCGGCTCTACATCATCTTGTCCGGCAAGGTGAAGATCGGCCGCCGGTCCCCCGACGGGCGGGAGAACCTGCTGACGATCATGGGGCCGTCGGACATGTTCGGTGAACTGTCGATCTTCGACCCGGGCCCGCGCACCTCCAGCGCGACCACGATCACCGAGGTGCGGGCGGTGTCGATGGACCGCGACGCGCTGCGCGCCTGGATCGCCGACCGCCCCGAGATCGCCGAGCAGCTGCTGCGGGTGCTGGCCCGTCGGTTGCGGCGCACTAACAACAACCTGGCCGACCTGATCTTCACCGATGTGCCCGGCCGGGTGGCCAAGCAGCTGCTGCAGCTGGCGCAGCGGTTCGGCACCCAGGAGGGCGGCGCGCTGCGGGTCACCCACGACCTGACCCAGGAGGAGATCGCCCAGTTGGTGGGGGCCTCCCGCGAGACGGTGAACAAGGCGCTGGCCGACTTCGCCCACCGTGGCTGGATCCGGCTGGAGGGCAAGAGCGTGCTGATCTCCGACTCGGAGCGCCTGGCGCGCCGAGCGAGGTGAGCGCGGAGCCTCAGCTCCGGCGCAGGTAGTCCAGCTGCGCCTGCACCGACCATTCCGCGACGTCCCAGAGTTTGGCGTCGACGTCGACGTAGACGTGCTCGACGACCTGGCGCACGGTGGCGTCGTCGCCGAGCGCGGTCAGCGCGGCGCGGATCTGATCCAGCCGCTGCTCGCGGTGGTCGAGGTACTCGGCGGCGACCGCGGCCAGGCTGGGCAGCTCCGGACCGTGCCCGGGCAGTACCGTGCGCTCCCCCAGCCCGCCGAGCCGCCGCAGCGACTCCAGGTAGGCGCCCAGGTCACCGTCTTCGGGGTCGATGACGGTGGTGCCGCGACCCAACACGGTGTCGGCGGTCAGCACGGCGTCGTCGAGGACGAACGACAGCGAGTCGGCGGTGTGGCCGGGAGTGGCCAACACCTTGATCCGTAGGCCGGCGGCCTCGATGACCTCGCCGTCGGTGAGGGGGCCGCCCATGCCGCGCAGGAAACCGCTGCCCACCGAGCGGACCGTGGCGCCGGTGCGGTCGACCAGCCGGTCGATGCCGTCGGTGTGATCGCCGTGGCGGTGGCTGATCAAAATCAGCGCGATGCGGCCCAGCCCGGCCAGCCGTTCGAGGTGGTCGGCGTCGTCGGGCCCGGGGTCGACGACGACCTGCTCGTCGCTGTGCGGGGCGCGCAACACCCAGGTGTTGGTGCCCTCCAGGGTCATCATGCCCGGGTTGTCGGCGAGCAGGACCGACGCCGACTCGGTGACCGGCCGCAGCACGCCGTAGGCCGGATGCCGGACGGAGTCGGTCACCGCGCTACCCGACCTCGACGATGAGCTCGACTTCCACCGGCGCGTCCAACGGCAATTCGGCCACCCCGACCGCCGAGCGGGCGTGCGCGCCGGCGTCGCCGAAGATCTCGCCGAGCAGCTCCGAAGCCCCGTTGACCACGCCGGGCTGGCCGTGAAAGCCCGGCGCGGAGGCGACGAAGCCGACCACCTTGACCACCCGGGTCAGCGCGTCGATCCCGACCAGGGCGTCGATCGCGGCGAGCGCGTTGAGGGTGCAGACCCGGGCCAGCGCCTGGCCCTCCTGCGGGTCGATCTCGGCGCCGACCTTGCCGATGCCGGCCAGCCGACCGTCGACCAACGGCAGCTGGCCGGAGGTGTAGACCAGGTTGCCGGTGCGCACCGCGGGGACATAGGCGGCGAGCGGGGCGGCCAGCGGCGGCAGTTCCAGGCCGAGCTCGCCGAGCCGCGCCGCCCAGCCGGTGGTCATTTCGGGCGTTTCATGTACGCCACGAGTTGCTCCCCGGTCGGCCCGGGCAGCACCGCCACCAGCTCCCAGCCGTCCTCGCCCCACTGGTCGAGGATCTGTTTGGTGGCGTGGGTGATCAACGGAACGGTCGCGTACTCCCACTTCGTCGGTTCGCTCATAGTACGAGCTTATCGGTTGGCCCCTCGCGGTCCTCGCGCCCGTGATCAGCGCGGGACGCCGACCAGCGGCGGTGAAAAGCTATGCCCACCGCGGCAGGCAAAGCGGCCGCGCGGCGGCGTCGTCGCCCGTGGGCGCGGGAACGCAAACCGGGTTCGTTAGCATGCATTGGTGTCGACCACACCTATCGGCTGGCCCTCCCGGCTCTCAAAAGCCCGTCTGCATTTCGTCACCGGCAAGGGAGGCACCGGGAAAACCACCGTCGCCGCCGCCCTGGCGTTGAGCCTGGCCGCCGGCGGACGTCGCGTCCTGCTCGTGGAAGTCGAAGGGCGCCAAGGGATTGCGCAGCTCTTCGATGTGCCGCCGCTGCCCTACGAAGAGGTCAAGATCGCCACCGCCGAGGGCGGCGGGCAGGTCAACGCGCTGGCCATCGACATCGAGGAAGCCTTCCTGGAGTACCTCGACCTGTTCTACAACCTCGGTATCGCCGCCAAGGCGATGCGGCGGGTCGGCGCGGTGGACTTCGCCACCACGATCGCGCCCGGGCTGCGCGATGTGATCTTGACCGGCAAGATCAAATACGTCGTCGGCGGGGTCGACAAGAACAACCAGCCCGACTACGACGCGCTGGTGGTCGACGCACCGCCGACCGGACGTATCGCCCGGTTCCTCGATGTCACCAAGGCCGTCTCGGACCTGGCCAAGGGCGGCCCGGTGCACTCGCAGGCCGACGGCGTGGTCAAGCTGCTGCACTCCGATCAGACCGTGATCCATCTGGTCACCCTGCTGGAGTCGCTGCCGATGCAGGAGACCATCGAGGCTATCGACGAGCTCAAGGAGCTGGAGCTGCCGATCGGCAGCGTGATCGTCAACCGCAACATCCCCGCTTACCTGGGCGCGGAGGACCTGGCCAAGGCCGCCGAAGGGGTGATCGACGTCGACACCCTCAAGGCCGGCCTGGACAAGGCCGGGGTCAGCCTGAACGACGAGGACCTGGCCGGCCTGCTGACCGAGACCATTCAGCACGCCACCCGCATCACCGCCCGGGCCCAGACCGCGGCGCGGCTGGACGAACTGGACGTGCCGCGACTGGAGCTGCCGACAATCAACGACGGCGTCGACCTCGGCAGCCTGTACGAACTCTCCGAAATTCTCGCCCAGCAGGGGGTCCGATGAGTCCCAACCCATCCCGGCAGCCACCGCGGCTGTACGCCGCCACGCTGCTCTCCGACACCAGCAACCGGGTCGTGGTGTGCACCGGCGCGGGCGGGGTCGGCAAGACCACCACGGCCGCGGCGATGGCGCTGCGCGCCGCCGAGTACGGGCGCACCGTGGTGGTGCTGACCATCGACCCGGCGCGCCGGCTGGCGCAGTCGCTGGGCATCCACGAGCTGGGCAACACCCCGCAGCGGGTGCCGCTACCTGCCGAGGTCCCCGGCGAACTGCACGCGATGATGCTGGACATGCGGCGCACCTTCGACGAGATGGTGCTGCAGTACTCCGGGCCGGAGCGCGCCCAGCAGATCCTGGACAACACCTTCTACCAGACGGTGGCCACCTCCCTCGCCGGAACGCAGGAGTACATGGCGATGGAGAAGCTGGGTCAGCTCCTGGCCGAGGACCGCTGGGACCTGGTGGTCGTCGACACCCCGCCGTCGCGCAACGCGCTGGACTTCCTCGACGCCCCGAAGCGGCTGGGCACCTTCATGGACAGCCGGCTGTGGAAGCTGCTGCTGGGCCCTGGCCGCGGGATCGGCAAACTGGTGACCGGCATGGTCGGGCTGGCGATGAAGGGGATGTCGACCATCCTCGGTTCGCAGATGCTCTCCGATGCGGCCAGTTTCGTGCAGTCGCTGGACGCGACGTTCGGCGGTTTCCGGGAGAAGGCCGACCGCACCTACGAACTGCTGAAGCGACGCGGCACCCAGTTCGTGGTGGTCTCGGCGCCCGAGCCCGACGCGCTGCGCGAGGCGGCGTTCTTCGTCGACCGGCTCTCTAGCGAGAAGATGCCGCTGGCCGGGTTGATCGCCAACCGCACCAACCCGATGCTGTGCTCGCTGCCGGCGGAACGCGCCGTCGACGCGGCGGCCACCTTGGCTGAGCAGCCCGAGTCGGCCCGGACGCCCGGCGACGAACTGGCCGCCGCGGTGCTGGAGATCCACGCCAACCGGGCCCGGACCTCCAAACGCGAGCTGCGACTGCTGTCGCGGTTCACCGGCGCCAACCCGCAGGTACCGATCGTGGGGGTGCCGTCGCTGCCGTTCGACGTCTCGGACCTCGATGCGCTGCGGGCGATCGCCGACCAGTTGACCGGCGTCGGCGACGAAGCGGGTAGCGAAGCGAACCGCTGAGGCAGCCGCGTCACAATCCCGTCGGCGACGACGCCTGAGGGAGTCCTGAGGCGGCATCAGGAATGCGCCAGCACCGCGGCGGTGCGGTGCCCAAACAGGCCGCTGCCGGCGAGGAGTTAGCCAGCGCTGCGGCGCTTGCGCTGCGCAGCGAAGAAGTCCGCCCAGGAGGTGACTTCCGGGTGCTGCTTGAGCAGCGCCCGGCGCTGCCGTTCGGTCAACCCGCCCCACACGCCGAACTCCACCCGGTTGTCCAGGGCGTCGGCGGCGCACTCGAGTACGACGGGACAATGCCGGCAGATCACCGCCGCCTTGCGCTGGGCGGCGCCGCGCACGAAGAGCTCGTCGGGGTCGACGGTGCGGCAGGCAGCCTTGGCCACCCACGTCAGCCGGTCTTCGGCGGCCGCGCCCTGAACCGCGGAATGCGCCGATGGTGTGTTCGTCCTACGTGCCCCCGACCGAGTAACCGACACCTGACATCCCCTTCGTTCCGGCCGTCGTAGCGACGGCTGCGCCCTCCGGTGCAAGCCTCTTCACCGGGTGCCGGTGAGATCATTGAGACCTACGCCACATTGTGCTCTTCAGTGTTATCTGAATCGCACTGTGGTTCTAAGTTAGGTGGTCAGGTCGCGTTTACGCAACAGTTGGATACCGGATTTTTGGGACAACCGTGCAGTCTGAGCCTGACGGCTCCTTCGGTTGGGGAATTTCTGGCACCAGCCGACCCGGGCGGTGCACCGCACTTGGGCAGGGAACCGGGGCCGAGAATCGACCGGTCCTGCGGTCACGCGTGGTGACGCCGCTAGTGTAGTACCCATGTCCGAGACCCCACCAGCCGGTGTCACGGTAGCCAAGCTCATCGGCTGCTGCGTGCTCGCCGGCACGATCGTCGCGGCGCTGCTCTTCCCGGTGGTGGGCGGCTTCGGGCTGTTGTCCAACCGCGCTTCCGACGTCGCCGCCAACGGTTCGGCGCAGCTGCTCGAGGGCGATGTGCCCGCCGTGTCGACGATGCTGGACGCGCAGGGCAACGTGATCGCCTGGCTGTATTCGCAGCGCCGGTTCGAGGTGCCCAGCGACAAGATCGCCAACACCATGAAGCTGGCAATCGTTTCGATCGAGGACCGACGGTTTGCCGAGCACAACGGGGTGGACTGGAAGGGCACGCTCACCGGGCTGGCCGGCTACGCCTCCGGCGACCTGGACACCCGCGGCGGGTCGACGATCGAGCAGCAATATGTGAAGAACTATCAGCTGCTGGTGCTGGCTCAGACCGACGCGGAGAAGCGCGCCGCGGTGGAGACCACCCCGGCCCGCAAGCTGCGTGAGATCCGGATGGCGCTCACGCTGGACAAGACGTTCACCAAATCGGAGATCTTGACCCGGTATCTGAACCTGGTGTCGTTCGGCAACAACGCGTTCGGCGTGCAAGACGCCGCCCAGACCTACTTCGGTGTCGACGCCGCCGCCCTCAACTGGCAGCAGGCCGCCCTACTGGCCGGGCTGGTGCAGTCCACCAGCTCGCTGAACCCCTACACCAACCCCGAAGGGGCGCTGGCGCGGCGCAACCTGGTGCTGGACACGATGATCGAGAACGGCGCGGCCGACGCCGACGTCCTGCGCGCCGCCAAAGCCGAACCGCTGGGCATCCTGCCGCAGCCCAACGAATTGCCGCGGGGCTGCATCGCCGCCGGCGACCGCGCGTTCTTCTGCGACTACGTGCAGCAGTATCTGACCCGCGCCGGCATCAGCGCCGAGAAGCTGGCGCGCGGCGGCTACCAGATCCGCACCACGCTGGACCCGGCGGTGCAGGACACGGTGAAGAGTTCGATCACCCAGTTCGCCAGCCCGGACCTGGCCGGGGTCGCCAGTGTGATGAGCGTGATCAAACCGGGCAAGGAGACCCACCCGGTGCTGGCGATGGCCAGCAACCGCACCTACGGGCTGAACTCCGACGCCGGCGAGACCATGCGCCCGCAACCGTTCTCGCTGGTCGGGGACGGCGCCGGGTCGGTGTTCAAGATCTTCACCACCGCCGCGGCCCTGGACATGGGCCTGGGCATCAACGCCGAACTCGACGTGCCGTTCCGGTTCGACGCCAAAGGGCTGGGCAGCGGCGGCGCCAAGGGTTGCCCGGCGGCGACCTGGTGTGTGGTCAACGTGGCGCCCTACCGCTCGCCGATGAACGTCACCGACGCGCTGGCCACCTCCCCCAACACCGCGTTCGCGAAACTGATCTCCCAGGTCGGCGTCGCCCGCACGGTGGACATGGCGGTGCGGCTGGGGCTGCGGTCCTACCTCGACGCCGGCACCGCCCGCGCCTACGACCCCACCAGCAACGAAAGCCTGGCCGACTTCATCAAGCGGCAGAACCTCGGCTCGTTCACCCTCGGGCCGATCCAGGTCAACGCCCTCGAACTGTCCAACGTGGCCGCAACCCTGGCGTCCGGCGGGGTCTGGTGCCCGCCGAACCCGATCGACAAGCTGATCGACCGCGACGGCAACGAGGTCGCGGTCACCACCGAGCCGTGCGAGCAGGCCGTGCCGGAGGGTCTGGCCAACACACTGGCCAACGCGATGAGCGAGGACGCCCACGGCGGCGGGACCGCGGCCGGTTCGGCCGGTTCGGTGGGCTGGGACCTGCCGATGTCCGGCAAGACCGGAACCACCGAGGCCCACCGCTCCGCCGGCTTCCTGGGTTTCACCAACCAGTACGCGGCGGCCAACTACATCTTCGACGACTCCAGCACCCCGACCGACCTGTGCTCCTTCCCGCTGCGCCACTGCGGCGACGGTGACCTCTACGGCGGGAACGAGCCGTCGCGCACCTGGTTCACCGCGATGAAACCGATCGCCAACGACTTCGGCGAGGTGCACCTGCCGCCGACCGACCCGCGCTACGTCGAGGGCGCCCCGGGCTCGCAGGTGCCCAACGTCAACGGCTTGGACGAGGACATGGCCCGCAAGCGGATCAAGGACGCCGGGTTCCAGGTGGCCGACGGGGCCACCGCGGTCAACAGCAGCGCCAAGTACGGCACGGTAGTGGGCACCTCGCCGGCCGGGCAGACCCTGCCGGGCTCGATCATCACCATCCAGATCAGCAACGGGGTACCGCCGGCTCCGCCGCCACCGCCGGTGGGAGCGCCGCCCCCGCCGGGCGGCCCGCCGCCGGCGACGACGGTCGTGGAGATCCCGGGCCTGCCGCCGATCACGATCCCGGTGGCACCGCCCCCGCCGTGATCGCCGCGCTGATCGGCACCTACCCGAGGGCCGGTGGGCAGTAGGCTGGCCTGCATGCACGCAGCATCCGTTCTGACACGCACCGGGGTCGCCGCCCTCGGCGCCACCATCGCCGGGATCGGCTACGCCGCACTGATCGAACGCAACGCGTTCGTGTTGCGGGAACTGACCATGCCGGTGCTGGCGCCGGGCTCCTCCCCGCTGCGCGTGCTGCACATCAGCGACCTCCACATGCGCCCCGGGCAGCGCCGCAAGCAGGCGTGGGTCCGAGAGCTGGCCGGCCTGGAGCCCGATCTGGTGGTCAACACCGGCGACAACCTGGCCCACCCCAAGGCGGTGCCCGCGGTGGTGCAGGCCCTCGGCGACCTGTTGTCGGTTCCCGGCGTGTTCGTGTTCGGCTCCAACGACTACTTCGGCCCGACCATGAAGAACCCGGCGCTGTACCTGGCCAAACCCACCCACCGGATCTACGGTGAGCCGCTGCCTTGGCAGGACCTGCGCGCGGCGTTCACCGAGCGGGGCTGGCTGGATCTGACCCACACCCGCCGCGAACTCGAGGCCGGCGGGCTGCGGATCGCCGCGGCCGGGGTCGACGACCCGCACATCGACCGGGACCGTTACGAGACCGTCGCCGGCCCGGCCAACCGCGCCGCCGACCTGCGGCTGGGCCTGACCCACTCCCCGGAGCCGCGGGTGCTCGACCGGTTCGCCGCCGACGGCTACGAGTTGGTGATGGCCGGGCACACCCACGGCGGGCAGCTGTGCCTGCCGTTCTACGGGGCGCTGGTCACCAACTGCGGGCTGGACCGCTCCCGCGCCAAGGGCGCCTCCCGGTGGGGCGGCACCATGCAGCTGCACGTGTCGGCCGGGCTGGGCACCTCCCCGTACGCGCCGGTGCGGTTCTGCTGCCGCCCGGAGGCGACGCTGCTGACGCTGATCGCCGCGCCGACCGGTGACGCCGACGCGGTGAGCACGCGCGGGCGGTCGCAGCCCACCGTCTCGGTGCGGTGATCCCGCCGACCCGGTCGGCGGCCCACCCCTGTTCGCGCGCCTGGGTGGACAACGCGATCCGGTTGATCGAGGCCGACACCCGCCGCAGCGCGGACACCCATCTGCTGCGCTACCCGCTGCCGTCGGCGTGGGCCCGCGAGGCGAACGTGGCGCTCTACCTCAAGGACGAGACCACCCACATCACCGGCAGCCTCAAACACCGGCTGGCCCGGTCGCTGTTCCTCTACGCGCTGTGCAACGGGCTGATCGATGAGGGCACCACCGTGGTGGAGGCGTCGTCCGGCTCCACGGCGATCTCGGAGGCCTACTTCGCCAAACTGCTGGGGTTGCCGTTCGTGGCGGTGATGACCGAATCCACCAGCGCCTCGAAGGTGGCGCTGATCGAAGCCCAAGGCGGCCGCTGTCACTTCGTGCAGGAATCCGGGCAGGTCTACGCCGAGGCCGAACGCATCGCGGCCGAAACCGGCGGACACTACCTGGATCAGTTCACCAACGCGGAGCGGGCCACCGACTGGCGCGGCAACAACAACATCGCCGAGTCGATCTTCCAGCAGCTGGGTGAGGAGACCCATCCGGTGCCGGAGTGGATCGTCGTCGGCGCCGGCACCGGGGGCACCAGCGCGACGATCGGCCGCTACATCCGCTACCGGCGGCACGCCACCCGGCTGTGTGTGGTCGACCCGGAGGACTCGGTGTTCTTCCCGGCCTACGCCGAATCCCGCTACGACATGGTCATCGACGCGTCGTCGCGCATCGAGGGGATCGGCCGGCCGCGGGTGGAGCCGTCATTTCTGCCCGGCGTAGTGGACCGGATGATCGCGGTGCCCGACGCCGCGTCGGTGGCCGCGGCGCGGCATGCCAGCCTGGTGCTGGGCCGACGGGTGGGTGCTTCGACCGGCACCAACCTGTGGGGGGCATTCGGATTGTTGGCGGAGATGGTGGCCGCGGGACGGGGTGGCTCGGTGGTCACCCTGCTCGCCGACGGCGGGGAACGCTACGCCGACACCTACTTCAGCGACGAGTGGCTGGCTCAGCAGGGCATCGATCCGGCGCAGCCGGCGGCCACGCTGGCGGAGTTCGAACGCTCCGGTTCCTGGGCCTGAACTTCGGCTTCGATCGGTTCGTCACGCTCGCCGGTCATCGCCAGCCAGACCGCGGCCAGCCCGAAGAATCCGGCGTAGATGGCGCCGCCCAGCAGGGTCATGATCGGTTCTCCTTCCGGCCTCGGGGTCGACATCACGTAGGGATGCTGCGCATTAATTAGTTTGCATAACCGCGTTGGGCCGCGCATTTCTTCCCGGTGTGAGTTGCGTCCCGGCTACCCGTGTGGTGTGACCCGGTCGGCCGGACGGCCCGCGTTTGGAAGCCCGCCGGGGTGGTGCGATAGGCTGTCGTGGCTTCACACGGGGTGTGGCGCAGCTTGGTAGCGTGCTTCGTTCGGGACGAAGAGGTCGTGGGTTCGAATCCCGCCACCCCGACAGGAAAAACGGTTTAGCCTGGCGAACCAGGCAAGAGCCCATTATTTGGGGTGGGCGCGATACCGGCAGCGCCGAAACTCTTGTCGCAGCCGCCCGGGCTGCCTTGAACGGATCGCCGGACGGGAGCGGTTGTCGGTGATCGAACCGCCACCCGTCTCGTGACCGCCACCGTCAAGATCGGAAGGTCGGCGTATGGACTTGCCGTCGTTCCCCGGGTTGGCGCGCAATCCGGTGCGCACTTTTGCGCTTGAGGCATTGATGACGGAAGCCGGCCGACCCTAACTGCAGCCCGCTACGACCGGGTGCCGTAGGTTCTTGGAGAATCAGATCCAAGAACTCCACGCACCATAAAAACGAAAGTCATCATGTCCGAGGATCAGAGCACCGACGTTCCGCCCAAACACCTCTCCATCGATCCGCGCAGCGCCTTCTACGACGAGGCGACACTCCGCCGCGGCGTGGGCATCCTCTTGAACGGTGCCGAGAAAATCAATGTGCACGAATACAACGTGGACGAGGGCTGGGTTCGGGTAGAAGTCCCCACCGCCAAGGATCGGCGCGGAAACCCGATGGTCGTCAAACTCAACGGCACGGTCGAACCCTTTTTCCGCACAGCAGACTAGCCGCATCCTCGATTCGTACGACACGGTGGCCGAACCGCACTTCACCCGGGCAAAGCAAGCGGATCAATCCGCATTGTGATCAAACCGACGCCATGCCGGAGTAGCCAGCGCACAACCATTTGTATACCCTCCGGGGGTATGAACAAGGTGCGGGCTCGGGGCGGTGCCCGGTATGGCGCCGGGGGCGATCGGCCTCGGCGTTCCCTCGCCGTCCTGGTGGCGGTGCTGGGCATGTTGGCCATCGCCGCCCACCCGCACGTGGCGCAACCGGTGTCGCACGCGGCGCACCCGCACGTGTTGGCCTCCCCGCTGGGCGGACAGTTCACCCTCGATGCGGATCATCCGCACTTCGAGAAGGACGTATCGGGCGCCCACCATGAGCCGTTTCCCAGCGCAACGCCGGCACGCTCTTCGACCTCCGCACCGGCCGCGTGGGGGCCGGTGGCCCCATCGTTGGCCCCCGCTGCCGCACCGCACCGGTTGAGTGTGCCGGTCGGGCGCGGCCCGCCGCGGATGTCACCTCGCGCTCTGAGCGGGCAGGATCTGTTGGTCCGGTTGTCTATCTCCCGTCGCTGACTGGGCAGCGTCAGGCTGTCGTGTTCTAACACGACGGTCGGTGACTGCTGTCCCTCGCCACGGCCGCACCCCTCGGCGGCCTCTTTGCCGAAAGCGACGACCCCGATGAATCCCCTACCGTCCCTCAACGTCCTCGAACCGTGCACCGCGCTACGTCCCGGCGGCGAACGCCACGTAATCACCGGTCGCCCCTGCTCCCCCGCTTCCTCTCGGCGCCCCGTCGCCCTGGTCGGTAACACACCGGTGTTGCGGATTCCGGTGGCATCCGACGCGGCCGGTACCGGCTTCTGGGCGAAGCTGGAAAGCTTCAACCCCGGCGGCAGCATGAAAGACCGTCCCGCTCTCTACATGGTCGAGCGGGCCCGTCTCCGCGGCGATCTGGTGCCGGGAGCCCGTATCGTCGAATCCACCAGCGGATCACTCGGGTTGGGCCTCGCGTTGGCCGGCACCGCATACGGGCATCCGGTGACCGTGGTCGCCGACCCTGGCATGGAACCGATCGTGCAGAACATATTGCGGGCCTATGGCGCTGACATCGAGATGGTCATATCTCCGCACGCGGTCGGCGGCTGGCAGCAAGCACGCAAAGATCGGATCGCCGAGATCCTGGCAGCCGATCCGGGCGCCTGGTGCCCGGACCAGTACACCAACATCGATAACGTCGACGGCTACCGGCCGCTGGCGCTGGAACTACTCCACCAACTCGGATCCGTCGACGTGCTGGTCTGCTCGGTCGGCACCGGCGGGCACTCCGCCGGAGTGGCCCAGGTGTTGCGCCAATTCAATCCGAACCTGAAGGTGATCGGTGTGGATACGATCGGATCCACGATTTTCGGCCAGCCGGCGGCCCCCCGGCTGATGCGCGGGCTGGGTTCGAGCATCTACCCGGACAACATCGACTACCCCGCTTTCGACGAGGTGCATTGGGTGGCCCCGGCCGAGGCGGTCTGGACGGCCCGCGCCCTGGCGGCGACCCAGCACGTCAGCGGCGGCTGGAGCGTCGGCGCGGTAGGCCTGGTGGCGGGTTGGGCAGCCCGCACGATGGCGCCTGAGGCGACCATCGCCGCGGTGTTTCCCGACGGTCCGCAGCGCTACTTCGACACCGTCTACAACGACGCCTACTGCCGCGAGCACGACCTGCTCGACCGTCCGCCGGCCGACGAACCGGCCGTCATCACCGATCCGACCGCCCAGGTGGTGCAGTCCTGGACCCGGTGCAGCACCGTCGTCGATCCGGTAGGAGCGCTGCGCTGATGAGCTTCGTGGCGCAGTTCCGCAGCTTCGACCTGCCCAGCCGGGTGCTGATGATCAACCAGTTCGGCATCAACGTGGGCTTCTACATGCTGATGCCGTATCTGGCCGGCTACCTGGCGGGCCCACTCGGGCTCGCCGCGTGGGCCGTCGGACTGGTGCTGGGGGTACGCAACTTCTCCCAGCAGGGCATGTTCATCATCGGCGGAACGCTGGCGGACCGCCTCGGCTACAAACCGCTGATCGTGGCCGGCTGCCTGCTGCGGACCGGCGGATTCGGCTTGCTCGTCATCGCCCAGTCCCTGCCGACGGTGCTGATCGCCTCGGCGGCCACCGGTTTCGCGGGAGCACTGTTCAACCCGGCGGTGCGCGCCTACCTCGCCGCCGACGCCGGCGAGCGCCGGGTCGAGGCGTTCGCGGTGTTCAACGTCTTCTATCAGGGCGGCATCCTGCTGGGGCCACTGGCCGGCCTGGCGTTGATGGCGTTCGATTTCCGGATCACCGCGGCAGGCGCCGCCCTGGTCTTCGCCGCGCTGACCATCGCTCAGCTGGCCGCGCTACCCCAACACGCCGCCGATCCCGCGGTGGAGAAGACGTCCATCATCGAGGACTGGCGCGTCGTCGTCGGCAACCGGTCCTTCCTGATGTTCGCCGCGGCCATGATCGGCTCGTATGTGCTGACGTTCCAGATCTACCTGGCCTTGCCGCTGCAGGCCTCGTTTCTGGCGCCTCGATCCGAATCCGCGGTGGTGGCAGCGCTGTTCGTGGTCTCCGGAATCGTCGCGATCGCCGGGCAGCTGCGGATCACGCGCTGGTTCGCTGCTCGGTGGGGACCGGGGCGCAGCCTGACGATCGGGATGGCGGTGGTCGCCACGTCGTTTGTGCCGTTGGTGATCGTGCCCGACGCCGACCGGTTCGGGCTCATCCCCGCCGTCGCCGCGCTGCTGGCGTCGGCCGGGTTGCTCGCCGTCGGCGCGGCCGCGGTCTTCCCGTTCGAGATGGACACCGTCGTCGCGCTGGCCGGCGGCCGGCTGGTCGCCACCCATTACGGGTTCTACAACACCATCGTCGGCGTCGGGATTCTGGCCGGGAACCTGACCACCGGGTCGATCCTGGACGCCACACGGCAACTCGGTGCCGCCGAGTTGCTCTGGGTCGGACTGGTTCTGGTCGGTCTCATCGCCACGGTGGCGCTGCACCGTCTCGAACGCGGCCGACGCCTGGCCGGCCGCGACACGACCGGGTCGAGTTCGGTTGATCGCACCGACGACGCGTCGGCCAGGCGCTGACACCGATCGGCCGCGACGTCGACTACGGATCCACCCGGACGATGGCGCTATCGGGCCAGACCGTGCGGTCGGCGGCGTAGCGCAGCCGGTCGCGGATCGACAGATCCTGGTGAACGTTGGTCACACCGGGGATTTTGATCAACGGGACGATGTTCCACTGCCAGCCATAGCGCTGGTGCAGTAATCGGTTGGCCCGTTCGGCCTCGGCACCGGCGAGGATCGTGGCCCGCCCGGTCAACCTCGGTGCGCCCCGACGGGCTCGGCCCTTGTAGTCGCAGACGGTGAATTCGACCCGCGGGCGGGCGGTCAATCGCTTGGTTTTCGGGCCGATCTTGGTCCGGAACAGCAGTGCATCTCCGTCGACCCCGAACCAGATCGGGGTGTCCACCGGGGCGCCGTCGCCCCGGAAAGTGCGAAGTAACACGTATCGGGCGTCGCGCAGGTCGCTGAGGGTTTGCTTGGTCATGACACCAGGCAACACCCTAGAGTTGACTCTAAGTCAAGCTTCGTCCGGCGAGGCGGCAGGAGAGCGGCCCGATGACCCACCAACTCACGATCGGCGAGGTCGCGCGCCGCACCGGCGTCGCGGCGACCACCCTGCGCTACTACGAAAAATCCGGGCTGCTGCCCGCCCCCGACCGGGTGGGCGGACAGCGGCGCTACCGCGAGACCGTCATCGGCCGCCTCCAGGTGATCGCGCTGTGCAAGGCCGCGGGATTCACCCTCGATGAGGTCCGCCGACTGCTGGCCGACGACGCACCCGGGCGCCCGGCGAGCCGCGCGCTGGGACAAGGGAAGCTCCGCGAAATCGACCTCCAGATGGAATCGCTGACCCGGGCGAGGGCGGTCATCGAATGGGGCATGCGCTGCACCTGCCCGTCAATCGACAACTGCACCTGCGGCATTCACCCGCCACCCTCGGGTGGCGACGTGGCCTCGCCGTCCTAAGCCGTCGGTTTGCCGCCGCGGTCTCTCAGATCGTGGCCGTCAGGTACACCAGCAACAGCGCGACAACGAGATAGTTGTTCACCGCATGCACCGCCGCGGACTTCACGGCTGCGGAGGCACCGGCGCCGTTGCGCAATGAGCGAGTGATCGAGCCCTGGGAGCTACCGCCCACAGCTTGCCGATAGTGGTACTGGTACACCACGAGGAAGTAGAGTCCGCTGATGGTCAGCGCCAGGCCGAAGGCCAACGGAATCCCGGCAAACAGCGAATGCAGCAGCCCGAACTTCAGTTGCATACCGAACTTGCCGGCGGCGGAACGGCGTTCGCTTCCCTGGCGGAACATCCACTCCTCGTACAGTGCCAGCGTCGGGATCACCAGGAGAAGCCCGACCGGCAGCGCGAATGAGACAACGGCCCACAGCGGCCCGGAGAACGCAGTCTGGCCGAGCGCCACGTTGCCCCCTTGGCCCGACAGGAACTTCCACCACGAGAAATCGAGCAGCGGGAACGTCATGAGCCAGGTGCCGATCGCGACCACCACTGCCAGGTTCACCAGACCGGCGGGGATCATCCACCACCGCACGGCTTTGAACACCGAGGCGTAGTTGCGTCGCTCCACGGTCCGCAGCTGGCAGGCCGCCGTCTTGGCCACTGCCACCGCCATCAGCGAAACGAGGCCGAAGGAAACGGCCTGCGATGCCGCCATGTCGAGAGGTCGGCGCTACCGTGAACCGCTCATCGCGCGCTCGGCCCGGACCGGCTGATCCGGCTGCTGCACTAACGCGTCGAGGTCAATCTCGAACGCTTCGGCGAAGCCGCGCAGCGCGGTCACGGCCTTGACCTCGCGGCGCTGGCCACGGGTGCTACCGCTTTGGCAAACCGAACCGGCGTGCCGCCTGGTCCGCGGCGGCAGCGCTGCGAGCCCCAGTCCGGCGGAGGTCAGCGCGGCGCCCAAGGCGAAGGCAGTGGGTCGATTCATGGCAGTCCTCGTTTCGTTCGGATTAACGCTTCGACTTGTGCCGAGTTTAACCGTAGCATCATCGTAGCGCAACAGTTTAAACCGAAGCACTTGAAGGGGTGGGGAACACCGGGCCGATGCGTCGCTCCACATAAACAGCGGGCTGCGGCTCGGCCGGTTCATCGACGAACGACTACCCACGCGGCAGCCGTCTCGTTGCGGCAACCGATTGCGGCAGTCGGGCCGGCCGGTATTGCACCACCAGCGTGGTTGGCTACGATGGCGTCACGCCCGCGCCGGCGCGATCCTCGCGATCCTTCAGGCTCCCGGAGTTCTTTGGGTCCCCCTCACCGCACAAGCTGCAACCGACCCGCCCTTTGTGGCGTCGGGTTCGCCCGAACGGCGGTTGGTGTGAGGTCGCCGTAGCGCCTCGTTAGAACATTCTTCGCAGCCATTTGACCGCACGTGGACTGTAGGGCGGATAAACCAGCCCCGAGTCGGGTTTGGCCGGCTTCGATAACACTGCCCGACGGTGACTAAAGGTCTCGAAGCCCCATTTGCCGTGGTAGGCGCCCATGCCGCTGTCCCCGACACCTCCAAACGGCAAGGACGGCACCATGCAATGCATCGCGATGTGATTAACTACCGCGCCACCCGAGGGGATCTGGTCGATGATGCGTTGTGCGCCTCGAGTCTTGGTGAACACGTATAACCCAAGCGGTTTGGGCCGAGCGTTGATGAAGCGTGCTGCGTCGTCGACCGTTTCGACGGTGAGGATAGGTAGAATCGGCCCGAAGATCTCGGCTGTCATCATCGGGTCCTCTGGTGATGGGTCGACGACGACGGTCGGGTGGATGCGGAGATTTTCGCGGTCGTAATGGCCGCCGGTTACGACTTCGCCGTCGGTCTGGTCGATCAGTGCCGCCAGCCTCTCGAACTGACGGTGGTTCACAATCGGGACGCTGTCGGGTCGGAACTTTTTGAGGTTGCCGATGACCTTGGCGGTCAGTTCCGCAGCGATGGCGTGCTCAGCGAGCACATAGTCGGGGGCGATGCAGGTCTGACCGGAGTTCAGCAGCTTCACCCATGCGATCCGGCGCGCTGCGACATCGATGTCGGCATCAGCTGCGACGATGACAGGGCTTTTGCCTCCAAGTTCGAGGGTCACGGGGGTCAGCGTCGGCGCTGCCGCGGCCATGATCTTGCGGCCGACTTCGGTACCTCCGGTAAAGAAGGCGTGGTCGAATCCTTGCGCCAACAGTTCCTGGGTGACCGCGGCATCGCCTTCGACCACCCGCACCGCGCGCGCGTCGACATATTCCGGGATGAGTCGAGTCAACAGCGCCGAGGTCGCTGGAGCAAGCTCCGACGGTTTGACGACGGCACAGTTTCCGGCCGCCACCGCAGCAATGAGAGGCGCAAGGGTCAGGTAGACAGGGTAGTTCCACGGGCCAATAATGAATACGACGCCGAGCGGCTCGTATTGCACCCACGCTCGAGCCGGGAGCTGTGACAACGGAACCGAGGCTCGCCGGCGACGCATCCAACGTTTGAGATGCTTGAGGGCGTAGTCGACCTCGGCTTGGGTCGAGGCGATGTCGCCAAGCCAGGCATCAACCGGCGGTCGCCCAAGATCGCTGCGCAATGCCTCCGCGATCGGCCCCTCTTGCTCGGCAAGCAGTTTGCCGATACCGCGCAGTTGGTCGATCCGCCAACGATATTCCACCGTAGTTCCGGTGGCGAAAAACCTCTGTAACTCAATGCGGGCATCGGGTGCGACGCCAGCGGTTGCGACCGGGATTGAAGTAGCCATCATTTCCTCAGAATTCGGGCGTGGGGATGACCCCGGATGCCACCGCACCGGCCACACCGCCGTCGACAATCAAGGCATGCCCGTTGACCCACCTCGCGGCATCGGAAGCCAAGAACATCAACACCCCAGCGATGTCATCCGGTTCGGCGTGACGGCCGAGCAGCGCCTTAATGCCGTCGATCGTGTTCTTGCCCATTGACTCCTCAAAGTCACCCAAGATGGGGGTTTCGACCGGCCCGGGAAGTACCGCGTTGATTCGCAGCCCCATCTGTGCCACCGCCACAGCCCTCGTCATGGTGTAGACGGTGGTGACTTCTTTGGAAAAGTTGTACGCATTGCCTTGTTGCGGGTGCGATTTGAACCAATCGGCGCCTTCTTCGAACGATTCGGTGGCCAAGAGCTCACGAATTGCCTCGAGCCGACCAGGCCAGCCAAAGCTGGCGGTTGAGGAGACGACGGTTACCGTGCCGCCTGGACGCAGGCGAGGAAGCACCGCCTCGGTCAGGTGACGCACCGCGAGAGTGTTGACGGCGACCACGACGTCGGCCGGGGCGGTGCCCGGAACACCGGCGACGTTGACCAGTCCGTCGAACCTTCCGTCGATCTGTTCCAACGCGGCATCAACGCTGCGCGGACTGGCCAAGTCGACCTCAATATGGCCGGTCACCTGCGCGCGCGGCGTGTTCCGGTCCAGGGAAACGACTTCGGCCCCGGCGGCGAGGAACTGTTCAGCCGCGGCGTGCCCGATGCCCGACGCTGCCCCAGTCACGAGGTACCGTTTACCGGTGAAATCCCACATGACAGCTGCCTTTCTAGTCAACGGTATACGAAAGTGATTTCACTGCTCGGACGAAATTCCCGGTAAGGTACTCCGGTTCGCCGACCCTCAGCTTCGGGACTCGGAAAATCAGTTCTCGGAAGAACGCCTCTAACTGCATTTTGGCGAGGAAGACACCCATGCAATAGTGCGGGCCGCCACCACCGAATCCGACGTGTGGATTCGGAGCGCGAGTGATGTCAAACCGGCCTGGGCTGTCGAAGACACGCTCGTCGCGGTTTCCGGAGGAGTACATCATCACCACCCAATCGCCTTCTTTAATCTCCTGATCGTGCAGGACGGTGTCGCGGGTGGCGGTGCGCCGAAATGTCATCACCGGCGTGGCCCAACGGACGAATTCGTCAGTAGCAGTTTTGATGTGGGTGTCGAAGTCCTTGGCAAGCAGCTCCCGCTGATCGACGAACTCCTGAAGGGCGAGGGTCGTCAGAGTCATGGTGTTGCGGGTGGTGTCGTTGCCGGCTACCGAAAGCAGGACGAAGAACGCGCCGAGTTCTGCATCGGTGAGTCGACGTCCGTCAACCTCGGCTTGCACGAGCTTTGTCATCAGATCGTTTTCCGGATGGCTACGACGTCGCTCTGCCAACTCCAAACCGATGGTGTGGAGTCCAACCAACGAGTCGTTCAGCACCTCAGCGGGCTGACGGCCCGCGGCGACATCGGGGTCGGCCCACGACACCATGCCATCGGCATGGTTGGCCGCTGCATCGCGCTGGTGCTCCGGGACCCCCATCATTTCGTAGATTGTCCACATCGGCAGCTTCTTCGAGACCTGCTCTACGAAATCGCCTTCGGTTGTTTTGAGAAGGTCGTCGACGATGTGCGCAGCTTGGTTCTTGATCTGTTCTTGGATACGAGCGACTTGACGTGGCGTGAAAACTGAACTGACTAGGCGGCGCAAGGAGGAATGCTGCGGGCCGTCCATCGCCAAGAAGGACTGTGAGGCGTCGAGAAGCTCAGCGGGGACCGCTTCGATCATGACACCTTGCCCCGAACAGAAAAGCTCTGGGTTCTTACTGACGTATGAGATGTCTTCATGTCGGGTCACCGCCCACACCCCTGCGACGGGCGCCGGCATCATCGTGCCCTCGATCGGAGGGTGCCAGCTGACGGGGCGCTCGTCCCGCAAGATCTTGAAAGACCGCTCACGTTCCTCGGCTGTCGCCGCCCAGAACGAAAGTGGAGAGATACTCACCGGGTCATACTGGCGGGTGGACTGCACTGTTGTTTCGGTCATGACGATCCCTTCGCGTAGCGGTCGATGAGAGCACGTTTAGCCAACTTGCCGGTGGCGAGGCGGGGCAGTTCCTCGACAAAGTCGAAGCTGCGCGGCGTTTTGTAGTGGGCGATATGGTCACGCACGTAGTTGCGAAGATCGGAAACGATGCTGTCGCATGCGGTGACGCCGTCATGGAGCTGTACCACCGCCTTGACCTGTTCGCCCATTTCGGGATCAGGCACGCCGATGACTGCGACGTCCTGCACGAGAGCGTGACTTGCCAGGACGTTCTCTATCTCCTGCGGGTAGATATTGACTCCGCCGGAGATGATCGTGAATGATTTGCGGTCGGTGAGATAAAGATAGCCATCGTGATCCAAATATCCGAGATCGCCTACGGTAGTCCAATTCTCGTGCCACCGATGGCGGGACTCGGCGGTTTTTACGGGATCGTTGTGGTACTCGAACGGCGCGACATCGCGCTCAAAGAAGATAGTGCCGACCTGACCGGCGGGCAGCTCGTTCCCGTCGTCATCGCAGATGTGGACGACACCCAACTTCGCACGACCGACCGAGCCTCGCTTTCGTTGCCATTCGTCCGTCGTGATCATCGTGGTGCCGTGTCCTTCGGTGGCGCCGTAATACTCGACGAGGATCGGCCCCCACCATCGGATCATGGAATCTTTGGTAGCAGGCGGACAGGGCGCGGCGGCATGCACGGCCAATCGAAGTGAAGACAGATCGTAACGCGCGCGAACCGACTCTGGGAGTTGCAGCATCCGTATGAACATGGTCGGCACCGTCTGGGTAGCAGTGACGCCATAGGTTGCGATGGCTGCGAGCATCCGCTCCGGGTCGAATCGCTCCATGAGCACCACGGTGCCGCCCAATGCCTGAACCGTCGCGCACCACTTCAACGGTGCCGTGTGATAGATCGGCGCGGGAGAGAGATAAACGTCGCGACCACTGATCTCGAATGCATTCGACAGCAGCGAAACCAGCGGGTCACCCGGCTCGTCAACCTGCCTGTGGGGCAGCGGCGGCTTGATGCCTTTTGGACGACCGGTCGTTCCCGAGGAATACAGCATCTCGGCTCCGCGCGGTTGCTTGACCAATCGAGGATTCGTCTCGCCGAGCAGTTCTTCGTAGCGCCGGTACCCGTCGACGTTGCCACCGAAGCTGTACCAGAATCGGACTGTCCCGGCGAGCTTGGCCGTCTGTTCAGCGAGATCACGCACTCCGGCAGAGGCGATCACCGTTTTGGTGCCGCTATCGACGAGGATATAAGCGACCTCTTCGGAACTCAGATGCCAGTTGATAGCCGTTACATACAGTCCGGACCTTATCGCTGCCCAGTACACCTCGAATGCCTCGGCCGCGTTGTCAGACAGAAGTCCGATGACATCACCACGCCGTAGGCCTGAGGCATGGAGCGACGCCGCCAGTTTGGCGGAGTTGTCCTCCAGCTCCCGATAGGTCAGCACCTTTCCAGACTCGGCCATGATGACTGCCGGTCGTTCTGGCGCCGAGACGGCATGAGTTCCGGGATACATCTCAGAACGCGATCACTTCACCGCGGCTGACCGAGCCGAGAGGGTCGAAGCCAGGCACGTCGAGCTTCTTGCTGAGGCAGCCTAGCTTCGGCCGGCGCGCATCCAAGGCCTTCGCGGACGCCATCCGTTCTCCTTAATTTCGATTCAAAACGATGAGTGCGACGAACTCGTCACCCATCCCTACCCATACTAAGACACCGTATGCGCTACGTCACATGTTGGCAACCATCGGGCCAAAGCCATACCGTCTTGCCAGGAGGATCGACGCCAACTTGGCTCATGGGATCGCGCTCGCCATGCTTGCATTTTGCGGCACGCCAACGGAGTTCACAGATGTTCCTCGCCAGCAAGGAGCGCAAACACGTCTTCGATCAAGCTGACGGACGACCTACCGGTCCGGCGGCCCACTGCTTGCCGCGTGGCCCAGAGAGGCGGCGAGGCAGGGGCGTCAATACGGTCGATGACGGATTCAAATATAGTTTCGCCGGCCGACCCGACCGCGGAGAACTTCTGCCACCACCGCCCCCTAGCCGAAGAGCACAGCAGCGCCCAAGGGCGCTCGGGAACCGACGACACTCGAGGGCGGCAACACAAACCCGTGCAGACCTAGGTGTTCTCAACGGGCCGCAGTCAAGTGCGCGGCTACGCCGCGCTTCGGAATACCGCCGCGATCCCTTGGCCGCCCCCGATACACATTGTCTCGAGTGCCAAACCGCCGCCGCGTCGCCGGAGTTCGTACAACATGCTCGTCAAAATGCGTACGCCCGTCGCCCCGATGGGGTGCCCGAGCGAGATTCCCGAGCCATTGACGTTGAGACGGTCGTCGACATCCTCCAACTCAAGGTCGCATGCGGCTAGAACGGCCAGCACTTGAGTCGCGAAAGCCTCATTGATCTCGATCAGCGCAAGATCATCGAAGCCGAGGCCGAGTTTGCCGAACAGCTTTTTCACCGCTCCCACGGGCCCGATCCCCATGCGCGAGGGATCGCAGCCAACAACGGTCCAGCCCTCAAGGTAGCCGAGCGGTTCGAGGTCGAGCGCGTCGAGTCGATCTTCGGCAACAACGAGGCAAGCCGCCGCAGCATCGCTCTGCTGACTTGAGTTTCCTGCGGTGACCGTGCCCCCGGGCCGAATAGCTCGCAGTTGACCAAGACTCTTTGTCGTGGAGTCCGGGCGAATCCCCTCGTCCCGGTGAACCAGGATCGGATCACCGCGACGTTGCGGTACCTCGATCGGAACGATCTCTTCGGCGAAATCACCGCGAGCAACGGCGGCGTTTGCCCGCGCGTGGCTTCTGACAGCGAAACCATCCGCCGCCTCGCGGCTGATGGCGTAGTCGCTGGCAAGGTTTTCTGCCGTTTCGATCATTCCGCTGATCGGCCCGAAGCGCCACGATGGCTGCGAACGTTCGCGCCCTCGATCAAGGCGGTCGTAGAGAGTGTGATGTCCAGACCGCGTACCCCACCGGGCGGTGGTGGTGTAGTGCTCGATATTGCTCATTGACTCGACCCCGCCGGCGAGGACGATGTCTGAGCCGCCCGTCTGCACCATCATCGCCGCAGTGATGATGGCTTGTAGTCCGCCACCGCAACGCCTGTCGATCTGAAGCCCCGGCACCGTGATCGGCAGATTCGCGTGGAGAGCGGCCCACCGACCGATACACGGCGCCTCGGAGTTGGCATAAGACTGAGCAAAGACGACGTCATCGACCTCCCCTGGATCGATACCGCTGGAAGAGACGACGGCCTCCACAACGTGGGCCGCGAGATCTTCAGCCCGCAGTGCTCGCAATGCTCCCCCGAATGATCCGATGGGCGTGCGCAGGGGAGCAACGATTGCGGCGCGTCTCATTGCCGACCTACTTGCTGCGTCACCTTCATTGCCTTCCTTCGATCGCTTCGAGTTAAGAGATGCAGACCGCGGCGTCGGCTGTCGTCGCACCGTCGGTACGTATTACCGACGACTGGCCCGAGTGGCCACCCGGCCGACGAGGGAGTGTCGCCGCCAGCCAACGACCACACGCTCCCGAGCACGTTTTCTACTTCAAATTAAACCAGACGATCTGCCGATCTGCCAGTTACTTCCGCGCCCGCTGCGATCAGTCCCCGGGCCAACCGGCACGAGGCAGGGCGTGCGCTATTAACCGATCATCTGAACCCAGCTCGCACTGCCACACCGGGATCAGCGCCCACCGAGTCTTCCTTGATGAGGCCAACGGTTGCCGCCCCGACGATCGATCACGAATTAGCGCCGCGGGTGGTACCGCCAGTCCGAGCCGAGGCGCGTCATAGACTAAATGAATGGCCAGTAGAACCCGGGGGGGCAAACGTGCCCCGACGCGCGCTGTCGAAGATGTGGAGGCCGACTCCAAGGCCGCCTTGACGCGGGAGCGGATTCTCAACGCAGCGGCTCATGTACTCAGCAAAAAGGGATACGCCGGGTTGCGGCTCACCGATGTGGCGGCAGAGGCGGATCTCCAGGCGCCCGCGATCTACTACTATTTCAACTCGCGTGAGGACCTGATCGAAGAGATCATGTGGACGGGTACCGCGGTAACGCGCGACCACGTCACCGCAGCACTTTCCGAACTTCCCGAGGGAAGCCCCGCCGTAGATCGCCTTCTCGTGGCGGTCGAGGCTCATCTCCGGCTCACCCTTGAGATGTCGAGTTACGCGAAAGCGTCGATCCGAAACGCTGGACAGATTCCACCGGCGATCCGGAAACGGCAGATTCGCGAAGAGGAGCGATACGGCGAAGTATGGCGCCGACTGATCAATGACGTGGCCCGAGAAGGTCAACTACGGCCGGAACTCGACCTCTACATCGCACGCATGTTGGTACTGGGGGCATTGAACTGGACAGTCGAGTGGTGGGACCCTCGACGGGGTTCGGTCGAGGTGATCGTCGCAAACGCTCAGACGCTCGTCCGGCACGGCATCGTCACGACATGATGCACCCCTAACAGAGGCAGAAGTTCTCGCGGCTTCCAACTACTGGGGCATCAGGCTTGCCGTCAACTGACCTGTTACCTCCGAGGCGACAGCGGTCATTCCCCCCGGAATTCAGGGGTGGCCTTGGCTGCGAAAGCTCTGATAGCGGCCTGCACGTCCGCAGTTGACCCCAGTGCCCGCATCGCTTCCGCCTCGGCGATCAGATGCGTCGGGAAATCGTTGGTCCACGCATCGCGCAACAAAGCCCGCATCCGTCCGAAAGCACACGTCGGCCCGTTGGCCAGTTCAACGGCGACCTCATAAGCGCGGGTACGCACCTCATTACGCGGCACTACTTCGTTCACCAAGCCCCACTCAAGGGCCTCAGCGGCGTCGATCGGCGTGTTTCGAAGGTACGCCTGCGCCGCCCGTCGCGAACCGATCAAGCGAGGCAGGTGCCACGTCCCGCCCCCATCGCCGGACAACCCGAGGCGGGCAAATGCCGTCACAAACTTTGTATTGTCCGCGGCGATGACCAGGTCGGCTGCGTACACATACCCCAGTCCCCCTCCGGCCACCGCGCCGTGGGCCGCCGTGACGATCGGCGCCTGGATGCCCCCGAGAACGCGGAGCGCTTCGTGGAACGGCGTCGTCAGCCGTGCGAATAGCCGGCCGTACGATTCGGGCGGCGTCGTGAAGAAGTCATCGATATCGCCGCCGAAGGACAACGCCGGACCGTTTCCACAGATCAGAACGGCGCGTACAGCGGGATCGTCAGCGACACGCCGAGCGACTTCAAGCGTTTCATCGCCTAATCGCAGATTCATCGCATTTCGCGCCTCTGGCCGGTCAAGACAGATCGTCGCGACCCCGTCATCGACGCTGTAGGCGATCGTCGACAACGGTCCAGATGCCTGTCCCAGCGCGTCGACCCAGGCCGCGGTGTCTGTCAGTTGGTGCAGCGCCTCGATCCGGGCCTGTGAGTCGAAGGTCAGTAAGTGAATGAACTCTGCGTCGAGCCGTTTTCCTGACTCGCGGCCTCGCCCGCGGTAGTGACCCCGGACGAACATCCGCCCGTCGTCGAGCACGCGAATCTCGTCGGCGGTAACCTCGGCTTCGTAGTACCGGCCGATCCTCGCCCAGAACTCCTGTTGCATCGCTGTCGGGCCGCTATGTCTCCCGCCCAGGTTCAGCGGCAGGCCCGCCGGTGCATGGCCGACGAAGTCGGGCGCCAACAGCCGGGCCAGACCATCGAAATCACTTGCCAGCAAGGCGTCGTAGAGGCGCCGCACAGCTTCCACGCGCGCCATCACGATCTCGTCATCGGTAAGCATCGGGTTTCCTTCCCCAGACTCGCACGCCGTGACCGACCCGGTAGTTCCCACCAGTCATATCGCAGCCTCTCCTTTGCTCGCCGCCGCTCTCAAAGCGCTCACACGCTGTATCCGCCGTCGACATTGAGGGTTTGGCCGGTAATCCAGCCGGCGCGCGGCGACATGAGAAATTGTGCGGCGTTGCCGACGTCTGTCTCGTTGCCAAAACGACCGAGCGGAATCGCGGCCAGTGCCTGGCTCAGTCCCTTCTCGGTGAAGACCCCCGACGCATTCAATGACGTCCAAAGCCCCTCGCCTTGCACAACCCCAACGCCAATCGCGTTGGCACGCACACCATACCGACCCTCTTCTGCGGCTAAGCCACGAATCAGAGCCTGCACACCGGCTTTCGGAGCCGACGACAACAGATCTGCGCGAGTGAACCGCTCGATGACCGGCGTGACCACAGCGAGGATAGCTCCCTTACTCTCCCGTACCGCCGGAATGAACGGGTGAATGAAGTTGTAGCTTGCCTTAAGGTCAGCATCGATCTGGCCGGCGAACTGTTCCGGTGAGATGTTTGCGATGAAGTCCATCGGAATGTGCGGTCCAGCGGCGTAGACCACGCCCGATACTTCGACCATGCCCGCAACATCGCTCGCGAACATCTGGGCTTCGTCGGGCTTGGTGAGATCCACCTGTTTTACAATCGCTTCTTGCCCCAGATCGCGGACCACTGCCGCTGTCTCCTCCGCTCGATCACGCCGTGACCGGTAGGCGACCACCAGGTTCCACCGATCAGCAGCGAGCGCGCTGGAGATCGCCTTGCCTATTCCGCCGGATCCGCCGGCGACAACCGCCCAACCGGGCGCAGGCGTGTCGGACATCACTCGTTCATCTCCTTTGGCATTCCCCAAATCCTTCTAGTGTGCAGCGTGCCGCGCGGCGATATCGCGGCCGACGATCTCTTTCATGATTTCCGTGGTACCGCCGTAGATGGTCTGGATACGCATGTCGAGGTACGCCCGAGCCACCGCGTATTCCAGGATGTAGCCATAGCCACCATGCAATTGAACACACTTGTCAACGACGCGCTTCTGAAGCTCCGTTGTCCACCACTTACCTTTGGCAGCATCGATACTCGACAGTTCACCACTGTTCGAGGCCATGACCTGACAATCGATGAAATGTTGGGCGAGGTCGATCTCGGTCTCCATCTCCGCGAGCGAGAACCGAGTAGCTTGAAAATCACCGATGAACTGGCCAAAAGCTTTGCGTTCGAAGCAATAGGCCGCCGTGAGATCGTAGACTGCACGCGCATCAGCGACAGCGATGACGCTTGCAAGCAGGCGTTCTTCCGGTAGGTAGGTCATCAACTGTCGCATTCCCCGGTCTTCTTCCCCGAGAAGAGCGTCCGCCGGCAGCCACATGTTCTCGAAAAACAGCTCCGAGGTGTCCTGCGCGCGTAGGCCTACCTTCTGCAGCACCCGCCCCCGTTTGAATCCCGGCGTCGACGTGGGCACGAGGAACAGGCTTATGCCGCCACTTCCGTCGGGCTTCGGGGTCTTGGCCGCGACGATCACCAAGTCGGCGCTGTGGCCGTGGGTAATAAACGTTTTTTGTCCATTGAGCACCCAACCTTCGCCATCGGCGACCGCCGTGGTCCGCATCCCTCGCAGGTCGCTCCCCGCGTCAGGCTCTGTCATCGCGACGGCACCGATGACCGACCCAGTCGCCAACTTCGGCAGCCATTCGGATTTCTGCACGTCCGTACCGAGGCCGGCCAAATAGCAGATCACCATGTCGTCTTGGTTGGCGAAACTCACGCTCAACGCTGTCGCCCGTGCGCGTGCCAACTCTTCAGCAACGACCATCCGGTAGCGATTATCACGCACTCCCGCCCCTCCGTACTCTTCGGGAATCGCGAGCCCGTAAATACCGGTCTTAGCACCGACTTCGAATACTCTCCGGTCGATAGACCCGGTTTCTTCCCACGCGGGGTAGTAAGGTGACACTTCCCTGACAATGAACTCCCGTACGGTCGACCGGAAGGCCTCGTGCTCAGTTTCGAAAATATTGCGTTGCATCCGTTCGGGCCTTTCCTTCGAATGTACGTCTGATGCAGAGTCGGGGCACATCCGCAATGATCGCGTCACTCACGGATCGATCCAATGTCATGAGTGATTGGTTGAATTACCGTCGCTGAGAGAGACGCAGATTGGGGAGCAACTCCGCCGCGATCGAGTTACGGAGAATAGGCGGACTACCACCCGCCACAATAGTCGACACGACGTCACGGTGAATTCGCTCGATCACAAAATCCTTAGTCGCTCCGTAGCCGCCGTGCAACTCCAGAGCTTTGAGGGTGATCCCCGAGGCGATGCGTGCGCCGAAGAGTTTGGCCGCAGTAGTCTCCAAGCCTGGGGGGAACTTACCGTCGCGAGCAGCGGACGCGGCGCGTTGAGCTAACAGGCGCAAAGCTTCCAGATCAGTCCACATATCTACTAACGCGTGGTAAACGGACTGGAATTCTCCGATCGGCCGACCGAAAGCGTGTCGGCTATTCACATACTGCATCGCCTCGTCGTACGCAGCCGTAGCCATGCCAAGATTGAAGGCGCAATTGTGGAGACGTTCCATATTGAATGCCCCCATCAGGTCCGGAAACCTGCCGGGGCCGACGATAACATTCTCTGCCGGTATTCGAACATCGGTAAGCTCCAGGTCACCGTGGGGAACGCCGCGACAGCCAAGGAACTCCGGCCCGGCCGAGACCGTTACACCCGGAGTTCCGTCTTCGATGATTACTGCGCCGATCCCCTTATACCCGGGGATCTCGTCGAACCTGACGAATACGGCATAGAGATCGTTGTGCATCGCACCCGTGACGAAGTTCTTACTGCCGTTGACGACGAAAGTGTCGCCGTCCCGTTCGACAGTGGACTCCAAAGAGGTGAGGTCCGACCCATAGCCCGGTTCCGTTAAGGCAATCGCACATTGACTCTTTCCGGTAACGATATTGGGTAGAAATTTCTTCCGCGTCGCGTCATCGTCGGCGAGCAAGAGCATCGACGGCCCCGGACCCGTGGTGGCGAAGACCGGCTCGCCGGCGATCCAGAACTGCGAACTACGAAATAGCGCCTCCACCACGATCAGATAGTCCAGCGCCGACAAACCCTTTCCACCGAGTTCGGGCGGCATGGTCAGCGCCATCAGGTCATGGTCGCGGATGCAGGCGACGACTTCGTCGTAGGAGACTCGATCCTCGCGATCCCAGTCGGCCGCCTTGCCACGAAGCAGCAGCCCGGCTGCCGTTGCACGTTCTTGAAGTTCGCGCTGGTTCTCCGTGAGTTCAAAATCCATGTCCGCTTCCTCCTTTTGCGCCCCAAGTGGCAATACCCGTGCGTGTGTCCAACCGATCGAACGAACTTATGCGCAGCGCCGACATTTGATCCTCATGACCGTTCTCTCTTGACGAGTTGCGACACAATGACATTGCGTTGAATCTCGTTGGTGCCTTCACCAACGATCATCAACGGCGCATCCCGGAAGTACCGTTCAACGTCGTATTCGGTGGAGTATCCGTAACCGCCGTGGATACGGACGGCATTCAAGGTGATTTCCATCGCCACTTCGGATGCAAACAACTTGGCCATTCCGGCCTCCATGTCGCATCGCTCGCCTGCGTCGTAACGGTCTGCGGCATGAAGTGTCAGCGTGCGCGCAGCAGTTAGCTTAGTCACCATGTCCGCCAGGTAGTTTCCAACGGACTGGTGCTGCCAGATGGGCTTGCCGAAGCTTTCGCGGACCTGTGCGTACGCCAACGCATCATCGAGCGCAGCCTGCGCGACTCCCAAAGCGCGGGAAGCCACCTGAATGCGGCCGATCTCAAGGCCTTTCATCATCTGAGCGAATCCATTGCCTTGCTGTCCGCCTAGGATCGCAGAGTCCGGCACGCGATAGTCATCGAAGTTCAACTCGCAGCTTTCGACACCTTTATAGCCGAGCTTCGGCAGGTCGCGGGAGACCGTGAGGCCGGGCCCCGGTTCGGCCAAGATTATGCTTATCCCCTTGTAGCGCGGTGTGGCGACGGTATCGGTTTTGCACAGCAGTGCAATCAGTTGTGAACGCCGTGCGTTTGAAATCCATGTTTTGGCGCCGTTGATCACCAAGTCGTCGCCGCAACGGCGCGCGTTCGTCGTGATCGCCTGAAGGTCGGACCCGCCGCTTGGTTCGGTCAACGCCATCGTGGCTCTGATTTCGCCGGTCGCCATCCGCGGTAGGTAGCGTTGCTTCTGCTCGTCAGTGCCGAAGTCGGATATCAGCTTCGACACCACCGTGTGGCCGCCCATTGCGCCGGCCAAGCTCATCCACCCGCGGGCTAACTCGGTGGTGACACCGACGTAGCACGGTGTTGACACCGGCGCTCCGCCGTAAGGCTCTGGGATCGCCAGGCCGAATATTCCCAGGCTTTTCATCTTCTCGATGAGGTTGGCCGGGTATTCATTAGCGGACTCCAGTTGACGGGCAACTGGACGAACGTCGCGCTCGACGAACGCTCGCACGAGAGCGACGACTTCCGTTTCATCGACTGACAGGGAGGTCATCATCGAGCCCCCAATCGCAGTGCACCATCTAGCCGGATCGTCTCACCATTGAGGTAGGCGTTTTGCAGAACCTCACTTGCCAACTGGGCGTACTCATCCGGCAAGCCAAGCCTGGGTGGGTTGGGGACTGACCTCTCAATCGCTTGCCACGTCCGGTCTGGCAGCTTCCTCATAAGAGGGGTGTCCATGATTCCAGGCGCGATCGTGCACACGCGTATGGCGTGTGCCGCGAGCTCCCTCGCCGCCGTCAGCGTCATACCGACGACGCCTGCCTTGGCAGCCGCGTAGTTGATCTGACCGATTGGGCCGTCGAATGCCATCACCGAGGCGGTGAGGACGATAGCGCCGCGTTCACCGTCGATCGGGTCTTGTTGTGCGATCCGGGCGGCTGCGAGGCGTAATGCATCGAAAGTCGCAATGAGATTGAGCCGGATGACCGTTTCGAAGTCGGCGAGCCGCCCTGGCTTCCCGGCGCTGTCGAGAACGTGCATCATGCGCCCGGCGCCTGCGCAATGGACCAATCCACGTAAACCACCGCGCGCGTCGGCAGCGTCGACGGCAGCACTCAACTGCGCGGTATCGGTGACGTCAGCCGGCACGAACCGTGCGGCGCTGCCAAGTCGGGTCGCAACAGCTGCCCCAGCCGACGAAGGGAGATCGAGGATTGTTACGTGCGCACCAGCTCTGATCAATCGCTCGGCTGTCGCAAGGCCGAGCCCTGAGGCCCCGCCGGTTACGAGAACGGAAGCTTCTTTCAGTCGCATCGTCTATTCTTTGTCCCGTTGGTAGATGGTCGATGTGGTCTCACAAGCCGATAGACTTGGCGATGATCGTCTTTAACACTTCGGTGGTGCCTCCGTAGATCCGTGTCACACGGGCATCCACGTATAGCTGGGCGATCGGATACTCCCGCATGTAGCCGTACCCGCCGTGCAGTTGTACGCAACGGTCCACGACTCGGCCTTGCAGTTCAGTGCAGAAAACTTTCGCTTTGGCGGCGTCAGCGGGGGTCAGTCCGCCTGATTCGTGGGCCGCCAGTGCGCGATCGACAAGCGCTCTGCCGGCCTCGATTTCGATCGCGCATGAGGCGAGTTCGAACTTCGTATTTTGGAACGTCGAGACGGGCTTGCCGAAGGCTTTTCGTTCATTGACATACCGCAATGTGGTTGTCAGCGCGGTTTCGGCCGAAGCTTGTGCTCCCACCGCGATGCCCAACCGCTCCTGGGCCAGATTGCTGGTGAGGTAGCCGAATGCTTTCCCTTCACTGCCCAGCAAGTTCGAGGCCGGGACGCGTACGTCGTCGAAGAACAACTCCGCAGTGTCTTGGGTACCGAGACCGATCTTGTCCAAGTTACGGCCCACAGTGAATCCGGGAATTCCACGTTCGACGACGAGAAGACTCAGGCCGTCGCGTCGGTCGTCAGTGGCCGATGTCCGTGCCACGACGACGACCAGGTCGGCGTTTACCCCTCCAGTGATGAATGTTTTGGCGCCGTTGAGAATGTATCCGTCGCCATCGCGTTCCGCGGCGGTCACCATACCGGCTAAATCTGAGCCAGTACCAGGTTCGGTCATCGCGATGGCAGCCATCGCTTCACCGGTGGCTAACCGAGGGAGCCATCGATCGCGTTGTTCGTCATTGCAATACTTGGTGAAGTAGGGCAGCACTACGTTCAAGTGGACAGCCAATCCCCCGAGGTTCACGCATGCGTAGGCGCACTCTTCGGCCCAGATCGCTGGGTAGAGAAAACTGGTTTCACCGCCACCACCGTATGTTTCCGGGATTTGCATGCCCAGAACACCCAGCGCGCCGATCTGCATGAAGACATCCCGTGGTATCAGCCCCGCGCGCTGCCACTCAGGGAATCTCGGAACGATCTCTTTGGCAAGAAACCTTTTGGCGCTTCGCCGAAACTCGTCGTGTTCGGCGTTGAAGATCTCGCGCATCATCGCCCGCTCCGGTCGTGCGTCCTAGCCGACGAGCAGTCGCCCGCAAGCAGCCGCAGGTGACGTCCAACCCGCGGCATAGCGGCAGAAATATCCGCTTTGCTACTCGTGCCAACTTGTTGCTTCACCGACTCAGTTCTTCCCTTCATCGAATATGGTGGAGCGTCAGGAGCGGCTTCGTCATGTTCGCCGGGCCAGTGCGCCGCCGATGATCAAACGCTGTATTTCGCTGGTCCCTTCGTACAATCGAAGTAACCGCACATCGCGATATATGCGTTCGACCGGCATCTCACGCATGTAGCCACTGCCGCCGTGGATCTGCACAGCGAGGTCGGCGACCTTGCCCGCCATCTCGGTGCAAAACAGTTTTGCCACCGAGGGTGCGACCCGCCGGTCTACGCCTGACACCCACGATCGCGCAACCTCGCGAACCAGAGCTCGGCCGGTCATGACACCGGTCTGTTGATCGGCGAGCATGGCTTGTACGAGTTGAAAACGGCCGATCGGTGTGCCGCCTTGAGTGGCAGTCGTCGCGTAACTAACCGACTCATCAAGAGCACGCTGCGCCGTGCCCACCGCAAGCGCAGCGATGTGAATGCGGCCGCGGGCAAGCGTCGACATCGCTGCGCGGTAGCCGATGTCTTCTGAATCGCCGACTATCGCGCTGCCGGGTACCCGCACTTCGTCGAACGCAACGTCGGCGGTCCACGCGCCTTCTTGCCCCATCTTGGCGTCCTTCGCGCCGATGGTTAGTCCGGCGCTATGGGAAGGAACCAAGAAGACGGAAATTCCGGCGTTCGACTCGTCGGCGGGTCGCGTCCGTGCAAACACAACGAACAGGTCAGCGAGCGGCGCATTGGTGATGAACCGCTTCTCGCCACTGATGAGCCACTCTCCTCCGCTGCGTACCGCTCGTGTCCGTAGACCTGCGGGATTGGAGCCGGCGCCGGATTCAGTCAATGCGAAAGAAGCCACGACGTCGCCGGTCGCAATCCCGGTTAGCCAAGCCGACTTCTGCTCTTCGGTGCCGTAACCAACCAGTATCTGACCGGCGATCCCGTTGTTGGTACCGAACATCGATCGCAGCGCAAGCGATGTGTACCCGAGTTCCATTGCCAGTTCTACGTCTTGCACGAGGTCGAGTCCGAGGCCGCCCCACTCCGATGGGATCGCGTAGCCGAACAGGCCCATTTCCTTCGCCATCGCGCGGATGTCATCCGGGATGCGGTCGCTGACGAGGATCTCCCGTTCCCTGGGTATGACCACGGAACGCACGAATTGGCGCGTCGCGGCCCGAATGTCCTCAAAGTCACTCGCGCTGACGCCAGTACGGGGGGAACCTTCAACGGTGCTGGTCATCGCATCCCTCCCACATGTCCGTTCCGCGTCCGCCTGGACGCACAAAGCACATTTTTTATTCTTGATTAAACACTGTACCTCAATCCTCCGACGGTCGCGATAGCGCTCTTCTGCGCGGCGCGGCCCGGGCGCCCGGGCCGCGCCATCCACCGGCCACCAAGACGGCCGTGCCTGCAGTTCAGTCGGAGCTTGTGCCGAGGACACCGGGGCAAGATCTACGTCGTGTTGAGCACTCGCCGGGATCGACACCGCCGGCCGAGCATCGACGATTCGAGGCGCCGACGATCGAGAGATTTACTGATGATTAAGCCCGCGCTTCGGTTCCCGGACCGGTTCCACGCAGGGTTCCGGGCAGTTTGCGCACCTACCGCTCGATCGGCTGGGAGAGGGTCGGCCGGCATCTGCCGCGATTTGGCGAGGGGCGTCTCATCCAGGTCGGCCACGTTCGCGCATATCGGCTTGCCTCTGGCCGATCGCTGTCGCGTCGGGGTCAAATAGCCCGCCGAAGCGACCTAATCGTGTGCTAGAACATCAGGCCGGTGAATCGCCAATCCAACACCTTCCGATCCGCTCGTGCATCCGGGTCTTCGGCGTACACAAGCGAACGGAGGTCTAGCGTTCCTCCCCGCTCTTCGGGAAGAGCAGTGGCCGATTCGATGCTGAGAACGCTATACAGCGTGTCGCCTTCATATACCGGACCGGTGTGGTCGCAGGACCGCCAGGATAGGACCGTCGCCAAGTTGGGCAACAGCCGCGTCGCTTGCGCCAGGGCGAGCCCTATCGTATGGCCGCCATAGACCAGTCGCTGCCCCCCTGCGCGGGAATCATGGTGGACGGCCGCAATGTTGAGGGTCAAGCGTGCTAGCTCGGGCGCACTGCTCACTACATCGCCGGTGCTACGCAAGACAGCGCCTTCCAGACTGGTGGCGAAGTGCGGCCCACCGACACGTGCGCGGAATGCCTGTGCATCCCAATTCCGCGTCGGGTCGTCCCGGATCGGGGCTACTGCTGTCTCAGACCAATCGTCTTGCCGACCAATTTCGACAGCGTCCGGCGAGATGGGAAGCATCGCACATCTGTAGAAATCGAGAACTCGCCGATCCTGTTGGTCCCTCGTGATTACTCGTAATACGGCCATTCCGGTCGGCTTCCGTCCAGGACGTCTTGAGTTCTCCCTTAAGGACACTACTTCTGTGCGGGTGAAGAGGGTATCGCCCATGACCGGAAACCGGTGGAAGGCGAGACCTCGGTAAAAGAGGTTTGCCTTGACGCGTTGCGTGGCCAGGGTGCTCTGACCGATCGCCACATCCCAAGTCAGCGCCGGAGATACTGTCTGAGCATGCTCTTGCGTCACCCGGACGGAGAGGCCTTCGTCGAGCGCCAGTCTCATTCGGTCACCAATGATGGCCCGGTGCATCGCCGCGATGCCAGGTGTCAGGGTCAAAGCCGGGGCGTTATCGAAGTATTGACCGCGTTCTAACTCGTCAAAGTATGGCCCGCCGCATGTGCTGATCTCACGGTTCATCACCGCTGGCGTCCTCCTTCGTCTCGGTAGCTGGTGCCGACACGACCGGGGGCGTGGTCTATCGACTCGGCTCGTCGCACTCGGTTGAGAATCTCCGCCGCTCTGGCCCGCACCGGTTTGTCGACCATCCGTCCGCCGACTACGCTCACGGCGCTTGAACTCGCAGCATTCATTACTTCTTCCGCCCAGTTCACGTCGTCAATCGTGGGCGTGAAGGCGTCGTTGATCGTCTGCACTTGGCGCGGGTGGATGCACAGTTTTCCTCCGAAGCCCAAGCGGACAGCGTGTGCAGAATCATCACGAACAGCCCGGTCGTTGTGTACATCGACGGTAACGCCGTCCAGCGGTGCTGGCTTACCTCCTGCGACGCTCGCTAGCACCAGCATGCTTCGCGCATGGAGCAGCGCTTCGTGATCGGCCGGGTCGATCCCCAACTCAGCGCCTAAGTCGACGCTGCCAAAAGCGGCACGTGCAACCGCACCTGATGAGCAGATTTCTTGCGCGGCAAGAACTCCGACCGGCGTTTCGATCAACGCGATGATCGGAGTTTCGGAACCCAACTCGGCTGAGACGCGTCGGATCTGGGCGGCGCTCTCGACTTTAGGCACCATAACCGGACATCGGTGACGCCTGGTCATTGCGAGGTCATCTTCCAGCCACTCGGTCTCGATACCGTTGATCCTGACGACGGCCTCGCCTCCGCTGTGTAGCCAAGCGTCGGCAGCTGCGCGCGCGACATCCTTTGCCCCGGGCGCGACGGCGTCTTCCAAGTCGATGACAACGGCGTCGGCGAGACTCGCCGTTGCCTTGGCGTAGCGGTCCTTTCGGTCACCGGGAACAAAGAGCATACTGCGCGCCGCTGCCAACGTGCCGAGAGTTCCGCTCACCGCAGCGCCGCCGTAACGCGATCGGCCTCAATGTTGATTGCCGCCGGCGTTGTCGTCTCAACATGTCTCACATGTACCGCCCTCCGCCGACCTCGAGGACACTTCCTGTGATGTAGCTCGACAGGTCCGATGCCAGAAACACCACCGCACCCGCAACTTCGCTCGGCTCGCCGGCGCGCCTCATCGGGACCTCCGCCTCACGCTCTGCGAAGACTTCGGATGGCATGGCCTCGGTCATCGGCGTCCGGATCAGCCCCGGTTGGATGGCATTCACCCGCACGTTGTGGTGGGCAACCTCTTTCGCAGCGGCCTTCGTCAGCCCGACGATCCCCGCCTTTGCGGCGCTGTAGTTCGTCTGCCCTGGGTTGCCCGACTTTCCGGACAACGACGAGATGTTGATGATGCTGCCCGATTTGCGCTCACGCATGACCGTGGCCGCCGCACGTACACCCAGCCACGTTCCGCGCAGATGCACAGTAATCACCTCATCGAAATCAGCGACGGACATCTTCTTCAGCGACGCATCGCGGGTAATGCCAGCGTTATTCACGAACACGTCGAGGCCGCCAAGGTCGCGGAATGTGTCGGCCACGACCGATCTCATCTGCGCTTCGTCGGTCACATCGCACCCCACGCCGACACAGTCGGAGCGCGTCCCACCGATTTTGTCGGCCGCTAGCCTCGCGGCGTCGCCATCCAGATCCGCAAGGACCACACGGGCTCCATGTTCGTGCAAGGTGGCGGCGATCGACCATCCGATACCTCTCGCGGCCCCGGTCACGACTGCAACCCTTCCGTCGAGCAGCGATCTCTTCGTCTTTGGCAAACCACCCTCCAATGCCCGTTACCCTTCCGCAATATTTTAACACGGATTAAATTCCATCGACAGGGTGCGCCCACGAGGCCCGGCTTCCGGCAACACGCCCGAGTTTTCTTACGGCGCTCGCCGCTGAACCTCACATCGATCTTGGTTTTCGAGTGGTCCGTCAGAGATACCGCGCAGACAGCATCTTGGGAATTGCGCCGCCACGCGGGTAAGGACGCCGGCGCCTCGAGAACGGGCAAGCAGCACGCAGTCGGGCGCTTCCGGTCTGAGGCTGTTCGGCGACTTCCGACCGGTCGCCGGAGCACCCGATGACTTCAGCTCTACCCCGAACCCGTCACTGGGGCGGATGCGATGGCGGCGGGTAGACACCCCGCAGAATCCACGGCAACCAACTGATCGCGTATTCGAGTTCGTCGCTACCGTCATAGTCGGGCGCCGGGCCAATCGGGGTGTGGGGCGTATCGACCGGTTCCTCAACCTGTCCGTAAACGGCCACTACGACCGTGCGGTCGACACTGTTCTCCGACCAGACACCGATCTCGTTATTGGCGCAATCCGACATGATGGCCAGGTCAGCCGGGTTGTTATACCAGCGGTTTATCAGGTCGATGCCGCTGATCTCATTGGCAGGGTGAACTGCCACAGTCTCGGCCACGACACCTTGGAAACCTGCCGCGTCCGCGCGGTCTTGTGGCGTTGACCCGTCCGAGCCGACGTTGCCGTCAAGGTTGCGGTTAACGTGGAGATCCCTCGCATGCCATTGAGCAGCACGCTGCAGCAACGGATTGACCCGGACATCATTTTCGCAGCCCAACTGGCGTTGGAGGGTATACACGTTGGCGACCACACTGTCATTGAAGCGCTGATCACCCGGTGGAAGTGCGTCGTCATCGGCCAGAGCAACAGCGGTCGCTTGCAATGCGCCGACAGCCACAGTGGCGAGCGTTGCCAGGCTTAGGGACCGACCGGACATCAGAAACCTCATAGTCCGTCACCGGCGGGATTCGACGGCGGGCGGTAGTTGACGGCTGAATTCCGCAGGCTCCAAATCTGCGCCGGACAGAGCTCGTTGGCGGCCTGAGAGATCAGATACATCGCTTGAAATTCGTCGGTGGTGTTGAGGTCGTCTCGCACATCGCTCATCAGATCGGGGTAGGTTCGCCCACCCGCAGCCTTCTCGCAAATCTCATAACCGTAGGCGAGGGGATCGCCGTTGGGAAAGTGGTACCCCGGTCGCACCGTCACGGCAATCAGATAGGCAGTTTCATCAGCCTTTGCCACAGCGTGCCCAAACAGGGTGGGGAGCGTGAGCGCCAAGCCGCTCGCTACCAGCACCGCAAGAAACGCGCGGTAGTTCTTCATCTGGCCCGCTCTTCCTCTAATCAGATCGGAGTGAAATCGGAGACCAGCCACTGACCGTCAACTTTGTCCAACGTCACCCGGACTGTAGAGGCGGTGTCGGTGGGTGGTTCGTCGCCGATGACTGCAGTCTGATTGACGAACACCAGCACCACCGCATGGCTCGGTGTGGCGGACAACGACGCGGCCGCAGGTACGCTGGCAACGGCAGAGATCCGCTTATCCCTTGCGCCCGGGATGACGACCTCCCGCGTTAAGTCCGCATATGACTTTTCGAAGTCGCCGGTCATTAGTCGCGCCGCAGAGGTCAGGTCCTCTTCAACCGTTCCGGGCTGATACGACAGCATCGCTATCGTCGCATCGGTCGCGGCTTCGACCGATTCCACCCGGGCCACGCGAGACGCCGCCAAAGAAGAGTCCCACCACTTCAGGATCCCGACGGCAACTGCCAAGAGCATGACCAATGCGGGAATGAGGTTGAACGTGACTAGCCGCCGCCAATTGCGCCGGCGAGTCCCACCGTGCTCGTGTCCTGCTTCACCCGGTCTGCTGTCGCCATCGGATAGTGTCGCTTCGCCGACGGCTCCGGTGCTGTCTGCCGGACACGCACCCTCGTCGTCGTTCAACATCTCGTCAGGACCCGCGGGCCTTTTCTCGCGAACGGTGCCAACGTGTGATTTGATGGCCACGCTATTGATCTCCTTATGATTCGACGGACTGGGCCTGCCACCCCTCCCGGCCGCTACGGCACGAACGACACCTTCGAAATCTTCTCTTGGCCATCGACCTTTTCAACTGATATCCGCATACGCCAAGCGCGAGGAACCTGCTCTTCTACACCGAGATTCGTGGTGTTGACGTTCACCGCAACCAGGACTTGGGCTTCGTTGTCCGAGAAGGACTCGAGACCCGCCTCTGTGATCGTGCCGACTGACTTCGACTCGGCTTTCTTGACAACATCCATGAACGGCTGAGACCGGTTATTGAATTCGTCATAAAACGCTCCAGTCGCCGAGTCGAGAATCTCTTGGATGTCCGCTTCCACCCGCTCGTAGTCGATAGTGGTCAGATTCAAAGCGCCCTGCCGGCCGGCCTGAAGGAACAAGTCACGCTCTGCCTCGGTGCGCTTTCCCTGGTACGCGCTGTAACCGAACCACGAGCCCAGCACAATCAGGAGGCCAGCGGCTAACAGCCCGACCATCAAGACAAGCCGAGCACCGGGTATCGACGGATGTGGTGCGGCGACTGACTCATCGGTGTCGGTATCCGCCGCTGCCGAATTGTTCGTGGGTTTCGCCTCCTCATCCACCCCGTCACAGGTGTCCTTCTCCAACTCGTCAGCAGGGTCCGGCGACCCCATTCCCGCTGCGAACCGGGGCAGCCGGATACGCTTCAGTTCGTGCCCGGTGGCAAGATCATCGTTTGCCATGTCTTCTCCTTATCTCCCGCACGCGCTAGGTCCGCCTGGGTATACAACTTTCCATCCGGACCGATATAGCTGCCGGTGTTCGGGTCGTATTCGGCAACTGCGACGCCGGGGGTCTGCGGAAGGGCCGCCGGCGGGGTTTCCGTCCGCAGTTGCGGTACACCCTGGCCCGTTACTGTCGCATTGGGGTCACCCTTCCAGTTGTAACCATCGTTAAGCGGCAGATATTCGTCATCGCTTTCGCACATCTCGACCGTCGGCGCGCGCTTACCCGGACGCGTCACACAAGGTAAATTTCGTGCCCCTCGGACATTAAACATCGCATCCTGTGGGATTCGGCAATAGAGATCGCCATCCGGCCTGTCTGGAAAATCCAACAGACTCGCCGCGCGAGCCTGATTAGGCGGCAAAAAGCCCGTGAGGCAAGGTGGCGGCAGGTTGAGATTCAAGTTGAAGCTCAGATACGCGCCCGCATATGGATTTTTATTGAACCGGTTTGCAATCAAGGCGCCTTGTACGACTTCCACAAGAGGTGGCAAAAGAACAAGGATGTGCTCCAGATTCGGCTGATACGTGACGGCCACCTTGCCAACGCTGACCAAGTTTGCAAGCAAAATCGGTAATGTCGGCTGTAATCGGTCAAACAGTTGGCGGACTTCGTCGAAGGCCGATGGCGCTCCCTGCAACAGGCTTGTGACCGCCTCGTCATTCGCTTGGAGTTGGCCGGCCACCTCGGCCATGCTCGCCGCCCATCGATGAATCTCTGTTGAAGTGTCGATCTGGCTCGCCATAAGTGGCCCAGATTGTTCGATCAATGCGATTACGGAATCCAGGTTCTCGTATCCATCGATTGCTAAGGTCGCGGACGCGTCGACCAAACGTGAAAGCTCCGGCCCTAGGTTATTGACGGCGATATACGATTCGTCGACGAGAACTTGCAAGTCCTCACGCGGAATGGCCCCTAGGCCAGTATTGATCCCGTCGAGCAATTCGTTGACGTCTACCGGTATAGAGGTGCGATCGACTCCGATTACATCGCCGTCTTGCAACGGTCGGCTGCTGCCGCCGCGTGGGGTCAGCTCAATAAATTGCTCTCCGATCGCGGTTTGGCTGTGCACATGTGCGTCCAGATCGCTCGGGACCTCCTGTCCCGACTTAAGGGATAAAACCGCGACGACTCCACTACCTGACAAGTCGACCGATCGCACACGCCCGACGTCGACACCGCGATAGGTGACGTTCGCGCCCTCGTATAGCCCTCCCGACTCCGCGAGCTCCACCGTGACGCGGTAGTGGCCGGCGCCGAAAAGCAGATCCGGCAGCTCCATATAGCGGACAGTCATGACCGTTCCGCAGACCATGCTGACGACCACGAAAACCGCCAACTGGAGCAAAATCCGTCGGTTCAGCACGTCACGGCCCCTGGTCGAAGTGATACGGAATTACCAGCGGATTTCCCTGGTTGAACGGCCCGCCAGAGGTACACGGACTGGGAAGCTGCCCGATAGTCCGCCCCCACTGCATTTCCAGCTCGGTGAGGTTGCACTCCCACCGCGTGCCGGTGAAAAACGATGAATCGAGCCGACTCAAAGTCAAGTCGATAACGGCGGTGAGGTTCGCGTAATCGCCGCGGAACCAGTTCGATATGGTTTCCCGCGCGAACGGGTAGGTGCTGTAGAAGCCGACGGCTCGAGTAAGCGCTGGGCCCGCGTCGGCAAGGGACTTCAGAACCGGACCCAAGTCGTTGATCTCCTGAACCAGCGCGTCCTTGGTCTGGTCGATCGCATCGGCTGCCAAGGCACTTAGCTTGCCGACTTGGTCCGCGGCCTCGGTGATGTCGTGACGGTGGTCGCCAAGAACTGCGAGCGCCTTTGGAATCGTCTGTAGCGCTTTGGTTATCACCGGTTCTTGCGCCGCGAATTTGTCGACGAGTTCGTTCAGCTTGCCGACCGCGCCGATAATATCCTCGCTTTGGCTATTAGCGGTACCGACAAATATATCCAACTGGTTGATCAAGCCACGCAAATCGTCGTCCCGGCCGGTAAAAGCACTGGCCAGCGCCTCGGTGATGTCTTGCACGTGCACGACTCCACCACCATTGAGGAGTAGCGATACGGCAGTCAACGTCTGTTCTGTGGTCGGAAAACTCGCAGCGGCCGACAGGGGGATGAGGGAACCCTCACGCAATTTCCCTTCGGGACTCGCTTCCGTGGGCGGGGCCAGTTCAATATGCTGGGATCCCAACAAACTGGTCTGTCCCAACGCCGCGGTGGCGTTCGCGGGCAGGTCGACATTGCCGTTCAATCTGATGGTCAGCAACGCATGCCAGCCTTGACGTTCGATCTTGGCGACCGTCCCCACGTTGACGTCACCGACCCGAACCTGGTTGTTAGGCTGAAGATTGTTTACGTCGGGCAGTTGGACCTGCACCGTGTAGGAACCCGGACCTCGGCCTTCGGTTGCCGGCATCGGCAGTGAGTTCAGTCCGCGCCAGCCACATGAAGTCGCCATCACGGCACAGATTGCCAGGACCGTCGCTGTACCCACTCGCATGCGCCGGCGTCTCATGCGCCACCGTCCTGGGGGACCATCATCCCCGCCAAACCTGCGGACGGGTCGGTCGGCTCCGCGCCGATCATCTCGTCGGCGTGGGGTACGCCGGGCCGCGACTCGTCTTGAGCGGCCGCGGTGTCTCGGCGTGCAGCTATGTGATCGGGCCGTAGCCAATCTTCGCTATAGGTGAGTTCATTCGGGCGTGCGCTCGCTCCCACGAACAGGTTCTCGCCAAGCGGGAAAAAGTTGTACTGCCGATTTTTGATGATCGGGGCGAGGTATTGCACGCACAGCTTCGCCGATTGTTCGGCACCTTCGCGCGAGGCTGCTTGGATGGCCGAGCAGATGAACGAGATCGGGTCGCTCAGATTATTGGTTGACAACGCTCCGGAAAGCGTCCCCTGAGCCGGTTGATAAATATTGACGAAATCTTCGGCGACGGTCGGGGCCATGTGCAATAGCTGTTTCACATCGTCCAGGCTGTCGTTCAACGCGGCGGATACGGAAGTTAATTTGTCAGTCGTGAGTCCCAGCGCGTCTCTGTTTTCTGCGACGAACCCTTGCACGTCGGTCGCGGCCACCGCGAGAGCGGTAACGGCCTCTCCCACCTCTCCGGTATCGTTGGCCAGCACTGAACTTGCCGCTGCAAGATTCTGGTTCAGATGACGCAGAACCGTATCACTGTCCCGAAGCGCACCGACGAGGACGGATAAGTGCTTGATAGTTCCGAACAGGTCACCGCTATGATCTCCCAACGCGGATATGGCGGCCGACATTTCGACAAGTGCTGTGCGAATCGTCGCGCCGTTTCCACGCAGGTCCTCAGCGGAGGTACTGATTAGATTCCCTAATGGGCTCGTGCCACCCGACTCCGACGGTTGTAACATCTCCACCAATCGACCCAGTTCAGCGCGCACCTGGTCCCATTCGATCGGTACCACGGTCCTTTCCTGAGGAATTATCGAATGGTCCGCCAACGTGGGGCCGTCCGAGTAAACCGGCGTGAGTTGAATGGCGCGCGCCGTAACAAGCGCAGGCGACAGCACCACAGCCTTCACGTCGGCAGGAACCGGATAATCGTCGTCGACCCAGAAACTCACCTTCACGTGCTCCGGTTGCGCCTCGATGCCGGCCACCTTGCCTACCGGAACACCAAGAATCCGCACCTCATCCCCGACGAACAAGCCGTTGGCGTTGTCGAAGTACGCGACGAGGTGCGTTCGGCCGCCACCATGATGGATCTGCGCGGCCACGACGAGCCCGGCGATCAGGATGCTCGTCAGCAGGCCGGCCACCGCTCGTCTTGCAGTTCGTTGTGAGCGCATCATCCATCCCCTGATGTTGGCTGGCCGGGACTCCCCTCCAGGGGGTTACTGGATTCGGTGCTGGGCGCCGGTTGCGGTGACGCCGCATCCTCTGCTGGTGGCCCGGGCGGCGGCCCACCCGGCGCTGGGGCAGGACCCGGTTCGCGAAACGGATAGCATCCCGGGCCGGGAAGCGGGGCACCCGAAAGTCCGCACGGTTGATCCCCGACATTGCCGGAAATCGCCTCAGGAAGGGACATGCGCGGCTCCCCCGCTTGCCCGGTGCGGGGATACGGAACCGGCAAGGGCGGCGTCCCCGGTTGGCCGACCTGGGGGTCGGTTCGTTCCGCCGGTAGGAGCACGTTGGGGTCGAGGCCCAGATCAGAGAACGCAGCATCGACGAACGGCTGTACGAACTGCCCCGGCAGGAGGTTGACAATATAGGCTTTGAAGAACGGGCCTGAAGACACCGACTCCCCCAAAGCCATCGCATAGTCGCTGAACCGGGAGATCCACTCCTGTATCTGTGACCGATGACGGTCAACAGTCTCCAAGACGCCATTTAATTTGTCGACGGCCGGTCGTAAGGCCGCACGGTTCTCGCTTACGAAGGAACTGAGTTGCCGACTCGCCCGTGCGACATTGACGGAGATGCTGTCCAGGGCCTTCCGCTGAGTCAACAATTGTTCAAGAAGTTCGTTTGTGTCGCCAACCAGATTCACGATCTGATTGCTGCGCTCGGATAATACGGCCGTTGCCTTGCGGGCGTCCGTCAGCAGGTTTCGCAGTTCCGTATCGCGGATGTTGAGTGTTTTCGAGAAACGTGCGATCCCGCCCATGGCTTGGCCCAGATCGGTCGATACGCCACGAAATGTGTCAGCCAATACTTGGAGCGATTCCGATAATTGGTCGGTATCGAGTCCGCTGATAGCCACAGTCAAATCGCCGAGGGCATCCGGTAACTGGTACGCCGGCGTGGTGCGCTGAAGCGGTATTGCCGCCGACTGGTCCCCGTCCCCGCGGGGCGTGACGCTGAGATACTTCGTCCCCAACAGGCTTTTGGTCTTAACTGCCGCTTCGCTCAGTTCGCCGATACGAATCGATTTGTCAACAGTGAACGATACGATGACCGCTCGTCCATCTAGGGAAACTTTCTCCACCTTGCCCACCGGCATGCCGGCGACCTGAACTTCGGCCCCGGCTCTCAAACCGCCCGCTTCGGCAAAATACGCCGAATAGGCTTTCGTGGAAGAAATAATCGGTATGCGGTCGTAGTACCACGCCCCCAAAACGACAGCAACCGTGGCGACGATACCGACCATAGCGATGGTCAGCGGGTTCCGTTCTTCAAAAGATTTCACTTCGGCGTACACCTACCCGACGCCTGGCCGGCCAGCTTGACGTACACCGGCTGCCCACCCTTGCCGTTTACTTTGGCCAACATGTCGCATAGATAGAAGCTGAAGTAGTCGCCATTTAACGCTTGTCGATTAAGAACCCGAATCGGCTCCGGAAGGGTCGCCAGCAGATCGTCAAAGTAATCATGATCCGCCAACACGTTGGCGGCCGTGCGGTCAGTCTCTCTCACAACCGTCTGCCACGGTTCTCGCGCCTGCGATAGCAGGTCGGCGACTGACCCTGCGGCCGCATTGGCGTACGCCAACCCATTGCTCAGGTGCTCTTTTCGCTCAACCAGCCCTTCAACCAACAAGGCCAGCGACTCGACCCCTTGCGCGAATTCATCGCTATGATCCGCCACAGACCCAAGAACCGTATGCAGGTTCGTGATCACTTGCCCGATCAATGCGTCGCGGTCGGCCAGTGTGTGCGTCAACGCCGCCATCTGAGTTAATAATGATCCGACAGCAGCGCGTTGGCCCTGAAAGGCTGTGATCAACTGCTCCGCCAACGCATTTGCTTGTTCGGGATCAAGCGCACGGAACAGAGGCCGAAACCCGCCGATCAGCGCATCTAGATCTAACGCCGGCGCGGTGCGGTCCGAAGGTATCGTGCTACCCGGTTGAAGCTGGCCGGCTCCACCGACACCTTCTTCCAGCGCCAGGTATCGACCGCCGATCACGTTGTTCCAGCGGATTATCGCTCGACTCCCCTCAGTCAGAACGACCGAGTCTTCCGCGCTGAAGGTCACGCGCACGATCCCGTCATCGTGCAACCTCATGCCCTCGACCTTCCCGACCTCGACGCCACCGATCCGTACAAAATCGCCGGTTCGCAATCCGGTGACATCAGCGAATTCGGCGGTATAGGTGGTAGTAGCCGCAAATCTAAATTCCCCGAAGACCGCCAGCAGCGCAAACATCCCCGTTCCGGTGGCCGCGACGAACGCAACGACTCGCCACAGAACGCCCCTCATCGGTAACTTCACGGTGTCCTCTTCTTCTGCAGGCGGCTACATGATCACGGGTTATCGGACGGCCCCGGGTCTTGCGACTCCGGCGGACCGTCAGCGGGCGGCAGCCCGGGATACAGCGGTTCCCCTTCGGGGCCGTACAGCGAATCCGCCGGCGGGGGCTCCGCGCGGACCGGTGCCTGGCCATCCGGGCCCGGCGCAGGCGGGCCCGGATACCGGATGCGGGGTGGCTCTGGGACCGCCTTCGTCACGGGGAAGAAGTTGGCCCAGCCCGGGAACCCGATTCCCGGGTTGGGCCGCAGATCGATTCCTTGCCCAAAGCCGCTGTTTGTAACCAGGTGTCGCACCGGCCAATTCTTTGATACATCGGGGAGGGAACCGCATCCCGGTTTTCCTCCCGGGCCGCCTTTGGCGCCATGGATCGGCAGGTTCTCCGGGTATCGGTACGGATCGTCTCCGAGCAACAAAGCGGCGTCAACAATCAATGAGTAACCGTTTCGGCCGCCCATATACTCGGCTTGTCCGTACTCATCCTGCACCATTTTCGCGCCAACTAAGGTGCACGTCAGCGCGGGGTCGTACTTGTTCAGCAGCCCGATCGTCGGCTCAAGCGCGTTAATCCCGGTCACGAAATCGTCTTTACTCGGCGCAAAGACGTTGATCCCACTCCGAGCAAGACCGACCGTGGTTAGCAACAACCGGTCGAGGTCATCGGCGTGCGCCGTCAGAGTCGTGCTGGTGGTGCTAGCAGCCGACAGAATGTTCAGGATATGCTCTGCCGCTCCCTCGTACACATCGCTGAACTGCGCCAATGACTGCCAGTTCTGCCCGATTTGGTCGCCGCGTTCGTTGACGGCGGCCAACACCCGGTTGGCGGCAGTGGTCGCCTCACCGATCCGGTCTCCTTTGCCTCGTATCCCCTCTGCAACTGCCGCAAGGACTCCGTTAAGCTTCGCCGGGTCCACCCGGTCGATGACGCCGATGAGGTTTTGAAACAGCGTATTGACCTCTGCTGTGACGTTATCCGAACGCAGCACTGTATCCGCAACAATCTGATGCGGACTAGGATCGGATGGTGGAATTAATTCCACGTACTTCGCGCCGAAAACCGTGGTCACGGCAATACGCGCTCGAGTGTTGATCGGTATATATTTAACTTTGTCCGGATACAATTCGAGGCGGATACTCGCGGTCCGCCCGTCGCCCCTGATGTCGTTAACACGACCGACCTGCACGCCGCGAAGCTTTACTTTCGCATTCGGCTCCATGACCAGACCGGCGCGGTCTGCGGTTAATGTTACCGGAACGTATGACTGCAGCGATCCACTGAATGCCTTTCCGACCAGCCAGAACACCATGCCGACCGTCGTCACAAAGATCAGCGTCCACCAGCCGGGCGATACGCGCTGGCTATCCCTCGTGACGTCCATGGTCATCCCGCCAAGTTGAAGTTACCGGCCTGGCCGTAAACCGCCAGGGTGATGGCCACTGTGATTAAGACTGCGGTGATCAACGAGGCTCGCGTGGCGCGCCCAACCGCTTCGCCGACGCCGGCCGGACCGCCCGACGCAGTGAACCCGTAATAGGTATGCAGGAGCATGATCGCCACGGCGGCTATGGCGACCTGGACGAAGGACCATATAAGATCCATGCGGTTCAGAAATGTATTGAAATAATGATCGTAGACACCCGAAGATTGGCCATAGACCACAATAGTGCCGAAGCGCGCCGAAAAGAACGCCATCAGGACCGCGACGCAGTAAAGCGGAAGCACCACAATGAGACCGGCCAAGACGCGTGCTGACGCAAGATAGGCGACCGTTCGAACTCCGATTACCTCAAGGGCGTCGATCTCTTCGTTAATCCGCATGGCACCGAGCTGTGCGGTAGCGCCGGCGCCAATCGTCGCAGCGAGAGCAAACTCCGCAGTCAAGGGTGCGATGACCCGCACATTGAAATAGGCGGAGGCAAACCCTGTCAGGGCCTCGACGCCGACCTCCGAGAACTGGTTGAAGCCCTGTGCGGCGACAATCGCACCCGTGGTCAACGTGAGAAAGGCAACGATCACGATCGTTCCGCCGATCATCGCGAGTGCGCCGATCCCCAAGCTCATGTGAGCGACGAGGCGTACCAGTTCGATCTGATAGCGTGCGATCACGTCACGGGTCGAAGTGAGAGTCTTGACGTGAAATTGCACCTGGGTTCCGATGTTGTTCCATCGGATGCGGAGCCGCTGCCAGATCGCCCTCGATCGAGCATATGGGTAGCCCGAGACGATACTCATGGCGCGACCCGAAAGCTTATCGCTGTGACTAATATGTTGATCAGAAACAATGCCATAAAAGAGAAGACAACGGTCTCGTTGACAGCGTTTCCGACACCGGCGGGGCCGCCGGCAACGGTGGTGCCCAAATAACAAGCGATCAAGCCGGAAGTGAGTCCGAACAACGCGGCTTTGACAAAGCACACGATTACGTCGAATATTCCGGTGAGCAAGGTTAAACCCGAGACGAACGCTCCGGGCGTGACATTTTGAAAATAGACAGAAAATATAAAAGCGCCGAATAGGCCGACGATACAGACGAGCGACGACAACAACAGAGCTACCACCGTCGCAGCGAGCACCCGCGGCACTACCAGGGCCTGAATCGGGTTGATCCCCATCACCCGCATCGCGTCGAGCTCCTCGCGAATCGTGCGCGCGCCCAGGTCGGCACAGATCGCAGTAGCCCCCGCTCCCGCAACGACGAGAACCGTGGCGACCGGGCCGATCTGCAAGATTGTGGCTAACGCCGCGCCCGTCCCAGCGAAATCTGTCGCGCCGAATTCACTCAGCAGGATGTTGAACAGGAAGTTCGCCAGGACGACGAAAGGAATCGATAGCAACAGGGTCGGGATCAACGACACCCGCGCAACGAACCAGGTCTGATAGAGGAATTCACGCCACGGCAACGGAGAGCGCGTGGCCTGCACCGCCGTGTCGAGCGACATCGCGAAGAAGCCACCGATCGCTCGAACCGGGGCGCCGGCTCTGGTGGCGTTAAACATCGCATCCCTTACGAGCCGGCGTCTGCCGTCCGGCGAGCGGTAGTTGACGACCGACGTTGACGACCGTGGCTGCGGCGGCTCTACGCATCGAGGACGCACCGCCTGTTGCTGTTCGCCGAGCGCACATCGGCCTCCCGTCCGTGACGTTCCTCGCTTCGCAGCGCGGTCAGTGACCTCCAACACGATTCTAATCCTGATTAGACAAGACGACGCCGAAAGTTGCAAGCCCGGCCGTCGCTGCGTACCAGCCGGAGTCGGGAGCTCCACGGTGGAGGCCTGAACAATGCAGTGCGCGAGCTAACTTAGGCGAACTAGCGGACCGGAAGAGTTGTCTGGCGAAGCGTGATCGAAGGAACCCGGATAGCCAACGAGCGTGCTTATCCGGCATGAAAAACAACTTTGTAGGAGCCTTGGTGGAGCGGGGCCATCCGTCGTCTCGGCCGAGGTGGGAAACGATGCGGACCCGTCGCAGTCGGCTGCCCGTCGGGCCGCCCGCAAACGCACGCCAATAGGTCGTTTCCGGGTCGAACGTCGCGACACCGCACCCTGGCTCTGACGCGCGGCGTCGCGCCGCCGACGCCCGACAGGAGGGCGGTCCTGTCCAGCTCTGCTTAGCCATGCCGCCGGAGCGGTCTCTAGACCGAGCTACGCCGGTGTGTCAGCCGGCCTTATCGAAAAGGCGCGTGATCAGCTTCTGTCGTGTCGCCCAGTCCGCACCGCGCAGGTCGGCATAGCCATGTTCGGTGACGATGATTTCGACGTCATGCGCCGGCGTAGACGCAGGTCGGCTCAGGTGGTCCACGAGCGGGGACCGGTTATGCAGGCGTGACGGAACTGCGATGATGGATAGTCCATCGCGGTGCAATCGTGCCGCGCTGCAGTAGTCGGGATGCCCTCCGATGCCACCGACCACCTTGTTGCCGATGCCTTCCACGTTGATCTGACCGACCCGGTCGATCTCGACAGCCGTGTTGACCGCGATAAACGGGGCATCGCAGGCCAATCGGTTGATGTTGTGGGTGTGCTCGATACTCCTCAACACAGGTCGGCGGTCTGCCCACCGGTAGAGTTGCTGGCCGCCCAACAGATACGTCGCCGACGGAACGCCGAGGAGTAACCCCCGCCGGTCCAGATCAACGACTGCATCGGTCAGCAAACCTGTGTCGATCTGAAGGGGTACTGTCGTGCGCCGCAATAGCGCAGTACCCAATTGGCCCGGACCGCACTGGATTCGGGCACCTGATGGCACCCATTGGAGGACTCGATCAGCCAACTCGTCGTGTACGGGATCAGGCGGCACAGAGGGCACTTCCGCTGGTCTACATGCTGCGATTCCAACGATCTTGACTTGGCTGACCGGGATGGGCTTCTCGGCGCTCGCAACCGGCGCGGTACGATCGAGCACCGCCCAGACCGGCACACCAGCATCAACCATTGCTCTCTGCCAAGACACCTCCGTGCAGAAGCGCAAGCCCTCGCCGTCCTCCGCCATTCGGGTGATCAACACGTCCGGCCGCAGGTGTCCCGCAAGCAGTCCGGGAATCGCCGCCATACTGGTCGGAACTGCCCGGACCATCGGGCTTGGGAGTAGTTTTCGCGTGCCCCAGCCCGGCATCAAGCTAATGACCTCGGCGAATGCGTCCGCCTCAAGCCCGTGTGGCGCCGTGGGCATCCACCCTAGAATTAGCGATACGCCGCCTCTTTCACGCGCAGCCATGCTCAACGTGCGACATACATCGGTGCCGTCGGCAAGCGTTCTCAACGCCCCGACGCCGTCTCCGAGCGCAATCCTGTACCCGCTGCGAAGCGTACGTCGAAGCATCTCCAGGAGCTCGTTGCGTTCCATCACGCAAGGGCCATTTCGCCCCGCAGCCGGGCGTGGGACCGTGAGCGCCGGCTCGTAAGGCTTGAGTCAGCGGAACGACGGAGCGGGATCCGGCACAGTCCCCTGTTGCCGTCGGGGTCTTCAGTCATCGATCGACAGTGCCCCGGTCGGGCAGTTCCGCACGGCTTCCTCGGCGGCCGCCAGGTCGGCTGCACCCGGGCTTGTATTGATTACGTGCGAGTAGCCGTCGTCGCCGATTCGGAACACTTCAGGCGCAGTCATCTCGCAAAGGCCGATACCTTGACACTTGGTTCGGTCCACTCGGATTGCCATCAGAACAATCTCCTCAATACATTAATCGTGTATCCGGCGCAGTCGTGCAACACAAGCCTGACCGCCCGGCTACCCGCGGCCGAAGCTTCGGACTCTCCCATTCGGCTCCGAATACGGCTCCGGCACAGTGACGTAACGACTTTTCCTCGCCCCAGACCCTTTCTGTCTCAACCAACGCTGGCCCGGCCGTACGGACCCCCAGGTTCTACGCGGCTCAAATTCACGGTTCGAGATCGTCGTCGCGGCAAGCAACCTCAGCCTCCGCCCGCCCGCCACAACACCAGCTGAGGTCCTTCCACTTCATCGCGTCGGCTTATTTTTGAATCCATTTTAAACGCTATCACGATTATTCGTCGAACAGGCCGGTGGCCCGGCCCAGGGCCGCGGCGGCCGTCTGACGCAGCCCGGCGATGATCGACGCGACCGGCGGCGCGTCGCGCACCTGACCGACCCCCTCGCCGACGATCACCGCGGCGGTGTCGAAATCCTCGGTGGCGACCGCACGGTCATAGGCGTCTCGCGCTTCGGGCAGCACCGCCCGCAGTTCGTCCTCACGCCCGTGCCAGCGGCGGGTGGTGTCGTTGCCCAGCGTGCGGATGCCGTAGCCCGGCGGCCAGTCCCGACCGCGAAGCAGGTCGAACACCGCCGAGCGGACCGTCTCGTCGCCGCCGGCCGCGGCCGCGCGCCGCTGCGCCGCCCGGCTGACCAGCGCTTCCCGGCTGGACCAGAACCGCGTCCCCATCAACACGGCGTCGGCGCCGAGCACCAGCGCAGCCGCCAGCCCGCGGCCATCGACGATCCCGCCGGCGGCGAGCAGCGGCAAACCCGGGCGCCGGTCCGCGATCAGCCCGGCGACCTCGGGAACCAAGGTGACGGTGGACCGCTGCCCGGTGCCGTGCCCGCCGGCGGCATCGCCTTGCGCGATCACCGCGTCGATGTCGAGGTCCAGGGCGGCCGCGGCCCCGGCCACCGAATGCACCTGCAGGACCACCTTGCGTCCCGCGTCGCGGATCTGCGGGATGAACTCTCCCGGGTCGCCGAAGGACAACATGATCGGGTCGGCGCCCGCCCCCAGCGCCGCAGCCAGCAGCGACGGGTCCTGCCGCAGGCTCCAGGTGATGAAACCGCAGCCGACCCGCTGATCCGCGGCGTTGGCCAGCTCGTCGCGCAACCACCGGTGATCGCCGTAGCCGCCGCCGACGACGCCCAGCCCGCCGGCCGCACTGACCGCGGCGGCGAGCCGGCCACCGCTGACCCCCGCCATCGGCGCGAGCATGACCGGCACGTTGACCCCGAAGGTCGAGCAGAAGCGGTTCTGCCCCATGCCGCCCCTTCCGGCCCGCCGCCCGCCTAGACCATCGCCCGGCGGCCCGCGAACGCCCGGCCCAAAGTCAGTTCGTCGGCGAATTCCAGGTCTCCGCCCATCGGCAGTCCCGAGGCCAGCCGGGTGACGGTGAGACCGGGGATGTCGCGCATGATGCGCACCAGGTAGGTGGCGGTGGCCTCGCCCTCGGTGTTGGGGTCGGTGGCGATGATGACCTCGGTGACGTCCACCCCGTCGACCCGCTCGCCGAGGCGGTTGAGCAACTCCCGGATGCGCAACTGATCCGGCCCGATACCGGACAGCGGGTCCAGCGCCCCGCCGAGCACGTGGTAGCGGCCGCGGAACTCCCGGGTGCGTTCGATGGCCTGTACGTCGCGGGGTTCCTCGACCACGCAGATCTGGCTGGCGTCGCGGCGCGGGTCACCGCAGATACGGCAGCGCTCGGCGTCGGCGACATTGCCGCAGACCTCGCAGAACTGCACCCCGTCGCGCACCCGGGTCAGCACCGCGGTGAGCCGGTCGATCTCCGGCGGCTCCACGGTCAGCAGGTGGAACGCGATGCGCTGGGCGCTTTTGGGCCCGATGCCGGGCAGCTTGCCCAGCTCGTCGATCAGGTCCTGGACCGGCCCCTCAAACATGCCGGCTCACATCAGGGCTTCGGCATGCCCAGCGCGTCGCCCATGCCGCCGGCCAGCGGACCGAGCCGCTGCTGGGCCAGCGCGGTCACCTTCGCCGAGGCGTCGGCCAGCGCTCCCACGATCAGGTCCTGCAGGGTCTCGATGTCCTCGGGGTCGACGACCTTGGGGTCGATGGTCATCGCGACCACCTCGCCGCTGCCCTTGACGGTGGCCTGCACCAGCCCACCGCCGGCCTGGCCGTGGACATCGGTGTTGGCCAGCTCCTGCTGCGCGGCGATGAGCTGCTGCTGCATCTGCTGCGCCTGGGCGAGCAACGCCGACATGTCGGGTTGGCTTCCGGGTTGCATGGCAGTCCCCTTGCGTCTTGGTCTCGACTTGGTTTCGCCTTGGAATCAAGGTCGGTTCGAAGTCTCCAGCCTAGACGCCGGCGGGCTACCGTGGCGCCGTGCGTGCACCAGTTCTCCCGCGTGTCGGAGTCGCGATCCTCTCCGGCCTGCTCGCCGTCGCCACGGTGGCGCTGCCGGCGCGGGCCGTCGCCGCGCCCAACGTCGCAGGCAAGATCGTGTTCCTCGACCCGGGGCACAACGGCGCCAACGACGCCTCGATCAACCGGCAGGTGCCCACCGGCCGCGGCGGCACCAAGGACTGCCAGACCAGCGGCACCAGCAGCGACGACGGCTACCCCGAACACACGTTCACCTGGGAGACCACCCTGCTGATCCGCCAGATGCTCACCCAGCAGGGGGTGCGCACCGCGCTGTCCCGCGGCAACGACAACGCCGTCGGCGCCTGCGTCGACGAGCGCGCCGCCATGGCCAACCGGCTGCGCCCCAACGCGATCGTCTCCATCCACGCCGACGGCGGCCCCAGCACCGGGCGCGGCTTCCACGTCAACTACTCCGCGCCGCCGCTGAACCAGGCCCAGGCCGGTCCGGCGGTGCAGTTCGCCCGGGTGATGCGCGACCAACTGGCCGCCTCGGGCATCCCGCCGGCCACCTACATCGGCGAGAACGGCCTGAAGGGCCGCTCGGATCTGGCCGGGCTGAACCTGGCGCAGTTCCCGTCGATCCTGGTGGAGTTGGGCAACATGAAGAACCCCGCCGATTCGGCGTTGATGAAGACCCCGGCGGGCCGGCAGAAGTACGCCGAGGCGGTCACCCGCGGCATCATCAGCTACCTGAGCGCGCAAGCGGCCTGAGCCGGCCGGGTTTAGCCCTCGACTTCCTTCTTGAGGTTGTCGAGCAACTCGCCCTGGATGCGTTTGAGGCCGAGCGGGGCGAAGATGCCCTCGAAGAAGCCCTTCACCCCGCCGGCACCGGTCCAGGTGGTGGTGAGGGTGACGCTGCAGCCCGGGCCCGCCGGGGCGACGGTCCAGTTCATCACCATCGTGGAGTTGGCGTCCTTCTCGATGACGGCGTGCCCGGCCACGTCGACATTGACCTGCACGTCGCGGACCCGTGATTTGGTGGCTTGCAGTCGCCAGGCGGCGACCGTGCCCTGCCCCTGGCCGCCCTCGAGCACCTGGTAGTCGCTGTAGGCGGCGGGCAGGATCCGCGGCCGGACCTTCTGGTAGTCGGCGACCGCGTCGAGTACCGGCGCCACCTCGGCGTTGATCAACACGGTGCTGGCGGCACTGACCTGTCCCATCGGGTGAATCTCCTGTCGTCACGGGTGCGACGGCGCCACGGCCGCTCGCGGGCCGCCCGGCATCCGTGCACAGCCCGCGGCCCGCGACTAGCGTATATGCGGTGGGGATCAGGGCAGGAGCGGGCGAGGCGGCGCACGCGGCGGGGGTGCAGCGACTACTCGACAGCTACCGTGCCATTCCCGCCGCCGCGCCGGTACGGCTGGCCAAACCGACCTCGAATCTGTTCCGCCACCGCACGAAGGTCGCCGCGCCGGGGTTGGACACCTCCGGACTGACCGACGTGGTGGCGGTGGACTCGAAAACCCGCACCGCCGACGTGGCCGGGATGTGCACCTACGAGGATCTGGTCGCCGCGACCCTGCCCTACGGGCTGTCGCCGCTGGTGGTGCCGCAGTTGAAGACCATCACCCTCGGCGGCGCGGTCACCGGGCTGGGCATCGAGTCGGCGTCGTTTCGCAACGGGCTGCCGCACGAGTCGGTGCGGGAGATGGACGTGCTGACCGGCGCCGGTGAGTTGCTCACCATCTCCCCCGACGCGCACCCCGATCTGTTCCGGGCCTTCCCCAACTCCTACGGCACCCTCGGGTATGCCACCCGGCTGCGCATCGAACTGGAGAGCGTCGAACCGTTCGTGACGCTGCACCACATCCGGTTCCATTCCGTGCCCGAGCTCATCGCGGCGGCCGAACGGGTCATCGACACCGGCGGGTTCCACGGCCGACGGGTCGACTACCTCGACGGGGTGGTGTTCAGCGCCCAGGAGAGTTACCTGTGCCTGGGGATCCGGACCGCCACGCCCGGCCCGGTCAGCGACTACACCGGCCAGGACATCTACTACCGGTCGATCCAGCACCCGGACGGGATCCGCGACGACCGACTGACCATCCATGACTACTTCTGGCGCTGGGACACCGACTGGTTCTGGTGCTCGCGCGCCTTCGGGGCACAGAACCCGCGGGTGCGACGCTGGTGGCCGCGCCGCCTGCGCCGCAGCAGCGTCTACTGGAAGCTGATCGGCTACGACCAGCGGTTCGCTATCGCCGACCGCATCGAGCGGCTCAACGGGCGCCCACCGCGGGAGCGGGTGGTGCAGGACATCGAGGTGCCCATCGAGCGCTGCGCGGAGTTCTTGACCTGGTTTCTCGACACCATCCCGATCGAGCCGCTGTGGATCTGCCCGCTGCGGCTGCGTGACTCCGCCGCGTGGCCGCTGTATCCACTGCGACCTGGCCACAGCTACGTCAACGTCGGGTTCTGGTCGTCGGTGCCGGCCGGCGGCACGCCCGGCGCGACCAACCGGCTCATCGAGGCCAAGGTCAGCGAGCTGGGCGGCCACAAATCGTTGTATTCCGAATCCTTTTACGGGCGTGAGGAATTCACCGACCTCTACGGCGGTGAGACCTACCGGACGGTGAAGAAGACCTACGATCCCGACGGACGATTACTCGATCTCTACGCCAAGGCGGTGCAGCGACGGTGACCACGTTCAAGCAGCCCACCGGAACGAGGGGCCGGCTGAGCCTCGCGGAGATCGTCGAGATCTTCGCCCAGGGCGGTCGACTGCCGTTGAAGTTCACCGCCTACGACGGCAGCGTCGCCGGCCCCGCGGACGCCGAACTGGGACTGGACCTGCTGACCCCGCGCGGGGTCACCTATCTGGCCACCGCCCCCGGGGATCTGGGTCTGGCGCGCGCCTACATCGCCGGTGACCTGCAGACCCACGGGGTGCATCCGGGCGACCCGCACAGACTGCTGCACGCCTTGGCCGACCGGCTGGAGTTCAACCGGCCGCCGGCGCTGGTGATGGCCAACATCATCCGCTCCATCGGCCTGGAACGGCTGATCCCGGTGGCCCCGCCCCCACAGGAGGCCCGACCGCGGTGGCGGCGCGTGATCGAGGGATTGCGGCACTCCAAAACCCGTGACGCCGAGGCCATTCACCACCACTACGACGTCTCCAACACCTTCTACGAATGGGTGCTGGGCCCGTCGATGACCTACACCTGCGCGCTCTACCCGCACCCCGACGCGACGCTGGAGGAGGCCCAGGAGAACAAGTACCGGCTGATCTTCGACAAGCTGCGGCTGAAGCCCGGGGACCGGCTGCTCGATGTCGGCTGCGGCTGGGGCGGCATGGTGCGCTACGCCGCGCGCCGCGGGGTGCGGGCCATCGGCGCCACCCTCTCGGCCGAACAGGCCCAATGGGCGCGCCAGGCCATCGCCGCCGAGGGGTTGGGCGAGCTCGCGGAGGTGCGCCACTGCGACTACCGCGATGTCGGCGAAGCCGGATTCGACGCGGTTTCCTCGATCGGGTTGACCGAGCACATCGGGGTGGCCAACTACCCGGCCTACTTCGGTTTCCTGCATGCCAAGCTGCGTACCGGCGGGCTGCTGCTCAATCACTGCATCACCCGCCGCGACAACACCCACACGTTCAGCGCCGGCGGGTTCATCGACCGCTACGTGTTCCCCGACGGGGAGCTCACCGGTTCGGGGCGCATCGTCAGCGCGATCCAGGACGTCGGCCTGGAGGTGCTGCACGAGGAGAACCTGCGCCACCACTACGCGTTGACGCTGCGCGACTGGTGTTCAAACCTGGTGGCGCACTGGGATGATGCGGTCGCCGAGGTGGGGCTGGCCACCGCCAAGGTGTGGGGTCTGTACATGGCCGGCTCACGGGTCGGGTTCGAGCACAACGCCATCCAGCTCCACCATGTGCTGGCGGTCAAGACCGACGAGCGCGGCCACGACGGCGGACTGCCGCTTCGACCCTGGTGGCAGCCGTAGTCACGCTGCTTCGGCCCATGTCGCGGGGCTGAGCGAACGGCCACCACAAACTCGGCGCTGCCGGTACCGTCGGTGGAATGCGGCCGAAGAGCTGGCGATGCTGATCGCGTCGTTGCGCGACCTGCAGTGGCGCAGGCGGCGGTTCGTCATCGCCATCGTGGGCACCGCGACGGTCTTCGCGATGACGCTGATCCTCACCGGACTGGCCAACGGCTTCAGCGCCGAGGCGCAGCGCAGCGTCGACTCGATGGGCGTCGACACCTTCGTGATCAAATCCGGGTCGGTCGGGCCGTTTCTGGGCTCCGGACGCTTCGCCCAGGCGGATGTGGCGGTGATCGCGAAAGTGCCGGGCGTGGAATCGGCGACCCCGCTGGTCTACGCCGCGGCCATCCTGCAGGACCGGCACGGGCCGCAGAACGTCAACGTGTTCGGTGCGCCGGACCGGGGCCCGGGCATGCCGCAGGTGCAGTCCGGCCGGGTGCCGACCTTGCCGGGCGAGGCCGCCGTCTCGACCACGCTGGGCCGTTCCGTCGGCGAGACGCTGGAGATCAACTCGCGGCAGCTGCGCATCGTCGGGCTCGTCGACAACTCCACCGCGCTGGCCGGGCAGGCCAACGTGTTCATGACCGTCATCGGCGCGCAGCGCCTGCTGTTCTCCGGACAATCGCTGATCTCGTCGGTGGCGGTGGTCGGCGACCCGCAGCAAATGCCGGCCGGCTACCGGCTGATCGATCGGGCCGGCGCCGTCGACGACATGGTGCGGCCCCTGCACGGCGCCTACACCGCCATGTCGTACATGGCGGTGCTGCTGTGGCTGGTGGCGGTGCTCATCGTCGGGTCGCTGATCTACCTGTCGGTGCTCGAGCGCACCCGCGACTTCGCGGTGTTCAAGGCGATCGGGGTGCCGACCCGGTCGGTGCTGGCCGGCCTGGCGCTGCAGGCGGTGATCGTGGCGGTGGTGGCGGCGCTGCTGGGCGGGCTGCTCTCGCAGGTGCTCGGCCCGCTGTTCCCGATGCGGGTGCTGGTTCCCGCCTCGGCCTACACCCTGCTGCCGGTGGTCGCGGTGGTCATCGGGCTGCTGGCCACCGGGGCGGGGCTGCGCCGCACCGTGCGCATCGATCCGGCGTTGGCGTTCGGAGGGCCGTGACCGTGGGTGATCTGCGCATCAAGGACCTGGTGGTCGAGTACTCCAGCGCCGGTTACGCGGTGCGGCCCATCGACGGGCTGGATCTGGAGGTGGCCGCCGGATCGCTGGTGATCCTGCTCGGGCCCAGCGGGTGCGGCAAGACGACGCTGCTGTCGTGTCTGGGCGGCATCCTCAGCCCCACCTCGGGGCGCATCGAGTTCGGCGACATCGACGTCACCGGCCTGGACCGTCGGCAGCTGGCCCGCTATCGGCAGAACACGGTGGGCATCGTGTTCCAGGCGTTCAACCTGGTGCCCAGCCTCACCGCGTTGGAGAACGTGGTCGTGCCGCTGCGGGCCTCGGGCATGCCGTTGCGAGCGGCGCGGCGCCGGGCCGCGGAGTTGCTGGAGCGGGTGGGGCTGGGCGATCGGGCCCAGCACCGGCCGGGCGATCTCTCCGGCGGCCAGCAGCAGCGGGTGGCGGTGGCCCGCGCGATCGCCCTGGACCCGCCGCTGATCCTGGCCGACGAGCCGACCGCGCACCTGGACTTCATCCAGGTGGAGTCGGTGTTGCGGCTGATCCGGGAACTGGCCGACGGTGACCGGGTGGTGGTCGTGGCCACCCACGACACCCGCATCCTGCCGCTGGCCGACCGGGTGGTGGAACTGGTGCCGCACTTCACCGGCCTGGATCGGCCGCCGGAGGCCGTCGCGCTGACCGCCGGGGAGGTGCTGTTCGAGCAGGGCACCGTCGGGGACCTGATCTATGTGGTCGAGCGCGGCGAGCTCGAGGTGGTGCGGGAGCTGGCCGACGGCGGTGAGGAGCCGATCACGGTGGCCACCGCCGGGGAGTACTTCGGGGAGATCGGGCCGCTGTTCGCGATGCCGCGCTCGGCGACGGTGCGGGCGCGCACCGACGCGACCCTGACCGCCTACACGGTGCAGGCGTTCCGCGAGCGCCTCGGCAACGCCGGGGTGCGCGACCTCATCGAGCACCGCGAGATCGACGAGATGAACCGCACCGACGACGAGGGCGCCGGATCCGACGGGTAGCCGGCGCTACTGCGGGTCGATGGGCCGGGCGCCGAGCTCACTCTGCAGCAACTGCAGCGCGGCTTCCTCCGGGTCGACGCGGGGGGTGTCCGGGTCGGCCTGGCCGGCCTCGGCGAGCATGCTGTCCTCTTCGGCGCGCTGGGCGGCCCGCTGCTCGGCGGCGCGCTGCTCCGCTCCGGCGTCGACCGGCGGGGCCGCCTCGACCGGGTCGGGGAGCCCATACTCGCAGCGCACCCGCCAGTTGACCCCCAGCGCGTCCTTGAGGGCCTCGGCGATCACGTCGGTGTTGCGCTGCTCGCACAGGCGTTTGGCCAGCGGCTCGGATTCATGGGCCAGCACCAAGGTGGTGCCGTCCACCGCGCGCACGGTGGCCCCGGCCAGCATCACCTCGGTGGTGCGGCTGCGCTGGCGCACCTTCTCGCGCACCGTGGTCCACATCGAGCGGACCGCGGCGACGTCGGGCTGACCCGGCGCGCCGGCCGGTGCGGCCGCCGGCGCGGGCCGCGACACCGGCGGAGGCTCCGGCGGCGAAGCCGGCGCGGTGGGCTCGGGCCGGGGTTCGGGCTGGGTGGCCGGAGCCGGTTCGGGGGCCGGTTCAGCGACCGGCTCGGGGGCCCGGTCAGGGACCGGCTCGGGGGCCGGTCGGGTCGGTGCGCTCTGGGAGGGACGGGTGAACTGCCGGCCCGGCGTCGGCGCGGCACCGGGCGTCTCCGCGTCGGCCGGGATGGACATCTCCAGGCGGGCTTCGATCCGTTCGATGCGCTGCAGCAGCGCCGCCTCGGTGTCGGCCGCCGACGGCAGCAGCAGCCGGGCGCAGATCACCTCCAGCAGCAGCCGCGGGGCGGTCGCGCCGCGCATCTCCCCCAGCCCGGCTTGCACCACCTCGGCGTAGCGGGTCAGGGTGCCCATCCCGATCCGGGCGGACTGCTCGCGCATCCGCTCCAGCACGTCCTCGGGCGCGTCGACCACGCCCTTGGCGGCCGCATCCGGCACCGCCTGCAGCACGATCAGGTCGCGGAAGCGCTCCAGCAGGTCGGTGGCGAACCGGCGCGGGTCGTGGCCGGCGTCGATCACCGCCTCGATCGCCCCGAACAGGGTGGCGGCGTCCCCGGCGGCCAGGGCGTCGACCGCGTCGTCGATGAGCGCCGCGTCGGTGGCGCCCAGCAGACCCAACGCCCGCTGGTAGGTGACCCGGCTGCCGTCCGCGCCGGATTCCGACCCGGCCAGCAACTGGTCGAGCACCGACAGCGTGTCGCGCGGTGAGCCGCCGCCGGCGCGGATCACCAGCGGGTAGACCGCGTCGTCGATCCGGACGTTCTCCTGCGCGCAGATCCGGTCGACCAGCTCGCGCATGGTCCGCGGCGCCAGCAGCCGGAACGGGTAGTGGTGGGTGCGCGAGCGGATGGTGGGCAGCACCTTCTCCGGTTCGGTGGTGGCGAACACGAAGATCAGGTGATCCGGGGGCTCCTCGACGATCTTGAGCAAGGCGTTGAACCCGGCCGTGGTGACCATGTGCGCTTCGTCGACGATGAAGATGCGGTAGCGGGACTGGGCCGGGGCGTAGAAGGCGCGGTCGCGCAGTTCGCGGGTGTCGTCGACACCGCCGTGGCTGGCCGCGTCGAGTTCGACCACGTCGATGCTGCCGCCGCCGTTGGGGGCGAGCGCGACGCAGGAGTCGCACTCCCCGCACGGGGTCGGGGTCGGGCCGGCCGCGCAGTTCAGCGAGCGCGCCAGGATGCGCGCCGAGGAGGTCTTGCCGCAGCCGCGCGGTCCGGAGAACAGGTAGGCGTGGTTGATCCGACCGGAGTTCAGCGCCGTCGACAGCGGCTCGGTGACGTGTTCCTGCCCCACCACCTCGGCGAACGTTGCCGGTCGGTACTTGCGGTAGAGGGCCACGTCAGAAGGCTACCCAGCCGGACCGACGGCGCCCGAGAGGGTTGCTGTCGACGAGCCCCGGGAAGGTTGCCGGGCGCGCGAGTGAAGCTTGTCGACGCGCCAGTGAAGCTCCACGGTGGCCGGATCGCGGGCAGATTCAATTGTCTATTGCAACGTGCCAAGGTTTTGGAGGTTGCAATGCCGAGTGGTTATCCGCATTCGTTAGCGACGCGCCGGGCGTTGTTCGACCGGGTGTGTCAGGGCGAATCGTTGTACACCGCATCTCAAGACATGCGCGTGTCAGCTACGGCTGCCAGCCATTGGTGGCGTCAAGCTGGGGCGATGAAGCTGATCAAGGGTGGTAAGAGCGCGCTACGCGGCGTCGTTGACGCCGGTGATCTCGATAGCCCGGGAGGGCGCGGTCATCGACTCAACCTCGACGAACGCATCGCGATCATGCGGGGACTCGACGCCGGGCTGACCTACGAGCAGATCGGTCAGCAACTCAGCCGCGACCGCTCGGTGGTGTGGCGCGAAGTCCAGCGCAACCGCAACGCCGACGGCGACTATCACGCCCGAATGGCCCATGCCCGAGCAGCCCAGAGGGCGAGGCGACCGAAAACTTTCAAACTGCAAAACCGCGACTTGTGCGCGGCCGTCGAGAACTGGATGGACGACGGGTGGAGCCCGAAGCTGATCGCCGACATGTTGGCCCGTGATCACCCCGATGACAGGCTGGCACGGGTGAGCCACGAAACCATCTACCAGTGTCTTTATGTCCAAGGCCGCGGCCGGTTGCGCGCCGATCTCAACAAGTGCTTGTCAACCAAACGTGCAGCCCGCAAGCACCGCGGCAGAGCCGAGCGCCGCGGGAAGTTCAGTGACGTGATCACTATCAGCCAGCGCCCCGCCGAAGCTGACGATCGTGCCGTGCCCGGGCACTGGGAAGGTGACTTGATCTTGGGCGCCGGGTGCGCCAGCGCGATCGGCACCCTGGTGGAACGCAGCACCCGGTTCACCATCTTGTTGCACCTGCCCAACGACCACACCGCCGATTCGGTGGCCGCCGCCATGATCGAGGCGATGAATGAGCTGCCAGCTCATCTACGTCGCACCATCACGTGGGACCGCGGCAGGGAAATGGCCGCCTGGCACGACATCAGCCTGCAACTACACGCCCCGGTGTATTTCTGCGACCCCCGATCACCATGGCAGCGGGGCAGCAACGAGAACACGAACCGACTGCTGCGGTTCTGGTTCGAAAAAGGCACCGACCTCAGCGGCTACACCAAAGCTGATCTCAAACGGGTCCAAGACAAGCTCAACAGCCGGCCCCGCCCAACCCTCGACTTCGACACCCCCGCCCAGCGGCTCACCGCACTACTCGACAAAGCCGCCGCCTAGCCGTTGCACCCACCACTTGACTTTGCGGCGATCTGAGCGCCGTGAGTCTTCACTCGCGGCGGCGCCGGGGGCGCGGTGACGCCGACTCAGCTCGCCAGCGACTCGGTCGCGGCCTGCAGCGCGCAGGTCGCCAAGCCGTCGATCGCCTCGCGCAGATCGGCCAGCGACGGGAAGGTCGGGGCGATGCGGATGTTGGTGTCGTCGGGGTCGCGGCGGTAGGGAAACGACGCCCCGGCCTCGGTGACCGCGATCCCGGCGTCCTTGGCCAGCGTCACGGTGCGCCGCGCGGTCCCCGGCAGCACATCGAGGCTGACGAAGTAGCCGCCGCTCGGGCGGGTCCAGGACGCGATCTTGGCGTCGCCGAGGCGCTCCTCGAGGATCTCCTGCACCAGCGCGAACTTGGGTGCCAGGATCTCGCGGTGGCGCATCATGTGCAGCCGCACCCCGTCGGCGTCGCCGAAGAAGCGCAGGTGGCGCAGCTGGTTGACCTTGTCCGGCCCGATGGTCTTCTTGGCGGCGTACTGCAGATACCAGGCGATGTTGCCCAGCGAACCGCCGTAGAAACTCACCCCGGCACCGGCGAAGGTGATCTTGGAGGTGGACGCGAACACGTGCGGCCGGTTGACGTTGCCCGCCGCCTCGGCCAGCCCGAGCACGTCGACCTGGCGGGGGAACTCGGTGGTCAGGGTGTGCACCGCGTAGGCGTTGTCCCAGAACAGCCGGAAGTCGGGGGCGGCGGTGCGCATCTGCACCAGCCGGCGCACGGTCTCCCAGGAGTAGGTGACGCCGGTGGGGTTGCCGAACACCGGCACGCACCACATGCCCTTGATGGCCGGGTCGGCGGCGACGAGTTCCTCGATCAGGTCGACGTCGGGGCCGTCGTCGCGCATCGGGACAGTCACCATCTCGATGCCCAGTGTTTCGGTGATCGCGAAGTGCCGGTCGTAGCCGGGTGCCGGGCACAGGAACTTGACGACCGGCTCGTCCTGCCACGGCCGCGGCGAGTCCGGCCCGCCGTGCAGCATCGAGTAGACGACCACGTCGTGCATGAGTTCCAGGCTGGCGTTGTTGCCGGCGATGAGGTGGGCGACCGGGATGTGCAGCAGTTCGCCGAAGATCGCGCGCAGTTCGGGCAGCCCGTGCAGGCCGCCGTAGTTGCGGGTGTCGGTGCCGTCGTCGTCGCGGTAGTCCTCGCCGGGCAGGCTCAGCAGGGCGTTGGACAGGTCGAGTTGCTCGGGGGCGGGTTTACCGCGGGTCAGGTCCAGCGCCAGCTTCTTGGCCTGCAGCTCGGCGTAGTCCTGCTGGTGGCGGCTGTGTCGAGCCGCGAGTTCGTCGGGGCTGAGTGCGCTGAACGCCACCTTGCACCTCTCACCTTGGGTTACACACCTGGGATACCGCGGCTCCGGCGTAGGGGACCCCGCGCACCCGCCAGAGCCCGTTGACCCTTGCTGCCTTCCGGCCCTGGGGGAGTTCACAGGATGGACGCCGCGCGGGGTCCTCTGGCGAGTGTAGTACCCGTGCTGACGGCGGCTCGGAACCCGCCCGTCGGCGCCCGCCTCGCCCGGTCGGGCCGCGGCGGGAGTCTCCGATAGAATGTCCCGCGGAGGATTCGCCTAGTGGCCTATGGCGCTCGCCTGGAACGCGGGTTGGGTTAATAGCCCTCGCGGGTTCAAATCCCGCATCCTCCGCGCGAGTCTGAGGGCGGCCAAACGAGGAAAGTGCGGTTTGGCCGCCCTCAGCCTGACTCGATCAGACCCGAACAGATCCTGCAGGAGGAGCCTTGGGACGCCTGACCGTGGTGCTGGCCCACGCGCTGTCCTCGCTGGCCGCCGCGGCGCTGTTCTTCCTGTTCGTGCTGCCCCGCTGGTGGGAGCTGACCGGCAGCGTCACCCCCACCTGGGGCACCGTGCTGCGCATCCTCACCGGACTGGTGGTGGCGTTGGCCGCCGTGCCGGTGCTGCTGAGCCTGCTGCGCGCCCGCCGACCCGAGTTCGGCACCCCGCAACTGGCGTTGACGCTGCGCGGCGTGTCGATCGGCGGGCACCTGGTGGCGGCCGTGGCGATCATCGCGACGGCGATCAGCGAGATCTGGCTCTCCCTCGACGACGTCGGGCAGTGGCTGTTCGGCGTCTACGGCGCGGCGGCGGCGATCGCGGTGCTCGGCATCGCCGCGTTCTACCTGTCGCTGCTGGCTGAGCTGCCCGCCCCGCCGCCCAAACCGATCAAGCCGAAGACGCCGCGGCAGCGGCGCCGCCGCAAGACGACGGACGCGAGCGAGGAGCCGGAGGCGACCGGGGAGGCGGCCGACCCGCACGAGCTCACCGAGTCCGCAGCGACCGAACTCGACACCACCGAACCGGCAGCCGACGACACCGTCAGCGCGGCCACCGCGGATGCGGACACGGTGGTCGCCGAGACCGCGGCCGACAAGGACGCCGAGGCGACCGTCGCGGCCGAGACCGCAGCCACCGAGACCGACAGCGCCGATGCCAAGACGACCGCGGCGCTGCGCAACCGGCGACCGGCCGGCAAGTCGGCGCGGCGACGCCGCACCCGCGGCGGGGACAGCGCCCGCGACGAAGCACAAAACAACGCCCAAGACGAAGCCACCGACAGCGCGGACTGAGCCACTCCGCGCCGCTCAGCGGCGCCGGTCGGTGTCACGGCTCGGCTGCACCCGCTTGGGTTCGCCCGGCATCTTCGGATAATTGGGTTCTCCGGGTAGTTCAGGGCTGTGCGGTTGCGTGCCTCCGCCCTGGCTGATTAATCGGTGTCTGATGAGACCCACAACGGTGCTTACCTGATCTACCTGGGCGTTCTTCGAGTTCTGCGTGTAGGGCGGGGTGAGAAACGACGTCGGGACTGTCCCCCTGATCTGGAGGCGACCGACATTGCAGACCCGTAAGAGTCGCCAGAGACCTACCGCGGTCCCTCAGCCAAGGGTGGCCATCCCGGATCACTCACTCCAGCAATCCAGTCGCCTTCTGAACCGAGAGTGAAAAGCTTCCAACCGCGTGTGCCGAATGCCGCCCGGCGCAGTCGGGGGCCTCAGCCAGCCGGGGTCGTAGCGCGCTGCGGCCATCAGGGCCGAACTGCGTCACTATGCTCTCGACGCCTAGGTAATGGCCCCTTTCCATTGCTTTGTACCGGTATTCGAGAATCTCAATCCGGTTCGACCCTTCGATCTGCTTCCAGAACCAACCAAAGAACTCACGCACCCGCGTTGAATACAGCAAGATCACCTCAACGATGTCGATACTTCCGCACTGGTGGGACTCGACGAATCCCCGACCCTTCGATCTCCACCCGTCCCAGTTCAGCAAGACGTCGGGGTCGACCGCGACGGTGTTGCGTATCGCTGAGAGTCCGCCGGGCTGCCCCGTGATGGAACCCCAGTTGGTCGACATCGACAATTGCGGGATGGCGTAGTGCATGGAGTAGTTGCGCAGATCGATCGGGAACACGACCGGCGGGTCGTAGAACAACTCTGGATCTTTGGCGCCCAGATGGTGGTCTCCCAGATGGTCTGCTTATCGCCGGGATCGCGCCGGTCTGGCCAAATCTTGCGGTGGATGACCCGCTGCACGTCACGCAGCGTCGCGATCGAGGCAAGGTAATTGTGCCGCCTGCTCACCCTTCACCGCGCAGCCGTAAAACTCCGAGCGCTGATCGCTAACGTCGCGACCGGTGAAGATGCCCGCCTGGTGAGCCTTGTAGCAGGTCACCCGGACGAACCCGAGTTCTCGGGCCACCGCCGAGACATTCCCCCGAATGCTTAGCAACCGGAAGAACTCGGCCTTCTCCTCAGCGTTACAGGTACTAGGCCGCGGGTATCGTGATGCCACACCGGCCTCGCGCCGCCACCGGTGCCCGAATCGTGCCTCCGTGATCCAGCAACCGAAAGAACAACTCCCGTTGCCCTGCCGAATACCGCGCCAGACCTAGCTGACTTGCCAATTCTTCAGACCACGTCTGATTTCTTCCTCGTTAAGGCGTTGCGTCGACCGTAAGAATCCAAGGATTCCGGCCAGACCCTGGCGCCGCAACGACGCCGCCACCGTCTTACGCCACACCGTCTCACCGTCATCCTCACCGTCATCGCGAAGGTAAACCAGAATCCGGGGCGCCCACGAGCCCCTTCAGAGTGGGGATTATGTCCCCTGGGGTGGGTCAAGGATTTGGATAAGGTGTGACGATGACGGCGCACTTTCCCTTCACAACGCAGTGGGCAGAGACGTTCGCGTCGGCGGGTACGATTGCGGCTGGGTTCGGCCACCCCAACCTCAGCGCAGATCACTTGCTCCTTGGCATGCTCACCTTGCCCGATTCCGCTATGGCGGAAGCAGCCCACGTACTGGGTGCTGACGCGGAGGCAATCAAGTCCGAGATTGACGCGCAGCAATCCGAGTTTGACGCCGACACCGTTGCCGTGGCCGCGATTCAAATCTCCGCCGAGTCTGATCACTATTTCTTCGGCACCGACCACCTTGCCGCGGGACTATGTCTTCAGAAGGACAGCCATGTGCCATTGCTAAGGGAGTTGAATGATTGGTGCATCAAAGACGTCACCGACGCGACGCAGATTCAGGACCCGATCGTTTGCTACTTAGCGGGATTTTGTGCCCTGAGCCGTAACTCGTTGCACACCGCACGGAACCTGCTGCTGAAAGCATGCGATGGCTACGAGGGTCGTTCGGGAGCCGAGCGCCGCTACGCCGATGCATCGTTCAATCTTGGTCTCGCTTATTTACGCCTCGAATCGTTTGACGACGCTTTGATATGCTTCCAGCGCACCAGCGAAATCTACACCGCACTTCCGACGGCCGCGCACACTGACGGCGCCGAATACATCGTGGCACACTCTGGATTTCACCTCGGGCGCATCGCCCAGTTGCAGGAAAACCATGAGAGGGCCATGACGCGCTTCGGCGGCGTGCTGAAGTTCTACGCTTGTCTGCCAGGGGTCGACAGACACCTCGGCCGGTGTGCCATTGCCGCCGCCGTCTCTGCATTCATGCTCGGCCAGCATGAAGCGGCCGTCGAACTGGCCAGAGTCGCGTCGGCCGCACACGCAAAGAACATCTGGGGCGACTCCACGCCGGCGGTGGAGCAGTGCGATACGTTGCTCAACTCGTTCCATGAACAGATTCGTCAAAATCACCGGGACAAGGGAACTCTCGATGCTTTTGATGCCGGAGTGAATGCTGTCCATGAGGGCATCGGACACTACCGCAACAAAGAGTTGGACAAGGGAGTGGCGTGGTTCCGTAGGGCGCTCAAATCTTTCGAAGCTGCCAGCGACGCGAAGCAAGTTGCCGATGCCCGCAAATTCCTCGCGTTGGCGCTGACTCAGTCTGAGAGCAACTTTTCCGAGGCCGACATGCTTTTCAAGAGAGCGTTGGCGACCTACAACGACTTGGGTCTGTCCTCATCGGGCGCCGGCACCGAAAGACAGATGGGCGACTTAGCACAACGGATGGGCTCTGACAAGCGCGCTGTCGCGCACTACATGAAGGCCTACGACTTGGCACTAAAGGTCGGGGACCGCGAGTCGGCTGCTGAATATCTTGTGCTGGCAGCACAACTCAAGGCAGCTACCCATCAACACCGCGATGCCATCGACACTTACTTAAAGGCGCAGTATTTGTTCAACATCCTGCGAGACAAGCGCAGCGCCGACTGCGGCTTGCAGATGGGCCGGTCGTGGCGGGCCCTGCCCGATGGCTACGCCACCGCCAAGTCGGTGTTGCACGAGACTGCAATTCGTTTCCGTGACTTCGAAGACGAGGAATCAGGTGTCCGCGCCCTGCTTGTTCTCGCCGACGCAGCCGTAGAGGCAGCCGACTTCCCGTGCGCTACCTGGGCCGCGCAGATCGCACAATTCCGCGTCGAAATTGCCAGCATCACTGGCGAAACCGGCGACGCCGCTCGCCGGTGCCCCGGGTGGGTCATGGAACGTCAGGGCGTTCACTGTGCCGGACTCGGGCTGTGGACAGAAGCCATCGCCCACCATAAGCTAGCCGGGAGCGCGTACGCGGCCGTCCCATGGCGGGAAGGCGTCGCGCAAAACCTCGGATTGCTTGGCCGATCACAATGGTTCAACAACGAACTGGAAAACGCCGCTGCAACGTTCAACACCGTGGTGCGGGAGTACGCCGACGTGGTGTCGCCAAGCCACTACGCAGGGAGCCTTCTCAACTACGGCAGCGTGTTAAACATCCTCGGGCGAAAAGACGAAGCCCGTCCAGCAATCGAAGAAGCGCAGCGTCGCTTCCTCGAGCTCGGTGATCCCATCAGCGCCGCTGACGCTGCCGCGAACCTGCGGGTACTCGATGGCCGTGGGGAGTCCATTCACCAGGGCCGGCCCGAGGACATCGTGGCAGCCAAACAACAACTGACCGAGGCAGCAACTCGGAACAAGCAGAGGGATTACGCAGAGGCGCTGTCGCTTTCGGCAGCTGCGGTGACGGTGTTCCGCGACGCTCGCCGGTTCAACGATGCGGTCACGGCCGCCGAAACGCGGGCCATCGCTCAACGCGGACTCGGTGCACATCGGGAGGCTCTCGACGAGTTGATGCCGTTCTACGATCTGCCCATCAACGGCGCGTCCCTGGTGCGACTCCACCTGACGGTGGGCACGCTGCTCTACGAATTACGTCGCATCGATGAGGCCGAGGAGTACCTGCGCAAGGCACTGACCGGAGCCCAGCAGGTGCCGTCGCCGGAATGGGCGGCCACGGCCCACTATGAGCTGGGCCTGCTGTACGACTCGGTCGGCAGATCGGAGGATGCGCTACGTGAGTTCGACGCCGATGTTGCTTTCCGCCGCCAGCGCCCCGACGACGTCGACGGCCTGGTGTCGTCGCTGCTCGCCTCTGTCGGGTCACGGATCAAGGTTGGGCTCTACGGGAGAGCCCACACCATTCTCGATGAAGCCGAGATGTTGCTCGGACCCGATGGCGGGGAAGACCTCCGTGCCCGCTGTGTCTACTTACGTGCGGCAACCGACCAACTACAGGGAAACATTGGCCGCTCAGAGGCGAACTTCGCAAAGGCCGAGCAGATGTATCGGTCCGCGGGACGCCTCACCGAAGCACTCAAGATCCGTGGCGATCTCGGGATCTCCATGAGCCAACGCGGTGTCAAGCGCGGAATTGATTTATTGATCTCGGTGTTGGACGAGTTTGAGTCGGCCGCGAAGGAAGCGTTGAGCGTAGAGGATCGCCACTTCATCGGAGTCCTCCATTTCGACCTTGGAACGGCCTATTCCACTGCACGCAACGAGAAGGAAGCCTTGACGCACTTCACTCAGGCGCGGACGATACTCGAAGCCCTAGGCGACCAAGCGGCAGTAACCGAGTGTGAGCACAACATCGCATGGAGCGAATTCCGATTCGGCCGGCCGGAATCGGCACGACGGATGTTTCAGCGTTTGGTCGCACGCGGGCGAGAATCAGGCTCTAATCGAATCCAGCTGGCGATGTCCCTGTCCAATCTTGGTTACGTGCTCAGGCGGATGGGCAGCCTTACCGAGGCCTATGGTCATTATCGGGAGGCTCGGGAGATATTCTTTGGTGCAGGACGATTGATCAATACCGCGGATTGCGACATCACGGCCGCAGCCATCCAAGGCAGCCTCAAAGCACCATACCGCGAAGTCCTCGACGGACTGCTTCCGGCGGCGATCTTCATCGACGGGCGGCGACACCAGTTCTCCGACGCGCAACAGCGGGAGCAATGGAAATCGGATGCGGCGCAGAGTCGATGGGCGTTCGGCTGCGCGCTCGAAGTTGCGTACAGGGAAGGCGACGCTCGTCTCACAGCCGACCTGATCGAGTTTCTGATCAACTCCGGTGTGTATTCGGCGTCTACTGAGCAAGACGGGGGTGCACAATTCGCGTCGCTGGCCGCCGACGATACGGACGAATCTGTGAGGGCGCGCGCCAGCCATCTTGGCGAGACGAACGTCGGTGCGTTGCGCTTGGTGGCCGGGGCCCGGCTGCCAATGTCTCCTGCGCCGCGACTGGCCTGGTCGGACGCAAACCTGGTGTTGTCACCCTACGTCGAGGAGTCCGACCTTCGGTACGAACCGGTGGCGCGACCTGCCACTATCACGATTTGAGCAAGTGACTCGTTATGGCACAACAGTATTGGTGAGCGATGCCCACACCAGCGGTGAGCATGTGATGTCCCCGTCACGCCGCCACCGGTCCAGTTGGCCACGCTGCCACTGCACGAGGTGATCGATCGGATAGGCACTATCGTGCGCTAGGTCGACCTGGCGTGCGAGGTCGGAGGTCGGCGATGCGCCGCGCGTCTTCTGGGGGTGCAACCAGTGGAATGCGTAGTCCGTGGGCATGGTCCACCGTGTGGTCGTCACCAGCTTGGCGCCGCCGGCGACCATCGCCATAACCAGGCCGAACGTTTCGAATGCACGGTAATCTGCGCCGCCTTCGCAGGCGATCATGCCGACGCGGGGCGGCATTGGCCAAATGTCGGCGCCGGGTCGACGATCGGGAAAACCGAACGCCTGCCATCGTTCAGACGTGGGACAATCCGTGGTGCCCTGGAGCAGGTCGAGGGCGGAGAAGGGACGGGAGGCGGAAGGGTCGTCGGGAGTCTCGCCGCCCGTCGGCTCCATCAGGCCCCATGTCGCGGCGGTATCACTGAGGTGGAGTGACGCTGTGCCGGGCTGATCGGGGCGGCTGCTGACATGGCCGAAGTACAAGATCCGCGAAGGTCTCTGCGTCCGCAGGACGCGGCCGAGGGTCACCCGATCCATAGTGTGGCCGACCGCATGATCGACTGAGACGGGTAACGGGGGCATGTGATCGCGGTACCGCTCGAGGTATCGGCGAAACTTCGCTGCGCCGTCGGCTTCGAGCGTCTGCCCGGAGGGCAGTTGCGGATCGATGAGAAACAGAGGACCAGATTCGGGCGGTTCAGCCGTGCGCGCGGAGCTGACTACGGTAGCGGGCGGATCGTAGACCACGGTGGCGATCTCAAGTATCCGGGTACGGTCGTTGATAAAGAGCAACTCCCAGGGCACCTGTGCGAGTCGAGGACTCGGTGTGATGTGAATCGTGATCGTGCCGCTGCGAGATCGCGAGAGGAGTTGAGCACGAAGGTCCTCTGGCAGCAGATGTTTAGTAAGATCGGTTGCCAGTCTTGCTTCATACTGGCGATCGGTAAAGGGCCCAAACGTGAGGGCGCGCCTGATCGAGTCGTCCTGGCTCTCGTCGGGCAGAAGAATCGGCAACGCATTGTGGAGGCGGCGAAGCAACTGCACCAGCGTTGCGGTCTCGATCTTGGCGGCCGCGAACTCCGCCGGAGCGTCGTGCCACCGCCAGTAGAGGAACGTGTCTTCGGCGTCAGCGGCGCGCAGCGACATTCTATACGTCGCTGAAGGGTTCGTGTTCACGCGGTAGTTGTCGCCATCGGGCCGTGGAACCGGTGGCGGGAGTCGTGCCACACCCACGCGTTGGTGGGCCAATACCGTACAAAGGCCGCGGCGACGCGCGCCGCCGCCATGGCTTTCGCTGGGGCACTGTCGGCACCGTACTTCTCCGCTAGCTTCGCTTCCGCACGGCGATATAGGTCTTGGGCCTGCTCGACGCGTCCGTCGAGGATGGAATCGGCGACATCTGCTGGCGCATCCAAAGATACGTATGAAGCGGCCAGCAACGCTTGACCGTAGCGATGGACGACCTTGAAGTTCCCGTTCTCGGCCACGAGTTGATTCTCGGCGAGAGTCCTCATCCGCTTCAGACACGGTTCGGCGATAACGCGCGCTCGGCGGGGATCCTTGTCGACGGTCCACACGTGCCACCCATAGAGTGCGCAGAGTTCGGCACCCGCGTCGGAGTACATCGCGAGCCAATGATGGTTGAGATCGGCGGTAAAAATGTCTTTGTAGGTGCGGCTTAGGTCCGCGGCGTTGCCGTGATCTGCCATCAGCGTCACTGCGATCAGGGCGCCGTTGAGAAACTCCCGACTGTACTTGCCGACCGAGCGCATGAAGCCGTACATGGCTTCCACGAAGATGCCGGTCGCGGCGGATTCGCCATGCTCCTTCTTAGTCGCGAAACCGATTGCGGTGTTGAAGTAGCCAGCGGACAGGTCGGTCTGCAGGTCGGTCGCGTTCTGGGTGGCCAACCAGGCAATGACATCGTCTCCGGATCGATCCATCAGTTGCGCCATGCCGTTGACGAACGTGATCTTGGCGAACGTCTGGTAAGCGAGTCTGATCTCGTCGATGGGTACGTTCTCGGACCGGGCCGCGACGATCGCTTGAGACAACTCCTCGTGGGAGGCTGTCATGTCGGTCGTCAAAACGCTGTCGGCGGTTGCCGTTGCCTGCCGCAGCTTCTCCGATGGTGTGGGGTTTGCTTCAGTCATATTGAGTTCGACGCAACTTGTTCGGTGACACGAGACTGCGACAGCAGTACATAGTACCGCCGGCCGTGACCATCTGGGGAACGCGGTCATCCTACTTTCCATCGAGTAGGTCGGTGTGATGACAGCGCCGCAGTTGCGCACACAACATGTGAGGGAGCCGTGTCGGGCCGGTCGAGGCACGGCGGCGGATAACTCGCCGTGGGAGAGGTCAGCGAGATGCGTCCTGAGCGCGGATAGGTGCCGGCGCCAAAAAATATTCCGCCGGGTGTTCTCGGGCTACCGGCTCACCCTGAGGTATTTTCCGTTCATGCAGCGAAGAGCTGCGCGGGCATTTTTCGTTAGTCAATGCCAAGGGTGGCGCCACGCCAGTTTCATCTGGAAGATGGCGTTTAACGTGCGCGATGGGGAGAGGTCGATGGGCAACGGCACGACAGCCAACAGTGCTGCGGCGACGATCGAGCGCATATTGGCGGACTGGCCGGCCCGCCTCGAGGAATCCGATCTCGTCGCGCTGAGTGGCTTTTCCCCCGAGCAGGCAACTGATCTGACCGACAGGATGATGGCCGCTTTGCCGGCCGGCCGGTTGGGCGCAACCGAGGCAACTCGGCTGGTCCGGCTCGTGCGCGTCGTCCGCGCGCTATCCGTCACACCCGATCCTGCCTCCGTGGCCGCCATGCGTGAGCGCTACGAACGGTTCCACCGAATACCCGCCACCGTCGTACGGATGCTGGGCGAACTCGAACGACTGGCGTCGACCACCCCCGGCATCCTCGGAAGCGGACCCACACTTGTGCAGACCAACGGGGACCTGCCCGAAGTAGCCGATGCGAACGGTAAACTCGCCGAACCCGCGAAACCCGAACGTTTCTTCCGTCCCGAATTCGAAGACCACGACATTTCGGAGCCGCTGACCAAAGGTGAACAGTACACGGTCGCCTTCGATGTGGGGTTGGAGAAGACCTGGCTGGCAAGCGGACCCCTACCCGCCAGGCTGTTCGAGGGAGGCGCGGAAGCGCCGCTGAACCTCACCGTTCAACTAAGTTCGCCGGACTTCGAGATCCTCGGTGACGCGTGTCGCCAACTTCGTCTGCCGCGTACCGGGCCGTCCAAAGGTAAGGCGCGGTTTGACGTCTCGCCGTTGCGCGACGGTCTGTGCCAACTGACCGCCACGCTGCACTACCAGGGCAACTTCCTCACCCAACTGCGGTTGACCGCTCCTGTCGGGGACCCGGGCACATTCGACTCCCAAACGATCGGCCGACCCGTCGACGCTGCGGCCGTCCTCGAACCGCGTGACCTCTCGCTAGTGATCCGGCCGGAAGGAGCCGGGTATAGCTGCATCGCGCTCGGATCCGTTGGTTTCGAAGCTCCGCTGCCACTGAGCGCCAACGACCTTGCCGTCGCCGCTGACGCCGCCCGCAGGGAGCTAGCCACAGTGGTCATGGGAGTTTACGGCGGAAAACAGGCATTCCTCGATTCGATCGACATCCCTGCCAATGTCCAACGGGAGGCACTTGGCAGGCTGGCCCGCGCAGGCAGAAGGCTCTTCCAACAACTGTTCCAGCCGGCGGGGGCCGGCGGCGACGTGCATTCCATCGGCGACTGGTTGGTCGAATACGCCACCGATCCTGAACTGCAGTTGAAGCTACAAATATTCGCCGCGCGCGTACCGGTACCCTGGTCGATGCTTTATCTTGGCGACGTTCACGGGGGAGCCGAACTGGACTGGAATCACTTCCTCGGATTCCGCCACATCATCGAACAGTTGCCGTTCCAATCATTGCCCGGCTCCAAGAGTAATTTCATCCAGAGCCAACCGAATTTGTCTGTGGGCCTGAACATCAATCCCACCATCGACGAGGAGATGCGGATCAACCTCGTCGCCTACCATCAACAGCATTGGTCTCAAATCGCCTCCACGAGGACGAACATGGCGATCGTAGCCCGGACGTCGCGAGACGAAGTGATCTCAGCGCTTGCCGACGGCGCAAACAGCGACAAGCTGTTGTACTTCTACTGCCATGCCACCTCGAACGACAATGATCCGGACCTGTCCGCCATCATCATGGGAAAGGCGGGCGACCGCGGCGATCACGCAACGCTGCGAGACTTGAATCTCGACGCCCCGACGGACATCAAACTGGCCGGTCGGCCACTCGTCTTCCTAAATGCCTGTGAGTCCGCGGATCTTTCACCGAAATTCTACGATGGGTTCGTGCCGTTCTTCCTGGCGAAGGGCGCGCGGGGTGTGATTGGAACCGAGAGCAAGACACCGGTGCTGTTCGCCATCCACTGGGCCGAAGCCTTCATCGAGCAATTGCTCGACGGTGCGGAGGTTGGCCAGATCATGCTCGAGTTGCGACAACAGTTCCTGCGCGATCACGGAAACCCGCTGGGCCTGTTGTACACCATCTATTGCGACGCCGACACCCGAATTGCTCCGCCGCTGAACTCAGCCTCATAATTACACACGGTTGAACAAAGGATTTGCGATGCCCATCCGCCATGTCGAAGACTGCGGTGTCAGCTATTGCCTTGTGCTGCTTGACAAAGAGGGCAGGGAACGTCCTGAACAGGACGGAGCGTTGTTGAGCACGAAGATACGTGAATTGGTCGAAGACGGCGTCACCGATCTTTTCATCGCCAGCCACGGCTGGATGGGCGACGTACCCGCCGCGAACCACCAGTACGATGCTTGGGTCCGGGTGATGGCGAAGCAGTCCGACGACCGTGCACTGGCGCGTCGCCTCGATCCCCAGTTCAAGTCGCTCGTGATCGGAATCCACTGGCCCAGTCTGCCGTGGGGCGACGAGCGCGCCGAGACCGCAGTTCTCGGCGCCGGTGATGACGACGACGAACTGGCGTACGAGTGCGAGATGAGCGCGCATGATCTCGTCGACCGGTACGCGCAGCGCATTGTTGACACGCGTGCCGCTCGATCAGCGCTGCAAACGATTGTGGCGGCCGCGGACAATCCGGCTGTCGCCGAGAAGATTGCTGCGGGCACGCTACCGCCAGAGCTCGACGCCGCTTACCTGGAGTTGTTCGCCGAAGCCGGTCTGAAAGCTGGCGGGGTCACAGCCCCGCCCGGCGCCGACCAGGAAGTGTTCAAACCGCTGGAGACGGCCCGTGAATGGCTGCGCGCGGTCAAGGTATCGGGCCCGGCTCCTGGGGGCGGTGGTGACCCAGGTGTTCTGGGCGTGTTCGGTCGCATTAGCGACGCAGTCTTGGGCCCGGTCCGCCAAATATCCTTCTGGACGATGAAAAACCGGGCGCGAATCGTCGGCGAGCGCGATGTGCACCATATCCTGCGCATGATGCAGGACGCTTCAGACGCTCGAATCCATCTGATGGGCCACAGTTTCGGCTGCATCGTGATGACAGCGGCGACTGCAGGGCCTACCTCTGCCGGGCAGCAGACCGATCCGCTACCTAGGCCGGTCGACACGTTGTTCCTCGTGCAGGGTGCGATGTCTTTATGGTCCTTCGCCGAGGCGATCCCGTACCCACCGGGCGAGCCCGGGTACTTTCGGGTGCTGTGCCAGGCACCACGGCGTGTCGCAGGCCCGATAGTGGCCACGAATTCGCGTCACGATCGTGCTGTGGGGACCTTCTACCCGTTGGGCTCACGACTCGGCAGCGACCGAATCCTCGGCTACAACGATTTTCCGGAGTACGGCGGAATCGGGAGCTTCGGGGTCCAGGGCACAGAGCCACGCGAAGAGATGGAAGTACTCGCCGCCGATGCGACCTACCGATTCGCACCCGGAACCACGTACAACATTGAGGCCAGTCGCGTCATTGCGAGCGGAAGTGGGCTCTCCGGCGCCCACAGCGACATAGTTCACGACGAAATCGCGCACATCTTCTGGCAGGCGGCCTTGTCCAACTTGTCCTGCTAGGCTGAGGGACTCAGAACGATCAGACATGCGATGATGAGGTTGCGCGAGCAGAGCAAGTCAAGTCTAATAACTTGTTTAAAAGCGCGTTTCCGGGCCACCCCGCGCCGCTCAGCGGCGCCGGTCGGTGTCCCGGCTCGGCTGCACCCGCTTGGGTTCGCCCGGCATCTTCGGGTAATTCGGCGGGTAGGGCAGGTCCCCCAGGCCGCGGTCGGCGTCGGCGTCGGCCATCTCCAGCAGCACCGCCAGCGACTGTCGGGTCTCCCCCATCGCCGCCCACGGGTCCTCGCGGCCGGCGACCAGGTCGGGCACGGTGGCCATGGTGTAGTCATCGGGGTCCGCGTCGGCCAGCTCCGCCCAGCTCAGCGGGGTGGAGACGGTCGCGATCGGGGTGGCCCGCACCGAGTACGGCGCCGCGGTGGTGCGGTCTCGGGCGTTCTGGTTGAAGTCGACGAAGATCCGTTTGCCGCGCTCCTCTTTCCACCACGAGGCGGTGACCTGGTCGGGGGCGCGGCGCTCGAGTTCGCGGGCCAACGCGATCCCGGCCCGGCGCACCGCGACGAAATCCCACTCCGGGCGGATCGGCAGGTAGACGTGCACACCCCGGCCGCCGGAGGTTTTCGGGAAGCCGGTCAGGCCGAGTTCGTCGAGCAGCGGCGCCAACACGTCGACCGCCACCGCGCGGGCCTCGGCGAAGCCGGTCCCGGGCTGCGGATCCAGGTCGACCCGCAGCTCGTCGGGACGGTCGGCGTCGGTGCAGCGCACCGGCCACGGGTGGAAGGTGACGGTGCTCATCTGGGCGGCCCACACGATCGACGCCGGCGAGGTCACCCGCAGCACGTCGGCGGTGCGTCCGGTCGGAAACGTCACCGTGCAGGTCTGCAGATAGTCGGGGTAGCCGCGCGGGATGCGCTTCTGGTAGACCGCCTCACCCTCGATGCCGTCCGGGAACCGCTGCAGGTGGGTGGGCCGGTCGGCCATCGGCGCCAGCATCGGGCCCAGCGCCACGGCGCGGTAGTACTCGGCCAGCCGCCGTTTGGTGCCCGCCGCACCCAGCCGCGGGAAGTAGCAGCGGTCGGGGTGGGTGAGCCGGACCGCGATCCCGTCGACGTCGAGTTCCTCCGCGTCCGCCATCTCAGCCCGCCATCTCAGTCCGCCATCTCAGTCCGCCATCTCAGTCCGCCATCTCAGCCCGCCAACACGTCGGCCAGGTCGTAGCGCAGCGGGGTGTCGAGTTGCTCGAAGGTGCAACTGCGCGGGTCGCGGTCGGGTCGCCAGCGCAGGAACTTCACAGTGTGGCGGAACCGCTCCCCTTCCATCTGGTCATAGGCCACCTCGGCGACCAGCTCGGAGCGGATCGGGATCCACCGCTTGTCCGCCGCGGAGTTCCACCGGCTGGGCTCGCCCTCGCGCACCACGTCGGCGCCCAGGCGCAGCGGCTCGACCTCGGCGAGCAGCCGGCGGCGCTCCGCGGTGGTGAACGACGCCGCCCCGCCGACCATCTGCAATTCGCCGGCGTCGTTGTACAGGCCCAGCAGCAGCGAGCCGAGGCCGGCGCCGCTTTTGTGGATGCGGTAGCCCATCACCACGCAGTCCGCGTCGCGGTGGTGCTTGATTTTGACCATGTCGCGTTTGCCCGGCAGGTAGCGCCCGTCGAGGCGCTTGGCGACCACCCCGTCCAGGCCCGCCCCCTCGAACGTGGTGAGCCAGTGGGTGGCCAGTTCCGGATCCTCGGTGGCGCCGGTGAGATTGCAAAACCGTTGCGGGGTAACCAATTCGGCTAGCACCGCCGCCCTGGTGGTGAATGGTTCGTCCAGCACGGCTGCGGAGCCGGTGGCCAGCGCGTCGAACGCGATGAAGTGCGCCGGGGTCTGCTCGGCGAGCAGGCGTACCCGGCTGTCCGCCGGGTGGATGCGTTGACTCAGCGCCTCCCAGTCCAGCCGGGTGCGCCCGCCGATGCGGCGGGGCACCACGATCTCCCCGTCGAGCACACAGCACGCTGCGGTCTCGGCGCGCACCGCGGCGAGCAGGTCGGGAAAATAGCGGCCCAGATCCTTGCCGGTGCGCGACTGCAGCAGCACGTCGTCGCCGTCGCGGAACACCAACGCCCGGAAGCCGTCCCACTTCGGTTGATAGCACCACACGCCCGGTTCAGCCGGAACCGTCTGCACCGCTTTGGCCAGCATCGGGTCCACCGGCGGCGCGACGGGCAGGTCCACGCCTCCCATTGTGACCGAAAAGGTTTTCGTCGGGCGCCGATAGCGCCGACCCGCGCGGTCACGGCGGTTTCCCGGCATGCCGCCCCCGGGACCGTTAGGCTGCCGTCGTGAACCTCGAGAAGGTGGTTTTCGGTTTCTTCGTCCTGTTGGCGGCGACACTGAACTTCGGCTTCTTCGTCGGCGACATCGGCGATCCGATCGTCCACAACCCCTGGGAGCTGTTCCTGGCGTTGGTGGTCGCCTTCATCACCACGATCCTGAAGTTCGGGGACCGCACGCAGCTGGGCGCGGTGCACCTGTCCACCAGCCTGGTCGCGCTGCTCCAGTTGGCCGCCGCCGCGGTGATGTGGGTCTACTACACCCAGGTCTCCGTGCACGGGCTGGATCAGCACGCCATCGCCAGTGTGGTGTCGCTGTCGGGTGGGGCGCTGCTGGCCAACGTTGTCTCGGTCACCCTGCTGGTCGTCGAGACGGCTTCGTTTCGGCGCCGTTAGCCGATGCCGCGATGCCCAATCCGGTCCACCTGTACACGTTCTGGTCGCGGCGCCGGATGAGGTCGCGGCGCAAGCCGGTGCCGGTGCCCACCACGGTGCCCACCACCGACGTCATCTTCTTGTTCATGCGCCGGATGCGGGCGCCGTTCATCGTCGTCATCACGATCTTCAGCATCTGCACCACCGGGCTGATGCTGATGCCCGGCGTCGACGCGCACGGCAACCCCTACCGGCTGTCGGTCTTCGACGCCTTCTATCAGATGACGATCACGCTGACCACGGTCGGCTACAGCGAGGTGCCGCACGCGTTCAGCTACCCGCAGCGGATGTGGCTGTCGATGTCGATCTATCTGGTGGTGATCAGCTGGGCGTACGCGATCGGGGTGTTCTTCTCGGTGATCAACGACACCGCCTTCCAGGACGCGGTGGCGGCGCAGCGGTTCCGCCGCCATGTGCGCCGGATGGCCGATCCGTTCGTCATCATCGCCGGCTACGGGCAGGCGGGCCGGGTGGTCGGCTCCGAGCTCGACCAGCGCGGACATCGGTTCGTCGTCATCGACAAACAGGAATCCCGGGTCCAGTCGGTGGTCGGCGAGCAACTCAGCTTCGATGTGCCTGCCGTCGAGGGGGACTGCTCGGTGCCGGCAATGCTGGGCATGGCCGGGTTGGGCCATCGCGACTGCGAGGGCGTGCTCGCCCTGACCGATGACGACGACGCCAACCTGGCCGCGGTGATGACCGTGGCGATGCTGCGCCCGGAGGTGCCGGTGTTGGCCCGCTGCACCGACCCGCGGGTCGCGAACCGTATCGCGCACTTCGCGCCCGCCGCGGTGGTCAACCCCAGCGACCGGTTCGGCGAATACCTGACCCTGTCGATCCACCGGCCGGTCAACCACCAGTTGTTGCGCTGGCTGATGGACAACGACGAGGAGCGCCTCCCGCCGCTGCGCCGCGGGCTGACCGCGGGCCGCTGGGTGGTCTGCGCCGATCCGGAGTTCGGCCGCGACGTGGTCGCCGATCTGGCGGCCAGCGGCCTCGCGGTGACCCTCGCCGACCCCGACGACGGCGATCCCGACGTCACCGCCGCGGTGGGGTTCATCGCCGCCAGCCGCGACGACACCGTCAACATCGCGATGGCCGAGCAGGCCCGGCTGACCAACCCCGACATCTACCTGGTGGTCCGGCAGGCCACCACCGCGAAGAAGGCGCTGCTCGACGCCGTGCAGATCGATTCGGTGTACATCGCCACCGAACTGGTCGCCCGGGAGGTGCTGGCCCGGGTGCTGACCCCGGTGTTCTGGAGCTTCGTCGATCACGCCTTCGGTCAGGACGAGCGGTGGGCCGCCGCGGTGCGCGACCACCTGGTCGAGCACTGCGGGCAACACACCCCCGAGCGCAACGTCGTGACGCTGTCGGCGCGGCAGGCACCGGCGATCGCCGACTGGTTGCGGCGCGGGGAGGTTCTCACCCTGCGCGACGTGCTGCGCCGCCCCGACGACCGGGCCAGCACCCTGCCGCTGGTGGCGCTGGTGCTGCTGCGTGACGGCGTGGCGCACTTCATGCCGGACATCGGGACCACCCTGGCGGTGGACGATCAGATCCTGCTGGTCGGCAGATCCGAGGGGCTGGCGCAGGTCAGCGAGATCTGCCACTACCCGTCGACGGTGGAGTACCTGGCCACCGGCCGCAACGTGCCGCTGACGTGGGTGTGGGCGCGGCTGACCGGGCGGCGCCGCGCCAAATCCTGCTGAGTGCTCAGCGCACCCCGGCCAGCAGCCAGGGCGTCAGCCAGGCCACCCCCTGCTGCGACAGGTGCACGCCGTCGCTGCGCACCTTGATCCCGTCGACCTTGACGCTGTAGCCGCCGTCGGGGCCCAGCTTCTTGTTCAGGTCGAGCAGTTTGACGTTCGGGCGCTTCCCGACGACCTTGCGCAACAACGCGTTCCACTTCCGGACCCGGTCGGGTTGGTCCTCGGGATAGAGGCTGCCGTCGGGCTTCTCGCCGTATTTGCTGTACGGCAACGTGGTGATCACCAGCCGGGCGCCGCGGCCGGTCAGCGTCTTCATCGCCCGGTTGAGTTCGCCGGCCAGGTACTCGTCGAAGGCCCGGTCCCCGATCTGGGTCCAGCGGCCCTCGATGACCCGGTCGACGGTCTCCCAGCGGCCGATCACCAGCAACGCGACGTCGGGCTGATCGCGGGCGACCTGGCGGGCCCAGCGGTTGGGCCAGTCGTCGCATTCGGACTTCTGGTCGAGCACCTTGCCCGAGTACCGGTACGGCCCGCCGCGCACGATGCTGCAGCCGATCACGGTGTGGTCGACGAACGCGGTGCCCGGGGTGGGCGGCAGGTACTCCATCAGTGAGGCGCCGATGGAATCGCCGAACACCGACACCGTGTGCGGGCGGTGCGGGTCGCGGTGGGCGCCGGGGGCGGGCGGAGGCGCCGCGGGCACCGGCGCGGTGGCCGCCGCCGAGGACACCGGCGGGGTGGCGCCGGGGCCGGTGACGGTGGGGACGACCAGCACCGTGACCGCGACCGCGGTCGCCACGGTGGCCACCGCCAGCCGCAGCAGCGGCACCTGCACCGGGCGCCAGCGCCGGATCGGCTGCTCGATCAGCCACCAGGATGCGATGGCCGCCGCCAAGGTCACCGCGGTGCGGGCGGCGAACAGCGACAGCCCGGTCCATCCGGTGCGTTCGCCGTTGAGGAGCAAGAAGATGGGCCAGTGCCACAGGTAGACGCCGTAGGAGATGGCGCCGAGCGCCACCAGCGGCCGCCAGGCCAGCAGCCGGGCCACCGGGCTGCGCTGGTGTACCGCGACGGGGGCGACCACGGCGACCGCGGCCACCGCGATCAGGGTCAGCATGCCGAAGCGGAACTGCTCGGCGCTGCCCGCCGCGTAGTGGGCGCCGGCGGCCAGCCCGGCCATCCCCACGATGGGCACCACCGTGGCCACCACGGTGCCCCAGCGGGTGTGCGGCACCGCGGGTTTACCGACCAGCGCCGGCCAGTCCTGGACCATCAGGGCGGCGGCCGCCGCGCCCAGCAACAGCGCCTGCGCGCGGGTGTCGGTGCCGAAGTACACCCGGTCCACCCCGGTGCGCGCGGACAGCAGGATCGCCGCCGTCGCCGAGGCCGCCACCCCGGCGCTGGCCACCACCAGCACTGCGAACCGCACGGTGCGCTGACTGACCCACCGGCGGCGGCGGGCGCGCGCGGCGACCACCGCGGCCACGCCGAGCACCAGCAGCGGCCACAGGAAGTAGTACTGCTCCTCGACCCCCAGCGACCAGGTGTGCTGCAGCGGCGAGGGGTTGCCGCCCCGGGTGAAGTAGTCGCTTTCCTGGGCGACGAAGTTCCAGTTCGCCAGCCAGAAGAACGCCGCGACGGCGTCCTCGCGCAGTCGCTGCACCGCATCGGTGGGGAACAGGTCGTGGGCGAACGCCACCGCCAGCACCATGATCAGCAGCGCGGGCAGCAGCCGCCGGGCGCGCCGGACCCAGAAATGCAGCAGGTCGATGCGGTCGGTGCGGTCCAACTCCTCCAGCAGCAGCGAGGTGATCAGAAAGCCGCTGAGGACGAAGAACACGTCGACGCCGATGAATCCGCCGGACACACCGGGGATCCCGCCGTGGTCGAGCAGCACCAGCGCCACGGCGATCGCCCGGATGCCGTCGAGCGCCGGGATCGAGGTGCGGGCGGCGAGGGGGCGTCGGCCGGAGAGGCGGCGCCCAGCAAAACGCACCGGCTCGGGGTAGCCCCCGGCCGGCGCGGCCTGGCCGGCCCCCTGACCGACGTCCTGGTTATCGCCGATACGCCGCTGCCTCCTCACCTGATCGGCAGCAAAGTTTAGGCGCGCCAAGCCCGTCGGCCGGGGAGGCGCGGCCGAAGAAGCCGCGGATTCTGCCGCTCGGCCTTCCGAACGGCCCGACCCGACCGCCGAGTGTGCGGGTTTTCCCGGTGATCTGGCCGAGACGGCCTCGACACGCCGCACCCTCAGCGCGCGGCCGCGGGCCGGCGGGGTGCCTAGGTCGCGGCGCGCAGCTCGAGCAAGCGGTCGAGGATGGGACGTTGGCCGGGCAGCAGCTTGGTGTGCGCCTGCGCGATCGGGAACCAGCCGACCCGGTCGACCTCGGGAAACGTTTGGAGCCGCCCGGAGCCCTTCGGCCACTCGAGCTCGAAGGTGTTGCTGCGGGCGTCGGTGACGTCGAGGTCCGCCTCGACCGCGAAGACGGTGATCCGTTTTCTGCTGGGCTGCACGAACACCCCCAGCTCGACGGGCGGCCCGTCCGGTACGGCGAGCCCGACCTCCTCGACGAATTCCCGCTGCGCGGCGGCCCACGGGTCCTCGTCGGGCTGGTATTCGCCTTTGGGCACCGACCAGGCTCCGTCGTCGCGGCGCGCCCAGAACGGCCCGCCGGGGTGGGCGATGAGCACCTCGAGGTGGCCGTCGCGCACCCGATGCAGCAGCAGCGCGGCGCTCAGTGCCGCCATGAGCGCCTCAGGCTCCGACCGCGCGTTCCAGGTCCTTCAACGCCGACTCCAGATGCCCCAGCAGCCGCTGCAGGTGCGGCACGCTGCGCCGGCAGCCCACCAGACCGAAGTCGAGGTTGCCCGCGGTGCTGGTCAGCGTGATGTTGAGGGCCAGCCCGTCCATGGCGATGGACAGCGGGTAGTTGCCGTCGAGGCGGGCGCCGCGCCAGTACAGCGGTTCCCGCGGGCCGGGGACGTTGGAGATCACCACGTTGAACGGCGGCGGTGCCGTGGAGACGAAACCGGGCACCCCGGTCAGTCCCAGCGGCGCGATGTTCGCCGCCGACAGGGCCAGCGCCTGCACCCGCGGCAGTTCGGCGAACACTTGCTTGTTCGCCCGCATCGAGTCGCTGATCGTCGCGAGGCGCTGCGCCGGGTCGTCGACGTCGGTGGCCAGGTTGCACAACACCGTGCCGACCATGTTGCCGCCGGCGTCGGCTTCGGCGTCGGTGCGCAGGTTGACCGGCACCATCGCCACCAGCGGCGTGTCGGGCAGGGCGTGCTGTTCTTCCAGGTAGTAGCGCAACGCGCCGGCACACATCGCCAGGACGGTGTCGTTGACCGTCACGCCGGCGCTGTCTTTGACGCGTCGGATCCGGTCCTGCGACCACGACTGGGCGGCGCACCGGCGGGCCCCGCCGATCTTGACGTTGAACATGGTGCGCGGCGCGGCGAACGGCAGCGTCAACTGCTGCTCGAGCAGCGCCGCCCGGGCCAGCGTGAGGGTGGACGGGCCGAGCGCCGCCGTGGCGCGTACCAGCCCGGTGAGTGCCTGCACCCGGGAGCGGCTGACCGTGACGCGCCGGCGCGGCAGATCCCACAGTGCGCGCATCTGCGGGTCGTCGGGGTCCACCGACAGTGCCCGCTGCATGAGTTTCAGCGCCGAGACCCCGTCGATCAACGCGTGGTGCGCCTTGACGTAGACGGCGAACCGGCCGTCGCGCAGCCCCTCGATGAAATGGGTCTCCCACAGCGGGCGGTGCCGATCCAGCAGGGCGCCGTGCTGCAGGGAGGTCAGTTCCAGCAGGTCGCGGATGCGGCCCGGGGACGGCAGCGCCACCCGACGCACGTGGTAGTCGATGTCGACGTCGTCGTCATAGATCCACCCGACCGGGGTGATCCCGCCGAACAGGGTGGCCGGCCGTTTGCGGAAGGTGGGCTCGAACTCGTCGTTGGCGATCAGCGCCTCGTAGCTCTCCCGGGGGAACTCCGGCCCGGCGCCGGCCGGCGGCCGGAACAGCTGCAGGCCGCCGACGTGCATGGGATGTTCGCGCGACTCGCTGAGCAGAAAGATCGCATCGGTGGGCGAAATCAGTTCCATGGCGGCCTACTTCCCGACTGGCGTGCGGCCCCGCTTTGCCGCCCTGCCACAACTATGGCAGTGGCGGGCCGGGCAGGACCACCAGATCCGGCGCATCCGGGTTGGTGGGCACGCCCTTGCCGGCCGGGGCGGCCGCGTCGACGACGGGCGCGGCGGCGGGAACCACCGGTGCCGCCGCCGGCGCGGCCGGAACGACCGGCACCACCGGCGCGGCCGGAACGACCGGCACGACCGGGGCGGCGGGCACGACCGGGACCGGCGCGATCGGCGGCCCGGGGAATCCGCCCGCCAGCGGCACGACCGGGGCGTGCGGCACGACGGCCGCCGGGGCCGCCGGGCAGGGCGCTCCCGCCGCGGTCACCACCGCGGCCTCCGCGCAGACCGGCCCGCCGGCCGGCAGTGGGGCGGCGCCGGCGATCGGAACGAACGCCAGCGCGGCGACGCCCAGTCCGGCGACGACGCCGACACCCGCCCACAGTCGACCCGAGAGTTTCACCGCAGCTCCCTTGATTGGCACACCCCGAATTACTGCGCAATTCACACCGCGCGCTGCAAAACTTAGCCCGCGGTCGACACGCCGGTCCAGACGGCGGCGGAATTGGATGCCGAAACGAGACGAAACATGACCCGGGCGTTACCATGTCGTCGACAAACGGTGACCCATCAATCGGTACGGCAGTGAGCGGGGGTCAACCGACTCGCTGCTGAAATCGACTGCTAAGATTGACTTTTCGGGGCGAGTTCGCTGCCTGACGCCTGCTGGGCACATTAACCGCAATAGCGATCGAAAATTGATCGATAATTGGCCGTACCGCAACAGCACTGTCCCTGAATTTCAACTGAGCCGCTTTAACATTGGTCGGGATATTTCGACGGGAAAAGGCGGTTTCTTCGATGTGGGCGTCAGTGCGGTCGGTGCTTGTGGTGGTCGGACTCGCTGTCGCGGCCACGACCCTGCCCGGGGCCTCCGCCGCGGCGGCGGTGGCCCCGCCGAGCGCACCGCCGATCGCCTCGATCCAGCCGGCCGGTGACCAGCCGGTCGGCGTCGCCCACCCGGTCGTGGTGACCTTCAGCGGCCCGGTCGGCGACCGCGCCGCCGCGGAACGTGTCTTACGGGTCCGGTCCACGCCCGCGATGAGCGGCCGCTACGACTGGGTCGAGGATTCGGTGGTGCAATGGGTGCCCGACGGCTTCTGGCCGGCGCACAGCACCGTGGCGCTGTCGGTCGGTGGGCTGGCCACCGAGTTCAAGACCGGGCCCGCCGTGCTCGGTGTCGCCGATGTCACCGAGCACACGTTCACGGTGAGCGTCGACAACATCGGGGTCACACCGGGTCCCCCGCTGCCGGCGGCGCATCACCTGCCGCACTACGGGGAGGCGGGGGTGCTGCCGGCGTCGATGGGCAAGGAGAAGTTCCCGACGCCGGTGGGCACCTACACGGTGTTGGCCAAGGATCGTTCGGTGGTGATGGACTCCAGCAGTGTCGGCATCCCGATCGACGACCCGGAGGGGTACCGGCTGTCGGTGGACCATGCGGTGCGGATCAGCGCCCGCGGCCTGTACGTGCACTCCGCGCCGTGGGCGCTGCGCTCGCTGGGCGTGGAGAACGTCAGCCATGGCTGCATCAACCTGAGTCCCACCGACGCCGAGTGGTACTTCGACACCGTCAACATCGGGGATCCGGTCCTGGTCGTGGAATGACGTCGCCGGGTGATGGCGTCGAGCGATGTCGCCGGGTGCCGGCGCGGCGCAGCCGGATGCCCCCCGTGCCGTTCCCGGAGGTCTTGTGGCGGTGGCGGTGGGATTTGAACCCACGGACGGGGGTTACCCGTCACACGCTTTCGAGGCGTGCTCCTTCGGCCGCTCGGACACGCCACCGCGCAACAGCGTAACAATGCCGGGCCGCTCACCCCAATCGCTGCCGGGCGAAGAACTCCTGCAGGGGTTCCGCGCACTCGTCGGCCAGCACGCCGCCGCGCACCTCGGGACGGTGGTTGAGCCGGCGGTCCCGCACCACGTCCCACAGCGAGCCGACCGCGCCGGTCTTGGGTTCGAACGCCCCGAACACCACCCGGGCCACCCGCGCCAGCACCAGCGCCCCGGCACACATGGTGCACGGTTCGACGGTGACCGCCAGGGTGGCCCCGCCGAGGCGCCAGCCGTCACCGGCGACGGCCGCGGCGGCGCGCAGCGCCAGGATCTCGGCGTGGGCGGTGGGGTCGCCGAGTGCCTCGCGGGCGTTGACCGCGCGGGCCAGCTCGGTGCCGTCGGCGGCGACCACCACCGCGCCGATCGGCACGTCCCGCGGCCCCGCGGTGCCCGCCACGGCCAGCGCAGCGCGGATCAGCTCGTCATCGCCGGTCACCGGCCGAGCCGGTCCAGCACCGCCGACAGTTCGTCGGCGAAGCCCATCTCCGCGGCGATGCGCGTCAGCTGCTCGTCGGCGTAGAGGTCGGTGTCGGCCAGGATCACCCCCAGCACCGCCTCGGGCAGGCCCAGGTCGGCGAGCAGGCCCAGATCGCCCTCCTCGAACGGGTCGGCGTCGTCCAGGTCGTCGGGGTCCAGGTCGGCGTCGAGGTTGTCCAGCGCCTCGGCGGCCAGGTCGTAGTCCAGCGCCGCGGTGGCGTCGGAGAGCAGCAGCCGGGTGCCGGCCGGGGCGGGTCGCAGGATCACGAAGAACTCGTCGTCGACGTCGAGGAAGCCGAACACCGCCCCGGTGCTGCGCAACTCGCGCAGCGCATCCTCCGCGGCGGTGAGGCTGCCCAGCGCGGTGGCAGGCAGCGCCGTGCAGCGCCACCGCCCGTCTTCGCGCACGACGGCGACGCCGAAGCCGTCCGGGCTGTCGGTGCTCGAGGCGCGCTCTGCTCCCATCGGCGCCTACGCTAGTCCCCCGACAGGGCCTTGACCAGGTGTGACCGGTCGCCCCGGCGGCCCGGCGCACACGTATGCCAACCTGAATACGTGGCGGAATCACCGGTGTGCGTGCTGGGGCTGGGACTGATCGGCGGCTCGGTGCTGCGCGCGGCCGTCGCCGCCGGCCGCGAGGCTTTCGGCTACAACCGGTCGGCCCGGGGCGCCTCCGAAGCCAGCGCCGACGGGTTCGACGCCGACACCGACCTGCGTGCGGTGCTGACCCGCGCGGCCGACACCGACGCGCTGATCGTGCTGGCGGTTCCGGTGCCCGCCCTGACGATGATGCTCGAGCACATCGGCGACTGGGCGCCCGACTGCGCGCTCACCGACGTCACCAGCGTCAAACGCGAAGTCCTCGACCTGGTGACCGCGGCCGGGCTGCAGCGCCGCTTCGTCGGCGGGCACCCGATGGCCGGTACCGCGCATTCCGGGTGGTCGGCCGGTGACGCCCGGCTGTTCCGGCGCGCCCCGTGGGTGATCAGCGTCGACGACCACGTCGATCCGCTGGTGTGGGAGCAGGTGATGCACCTGGCGCTGCAGTGCGGCGCGGTGGTGGTGCCGGCCCGCTCCGACGAGCACGACGCCGCCGTCGCCGCGATCTCGCATCTGCCGCATCTGGCCGCCGAGGCGCTGGCGGTCACCGCCACCGATGTCCCGCTGGCCTTCGCGCTGGCCGCCGGGTCGTTCCGGGACGGCACCCGGGTGGCGGGCACCGCGCCGGATCTGGTGCGCGCGATGTGCGAGGCCAACGCCGAGCAGCTGCTGCCGGCCCTCGACGAGCTGCTGGATCGCCTCACCGCCGTGCGTACGACACTCGCCGACCACGGCTCGGTGGCCGAGCTGGTCGAAGAGGGCCACGCCGCGCGCACCCGCTACGACAGCTTCCCCCGGCACGACATCGTCACCGTCATGGTCGGTGAGAAGGATTGGCGCGCCGAGCTGGCCGCCGCCGGCCGCGCCGGCGGGGTGATCAGATCCGCTCTGCCAGTCCTGGATAGGCCACGATGAATCCGTCGTCATCGACGGTCAGGATGGCTTCGGCCACCGGGGAGCTGACCGCGATCCCGTCGCCGGCACTGCGGTAGCTGATGGTCGCGGCGTTGATCTCCATGCTCGGCAGGGTGAGGTAGATCACCGGCACGCTGACGGTGTCGGCCTGGCCGCGGATTCCCAGCCGGCGGATCGGCAGCGCGTTGAAGAACGGGCTCAACACGACGTCGACGTCCAGCGCGCCGTCGAACGCTGCCCGCGATTCGCCCTGGCTGCTGCTGACCAGCCACATGTTCTCCTCGTCGCGGGCGATCGACAGCTGGCGCTCCCGCTCGGCGAGGGTGACCCGCAGCCCGATCCGCTTGGCCGCGCCGGTGTCGTCGGTCTGCAGGTCGTAGTAGGCGTTGAAGGCGGGGTGGGCCGCGGTGGCGGCCGCGACGATCTGCCCGGCTGCCTTGATCCTGCTGCCGGAGAGCTGGACCCGCACCGATTCCATCCGGCTGGCATCCGGGGCGCGCCAGGTCAGAATCGTCGACCGGGCACCCGACGGCGGCTCAGCGGGGGCGTCACTCATCCGTCCACCGTAGGACAAAGCTTCACGAGGACGTAGTCCGGTGGGGGCAACCCGGTTGATCGGGCGACAACGGGCGCCTCGAGGGGTAAGGATGGTCACATGAGCCACCAGTCGCCCGCGCCGTCCAACCGGCACCAACCCAAACCGTCGGTCCCGCCGCAACAGCCCAAGATCACCCGGGCCGGGGCGTTGTGGGTCTCGCTGATCATGGGGTTCCTCACCCTGATCCTGCTGCTGATCTTCATCGCGCAGAACACCGGTTCGGTGCCGTTCACGTTCCTAGGCTGGCACTGGAACATGGCGCTGGGCGTGGCGATCCTGGTCGCCGCGGTGATCGGCGGGCTGTTGACCGCCATGGTCGGCACCGTGCGGATCTACCAGCTGCGCCGGGAGACGAAGAAACTCACCGGCCGCCGCTGAGCTCGCGCAACCCGCGCGCGATCAGCGGCGCCACCGTCTCGCCCACCCGGTCCGCGCCGTCCTCGTCGCCGCCGGCCGCCCGGTTGCGGTAGTCGATGCCCGCGGCGATGATCGCCAGCTTGAAATAGGCCAGGCCCATGTAGAAGCTCCAGTGCTCCAGCGGCCGGTCGGCGGCCACCGCGTAGCGCTGCGCCAGTTCGTCGGCCGACGGCAGCCGGTCCGAGGTCCAGGCGGCCGGGGTGTCGATGATCAGGTCCAGCGACGGGTCGCGGTAGACGCACATCAGCGCGGCGTCGGAGAGCGGGTCGCCCAGCGTGGAGAGTTCCCAGTCGACCACGGCGCGCACCCGGCCGGCATCCCGGGCGTCGAGGATGGTGTTGTCGATCCGGTAGTCGCCGTGCACGATCGCGGCGGGGCTGGTGGCCGGGACCGCCTCGGCCAGCGCGGTGTGCAGCCGGGTGACGTCGCCGTCGCGTGCGTCGTCGGGCAGCCGCACGTGCTGCCACTGCGAGCCCCACCGGCGGACCTGCCGGTGCAGGTAGCCGTCGGGTTTGCCGAAGTCGCTCAAGCCCACCGCGGCCGGGTCGACGGCGTGCAGGTCGGCCAGCACCCGGATGAGCGCGTCGACGCACCGGTCGACGGTCGCGTCGTCGCCGAGCGCGTCGAGATCGTCGGCGGTGCGCACCACCCGGCCGTCGACGAAGTCGACCATCTGAAACGGCGCGCCGAGCACGCTGTCGTCGGCGCTGTGGGTGACCGTGCGCGCCACCGGGACCGCGGTGTCCTGCAACGCCGCCATCACCCGGTACTCGCGGCCCATGTCGTGCGCCGAGGGGGTCAGGCCGTGCAGCGGCGGGCGCCGCAGCACCCACTTCGAGGTGTCGTCGGCGATCAGGAAGGTCAGGTTGGAGCGTCCGCCGGTGATCAGCTCGGCGCGCAGTTCGCCGCTGCGGGCGACGCCGATTGCGCGCAGGTGGGCATCCAGGGCGCCCAGGTCCAGCCCGTCATGGGTTTGTGTGGTCATCGCTTCACCTCGCGGTCGGTTCCTCGGCCGTGGTCCGGTTGTTGCGGGGCAACAGATCCCAGACGTGCTCGGTGCCGTTGACCGCGGCCACCGCGGCGCGCCCGGAGCGGGAGTACAGCAGCCGCGTCACCGACACGTAGTCGATCGGAAAGGACAACAGCCGCCGGGTGCCCAGGATCTGGTGCAGGATCACGTTGATGACACCGCCGTGGCTGAACACCGCCACCGTGTCGTCCGGGCCGGCGGCGGCGACCACGTCGTCGAGCGCCGCCTCGACCCGGCCGCAGAACTCGGCTTCGTCCACCCCGGGCGGCAGATGTCCGGCCGACATCCGCGCCCACGCCTCGGGTTGCTCGGTGCGGAGCTGCTCGATCGGGACGTAGGCGGCGAGGTTGCGGTCGTACTCGGCGAACCGCTCGTCGATCTCGATCGACAGTCCGTGGGCCTCGGCGACCGGCTGCGCGGTTTGCACGGCACGGCGCTGCGGGCTGCTGACCATCCGCGAGATCGGGAACCGGGCCAGCGCCTCGGGAAGCCGGCCGGCCTGCTCGCGTCCCGCTTCGGACAGGTCGGGGTCGGCCCCCTGACCGTGTTCGCTGCGCAGCGGCAGGGCGTGGCGGACCAGAAGCAACTGCATCCGCCCAGCCTAGGGTGGCCGCTCTCCCGGCTCGGCGACCGGTGCTGGATAGGGTGTGCGGCATGCGCGCGGTTGTCTGCCACCGGTACGGTCCGCCCGAGGACCTGGTGATCGAGGAGGTGCCGGACCCGACGCCGGGGCCCGGCCAGGCGCTGGTGCGGGTCCGGGCCGCCGCGGTGAACTTTCCCGACGTGTTGCTGATCGACGGCAAGTATCAGCTGAAGATCCCGGTGCCGTTCACCCCGGGCAGCGAGCTGGCCGGGGACGTGCTGGCGGTCGGGGCCGGTGTGGGTTTCGCCGTCGGAGACCGGGTGCTCGGAACGTCGTTCGTGGGCGGGTTCGCCGAGCAGGCGGTGGTGCCCGCGGAGACGTTGACCCCGATTCCCGACGCCGTCGACTACGTCTCGGCTGCCGGATTCGGCATCACCTACCGCACGGCATACCACGCCCTGCGCTCGGTCGCGCGGGTGCAACCCGACGATTGGGTGGTGGTGCTCGGCGCGGCAGGCGGGGTCGGGTTGGCCGCAGTGGATCTCGGGGTGCTGCTGGGTGCGCGGGTGCTGGCCGCGGCGTCGACGCCGGAGAAATTGGCGGTCTGCGCCGAGCGGGGTGCGGCCGCCACCGTCGACTACGACCGTGAGGACCTCAAGCAGCGGATCCGGGAGATCACCGGCGAAGGCGCCCTGGCGGTGCTCGACCCGGTCGGCGGTGACTACGCCGAGCCGGCGTTGCGTGCCCTGGCCCGCGGTGGGCGTTTCGTCACCCTCGGCTACGCCGCGGGCGCGATCCCGGCGATTCCACTGAACCTGGTGATGCTCAAGGGGATCACCGTGCAGGGCATGGAGATCCGCACCTTCGCCACCGATCATCCGGTCGACAACGAGCGTGACCTCGCGGAGTTGGCTCAGCTGTTCGCCTCGGGCCGCATCACACCGTACGTCGGGGCGCGTTTCCCGCTGGCCGAGGCACCGGCTGCGCTGCGCTATGTGGCCGATCGCAAGGCGATCGGAAAAGTGATCATCGAGATGTAGTCACGGGGTGACGATCGCGAAGCCCGGGTCGGGCTCGTCGAGGACGCCCAGCAGCGTCGGCAACACCGCCGGGTCGCCGCTGATCTCCAGGCCCGGAGAGCTGAGATCACCCACGAGTGCCGACAGCAGGCGCATGCGATCGCTCAGCGCCACCGTGGCATCGGCGGCGGCCGCCTCGGCGGGTCGAAGCCGTTGCACCAGAACGCCGTTGCGCAAAGTGAGCCGGTAGTCGGTGGCGGTGTCGGCGAACGTGACGTCCAGCGTCAACGACAACTCCCAAGCCCGCGGGCCGTTCACCCGGATTGCCAGGGCGTCGAAGATCTGCTCGGCGCTCAGTTGCACCAGCAACGCCGGGGAGCCGGTCCGCACCGCCGCCTCCGGGGCCGCACCGCGCAGTTCGGCGGCGCCGGTGAGGAAGAAGTTGCGCCACGTCGCGTTCTCGGCGCCGAAGGCCAGCTGCTCGAGGGTGTCGGCGTAAAGTTGCCGTGCGCCGCTGTGGTCGGCGTCGGTGAACACCGCGTGGTCCAACAAGGTGGCGGCCCAACGGAAGTCACCGCCGTCGAAGGCGTCCCGAGCCAGGTCGACCACCCGCTCGATCCCGCCGAGGGCGGCCACATAGCGGGGGCCGAGTTCCTCCGGCGGGTGTGGCCACAGCCGCGCCGGGTTGCCGTCGAACCAGCCCATGTAGCGCTGGTAGACGGCCTTGACGTTGTGGCTGACCGACCCGTAGTAGCCGCGGGCGTGCCAGGCCCGTTCCAGCGCTGGCGGTAGCGCGATCTGCTCGGCGATCTCCGCGCCGGTGTAGCCCTGGTTCAGCAGCCGCAGCGTCTGGTCGTGCAGGTAGGCGTACAGGTCGCGTTGCAGCGTCAGGAATTCGACGACCCGGTCGGTGCCCCAGGTCGGCCAGTGATGAGAGGCGAACAGCACGTCGCTGCGGGCGGCGAACCTCTCGATGGCCTCGGTGAGATAGCGCGACCACCGGCGCGGGTCGCGGACCAGCGCGCCGCGCAGCGTCAGCAGGTTGTGCAGGTTGTGGGTGGCGTTCTCGGCGATGCACAGCGCGCGGAATTGCGGGAAGTAGAAGTGCATTTCGGCGGGAGCTTCGCTGTCGGGCGTCAGCTGGAACTCGATGTCGACTCCGTCGAGACGGTAAGTCTGGCCGGTCCGTTCGATGGTCACCGTCGGGGCGATGAGGCCGACCTGCCCGGTGGAGGTGTTCTGGCCCAGGCCGCAGCCGACCTGGCCGCGCGGGCCGCGATCGAGCAGCGTGCCATACATATAGGTGGCGCGGCGGCTCATCGCCGTACCGGCGTAGACATTTTCGGCCACGGCGTGTTCCAGGAAGCCCTCCGGAGCGAGCACCGGCACCTGGCCGGCGTCGACATCGGCCTGGGTGGTCACCCCGAGCACGCCGCCGAAATGGTCGACGTGACTGTGGGTGTAGATGACCGCGGTGACGACACGATCGCCGCGGTGGGAGCGGTAGAGGGCCAGCGCCGCGGCGGCCACCTCGGCGCAGATGAGCGGGTCGATGACGATCACTCCGCTGTCACCCTCGACGAACGTGATGTTGGACAGGTCCAGACCGCGGACCTGGTAGATGCCCGGTACCACTTCGTAGAGCCCGTGTTTGGCGACCAGCTGGCACTGCCGCCACAGGCTGGGGTGCACGGAGGTCGGCGCGTCGGCGGCGAGGAAGCCGTAGCTGTCGTTGTCCCACACCACCCGGCCGTCGGCCGCGGTGACCACGCACGGCTCCAGTGCGCCGAGGAAGCCGCGGTCGGCGTCGGCGAAATCGGCGGTGTCGTCGAACGGCAGCGCGGCGCGCTGAGCGTGGTGGGCGGCCTCGATGAGCGGTGTCGGCGGTTTGTGTTCCACGCGCTGATCCTGCCAGCGCAGCCAGCGCCCCGAGCCGGTTCCGGCTATCCGCTGGCCCGGTGGATCATGGCTACCGGTCTGCCTCGCCTTTACCGGTCAGGGCGCGGAGCAGCTTGCGCCACCATGAGGTGTCGCCGGTGACCCGGTCCTGCGTCTGCGCGGCTTCGTCGGCGTAGTCGCCGATGGATTCGTCGCCTTCTTCGGCACGCACTGGATCAACTCCTTACCGGTTGTTCGGGCCGACCGTCGGGCCGGCCGATCCGGGTGGATCGCAGGTTCCCGGGTGCGGCTACCCGTTCACCCGCCCGACGAAACCGGATTCGCGTAGGTTCGGGCCTGTGGATCCCGATGCCGTCGCTGCCTGGATGTCAACGCAGGGTTTGGGCGACGGGCCATTGCACGAGGTCACCGAACTCGCCGGCGGCACCCAGAACGTCATGGTGCGGTTCACCCGCTCGGGCCGCGACTACGTGCTGCGCCGCGGACCCCGCCATCTGCGCCCGGCCAGCAACACCGTGATCCTGCGGGAGACCCGGGTGCTGGCCGCGTTGGCCGGCACCGACGTGCCGCATCCGCCGCTGATCGCCGCCTGCGCCGACCCGGGGGTGCTCGGCGACGCGGTCTTCTACCTGATGGAACCGGTGGAGGGCTTCAACGCCGGGCAGGGTCTGCCCGCGTTGCACGCCGAGGATGCCGCGATCCGCCACCGGATGGGTCTGTCGATGGCCGACGCGCTGGCGCGGCTGGGCGCCGTGGACTACCGGGCGGTGGGGCTGGGCGATTTCGGCAAGCCCGACGGGTTTTTGGACCGCCAGGTGCCGCGCTGGCTTTCCGAACTGGAGTCCTACTCGCAGTTCGACGGCTACCCCGGACCGCAGATCCCCGGCGTGCAGGAGGTCGCGGCCTGGCTGCAGCGCGGCCAACCGTCGTCGTGGACGCCGGGCATCATGCACGGCGACTACCACGCCGCCAACGTGATGTTCTCACCCACCGGCCCGGAGGTGGCCGCGATCGTGGACTGGGAGATGTGCACCATCGGCGACCCGCTGCTGGACCTGGGCTGGCTGCTGGCGACCTGGCCGGATCCGTCGGCGCCGCCGGTGCTCGAGCAGGCGCTGACCGGCTACGGCGACTGGGCCACCCATGCCGAGATCATCGATCAATACGCCGCCGCCAGCAGCCGCGACCTCACCGCGATCACCTGGTACACCGTGCTGGCCTGCTTCAAACTCGGGATCGTGCTGGAGGGCACGCTGGCCCGGGCCTGCGCCGGCAAGGCGCCGCGCGAGGTCGGGGAGCAACTGCACGACGCGGCGGTGCGGTTGTTCGAGCGCGCCCGGGTCTTGACCGACTCGCGATGATGGATGCACCGGGTCAGCGAAGGGAGTCGAGGGTGATCGAGTCACGTTCCGCCCGTGTCGACGCCGGTGTCGACGCTTTGGTCGATGCCGACACCGCCCGGCTGGTGGAGATGTTCAAGATGCTCCACAGCACCCCCGAACTGGCGTTCGCCGAGGTCCGCACGGCCCGCACCGTCGCGCAGGGGTTGGGCAACTTGGGGTTCCAGGTCACCAGCGGGATCGCCGGCACCGGCGTGGCCGCGGTGCTGGAGAACGGGCCCGGCCCCACCGTGATGTACCGGGCGGACATGGACGCGCTGGCCATCGAGGAGGCGACCGGCCTGGACTACGCCAGCACGGCGCGGGCGCGTCGCGAGGACGGCACCACCGTGCCGGTCGCGCACATGTGCGGTCACGACGCGCACGTCGTGTGGATGATGGGCATGGCCAAGGTGCTCGCCCGCACCACCGACGCCTGGTCGGGCACGGCGGTGCTGGTCGGCCAGCCCGCCGAGGAGCCGATCACCGGCGCGCAGGCGATGGTCGATGACGGCCTGTATGACTTCGTCCCGCGCCCCGATCAGCTGGTCGGCCTGCACACCGCACCCGCCCCGGTGGGAATGGTGGTGGCCGCCGGCGGCACCCGGCTGGCCGGCACCGACCAACTCGACATCGAGTTCCGCGGGGTCGGCGGGCACGGCTCGATGCCGCAGTTGACCAAGGACCCGGTGTTGATGGCGGCGCTGGCGGTGGTGGAGTTCCAGGCGATCATCAGCCGCACCATCGCCCCGCAGGAGACCGCGGTGCTCTCGGTCGGGTCGGTGCAAGCCGGAGTCGACAACAACGTCATCCCCGACCGGGCGTTGCTCAAAGCCAACCTGCGCTGGTTCCACACCGGGGTGCGCGACCAGTTGCTCGCCGGGATCCGCTCGGTCAGCGAGGGGCTGGCCCGCACCTACGGGATGCCGGAGGATCGGCTGCCCGCGCTCACCATGAAGGGGCATTCACCGCCGCTGGTCAACGACGACGCGCTCACCACCCGGGTGGCCGAGTCGCTGCAGCAGGTGCTGGGCGAGGGCAACGTCGTCACCGACTTCCCGCCGGCCACCGGCTCGGAGGATTGCCACCTGCTCAAGGGGCCGCATGCCGACGTCCCGCTGGCCTACCTGCTGGTGGGGGTGGCCGACCCGCAGGTCTACGCCGCCGCAGCGGCCGAGGGCAAACTGTTCCCCTACTCGCCGCACTCCCCGGAGTACATCGTGGACCTGGCGGCAATCCCGTTCGGCGCCAAGGTCGCCAGCCACATCATGCTGGAGTTGCTCGGCGCCTCCTGATCCGGCTCGGAACCTCGCCAGCAACGTGGCGGCGGTTTCGTGTCGGTGGGTCCCGCTAACGTCGGAGCTGCCCGGGTCCCATGTCATAGGAGGTCATCATGGCGGCTCCCCTTCCCCCACCCGGCTGGTACCCCGATCCGTCCGGCGCTCCCGGCCAGCGCTACTTCGATGGGCACGACTGGTCGGTCCGGCACCCCGGCGGAGCGCCGGTCATCATCAACAACGTCGTCGGCGCCGCGACGCCGGTGGTGGTGCGCTCCGGACCCAACCACGTCCTGCACCTGATCCTGACCGTGTTGACCTTCGGGCTGTGGCTGCCGGTGTGGCTCCTGGTGACGCTGGCCAGCAGCCGGCCCGGCACGCAGACCTGGCGGGTGATCGGCGTGGTGTTCGCCGCGCTGATGCTGGTCGGCCTGGCCGGTTCCAGTCCGGGGGCGTTCGTCGTGCTGGCCTTGCTGGCCGGCGGCGGCTATCTGGCCTACCGCCTCCGGGAACACGACGCGAAGTGGCGCCTGGAGCAGGCGCGGATCGCGGCGCGCGCCGACGCTCAGAACCAGGCGTTGCTGTTCGGTCACCCGTCGGGCACCTACGGCCAGTACCCGCCGAATCCGTTGCCGTAGCGCCGGGTGCTATCGGACTTGGGGGCGCAGCTCCGCGGGAGCGAACCGGTCGAACGCGGCCAGCAGGTCGGCGAAACTGCGATCGGAATCGAAAAGGTTCAACGAGAGGTCCCCGAAGGCCCGCGCGGTATTCAGTCGCCTGACCCACCTGATGAGAAACTTCGGCGGATACGCGGCGGGGTCGTACAGGTTGAGGTCCAAAAACTGCTGCCCGCGTAGCTCCCGGACCTTGATCTCCCGGATCGCGCTCCACGGGATCACCTGCTCGGACCAGCGGCGCCAATAGACGCCGTCGGCGTCGATGCGCAGAACCAGGCCGCCGCGGATCAACCGTGTCACACCGATCGCCACCAACAGGCCGGAGACACCGACGATCAGCCAACCCGAGATTCGGGTGATGAGGGTCGAGTCGGATCCGTCACCGAAGACCCCACCGATCAACAGCCCACCGATCACCGAGACCACACAGATCAGCAGCAGGCCGAGAACCTTGATCCGCCTGACCCGGGCTTCGAATGGCATGAACTGGCCCTCTCGTGCGTGGCCGCCAGTTAAAAAGCACGCCCGGAGGGATTCGAACCCCCAACCTTCTGATCCGTAGTCAGATGCTCTATCCGTTGAGCTACGGGCGCCTGTATGCAGTTGTGTCGTCACTTCGGCGGAGGCGAGAGGATTTGAACCTCCGGTCCCCGTGAAGGGACAACTCATTAGCAGTGAGTCCCATTCGGCCGCTCTGGCACGCCTCCTTGAACTCCCTGAGGGTACCGGACCCTCGTCGAGGCTCCGCAACCGCCGAGGGCACAGCGTACACGCAGCGCCGCCTATGCTGTCGACGTGACCGCTCGCCTGCGCCCGGAGATGGCCGAGCTGCCCGCCTATGTCGAGGGCAAAACGGTGCCCGGAGCGGTCAAGTTGGCCAGCAACGAAACGGTGGCCGAGCCGCTGCCCAGCGTCCGCGCCGCCATCGCCGCCGCCGCCGACCGGCTCAACCGCTATCCCGACAACGGTTACGCCGCGCTGCGCTCCCGCCTCGGCGAACACGTCGGGTTCCCGCCCGAGCAGATCAGCGTCGGGGCCGGCTCGGTGAGCCTGTGTCAGCAGCTGGTCCAGATCACCGCCGGCCCGGGCGATGAGGTGCTGTTCGGCTGGCGCAGCTTCGAGGTCTACCCGCTGCAGGTACGGGTCGCGGGAGCCACCCCGGTCCAGGTGCCGCTGAAGGACCACACCTTCGACCTGGACGCCATGCTCGCCGCGATCACCGACCGCACCCGGCTGATCTTCGTGTGCAACCCCAACAACCCGACCTCGACCGTCGTCGACCCGGCCGCGCTGGCCCGGTTTGTCGCGGCCGTGCCGCCGCAGATCCTGATCGCGATCGATGAGGCCTACGTCGAGTACATCCGCGACGGCCTGACCCCCGACAGCCTCGCCCTGGTGCGCGCCCACCCCAACGTGGCGGTGCTGCGCACCTTCTCCAAGGCTTACGGGCTGGCCGGACTGCGGATCGGCTACGCGGTGGCCGACCCCGAGGTGGTCACCGCGCTGGGCAAGGTCTACGTGCCGTTCACCGCCGGCAGCCTGGCGCAGGCCGGCGCGATCGCCTCCCTGGACGCCGCCGCGGAGTTGCTGGCCCGCACCGACGCCGTGGTCGCCGAACGCGCGCGGGTCTCCCGCGCGCTGCGCGCGGCCGGATTCGACCTGCCGGACTCGCAGGCCAACTTCGTGTGGCTGCCGCTGGCGGAGCGCACCGCAGACTTCGTCGCCGCCGCGGCGGACGCCCACATCGTGGTTCGGCCGTACGGAACCGACGGGGTTCGGGTGACAATCGGAGCACCCGAAGAAAACGAGATGCTGTTGGCCTTCGCCCGCAGCTGGATCTGAGGAGAGCGATGCGAGCAACCGCGACCGCCACGGTGCCGGCGCCCCCGGCAAGCGTCTGGCAGCTGTTGTCCGACCACGAAGGCATGGCGCGCTGGGCGCCCGGGCTCACGGTCACCCTGGTGCAGGACGGTACCCCGGACCGCAACGGGGTCGGGGCGCAGCGCCGGATCCAGCCCGCACCACTGCTACCCGCCATCGTCGAGGAAGTGACCGCCTTCGAACCGGAGAAGCGGTTGGCCTACCGGGCCGTCTCAGGTGTCCCGTTTCGCAACTACAGCGGCGAGGTCGAGCTGGCCCCGGTCGGGCACGGCACCGAGATCCGCTACACCGTCAGCGCCGACAACCGGCTGCCCGCGGTGGCTACCGTGCTGGCCAACGGTCTGCTGTTCGCGCTGAAGCGTCAGGTGAAGAAGGCGCAGCGATGGGCGTGACCGCCCGCGACCGGTTCACCGACTTCACCGGTCGCGGCACCCCGATCCCGGACTCCGAACTCGACGAGTTCTGGGCGTCGCTGCCGCCGGCCACCATCGAGGACATGCTCGGCGAGTGGTCCGGCGGCGAGTTCGTCACCGGCCACAAGATGAATGGCCAGCTCGAGAAGGCCCGCTGGTTCGGCAAGCACTTCAAGTCGGTCACCGACGTGGCGCCGCTGGTCTGCCTCGACGAGAACGGGGAGAAGTTCTCCAACGTCGAGATGGGCAAGGGCGAGGCGAGCCTGTGGCTCGAGGAGTTCCGCGGCGAGGTCGTCGCCACCATGGTCTACGACGGCCAACCCATCCACGACCACTTCAAACGCATCGACGACGACACCGTGATGGGCATCATGAACGGCAAACGGGTGCTTGATGACGGCCGGTACTTCTACTTCTATCTGGAACGGGTGTGATCGCATGAGCACGACCTACGAGTCGCTCACCGTGGAAACCTCCGGCCACGTCGCGCAGGTGACCCTGATCGGCCCCGGCAAGGGCAACGCGATGGGTCCGGCGTTCTGGGCGGAGTTGCCCCGGGTGTTCGCCACCCTCGACGCCGACCCCGACGTGCGGGCGATCGTGCTCGCCGGGTCGGGCAAGAACTTCAGCTACGGGCTGGACCTGCCGGCCATGGGCGGGTCGCTGTCCGGGGTGCTGGCCGAGGGCGCTTCGGCCAAGCCCCGCGCGGAATTCCACCGCATGCTGACGGAGATGCAGGGCGCGATCAGCGCGGTCGCCGACGCCCGCACCCCCACCGTCGCGGCCGTGCAGGGCTGGTGCATCGGCGGCGGGGTCGACCTGATCTCCGCGGTCGACATCCGCTACGCCGCCGCCGACGCGAAGTTCTCGGTGCGCGAGGTCAAACTGGCGATGGTCGCCGACGTCGGTAGCCTCGCCCGGCTCCCGCTGATCCTCACCGAGGGCCACCTGCGTGAGCTGGCCCTGACCGGCAAGGACATCGACGCCGCCCGCGCCGAGAAGATCGGGCTGGTCAACGACGTCTTCGACGACGCCGAGGCGTGCCTGGCCGCCGCCCACGCCACGGCCGCCGAAATCGCCGCGAACCCGCCGCTGACCGTGCGCGGGGTCAAAGACGTCCTCGACCAGCAGCGCATCGATCGGGTCTCGGCCAGCCTGCGCTACGTCGCCGCGTGGAACTCCGCGTTCCTGCCGTCGAAGGACCTGGTCGAGGGCATCAGCGCCGCCATGACCAAACGCGCCCCGCAGTTCACCGGCGAATGAACGGCTGGCTGCTGCTGGCCGGTGCGATCGCGTTCGAGGTGTGCGCGACATTGTCGCTGCGCGCCTCGGAGGGCTTCACCAGGTTGGTGTGGGCGGGGCCGGTCGTGGTCGGCTACGCGGTGTCGTTCGCTCTGCTGGCGCTCGTGCTCAAGCGGGGCATGCCGGTCGGGGTGGCCTACGGCGTCTGGTCGGGCGTGGGGGTGGCGGCCACCGCGGTCGCCGCCCGGTTTCTGTTCGACGATCCGTTCACCTGGCTGATGGCCGCCGGCGTGGCGCTCATCGGGGCCGGGGTGTTCCTGCTGGAGTTCGGCGCCACCACCGGCGCGGGTTCAGCGGGCGCGTAGCCTGACCGCCATGACCGACCCGACCCTGCAGGGCAGGATCCGCGTCCCGTCGGACCTGGATGCGGTCACCGCGATCGGCGAGGAAGACCACTCCGAGGTCGGCCCGGCGGCCGTCGAACGGATCTGGAGCGCCGCCCGGCACTGGTATGCCGCCGGGCTGCACCCGGCGATCCAGGTCTGTCTGCGCCACAACGGCAAGGTGGTGCTCAACCGGGCCATCGGGCACGGCTGGGGCAACGCACCGACCGACCCGCCCGACGCGGAGAAAATCCCGGTGGGCACCGACACGCCGTTCTGCGCCTACTCGGCGGCCAAGGCGATCACCGTCACCGTGCTGCACATGCTCATCGAGCGCGGTGTGCTCGGGCTCGATGACCGGGTCTGCCAGTACCTGCCCGGCTACACCAGCCACGGCAAGGACCGCACCACGATCCGCCACGTGCTCACCCACAGCGCCGGGGTGCCGATCCCGACCGGGCCGCAACCCGACCTCAACCGCGCCGACGACAGCGAATACGCCCGCGAACAACTGGGCCGGCTCAGACCGCTGTATCCGCCCGGGTTGATCCACATCTACCATGCCCTGACCTGGGGACCACTGACCCGCGAAATCGTTTCGGCAGCAACGGGAAAGAATATCCGCGACGTCCTCGCCGAGGAGATCCTCGACCCGCTCGGGTTCCGCTGGACCAACTACGGCGTCGCCCCGGAGGATGTGCCGCTGGTGGCGCCCAGCCACGCCACCGGCAGGCAGCTGCCCGCCCCGGTCGCCGCGATCTTCCGCAAGGCGATCGGCGGGTCGATGCACGAGATCATCCCGGTCACCAACACCCCGTTCTTCCTCACCACGGTGGTCCCGTCGTCGAACACCGTCTCCACCGCCGACGAGCTGTCGCGGTTCGCCGAGATCTGGCGTCGCGGCGGAGAACTCGACGGAGTGCGGGTGCTGCACCCGGAGACGTTGCGCGCGGCCACCACTCAGTGCCGGCGGCTGCGCCCGGACATCGCCACCGGGCTGGTGCCGCTGCGGTGGGGCACCGGCTACATGCTCGGCTCGGAGCGCTTCGGGCCGTTCGGCCGGCATGCCCCCGCCGCTTTCGGCCACACCGGGCTGGTCAACGTCGCGGTCTGGGCCGATCCGGAGCGGGAGCTGGCGGCCGGGGTGATCAGCAGCGGCAAGCCGGGGCGTGACCCCGACGCCAAGCGCTACGCCGCGCTGCTGGACACCATCGCCGCAGAGATCCCGCGGCAGTCACGTCGCTGAGTCGGTCTCCGCCCGGGGCGGTGCGTCGCGATCGGTTTCGCCGCGGCCGTTCTCGGCAGGGTCGGCCTCGGCTCGGTCAGCCTCGTCGAGATCGGTCTCATCGAGATTGGTCTCGTCGGGATCGGTCTCGCCGCGCAGGAACTCGCGCATCTGCTGGAACCCGTTGTGCCGGTGAGCTTCGACCGCCCAGATCAACGCGATGAGCGGCCAGGCGGCGAACGCCGCCCACCAGTGCGCGCCGGCGGGCAGCAGCTCGTCGATGACCTGACGCTGCGGGACACCGTCCACGGTTCCCGGCAGCCAGTCGGCCAGCAGCCGCCCCAGCAGCCGGGTGCTCTGGAACGGTCCGGTGGTGGTAGCGACCACCCATGCCGCACAGGTGATCCCGAGCGACCACGGCCACGCCAGCAGCAGCGACTTGTAGTCCACCAGTTCGGCTGCGCAGCGGGCGGCTTCGGCCAGATAGGACAGCGCCAGCGCGGCGAGCAGCACCCCGACCTGGGCGGCCAACAGATCGTCGATCAGGGAGTAGCCGGCGTCGCTGTCGCGGCGTGACGGCAACCCGATCGCCAGCGCCACCACCCCGGCGACCAGGGTGAGTGTCACCAGCAGCGCGGTGAGGTCGCTGATCCGGCGGAATGCGTCGATCACGGTCCGGATGACCAGGCGCGAGGCAGCGTGCGGGGGCGTGCGGTAGACCACCACCAGCACCAGCCCGGAGAACACGATCGTGATCAGCCAGGCCACCACCGCGGTGCAGATCAACGTCAGCGCGATCGAGCCGAGCACCGGCACAAGCACGTCGTCGGTGGCGTCGCTGCTGCGGATCACCAGCAGAGGTACCGCACCGATCGCCAGCACGCCGAGCAGCCGGATCAGCAGAGGCAGCGTGAACCGGGTGAGGTCCGCGGGGTCCAGATCCCAGTGCCCACGACGCACGTCGGCGATCTCGGTGCGGATCACCGACCGCATCTGCGCCCACCACACTTTCGGACCTCGGACCATGCCCGAGTGTAGGCAGGACCGCGTTCGGTCGGAGTGGCGAAGGGATTTCGCACCGAGTGGTGGTTCGCCCGCGGCGGGATCAAGCCGGCGTCGAGACCTCCGGCAGGATCAAGGCGGTCAGCTCGCCGATCAGTGCGCGCTGGCTGTCGGCGTTCGGCTGATCCGCTCGCGAGCGGGTCATCAGCGCCAGCAGCACGCGCTGCCCACCCGGACCGTAGGCGATACCGACGTCGTTGGTGCTGCCGTAGTCACCGGCCCCGCTTTTGTCCGCGCTCGTCCAACCCGGCGGCAAACCGGCCCGCATGCTGGAGGTCTCGTTGGCGCGCATCCAGCCGTCGAGTTGTTGGCGAAGTATCGGCTCCAACACGTCGCCGGTGAGCAAGGCGCGGTAGCCGTTGCCGAGCGCCTCGGGGGTGCTGGTGTCGCGCGGATCGCCGGGCACGGCCGCGTTGAGCTGGGTCTCCCACCGGTCCAAGCGAGAACGGCCATCCCCGATGCTGCGGGCGAAGTCGGTGACCGCACCCGGGCCGCCGAGCGTTTGGAGCAGGACATTGCCCGCCCCGTTGTCGCTGACCTGCAGCGCGGCTGCGCACAGCTCGGCGACGGTCATCGAGCCGCCGGAGTTCGGCGCGCTGCGCGGGGAGTGCGGCACGATCGCTGCTGGCGGGACGAAAAGTGGTTGGTCTAACGTCAATTCGTCGCGCTGCACCCGCTGCAACATGGCTGCGGCGGCGTACACCTTGAACGTCGAGCACATCGCGAACGAATCCGTCGCCCGGTAGGTCAGCGTGCGCCCCGAGGCCAAGTCGGCGGCGAACACACCGATCGTCGCGTTGTCGCGAGCCTCCAATTCGTCGAGGCGCTGGTCAACCGATGACCCAGCGGCCAGGGCGCTTTTCATCGAGTAGGCGCTCACTGCCGCCGCGCCGCCCAGAACACCGGCAAGGATTCGTCGTCGCGTCATCTCGGCCATGCCCACGATTGTGGGACACCGTGGATTCGGGGGCTTGGGCGCCCACCGCTGTCGTTACCATCGCTGCCGCAGAAGAGACCCGGCCCGGCGCGTCACCATTTCGTTGGCCACAGGCCGCTCCGATACGCCAACTGCTTCTTGTCGCCGGGCCGCCCTCCTCCGCCTTACGGCACGAACAGAGGAGGCAAACGTTCACGCTCGCAAACGAAAAGCTCAAACAACCGGCCGCGCCGTGCCTATCACCGCTACGGTCTTTGGGAACGGCGTCCTTTCTGAGGGGAGTTGGCGATGTCGTTTGCTGTGATCGACTTTGAGACCACCGGTTTCGTTCCTGAACGCTCCGACCGAGTCGTAGAGGTCGGCATCGTGCTCACCGACGGCAACGGCTGCATCGAGGACGAGTGGACCACGCTCGTTAACCCAGACCGCGATGTCAGCGCCGGCCACATCCACGGAATCACCGCCGGGGACCTGCTGGACGCACCGTACTTCGCCGACATCAGTGGCCACGTGCTTGAAAGGTTGACCGGACGGGTCGTTGTCGCCCACAACGCGACCTTCGACATGCGGTTCCTGCACTACGAGTTGCTGCGCTCCGACTACGCCATCTCGGACCGCCCCGACGCAGTCTGCTCGATGAAGTGGGCGGGCCGGATGATCGGAACCGCCAAGCTCCAACACTGCTGCGAAGCCCTCGGAATTCCCTTGGACGGCGCTCACGCAGCGATCAGCGACGCTCGAGCCACCGCCCAGCTGCTTGCTCATCTGCTCACCGCATGTCGCGGGGTCGCGGAATGGCTGGCTGACGTGCAGCGTTCCGCAGGCTACCGGTGGCCAGCATTCAACGGACGCACCTCACAGGTGGCGCCGGTGCTGCGCGGCCAGGCCGGACCGGTGGCCGACGAATGGCTACCTGCCGTGCTGCAGGCTGCCTGATACCCGGGAATCCCGAGGACGAGGCCGCTTACCTGCTCGTGCTGGAAAGAGCGTTGCTGGATCGTTCGATCTCCCGCACGGAGGGACGGCAACTACTCGAGACGGCTGAGGCCGCTGGCCTCAGCCGGGCGACCGTGCGTCGGCTGCACCTGGATTATCTGCGGTCTGTTGCTGTTGAAGCCCTTGACGACGGGGTGGTCACCGAAGCCGAACGGCGGGACTTGAACGCCGTGGCCGAATCTCTCGGGATGCCGGCCGCCCAGGTTGACGAGGCCCTGGCCTGGGCGGCCGGCCAGACCGGATCGGCTCCGGCGACATCGGAGTTCGCGCTACGCCCCGGGGACCGGGTGGTGTTCACCGGTGACATGGACCGTGGCCGCGACGAGTGGATCGCCGCGGTCGTCGCCGCCGGTCTCACCTCGGGAGGAGTCACCAAATCCACCCGGCTGGTAGTGGCCGCCGATCCGGATTCCTTGAGTAGGAAAGCGGCCAAAGCCCGCTCCTACGGCATCCCCATCGTCAACGAGGCGGCGTTCGATCGGCTGTTCCACCAGTATCTGGAGCGCGCCGGCGATCCGCACGCCGTCGGTTGAGCAGCGACAACCGCATGCTGCCGCGTCGAAAGACCGACACCCGTCGCGGGAATGTGAAATGGTCTCGGTCAACACGTCCGGCGACATGTCATGGCGTCACCGGTCCATGCCGAGGAGGGCCCCGTGCTCGGGTTCGCAATCGTCGACAAGCAACCATCAGCGGACGCAACGGCCGTCTGGCTCACCTCCCGGGTAGAAGACACGCGCGCCAACCACACGAACGCGGTCGTGATCGCCCACGACGACGAGCACTATGACTACAAGATCTGGGCACTCACTTCTGATCGTGCGGTTGTTCTTACCGACGGCACAATGCCGGCGGCACCGTTTACTCGCACGCTGACGCGGGCGTCGTTTGACCGGCTGATCGATGAGACGCTCGATCACCAGAAGCGCGTCGACGACGCGATTACGGCGGCGCGAACCTCCAAACGCAAACTCGTCGCCCCCGACTTCCCTCGGGACAAGCCGAGCTTCGTCGCCGACGACCGCGACAAGCCCCAGTTTCGCGCACTTGCGGTGGCCAACTACGTCGCGAAAGTGTGGCGGTTCTGGCTGCTGACCGATGACCAGCGTGTCCGCCGTACCGTCGACGCGAGGACCGGCGACCCGGCTGGGGCCATGCCGCCTGGCCTTGATGACCCGTCGCTCGCCCAGTTCCCGCCGGCGTTCGCCGAGCTGGTGCAACCGGAGCCGCTGACCCGTTGGACGGGCGCGGCCTTCTCACAAGAAGCGGCGGATCAACTGCCCAACGCCTGATTCCGGGCGCATCAGTTGCGGTCGCCCCCGCCCGTCCTGCCGTAGCCAGGGCGCCAAGCCACGCGGAGCGCCCACCGAAGTGCGAGGCCCTGCGGCCCCTGTGACAAGACGGGCACCCAAATCCCGGCGCTGGATACGAGCTCCGAAAACCACCTCGCGACAGCGGTGGCGGAGGGATTTGAACCCCCGGATGGTTTTACCCACCTCTCGCTTTCAAGGCGAGTGCATTAGGCCGCTCTGCCACGCCACCGCCGACCAGCGTAACGGGGGCCTCGGTCTGGAGCGTCGGCCAGTAGCGTTGGGGCATGCGTGCCATCGTCGTCGAATCCTCTGACCAACTGGCGTGGCGTGCGGTGAGCGCTCCGCGCCCCGGCCCGGGCGAGGTGGTGCTGCGGGTGCGCGCCGCCGGAGTCAACCGCGCCGACCTGCTGCAGGCCGCGGGCCATTATCCGCCCCCGCCTGGGGCCAGCGACATCCTGGGCCTCGAGGTGTCCGGAGAGATCGCCGAACTCGGCGACGGCGTCGACGGGTGGCAGGTCGGGCAGCCGGTGTGTGCGCTGCTCACCGGCGGCGGTTACGCCGAGTCCGTGGCGGTGCCGGCGGCACAGTTGCTGCCGATCCCCGACGGGATCGACCCGGTGGACGCGGCCGGCCTGCCGGAGGTGGCCTGCACCGTGTGGTCGAACCTGGTGATGGCCGCGGGCCTCGACCGCGACCAGGTGCTGCTGGTGCACGGCGGAGCGAGCGGCGTGGGCAGCCACGCCGTGCAGGTGGCGCACGCGCTCGGTGCACGCGTCGCGGTCACCGCCGGCTCGGCGCAGAAGCTGGCGTTCTGCCGGGACCTGGGCGCCGACATCACCGTCAACTACCGCGAGGACGACTTCGTCGCCGTGCTGCGGGAGGCCGCCGGCGGCGCCGACGTCATCCTCGACATCATCGGTGCCGCCTACCTCGATCGGAACCTCGACGCGTTGGCCGCCGATGGCCGGCTGGTGGTGATCGGGATGCAGGGCGGGGTGAAGGGCGAACTCAACCTGGGCAAGCTGATCGGCAAACGTGCCCGCGTCATCGGTACCGCACTGCGCGGCCGCCCTGTGACCGGCCCGTCCGGCAAAGCCGCGATCATCGACGCGGTGCGCGCCTCGGTGTGGCCGATGCTCGCCGACGGCCGGGTGCGCCCGATCATCGGCGCGCGGCTGCCCGTCGAGCAGGCCGGCGAAGCGCACCGGCTGCTGGCGGACGGGGAGGTCACCGGCAAGGTCGTGTTGACCATCGACTAGACCTGGCCCGCGCCTCGCCGAGTGTGCAGCAAATCTCGGAGAATCCGCTGATGGCCAGCGCGGACACGGAGCCTCGGCCGGTACCGGGCCAGGCCGTACGCAACACTGCCGCTCGATCCCGCGCCGGTCGTCATCGACGCGCCCGCGACTCAAGTTCGATGAGGTCGCGGCGTGGCCGACTCGCGGTCCGCGCCCCCCTGTGTCGCCCCCGCGCCGCGAGGTAGAAACCATGCAGGGCGCTTCTCGCACTTTTTCTGCATATCTTCGCTCTCGCGGGGCGAGGCGATGCGTACCGGCGGCGCGAGGCGAGGCGCGGCGAGGCGCCCCGGCGGAGGCGGGGCGAGGCGGGGCGGCGCGAGGCGCAGGCGCACGCAGGCGCGCACTCAGCCCAGCGAGGCCAGCGCCCGTACCAGCTGGTCGACCTCGGCGGTCGTGGAGTAGTGCCCCAACCCGACGGTCACCGCGCCGCCGATGTCGTTGACCCCGATCGCCTCCATCACCCGCGACGCCGGGTCGCGCACCGCCAATACCCCGTTGTCGGCCAGCCGCTGCACCACCCGCTCGGCGGGAACGTCGCGCACCGCGAAACTGACCACCGGGATCCGCAGGTCCGGCCGGCCGATCGTCATCACCAACGGCAGGGACCGCAGCGACGCGAGCAGATAGTCGAAAAGCCGCTCCAGGTACGCACCGGCGGCATGCATGGACACCGTCAGCCGCTCCCGGCGGGTACCGCGGGCCGACTCATCGAGGGCGGCCAGGTACTCGACGCTGGTCACCACACCGGCCAGCAGCCCGTACTGGTGGACGCCGAGTTCGAGCCGGGCCGGACCGGTGGCGTAGGGGTCCGGCGAGACCGCACCGAACGTGTTGATCAGCGCGGGATCCCGGAAGACCAGGGCGCCGATGGGCGGCCCTCCCCAGGCGACCGCGTTGAGCGCGACCACGTCCGCGTCGATGTCGTCGATGTCGATCAGCCGGTAGGGGGCGGCCGCGGAGTGGTCGACGACCACCAGCGCACCCACACTGTGCGCCAGCTTGGTGACCGCCCGCAGGTCGGTGACCGTGCCCAGCGTCCCCGACGCCGAGGTGATCGCCACCAGCCGGGTCGCCTTGTTGATCAGGTTGTCCCACTGCCAGCTGGGCAGCTCGCCGGTCTCGATGTCGACCTCGGCCCACTGCACCTTGGCGCCGTAGCGGTGGGCGGAGCGCAGCCACGGCGCGATGTTGGCCTCGTCGTCGAGGCGGGTGACCACCACCTCGTAGCCCAGCCCCGCCCGCGACGAAGCCGCCTCCGCCAGGGACGACAGCAGCACCGCCCGGTCCGCGCCCAGCACCACACCGCGCGGGTCGGCGTTGACCAGGTCGGCCACCGCGTGCCGGGCGGCGTCGAGCACCGCGGCGCTGCGCCGCGACGCAGGATGCGGGCCGGCCGCGTCCGGTTTGGACCCGCGGAAGGCGGTGGAGACGGTGGTGGCGACCGAATCCGGAACCGGCATCCCGGAGGGGGCGTCGAAGTACACCCAGCCGTCGCCGAACGACGGGTGCAATCCGCGCACCCGGGCGACGTCATATGCCATGTCAGCCACCTTAAGCAACCGTCGAAATCCGCAAAACCCACAGACGGCAGCGACGACACTTAACGCCCGCCCCGATCGCGAGCTGCCTGGCCGGTAATACTACTGCAGCACGCCCCACAAGCCGAGGCCCCGCAAACCGCCCCCGGGCGGTCCGAATCGGGCTGGTTAACGGACTACTCTCGGGGCACACGAAGGGGACGACGACGTCGAGAACAGGAGGGCCGGACCGGTGACTAGCGGCGACGACGGCATCGAGATCATCGGCGGCATGGGTGCGCCGGACGCCGACGAGTCCGGCTCCGACGACCGGTCGCTGACCGACCTGGTGGAACAGCCCGCCAAGGTGATGCGCATCGGGACCATGATCAAGCAGCTGCTCGACGAGGTGCGCGCCGCCCCGCTGGACGAGGCCAGCCGCTCCCGGCTGCGCGAGATCCACGCCACCAGCATCCGCGAGCTCGAAGAGGGGCTGGCCCCTGAATTGCGGGAGGAACTCGACCGGATCACCCTGCCGTTCAACGAGGACGCGGTGCCTTCCGAATCGGAGCTGCGCATCGCCCAGGCGCAGCTGGTCGGCTGGCTGGAAGGGCTGTTCCACGGCATCCAGACCGCGCTGTTCGCCCAGCAGATGGCCGCCCGCGCCCAACTGGAGAAGATGCGCCAGGGCGCGTTGCCGCCCGGGCTGCAGACCGGCACGCCCGGGCACCCGGGCACCGGGCAGTACCTGTGAAGGGTCGACGGTGACCGAACCCCGGATCGATACCCACGAGGCGTGGGTGGAGTTCCCCATCTTCGACGCCAAGTCCCGCTCGCTGAAAAAGGCTTTCCTGGGCAAGGCGGGTGGGGCGATCGGACGCAACGCGTCGAACGTGGTGGTGGTCGAGGCGCTGCGCGACATCACCCTGTCGCTGAAGATGGGCGACCGGGTCGGGTTGGTCGGCCACAACGGTGCCGGCAAGTCGACCCTGCTGCGGCTGCTGTCGGGCATCTACGAACCGACCCGCGGCAGCGCGACCGTCACCGGCCGGGTCGCCCCGGTGTTCGACCTCGGCGTGGGCATGGACCCGGAGATCTCCGGCTACGAGAACATCATCATCCGGGGGCTGTTCCTCGGGCAGACCCGCAAACAGATGGCCGCCAAGGTCGACGAGATCGCCGAGTTCACCGAGCTCGGCGACTACCTGTCGATGCCGCTGCGCACCTACTCCACCGGGATGCGGGTGCGGCTGGCCATGGGCGTGGTCACCAGCATCGACCCGGAGATTCTGCTGCTTGACGAGGGCATCGGCGCGGTGGACGCCGAGTTCTTGAAGAAGGCGCAGTCGCGGCTGCAGGCGCTGGTCGCCCGGTCGGGGATCCTGGTGTTCGCCAGCCACTCCAACGAGTTCCTGGCCCGGCTGTGCAAGACGGCGATGTGGATCGACCACGGGACCATCAAGATGACCGGTGGGATCGAGGAGGTGGTGCGCGCCTACGAGGGTGAGGACGCGGCGCGCACCGTGCGCGAGGTGCTCGACGAGGCCGAATCCGTCGGTGACACGTCGTGACCGAATCGGTGTACGCCGTCGTGGTCACCCACCGTCGCCGTGACTCGCTCGCCCGTTCGCTGGCGGCGCTGACCGCCCAGACCCGCACCCCCGACCACCTGATCGTGGTCGACAACGACGACGACCCGCAGGTCGCCGCGCTGGTCGCCGACCAACCCGTCCCGACCACCTACCTGGGGTCACGCCGCAACCTCGGCGGCGGCGGCGGGTTCGCGCTGGGCATGCTGCACGCGCTGGCCGCCGGCGCCGACTGGGTGTGGCTGGCCGACGACGACGGCCGGCCCGCCGACACCGCCGTGCTGGCCACCCTGCTGGCCTGCGCCCACGCGCACCGACTGGCGGCGGTCTCGCCGATGGTGTGCAACATCGACGACCCGGCCCGGCTGGCGTTCCCGCTGCGCCGCGGGCTGGTGTGGCGCCGCTTCACCCACGAACTCCGCGACACCGACACCGATCTGCTGCCCGGGATCGCCTCGCTGTTCAACGGCGCGCTGTTCGCCGCGGCGACCATCGAGGCGGTCGGCGTGCCCGACCTGCGGCTGTTCGTCCGCGGCGACGAAGTCGAGGTGCACCGCCGGCTGGCGCGGTCCGGGCTGCCCTTCGGCACCTGCCTGACCGCGAGCTATTTGCATCCCTGCGGCACCGACGAGTTCAAACCGATCCTCGGCGGCCGGATGCACGCCCAATACCCCGACGACCCGACGAAACGGTTCTTCACCTACCGCAACCGCGGCTACCTGCTGGCCCAGCCCGGCCTGCGCAAGCTGATCGTGCAGGAGTGGCTGCGGTTCGGCTGGTTCTTCGTGGTCGCCCGCCGCGACCCGACCGGGCTGCGGGAGTGGTGGCGGCTCCGCCGGCTGGGCCGGCGGGAACGGTTCCGTCGGCCCCAAGTACCCAGGGAGCAGCGATGACCACCACCGATGCCGCCAGCGGTTCGAAAACGCTGGCCCGCGCCGGCCAGGACCTGATCGAGGGGTTCCACCGCCACGAGCTCTGGCTGCACCTGGGCTGGCAGGACATCAAGCAGCGCTACCGGCGCAGCGTGCTCGGCCCGTTCTGGATCACCATCGCCACCGGCACCACCGCGGTCGCGATGGGCGGGCTGTACTCGAAGCTGTTCAAACTGGACCTCGCCGAGCACCTGCCGTACGTGACGCTCGGGCTGATCGTGTGGAACCTGCTCAACGCGGCCATCCTCGAGGGCGCCGACGTGTTCGTCGCCAACGAGGGACTGATCAAACAGCTGCCCACCCCGCTGTCAGTGCACGTCTACCGGCTGGTGTGGCGGCAGCTGATCCTGTTCGGCCACAACATCATCATCTACGTGGTGATCGCGTTCATCTATCCCAAGCCGTGGACGTGGCCGGATCTGGCGGTCATCCCGGCGATGGTGCTGATCGTGCTCAACTGCGTCTGGGTGGCGCTGTGCTTCGGCATCCTGGCCACCCGCTACCGCGACATCGGGCCGCTGCTGGCCAGCATCGTGCAGCTGCTGTTCTTCATGACCCCGATCATCTGGAACGACAAAACCCTGCAGCAGCAGAACGCGCAGGGCTGGGCGAAGATCGTCGAACTCAATCCGCTGATGCACTACCTGGACATCGTGCGGGCCCCGCTGCTCGGCGCCGACCAGCAGCTGCGGCACTGGGTGGTCGTGCTGGTGCTGACCGTGGTCGGCTGGACGGTCGCGGCGATCGCGATGCGCCAATACCGCGCCCGGGTGCCCTACTGGGTGTAGCCGCCGCGCGACCGGGGCCGGCGCCCCGAGTTGAGGCACCACCCCGGCCGGCGAGCGCGGACCGGAATCACCAGCAGCGGGCGGCGGCACGGTGGACGTGGCCGCCCAGCGACGCGGTGATCACCGCGGGCGCGGTCGAACGCGCGTAGATGTTGGCGCGCTGCTGCGGGGTCATGTTGCGCCGGGCCCACAGGCGGCGGGCGGCGCGGAAAGCGGGGATGCGGGTGCTACGAACGAAAGCCATGATCTTCTCCTGACCGAGAATCAAGGCCTACCCGGCGGCATCGGGTCTCACACAAACGCGCCGAGGCCGGGGGCGGGCAATACGGAAGCCGAATACGGAAGCGGACCGTCACACAAACTCATCTCTCGCCCTCACCTCCTTCTGGCCAAGACACACGCGGGCGTCAGCGCTGCAACGGCGACACAAAGGGGAGGACGACGCACCCCACTCGTCAGAGTTTCGGCACTACCGGGCGTATCCGACCGGTCCTGATAGAACCGTCCGGAAGCCACTTGGGCTCAACCCTTAACCCGGGAGGAGCTGTCCTGACCCGGGGCGTCTTTCGACGTTCGAGGTCAGTGGCCTGTGTCCCTGCAGAAGCCTCACCTAACGAGGTGCCTACGAACGACATAATCGCACGTCAGAGGCCTAATGTCAATGAGCGGGGGCCACTACGATCCGGTATCGATGCGGTAAAGACGTAAACTTCCGCCGATGGCCGAGATCGCCCCGTTGCCGCCACGCCTGAGCCTGGCGACCCAGGTTTGGCGTTTCGTCATCACCGGCGGGTTCTCCGCGGTCGTCGACTTCGGGCTGTATCTGGCGTTCCTGGCCCTGGGCCTGCACGTCAACCTCGCCAAGTCGTTGAGCTTCGTCGCCGGCACCGCCACCGCCTACCTGATCAACCGCCGCTGGACCTTCCAGGCGCCGCCGAGCACGGCGCGGTTCCTGGCGGTGTGCCTGCTCTACGCGATCACCTACAGCGTGCAGGTGGGCATCAACTTCGTGTTCTACAACCTGCTGGCCGAGCACTCCTGGCGGGTGCCGCTGGCGTTCGTCATCGCCCAGGGCACCGCGACGGTGATCAACTTCGTCGTGCAGCGCGTGCTGATCTTCCGGGTGCCCTGAATCAACCGATCCGGTCGCTGATCTGCGTCGCGATCCGCGCCGAGTCGTCCAGCGCCAACACCGAGACCCGGCTCAGCGTCGCCGCCCGCAGCCGGTAGACCACCGTCGCCCGCACCGGGTCGGCGAAGCGCAGGGCCAGCGTCGCCGGGTCCGGACGCTCGATGTCGAACTCGTAGCCGTCGACGTGCCCGGCCGCGCAGTCGGCCAGCGCCGGGCCGAGCCGGTCGAAGACCGCGCGGGCCGCATCGGCGCCCGGGTAGGCGGCGACGGCCTGCGTGACGGTGGGAAAACCCTTCCCGCCCCGGGTCACCGCGATGGCCGCGCCGTAATCGACGGCGTCAAACCGCACCCAGTCCGCGCCGAAGACCGCGCGTTCGTCGGAGACCGACCAGCACGAGCCGGGAGCGGCCGGGTCGGTGACGCCCGGCTCGCCGCGCTGGGCGCGCGGCTGCAGCAGCCCGCCGGGCGCCCCGACGATGCCGTTGACCTCGTCCACGCTCACCGGGTCGGCGGGTGGGTCGGCGCCGGCCGGGGCCGCGGTGGCCAACACCGCGCAGCAGGCCGCCAGCACCGCCGTCCGGATCGCACCCATTCCCCATCACCCCGCTGGTCCCAACTGTAACGATCGCGGTCGGCTGCACGGGGTGTCTCGGCGCGGGCGGTACCCTCTTTCTCGATGTTCGCGACCACCAGCAAGCCGCTCAGCGGCTGGGGCCGCACCGCGCCGACGGTGGCGAAGGTGCTGACCGCCAGCGATCCCGAGGTCATCGTCGAGGCGGTGGCCCGCGTCGCCGACGGCGGCGACCCCCGCGGCGTGATCGCCCGCGGGCTGGGCCGCTCCTACGGCGACAACGCCCAGAACGGCGGCGGCCTGGTCATCGACATGACCGCGCTGAACCGCATCCACTCCATCGACGCCGGCACCGGCTGCGCCGACGTGGACGGCGGAGTGAGCCTGGACCAGTTGATGCGCGCCGCCTTGCCGTTCGGGTTGTGGGTGCCGGTGCTGCCGGGCACCCGCCAGGTCACCGTGGGCGGGGCGATCGGCTGCGACATCCACGGCAAGAACCACCACAGCGCGGGCAGCTTCGGCAACCACGTGCGCTCGATGGACCTGCTCACCGCCGACGGCCGGGTCCGCACCCTGACCCCCGACGGCGCGGACGCCGAGCTGTTCTGGGCTACCGTCGGCGGCAACGGGCTGACCGGCATCATCCTGCGCGCCACGATCGCGATGACCCCCACCGAGACGGCCTACTTCATCGCCGACGGCGATGTGACCGCCACCCTGGACGAGACCATCGCCCTGCACAGCGACGGCAGCGAAGCCGACTACACCTACTCGTCGGCGTGGTTCGACTCGATCAGCGCCCCGCCGAAGGTGGGCCGGGCCGCGGTCTCCCGCGGCTCGCTGGCCACCCTGGACCAGCTGCCCGCGAAACTGCAGAAGAACCCGCTGAAATTCGATGCGCCGCAACTGCTCACACTGCCGGACGTCTTCCCCAACGGTCTGGCCAACAAGTTCACGTTCGGGCCGATCGGCGAGCTGTGGTACCGCAAGTCCGGCACCTACCGCGGCAAGATCCAGAACCTCACGCAGTTCTACCACCCGCTGGACATGTTCGGGGAATGGAACCGCGCCTACGGCTCCGCCGGATTCGCCCAGTACCAGTTCGTGGTGCCCACCGACGCCGTCGAGGAATTCAAGGCGATCATCTACGACATCCAGGCCAGCGGGCACTACTCCTTCCTCAACGTGTTCAAACTGTTCGGTCCGGGAAACGAAGCGCCGCTGAGTTTTCCGATGGCCGGCTGGAACATCTGCGTGGACTTCCCGATCAAGGCCGGTCTGAGCGAGTTCCTCACCGACCTCGACCGGCGGGTGCTCGAGTTCGGCGGCCGGCTCTACACCGCCAAGGACTCGCGCACCACCGCCGAGACCTTCCACGCCATGTACCCGCGCATCGACGAGTGGATCTCGGTGCGCCGCAAGGTGGATCCCGACGGGGTGTTCGCCTCGGACATGGCCCGACGTTTGGAGCTGCTGTAAATGGTGTTCGACGCCGTGGGTAACCCGCAAACGATCCTGCTGCTCGGCGGGACGTCGGAGATCGGGCTGGCGATCTGCGCGCGCTACCTGCAGAACGCGCGCGCCCGCATCATCCTGGCCTGCCTGCCCGACGACCCGGGCCGCGACGACGCCAAGGAGCAGATGCTCGCCGCCGGCGCCGGGTCGGTGCAGGTCATCGACTTCGACGCCCTGGACACCGACAGCCACCCCAACGTGATCGACCGGGCCTTCTCCGGCGGCGACGTCGACGTCACGATCGTCGCGTTCGGCCTGCTCGGCGACAACGAGGAGCTCTGGCAGAACCAGCGCAAGGCCGTGCAGATCGCCGAGATCAACTACACCGCCGCGGTGTCGGTGGGCGTGCTGCTGGGCGAGAAGATGCGCGCCCAGGGCTTCGGCCAGATCATCGCGATGAGCACCGTCGCCGGGGAACGGGTGCGCCGCTCCAACTTCGTCTACGGCTCCACCAAGGCCGGCCTCGACGGGTTCTACCTAGGCCTCGGCGAGGCGCTGCGCGACGAGGGCGTGCGGGTGCTGGTGATCCGGCCCGGGCAGGTCCGCACCCGGATGAGCGCCCACGTCAAGGAAGCGCCGCTGACCGTGGACAAGGAGGACGTCGCCGAACTGGCGGTGACCGCCGCGGCCAAGGGCAAGGAACTGGTGTGGGCGCCGGGCGCCTTCCGCTACGTGATGATGGTGCTGCGCCACATCCCGCGGCGCCTCTTCCGCAAGCTGCCCATCTAGCCATGCGGACCGCACTGGATCGGGCCGGCCGGACGGTCGGCGAGATGGCGCTGGCCGTCGCCGTCGCCGCCGCGGTCGCGGTCATCGCCCTGGCGGCCATCGGCCGGGTGGAATGGCCGGCCTACCCGTCGTCCAACCAGTTGCACGCGCTGACCACGGTCGGCCAGGTGGGCTGCGCGGCCGGGCTGGTCGGCGCCGGCTGGCTGTGGCGACGCGGCCGACGGTGGACCGCGCGGCTCGCCGCGGCCGTGTTCGCCTCGGCCTTCGCCGTGGTGACCCTGGCCATGCCGCTGGGCGCGACCCGGCTGTACCTGTTCGGCATCTCCGTCGACCAGCAGTTCCGCACCGAGTACCTGACCCGGCTCACCGACAGCGCCGAACTGCGCGACATGACCTACATCGGGCTGCCGCCGTTCTACCCGCCCGGCTGGTTCTGGCTGGGCGGGCGGGCCGCCGCGCTCACCGGCACCCCCGGCTGGGAGATGTACAAGCCGTGGGCCATCGTGTCGATCACGCTCGCGGTCGCGGTCGCGCTGGTGCTCTGGCAGCGGATGATCCGCTTCGAGATCGCGCTGATCGTCACCGCCGCCACCGCCGCGGTCACCCTGGCCTACAGCTCGCCGGAGCCCTACGCCGCGATCATCACCATGCTGCTGCCCCCGGTGCTGGTGCTGGCCTGGTCGGGGCTGCGCGCCGCCGGCCGGGCCGATCAGGTCGAGCACCCCGACCACCCCGCCCCCGCCGACCGTGAAACTGCGCGCCCACTCGAGGCCGAGCGTGAAGCTGGCTTCACGGTGGCGCCAGGAAGCGGCGGCTGGGCCGCGATCGTCGGCACCGGGCGGCGGCCAGACCCACCGCCATCAGCACCACGGTGAACGCGCTGTATGCCACCAGCAGGGTGTAGAAGGTGGCGGCGAAGCCGAGGAAGATCCCGGTGCCGACGATCGCGGCCCAGCCGCCGCTTCCTGGCGCCACCGTGAAGCCAGCTTCACGCTCGGCCTCGAGTA
>NZ_LZLJ01000063.1 GCF_001668625.1 Mycobacterium sp. 1274756.6
GTGCCGGTGGTGCGAACGGATCCACCGGTGGTGGCGGCGGTGGCGGCGGATCGGCCAGTGCCGTGCCCGCGCCCAGGCTCAACGTGACGGCCACGCCCACCGCGCTGACAACGGCTCGCAGAGAACCCCGTCGCGACATTGACATCCTCCAGTTCACAAAGGTGGCTCCAGTCTCGCACAACAACCAGGTCAGCTAACTGTCATGGCGGCGGCGGATGACGTGGTCGAGGCCGCCGCCGCAGCGCTGATCTGCACTGTCTATCGCCGCGGAGTGGCCAATGTTACGTCGCCCTGATGATCGAGTAAACGTTGAAGAGGCGGCGAGCGGCCGCCATGCCCACCAGGGCGGCGGCGATCAGCACGGTGGAGCCGGCCAGCATCAGCGGCACCCCGGCCCGGGCGAAGAGCAAGCCACCGAGCAGGGAGCCGCCGGCGATCCCGAGTTGGGCGGCCACCACGTACAGGCCCGACGCGCCGTCGGGGTCGGCCGGGGCGGTGCGCATCGCGGTGGACTGCAGCATCGGCGACACGGTGGCCGCCATCGCCCCCCACAGCAGGATCCCGCCCGCCCCGAGCAGCACGGTGGCCGGGCTGTGCCGGTCCAGCACGGCCAGGCCGGTGAGCACGACGAACGTGGCGACGAGCACCGTCATGCAGGTCAGCATCGCCACCGCGGGACGGCGGTCCAGCGGGCGGGCGATCAGCGCCAT
>NZ_LZLJ01000064.1 GCF_001668625.1 Mycobacterium sp. 1274756.6
ACGACGACGACCGCGCCCGCCGCCGCGGTCTGGTACTCGGCCGGCAGCAGGCCGACGGGATGAGCGAACTGCGCGGCTACGTCAGCCCGGAACTGCGCGCCACCCTGGAGGCCGCCTGGGCCAAACTGGCCGCACCCGGGATGTGCAACTCCGAGCAGAGCACCCCGACCGTCGACGGCACCCCCAGCGCCGAGGCCGTCGACGCCGATCGGCGCAGCGCCGCGCAGTTCGCTCATCCCGTCGGCCTGCTGCCGGCCGAGTACCAGACCGCGGCGGCGGGCGCGGTCGTCGTCGTTGAAGTTGCCGTCCGGGTTGAGGCAGTCGGCGAGCCGCTGGGCGAGCTTGCTGAGCTGCTCGGGGCGGAACGCGCGGGCGTGCCGGGCCAGTTCCTGCTCGGCCTTGGCGCGGGCGGGGCCGCCGACGAAGCCGGGCAGGTGACGCAGAAAACCGCGGATGACGTTGATGTGGCCCTCGCCGATGTCGCCGGCGCGCTGCCCGGCCGCGGTGTGCTCCAGCAGCGGCGGCAGCCGGTCGCCGGTCAGCGAGCGGCGCGGGCCGAGGTCGGCGGCCTCGTGGATGCGGCGGTTGGCGTCGGCACGGGTGATGGTGCATCGATCGGCCAGCGCGTGGGCCACGCTGCCGCCGAGTTCGGTCGGGTCGCCGCAGCGCACCAGCTCGTTGAGCAGCGGGTGTTCGACGGCCGGCAGCCGGCGCCGCACCTTCTCGCAGCGCTGCAGCAGCGCCAGACGTTCGCGGGTGCTCAGCGCGTCGCAGTCGAGGCCGAGCACCCGGTCCAGAGCGGCGTCGAGGCCGTCGAAGGCTTCGACGATCTCCTCGCGCGAACTGATCGAACGCATGTTCTAATAGTAGCGCGGCGGGGCGACACGACGCCCGGCAGAACAGCCGCTGAGCTGGAGTTATCCACAGTCCGGTGACTATCCACAGGGGACAGTAACGGCATCGGGAACGGAACGGGACCGGCCGGCGGCCGGGACCTCAAGGAGACTTCCGGGCCGCCGCCAGGAGACCGCTAGGACTTCTCCTCGTTGGGCCGCGGGAACCCGCCGCCGGACTTGAACAACGGGAAGACCACGTCGTCGAGTTTTCCCGCATCGCCGGCGGTGCGGTTGACCGTCGCCCCCCAGATGTTGCCGTCGGGGGAGAGCCGCAACGCCCAGGCGTGGCCGTGGTCATCCTGGCGGACCACGTCGGGGTCGGCGGTCACCGAGCCGCTGTCGGAGACCTGGACCACCACGGTCTGCTTGGTGTCGACCAGGTTGACCAGCACCATGCCGTCGAGCGCGGCGCAGCCGGCGATGCCGGGCTTGTCCGGCCAGGTCCACACCACCGAGGACTCCGACTCCTTGGTGATGCGCTGCAACCGGTCGCCGGTCGGGGTGCGGTCGGTGATGTAGAGCGACTGGTCGGCCGGGTCGAGACACAGGCCGCCGCCGGCACCCATCCCGCTCAGCGCGGTCGTCGGCGGCGCCTGCCCGACGGTGGTCGGCTGCTCGATGCGCAATACCTTGCCCGCCAGCGAGGCCGGATCGGCCGCCGCGGCCGGGTCCCCGGCGTCGCCGGTCAGCACGATCAGCGTGGTCGGGCTGGTGAAGACCAGCGCCCCGCTGTTGCCCGTCGGCCCCTTGGGGATGCCGGTGAGGATGTCCTTGGGCACGTCGCCGTCGGCGATGCGGATCACCCGGTTGTCGGTGGGGGTGGTGATGTAGGCGTACATCAGCCGGTCCTGCTCGTAGGTCGGCGACAGCACGATGTCCATCAGCCCGCCGTCGCCGGTCGGGTCGACGTCCAGGCTGGTCTTGACCGTCGGCTCCGCATCCACCGCGATGTTCTTGATCAGGCCGGTGGTGCGCTCGGCGACCAGCGCGGTCTTGCCGGTCGGGCCCATGATCAGCCCGCTGGTGCTGTCCAGACAGCCCTGCATCACCCCGGGCGCCGGGCATTCCTTGGGGAACGGTTCGGCGGGCAGCGGCGGGGGCGGCTTCGGGGTGGTCGGTGGCGGCGGTTCCAGCCGCGGGACCTCGGTGAACGGCTCGGACTGGGCGTCGTCGAAGTGGGCGCAGCCGGCCAGGGCCAGCAGCGCCGCGCACCCGAGGGCGAACATCTGCTGGCGTCTCCGGCGTTCACGCATGCCCGCCAGATTACGGTTCGCGGCGAGACACCCGCCACGCGACGTTGGCGCGGGGAAGGTAACGGTGTGGATACGCCCTGGAAAAGAGGCATCTCAAATCGCCAATTCGGCCGGTTCTGCCCTTACCCTGTCAGGCGTGCCCCGTCAATCCGATGATTTGCCCTGGCAGCGACCGGAGGATTCCGTGACCCCAAACCCTCCGCAGGCACCCGGTTCGCCGCGCCTGGTGGATCCCGAGGACGACCTGCCGTCGGCGGGCTACTCCGGCGACTTCGAGACCACCGCGATCCCGCCCTACAACCCCAACGACCCCGGCGGCAACCCGTCCAACTCGGGCTACAACCTGCTGCACGAACCCGAGCCGCTGCCCTACGTGCAGCCCGGCGGCGTCCAGCCGGGTGGCCGGCACGCCGCGCCCGACGACTGGGACGCCCACCACGAGGAGCGGGTGCGCGCCGCAGCCCGGCGCGGCACCCAGGACCTGGGACTGCTGGTGCTGCGCGTCACCCTCGGCGGGCTGCTGATCGCCCACGGGCTGCAGAACCTGTTCGGGTGGTGGGGCGGCGCCGGGCTCAGCGGGCTGAAGAACTCGCTGGCCGACGCCGGCTACCAGCACGCCGACCTCCTGACCTACATCGCCGCCGGCGGCCAGATCACCGCCGGCCTGCTGCTGGTGCTGGGCCTGTTCACCCCGCTGGCCGCGGCCGGGGTGCTGGCCTACCTGCTCAACGGCATGCTCGCCGCGATCAGCGCCGACTCCGGACGCTTCGCGTTCTTCCTGCCCGACGGCCATGAGTACCAGCTCACCCTGATCGCGCTGGCCGTGGCGATCATCCTGGTCGGGCCCGGCCGCTACGGCCTGGACGCCGGACGCGGTTGGTCGCGCCGGCCGTTCATCGGCTCGTTCCTGGCGCTGCTGCTCGGCATCGGCGGCGGCATCGCCATGTGGGTGCTGCTCAACGGGGCCAACCCGCTGGCCTGAGTCAGCGGTACGGGTTGGGCACCCGCCCGCCGCTGACCTCGGCGAGCCGGGGCAGCGTCCCGAACGTCACCGCGGGCAACCGCACCTCCGAGCCGTCGGTGAGATGGGCGCGCGCCCACGAACTCTTGGTGAACCGCAGCCCGTCGATCTGCGACCAGGAGATCCGCCGGCTGCCCAGCAGGCCGCGCGCGGTCACCCCGTCGGCGTCGGCCACGGTGCGCAGCCGGATGATCCACACCGAGATCGCCGCCGGGATCAGCAGCAACGGCAGGCTGAACGACCAGTTCAGCACCGGGATCATCAACCCGAGAGCGAAGAAGGCGACGGCGAGGTGGGCCATCGGCGAGATCTTGATCACGACGGGCGGGGCGGGCGCGTTCACCCGGGCATCATCGCACCGTCGACGGCTTCGCCGGTCGGCGGTGGCGGCCGGACCGGCCGGGCCGCTCGCCGGCCGGGCGATATTTGACGGCTGACCTGTGCGGAAGCTAGCGTTGAGGCGTGAACAACCGCGGCATGCTCGTAGTACTCGGTCGGCGCGTTGGCTGCTGACTAGCCCACCCCGGTTACTCGAGCACCAACGCGCAACCCTCGTGCAGCTGCTGGCTGGCGGGGGTTTTTGCTTGTCTCAGACCCCCAATGGACACCACCTGAAGAGGACATCGTGAGCGCACCCACCACGCGACCATCGCCCCGGTCCGCGGCGACCCGGGAGGAACCGAGTACCCCGACGGCGCCGCCGCCGCCGCGCCGGGTCGAGCCCGAGCAACTGACCGGCGCCGAGTCGGTGGTGCGCGCGCTGGAGGAACTCGACGTCGACGTCATCTTCGGGATCCCCGGCGGGGCGGTGCTGCCGGTCTACGACCCGCTGTTCGACTCGAAGAAAGTGCGTCACGTCCTGGTGCGCCACGAACAGGGCGCGGGCCACGCCGCCAGCGGCTACGCCCATGCCACCGGCCGGGTCGGGGTCTGCATGGCCACCTCCGGGCCGGGGGCGACCAACCTGGTCACCCCGCTGGCCGATGCGCAGATGGACTCGATCCCGGTCGTCGCGATCACCGGGCAGGTCGGCAGGCAGCTGATCGGCACCGACGCCTTCCAGGAGGCGGACATCTCCGGGGTGACCATGCCGATCACCAAGCACAACTACCTGGTGCGCAACGGTGACGAGATCCCGCGGGTGCTGGCCGAGGCGTTCCACATCGCCGCGTCCGGGCGCCCCGGGGTGGTGCTGGTCGACATCCCCAAGGACATCCTGCAGGGGCAGTGCACCTTCGCCTGGCCGCCGACGCTGCAGCTGCCGGGCTACAAGCCGAACACCAAGCCGCACAACCGGCAGATCCGGGAGGCCGCGAAGCTGATCACCGCCGCCAGCCGGCCGGTGCTCTACGTCGGCGGCGGCGTCATCCGCGGCGACGCCACCGCGGAGCTGGCCGAGCTGGCCGAGCTCACCGGCATCCCGGTGGTCACCACGCTGATGGCGCGCGGGGCGTTCCCCGACAGCCACCGCCAGCACCTCGGCATGCCGGGCATGCACGGCACGGTGGCGGCGGTCGCCGGGCTGCAGCGCAGCGACCTGCTGATCACCCTCGGCGCCCGCTTCGACGACCGGGTCACCGGCCAGCTGGACTCCTTCGCCCCCGACGCGAAGGTGATCCACGCCGACATCGACCCCGCCGAGATCGGCAAGAACCGGCACGCCGACGTCCCGATCGTCGGCGACGTCAAGGCCGTGATCACCGATCTGATCGCCGCGCTGCGCCGCGAGCTCACCGGCCCGCTGGAGATGACCGCCTGGTGGCGCTACCTCGACGGCATCCGGTCCACCTACCCGCTGAGCTACGGGCCGCAGAGCGACGGCAGCCTCAGCCCCGAGTACGTCATCGAGACGCTGGGCCGCATCGCCGGACCGGACGCGATCTACGCCGCCGGGGTGGGGCAGCACCAGATGTGGGCGGCGCAGTTCATCTCCTACGAGAAGCCGCGCACCTGGCTGAACTCCGGCGGGCTGGGCACCATGGGCTTCGCGATCCCGGCGGCGATGGGCGCCCAGATCGGTGCACCGGACGCCGAGGTGTGGGCCATCGACGGCGACGGCTGCTTCCAGATGACCAGCCAGGAGCTGGCCACCTGCGCGGTCGAGGGCATGCCGATCAAGGTCGCGCTGATCAACAACGGCAACCTGGGCATGGTCCGCCAGTGGCAGACCCTGTTCTACGGGGAGCGCTACTCGCAGACCGACCTGGCCACCCACTCGCGCCGGATCCCGGATTTCGTCAAACTGGCCGAGGCGCTCGGCTGCGTCGGAATGCGTTGCGAGCGTGCCGAAGACGTCGAAGACGTGATCAACGCCGCACGCGAGATCACCGACCGCCCGGTGGTGATCGACTTCATCGTCGGCGCCGACGCCCAGGTGTGGCCGATGGTGGCCGCCGGAACCAGCAACGATGAGATCCAGGCCGCCTACGGCATCCGGCCGCTCTTCGACGACGAGGACAACGAGGGGCACGCCTGATGACCGCGACCGACAATTACTCGATCACCACCCACACCCTGTCGGTGCTTGTCGAGGACACCCCCGGGGTGCTGGCCCGGGTGTCGTCGCTGTTCTCCCGCCGCGGCTTCAACATCGAATCGTTGGCGGTGGGCGCCACCGAGACCAAGGGCATCTCGCGGATGACGATCGTCGTCTCGGTGGAGAACACCCCGCTGGAGCAGATGACCAAACAGCTCAACAAGCTGATCAACGTCATCAAGATCGTCGAGCAGGTCGAGGAGAACTCGGTCTCCCGCGAGCTCGCCCTGATCAAGGTCCGCGCCGACGTCACCACCCGCGGGCAGGTGGTGGAGGCGGTGAACCTGTTCCGCGCCAAGGTCGTCGACGTATCCACCGAGTCGCTCACCGTCGAGACCACCGGCACGCCGGAGAAGCTCGAGGCGCTGCTGCGGGTGCTCGAGCCGTTCGGCATCAAGGAGATCGCCCAGTCCGGTCTGGTCACCCTGTCGCGCGGTCCGCGTGGCATGGGGTCGGGCAAGTAAGAGTTTTCCGCTGAATAACTGAAGGAGAAGAAACACGTGGCAGTGCAGACGTTCTACGACGACGATGCGGACCTGTCGATCATCCAGGGCCGCAAGGTCGCGGTGATCGGCTACGGCAGCCAGGGCCACGCGCACTCACTGAGCCTGCGCGACTCCGGTGTGCCGGTGAAGGTCGGCCTCAAGGAGGGCTCCAAGTCCCGGCCGAAGGTCGAGGAGCAGGGCCTGGAGGTCGGCACCCCGGCCGAGGTGGCCCGGTGGGCCGACGTGATCATGCTGCTGGCGCCCGACACCGCGCAGGCCGAGATCTTCAAAAACGACATCGAGCCGAACCTCAACGACGGCGACGCGCTGTTCTTCGGCCACGGGCTCAACATCCACTTCGACCTGATCCAGCCCGCCGACAACATCACCGTCGGCATGGTGGCCCCCAAGGGGCCCGGCCACCTGGTGCGCCGCCAGTTCGTCGACGGCAAGGGCGTGCCGTGCCTGATCGCGATCGACCAGGACCCGACCGGAAACGGTGAGGCGCTGGCGCTGTCGTATGCCAAGGCGATCGGCGGGGCGCGCGCCGGGGTCATCAAGACCACCTTCAAAGACGAGACCGAGACCGACCTCTTCGGTGAGCAGGCCGTGCTGTGCGGCGGCACCGAGGAACTGGTCAAGACCGGTTTCGAGGTGATGGTCGAGGCGGGCTACGCCCCGGAGTTGGCGTATTTCGAGGTGCTGCACGAACTCAAGCTGATCGTCGACCTGATGTATGAGGGCGGGATCGCACGGATGAACTACTCGGTGTCCGACACCGCCGAGTTCGGCGGCTACCTGTCCGGTCCGCGGGTGATCGACGCGGGCACCAAGGAGCGGATGCGGGAGATCCTGCGCGACATCCAGAACGGCAGCTTCGTCAAGCGGCTGGTCGCCAACGTCGAGGGCGGCAACAAGGAGCTCGAGGCGCTGCGCAAGGAGAACGCCGAGCACCCCATCGAGGTCACCGGCAAGAAGCTGCGCGACCTGATGAGCTGGGTGGACCGGCCGATCACCGAGACCGCCTGAGCCGCCGCGATTTCCGGCGTTTCGCCGAGGCAGAAGCCACGCAGGAAAAGTGCGAGAGCACACCTGCGTGGCTTCTGTTTCGCGGCGGCCGGGGCGGGCGGGGGAGTACGGCGGGCCGGATTACGGCGCCAGGTCGGGCAGTTCGCTGATGCCGAACTCGCGGTGCAGCACCGTGCGGGCGGCGTAGTAGCCGGCCATGCCGTGCACGCCGCCACCGGGCGGGGTTGCCGCCGAGCACAGGTAGGCGCCCTTGATGGGGGTGGCCCAGGGGTTGACCCGCGGGGTGGGGCCGGTCAGCGCGCGCCACACCGAGTTGCCGCCCACACCGATGTCCCCGCCCACGTAGTTGGCGTTGTGGTCGGCCATCCGGTCGGCGGGCACGCAGCGCGCGGCGACGACGAGGTCGCGGAAACCCGGCGCGAACCGCTCGACGACGGCGGTGACCGCCTCGGTCTGATCCAGCGGCGAACCGGCGGGCACGTGGGCGTAGGTCCACAGCGGGCGACGGCCTTCGGCGTCGATCCGGGCGGGATCGGCCAGGTGCGGTAGCGCGGCCAACACCATCGGCCAGTCGGGGTGGCGGCCGGCGGCCACGTCGGCCTCGGCGCGGGCCATCCGCTCACGGGTTCCGCCCAGGTGCAGGGTGGGGGCGGTCGCCAGGCGCGGATCGCGCCACGGGATCTCGCCGGAGAGCACGAAATCCACCTTGGTCACCCCGGCGCCGAAGGTGTAGCGGCGCAGCGCCTTGGCGTAGCGGCTCGGCAGGGCGTCGCGGTAGATGTCGAGCAGTGCGGTCGGGGCGGTGTCGTAGAGCACCACCCCGGCGGGCGGTTCGGTGACCTCGGTGCCGGTGGCCAACTGCCCGCCGTGGGCGCGCAGGTCGGCGATGAGGGCGTCGACGATGGCCTGGCTGCCGCCGACCGGGATCGGCCAGCCGACGGTGTGACCGAGGGTGGCCAGCATCATGCCGGCGCCGGCCGCGGTCAGCGACGGCATCGGCGAGATCGTGTGCGCCGCAACGCCGGTGAACAGTGCCCGGGCGTCGTCCCCGCGCAACAGCCCCCACGCCGGGGTCCCCTGTGCCAGCATCCGCAGGCCGAGTCGGGCGACCGTCACCGGATGGGACGGGATCGAGCGTTTGTCGCCGAGCAGGAACCCGACCACCGCGTCGTCGTGCCGCGCCATCGGTTCCAGCAGCCGCCGCCAGGAGCCGCCGTCGTCCAGTTCCGCGCAGGTGCGCGCCACGTCGCGGTAGGCGATCGCGGCGGGCCGGCCCTCCAGCGGGTTGGCGTAGGAGATCGGCGGGCTGACCAGCTGCACACCGCGGGCGGGCAGGTCGAACGCGGCGAAGAACGGGGAGGCCAGCGCCAGCGGGTGCACCGCCGAGCAGATGTCGTGCCGGACGCCGGGGAACTCCGGGTCCGCGGCGGTGCGGGCGCCGCCGCCGGGGGTGGGCTGCGCCTCGAAGACCTGCACCCGCAGCCCGGCGCGCGCGCAGATCACCGCGGCGGCCAACCCGTTGGGTCCGCTGCCGACCACGGTGACGTCCATACGGGGATGCTAGGGCGTTGATGCCGGGGTCGCCGGGTGGGCCCGCCCGCGGCCCGGCGGCGTCGGCGCGCCCATTAGGCTGGCCGGGTGAGCTTGCCCATTGTTCTGATCGCCGACAAACTCGCCGAATCGACCGTCGCCGCCCTCGGCGACCAGGTCGAGGTGCGCTGGGTGGATGGCCCCGACCGGCCCAAACTGTTGGCCGCGGTGCCGGAGGCCGACGCGCTGCTGGTGCGCTCGGCGACCACCGTGGACGCCGAGGTGCTGGCCGCCGCGCCGAAACTCAAGATCGTCGCCCGCGCCGGGGTGGGGCTGGACAACGTCGACGTCGACGCCGCCACCGCCCGCGGCGTGCTGGTGGTCAACGCGCCCACCTCCAACATCCACAGCGCCGCCGAGCACGCGATCGCGCTGATGCTGGCCGCGGCCCGGCAGATCCCGCCCGCCGACACCACGCTGCGCGAGCGCACCTGGAAGCGGTCGTCGTTCTCCGGCACCGAGATCTACGACCACACCGTCGGGGTCGTCGGGCTGGGGCGCATCGGGCAGCTGGTCGCCTCGCGGCTGGCCGCGTTCGGCGCGCACATCATCGCCTACGACCCGTACGTGTCGCCGGCGCTGGCCGCCCAGCTGGGCATCGAGTTGCTCAGCCTCGACGAGCTGTTGGCGCGCGCCGACTTCATCTCCGTGCATCTGCCCAAGACGCCGGAGACCGCCGGGCTGATCGGCCGGGAGGCGCTGGCCAAGACCAAGCCGGGGGTGATCATCGTCAACGCGGCCCGCGGCGGGCTGATCGACGAGGCGGCGCTGGCCGACGCGGTCGTCAGCGGGCACGTGCGCGCCGCCGGCCTGGACGTGTTCGCCACCGAGCCGTGCACCGACTCGCCGCTGTTCGACCTGCCGCAGGTGGTGGTGACCCCGCACCTGGGCGCCTCCACCGCCGAGGCGCAGGACCGGGCCGGCACCGACGTCGCCAAGAGCGTGCGGCTGGCGCTGGCCGGCGATTTCGTGCCGGACGCGGTCAACGTCGCCGGCGGCGCGGTCGGCGAGGCGGTGGTGCCGTGGCTGGACCTGGTGCGCAAACTCGGTGTGCTGGCCGGGGTGCTGTCCGACGGGCTGCCCGCTTCGCTTGGGGTGCAGGTCCGCGGTGAGCTGGCCGCCGAACAGGTTGAGGTGCTGAAGCTTTCGGCGGTTCGCGGGTTGTTCTCCGCGGTGATCGAGGACCCGGTGACGTTCGTCAACGCGCCGGCGCTGGCCCAGGAGCGCGGGGTGACCGCCGAGCTGACCGTGGCCAGCGAGAGCCCGAAGTTCCGCAGCGTGGTGGAGGTCGACGCGGTCGGCGCCGACGGCACCGTGGTCTCGGTCGCCGGGACACTCGCCGGCCCGGAGCAGGTCGAGAAGATCGCCAGCATCAACGGGCGCAACTTCGACCTGCGCGCCGAGGGGATGAACCTGATCATCAACTACGACGACCAGCCCGGTGCGCTGGGCAAGATCGGCACCCTGCTCGGCGAGGCCGGGATCAACATCGCCGCCGCCCAGCTCTCCGAGGACGTGGCCGGCCCCAACTCCACCATCCTGCTGCGGCTGGACAGCGACGTGCCCGCCGACGTGCGCGCGGCGATCGGCGCGGCGGTCGGCGCCAGCAAGCTCGAGGTGGTGGACCTGTCATGACCGCGTCGCTGAAACTGGCCGTCATCGGCGGCGACGGGATCGGCCCGGAGGTCACCGCCGAGGCGCTGAAGGTGCTCGACGTGGTGCTGCCCGGCGTGCAGACCACCGACTACGACCTGGGCGCGCGGCGCTATCACGCCACCGGGGAGGTGCTGCCCGACGGCGTGCTCGACGAGCTGCGCGCCCACGACGCGATCCTGCTCGGCGCGATCGGCGACCCGTCGGTGCCGTCGGGCGTGCTGGAGCGCGGGCTGCTGCTGACCGCGCGGTTCGCCCTGGACCACCACGTCAACCTGCGGCCGAGCCGGCTCTACCCCGGGGTGGCCAGCCCGCTGGCCGGGGATCCGCAGATCGACTTCCAGGTGGTGCGGGAGGGCACCGAGGGGCCCTACACCGGCAACGGCGGCGCGATCCGCACCGGCACCGTGTACGAGGTGGCCACCGAGGTCAGCGTCAACACCGCCTACGGGGTGGCGCGGGTGGTGCGCTACGCCTTCGAGCGGGCGCGGCAGCGGCGCAAGCACCTGACTTTGGTGCACAAGAACAACGTGCTGGCCTACGCCGGGTCGCTGTGGTCGCGCACCGTCGCCGAGATCGGGGCGGAGTACCCTGACGTGGAGACCGCTTACTGTCACGTCGACGCGGCCACCATCTATCTGGTCACCGACCCGGGCCGGTTCGACGTCATCGTCACCGACAACCTGTTCGGCGACATCATCACCGACCTGGCCGGCGCGGTCAGCGGCGGCATCGGGCTGGCCGCGTCGGGCAACATCGACGCCACCGGCACCAACCCGTCGATGTTCGAGCCGGTGCACGGCAGCGCCCCGGACATCGCCGGGCAGGGGGTGGCCGACCCGACCGCGGCGATCATGTCGGTCGCGCTGATGCTCGCCCACCTGGGCCATGACGCGGCGGCCGCGCGGGTGGACAAGGCCGTCGAGCAGCACCTGGCCAGCCGCGGCGACGTGGCGCGCTCGACCCGGGAGGTCGGCGACCGGATCGCGGGCCTGCTCTAGGCGTCCGTTAGGCGTCGGTGGCGAGTCGGCGGGCCGGCGGGTCGGCCGGCACCACCGGCATCGCGGCCAGCGGGAACAGGGCGCAGACCGCGAAGGCGACCGGATAGCCGAACACCCCGATCAGGCCGCCGAACAGCGGCGGGGCCACCGCCGCGGCGAACAGCTGGCTGGTGTTCTGGGCGCCCAGCGCCCGTCCGCTCCAGAACGGGCCGGCGATCTCGGCGATCGCGGTGAACGCCAGCCCGTTGTCGGAGACCGTGATCACCGAGGCGAGCACCATCACCGCGATCGCCAGCGGTGAGCCCAGCCGGTCGCAGATCGCCAGGGCCAGCATCGCCAGCGCCGCGGCGGCGGCGATGGTGCGGATCGGTTGCAGCCGGGAGCCGAGCCGGTCCGACCAGCGGCCGGCCGCGATCCGCCCGGCGGCGCCGAGCAGCTGGCTGACCGTGACCAGGGCGCCGGCGGCCGGTGCCGACCAGCCCCGCGAACTCATCAGCCACACCAGCATGAACGTCCACACCAGCACCTGCGGCACCACCAGCAGCACCGACATGGCGTGGATGCGCCACAGCAGCGCCGACCCGCGGTAGGGGTTGGCCAGGTGTTCGTCGGGCGCCTCGGCGCGCGGCGGGCGCGGCGGGTCGAGGACCCCCACGGCACAGGCCAGCGCCGCCACCGCGCAGATCGTCGCCGGGAACAGCAGCGCGACCCCGATGCCGTGCCGGGCCAGGTTGGGGATCACCAGCGCGCCGAGCGCGACCCCCAGCGGCTGGGCGGTTTGGCGGATGCCCATGGCCAGGCCGCGCTGATGGGCGGGGAACCAGCCGACCACCAGCCGCCCGCTGGCGGTGTTGCTCGACGCCGCGGCCATCCCGCCCAGCAGCAGGAAGACGCCGGTGCCGGTCAGGGAATCGGTTGCGGCGGCGCCGAATGCGGCTGCGGCGGTCAGCGCGGAGCCGGCCCACAGCACGCGCCGTTCCCCGGCGCGGTCGACCAGGTAGCCCCAGGCGATCAGGGTGAGCACCATGCCGAAACTCGGCAGCGCCGACATCAGCCCGGCGCGGGCGAGATCGAGTCCGCGGTCGCTGTGCAGGGTGGGGATGAGGAACGCGACGCCGTTGATGAACACGTTGGCGCACATCGTCGCGGCCAGGGCCAGGGCGAGCATGAGCCAGCGGCGGGCGGGACCGGCGCTCCGCGATGGCATCGACCGATGGTGCCACAGCGCGCGCGGCGGGGTTGCGCCCGCCGCCGCGGGCCCGACTTTGCCGCGCTCGGGTGCCGGAATGCGGTGTTAGGCTGCCGTAATGCCAAATCAGGAGTACGGGGGGCCGCCGTATGGCCAGCAGCCGCCGCAGGGCGGTCAGCCCTACGGCGCCCAGCCTTACGGGCAGCAGCCCTCCGGTTGGCCGCCCGCTCCCCAGGGCGGCCCGCCCCAGGGTGGCCCGCCCTACGGGAGCCCGCCGTACGGTGCTCAGCCCTATGGCGGGCAACCCTATGGGGCCGATCCCTATGGCGCCCAGCCGTACGGTGCTCAGCCTTATGGTGCCCAGCCCTACGGCGCTCAGCCGTACGGCGCCGGTCCCTACGGCGGATCCCCGTACGGCGAGTTGGGCGTGCCGCCGGGCGGTCCGCCGCCGACGAGCAAACTGCCGTGGATCATCGGTGCCGTCCTGCTCGTCCTGGTGATCCTGGTGGCCGCGGTGGTGATGCTGGCCGGCGGGTCCGACAAATCCGACAACAAGCCGTCGTCGACGCCGGGGAAACCGGGGGTGAGCACCAGCGCCAGCGAGGCTCCCGCCGAGGGCATCACCTACGAGATCACCGGAAGCAGCCGCGGTTCGTTGACGGTCACCTACATCGGCGCCGACGGCGTCGTCGACGAGACCGTGAGCAGCCTGCCGTGGTCGGTGACGGTATCGCCGGAGCCGATGTTTCCCAGCATTTTCGCCGTCCCGAGCGATTTCAGTGAGATGCCCGACATCACGTTCACGATCAAACGCGGCGGCGAGGTGCTCAAGAAGTGTGACGGCATGACACCGTGCGCGGTCTTGAGCAGTTGACCCGGTCGCCGCGCGGGCCGGCAGCCGGCTGACCCGGTTCGCCCGGGGCGCGGCGAATCCGGTGTTAGGCTGCCGCAATGACGAACCCGGAGCACGGCGGACCCGGCCCCGGCCAGCAGCCCCCGGTGTGGCCGGGCGCGGCCGACGACGCCCAGACCCAGGAGATCGCCGTACCGCAAACGCAGTTCGTGCCGGAGCGCCGGAGCAAGAAGCCGTGGCTCATCGGTGCGGCGGTGGCGGTGGTCGTGGTGCTGGTGATCGCCGCGGCAGCCGCATTGGCGAACCGGTCCTGGGACGGCAAGGACCGCGCTACCGCCGCGCCGGGCGAGGACACCACGAGCGTCGTGCCCGTCAACGAGGTCACCTACGAGATCACCGGTGATCTCGACGCACCGCTGGCGGTGCTCTACACCGACTTCGACGGCCTGCAGTTCAACGACACCGTCGCGCAACTGCCCTGGTCGATCACGCTGGCGCCGGAGCCACGGTTCCTCAGCTTCCTCGCCCGTCCGTTGGACCTCAACGATGAAGAGCCGGTGGACATCACGCTGCGGATCAAGCGCGGCAACACGGTGCTCAAGACCTGCGCGGGCATCGGGGTCTGCGATTACGCGACCACCTGAGCCGGCCCGGGCCACCGAGCCGGTGTGACTCTTCGCCGACGACCCCGACATCACGCTCGTCATCAAGCGCGGCGACGAGATCTTGCGACAGTGTGACACGGGTCGTATGTGCACGACGTTGGCTTGAGGGTGACTAACGGCTGGCTGACTCCGAATCGGTTGCCGCCGCGGTTCGCTCGCCTTTACCTGGCCGCGCGCCGACGGGAACCAGCGGCCACGCGGCGAGCACGACCACCCCGCACGCGACGAACGCCATCGGATAGCCGACCGCGCCGATGACGGCGCCGAAGACCGGGGGAGCGGCCGCGGCGGTCAGCCGCTGGCTGGTGTTCTGCGCACCTAGCGCACGCCCGCTCCAGTACGGTCCGGCCACCTCGGCGATCGCGGTGGAGGCCAACCCGTTGTCGAGCACCGTGATCACCGCCGCGGTGACGATCGCCGCGGTCGCCGCCGGTGAACCCAGGTAGGCGGTCACACCCAACAGCACCATCGCCACCGAACCGGCCACCGCCAGCGTGCGCACCGGCCGCAGCCGGGACCCGACCCGGTCCGACCAGCGGCCGGCCGCCACCCGGAACGCCGCGCCGAGCAGCTGCGCCAGCGTGACCAGCGCCCCGGCCGTGGTGATCGACAGGTGCTGCTCGCGGATCAGCCAGACCAGCATGAACGTCGAGATCACCGCCTGGGGCACCATCATCACCGCCGAGGTGGCGTGGATGCGCCACAGGAGCGACGACCCGCGGTAGGGGCTGGCGAGTTCCTCCGGCGGCGCGGCGGCCAGCGGCGCGCGCGGCGGATCGATCACCCCCAGCGCGCACGCCACCGCGGCCACCGTGCAGATCATCGCCGGGAACTTCAGCGCCGGCTCCAGGCCGTGCTGGGCGAAGCGGGGGATCACCATGGCGCCCAGCGCGATCCCCAACGGCTGGGCGGTCTGGCGGATACCCATCACCAGGCCGCGCTGATGCGCCGGGAACCAGCCCGCCACCAGCCGCCCGCTGGCGGTGTTGGCGCACGCGGCCGCCATCCCGCCCACGAACAGGAAGATCCCCACCGCCAACAGGGAATGCATCGAGGCGGCGGCGAAACACGCCGCGCCGGTCAACGCCATGCCGAAGCTGAGCACCACCCGCTCGCCGATGCGGTCCAGCAGGTAGCCCCACCCGTAGAGGGTCAGCACCATCCCGGCGCTGGGCATCGAGGCGAGCAGGCCGGCCTGGGCGAGGTTGGTGTCGCGTTTGCTCTCCAGCATCGGGATGACGAACGCGACCCCGTTGATGAAGGTGAAGGCGCACAACGTCGCCGCCAGCGAGACGATCAGGATCCACCATCGCGTCGCGGTGCTGATCGAGTCGGCGGCCACCGATCGATGGTGCCACACCCGGCGCGGCGACGCGGGGCGTGCGAACGGGCGCGGTGGTCAGCCGGTCTTGGCCATCACCAGTTTGTCGTGGCGGCGGTAGCTGCGGTCACCACCGGTCTCGGTGAAGCCGCGGCCGACGAACTTCCGGCGCGTCCAGTGACCGATCTCCTCGTTGAGCCGGGTCATCCCGGGGATCACCCGCTGGAACTCCATCACCCGGTTCACCGCCGAGATGCCCAGCACGGCCGCCTGCAACGGTTTGCTGTCCAGCAGGCCCAGCTGGTCGGCGTTGACCTTGCCCAACACCAGCCGGCTGTAGGAGGACAGCACCGCCCGCGCGACCGACATCGGCAGGTCGTCGTCGGGCTGGCCGCCGTGCAGCGCCTCGGCCAGCGCCTTGGAGTCCTCGTCGGGCAGGAATTCGGTGTCGGCCTGCAGCCAGAACATCCGCCAGGTGTCGGCCTCGTCGACCGGCATCAGCTCGCGGTCCACACCCATCAGCTGGCCCACGTAGCGCCACAGGTGGAAGACCGCGTCGCGTTCCCGCTCGGAGAACCGCAGCCCCATCGCCTGGCAGCCGACCAGGTTCGCCAGCGAGAACAGCATCACGGTGCCGGCCATCTGGGCCTGGTTGAGCGGGTGGTCCCAGTTCTCGAAATCCCAGTCCTCGCGGCGGCACATCGCCGACCGCACGATCGCGTGCATCAACCGCACCCGCAGCGTGCCGGTGAAGCCCGGCGCGAAACGCTCCAGCCCGCCCGGGGAGGTGGCGTCGATGAACCAGGTGGCGGTCTCGTTGAGCCGGCGCGGCGCCATCCGGCGCAGGTCCCCGGTGCCCACCAGCGGCTTGTCGGCCTTGGAGGCCAGGTACCCGCCGGTCAGCGCCAGGCCGGGCAGCGCGAACCCGATGCCCCACAGCCCGGTGCGCATGGTCACCCGCGCGGCGAGCGCGAGCTTGGCGTCGTCGAGCCAGTAGGGCCGCTCGTCGACCTGGGCGAAGAACGCGACCAGCTCCTCCGGCGGGTCGGTCACGGCGTCGATGCCCTGGTCCACGGCGATCTCGAAGAGCCGGCGGCCCTCTCCGGTGGGCAGCCGCTGGATCATCCGCACCACGTCGTCGGCGAGCGGGTCGCCGATCTGCGACCAGGCCCGAAACGATTCCCGCTGCGCTTCGGTGGCCGCCAGATCGCGTGGCGCCAGCACCCGCAGGAATACGTTGAACGGGAAATTCTGCAGGAAAGGCGGGGTGGGCAGCTTCTGGTCGGCGGTGGTCATCGTGGGGTTACCTCCCGTTCACGGCATCTGGTGACAGTCTTCACCAGATGTTCGGGGCGGTCAAGGGATGTGACAATGGGCGGCATGGCGGAGACGGCGCGGACCTACGGCGGCGCCACCGGAAGCGAGCGACAGTCCCGGCGGCAGGCGGCGCTGCTCGACGCGGCGCTGGACACCATCGCCGCCGACGGGGTCGCCGCGGTCACCGTGCGCGGGGTCTGCGTCCGCGCCCGGCTCAACGACCGCTACTTCTATGAGAGTTTCCGCACCGTCGACGAGTTGGTGCTGGCCGTCTTCGAGGAGCAGAACACCCGGGCGTTCGCCACGCTGCTGCCCGCCATCGAGTCCGCCCCGGCCGATCCGGTGCAGCGCGCCCGGGCGGCGATGAGCAGCGGGCTGGACTTCCTGTGCGCCGACAGCAGGCGCGGTCGGCTGCTGATCGAGGCGCAGACCACCGAGGCGCTGCGGTCCCGCTGGCGCGACCTGGTCAAGATGCTCGCCACCGTGATGGCCGAGCAGGGCCGGGCGCTGCTGGCCGGTCAGCAGCGGATCGATCCCGACATCGACCTGGCGGCGCTGACCCTGGTCGCCGGCGGCTTCGAGGTCGTGACGCTGTGGCTGCGCGGCGAACTCGACGTCAGCCGCGAGCATCTGGAGGACTTCCTGGTCACGATGGTCACCGCCCGCCAGCCGGCGCGCTGACGTCGCTAGGCTGTCACGAATGCACCTGGGTCGAATCGCCAGCCCCGACGGGGTCGCTTTCGTCAGCATCGAGGGTGACCCGCCGGCGGCGCGGGAAATCGCCGAACACCCGTTCGGCACTCCGACATTCACCGGCCGGTCCTGGCCGCTGGCCGACGTCCGGCTGCTGGCGCCCATCCTGGCCACCAAGGTGATCTGCGTCGGCAAGAACTACGCCGCGCACGCCGCGGAGATGGGCGGTGACGCCCCCGCCGACCCGGTGATCTTCCTCAAGCCCAACACCGCGATCATCGGCCCGAATGTGCCGATTCAGTTGCCCGTCAACGCCGCACCGGTGCACTACGAAGGGGAGCTGGCCGCGGTCATCGGCCGGCCCTGCAAGGACGTGCCCGCCGCCCGGGCCGCCGAACACATCCTGGGCTACACCATCGCCAACGACGTCTCGGCCCGCGACCAACAGCAGGCCGACGGGCAGTGGGCCCGGGCGAAAGGCCACGACACGTTCTGCCCGGTCGGCCCGTGGATCGTCACCGACGTCGACCCCGCCGACCTCGAACTGCGCACCGAGGTCAACGGCGAGGTCAAGCAGCGGAGCCGAACGTCGCTGATGCTGCACGACATCGGCGCCATCGTCGAGTGGGTCTCGGCGGTGATGACGCTGCTGCCCGGCGACCTGATCCTCACCGGCACACCGGAGGGCGTCGGCCCGATCGAGCACGGCGACACCGTCGCGATCACCGTCGAGGGGATCGGCACCCTGGCCAATCCCGTTGTCCGCAAAGGACTGCGCAAGGGAAGTAGTGCCGGCCGAGCAGAAAGCGGAGGAGAGCGATGACGGTCCGGGTCAGGTTCTGCCCGTCGCCCACCGGCACCCCGCATGTGGGGTTGATCCGCACGGCCCTGTTCAACTGGGCCTACGCCCGCCACACCGGCGGCACCCTGGTGTTCCGGCTGGAGGACACCGACGCCGAACGCGACAGCGAGGAGAGCTACCGCGCGCTGCTGGACGCGCTGCGCTGGCTGAACCTCGACTACGACGAGGGACCCGAGGTGGGCGGACCCTACGGGCCCTACCGGCAATCCGAGCGCAAGGACATCCACCGCGACGTGGTCGAACGACTCCTGGCGGCCGGCGAAGCCTACGAAGCGTTCTCCACCGCCGAGGAGGTGGAGGCGCGCCACCGCGCCGCCGGCCGCAACCCCAAACTGGGCTATGACAACCACGACCGCGACCTCACCGACGAGCAGCGCGCCGCGTTCCGCGCCGAGGGCCGCCGCCCGGTGCTGCGGCTGCGGATGCCCGACGAGGACCTGGTCTGGCACGACCTGGTGCGCGGCGAGACGGTTTTCGCCGCCGGCACGGTGCCCGACTTCGCGTTGACCCGCGCCAGCGGGGATCCGCTCTACACCCTGGTCAACCCGGTCGACGACGCGTTGATGAAGATCACCCACGTGCTGCGCGGCGAGGACCTGCTGCCCTCGACGCCGCGGCAGATCGCGCTCTACCGGGCGCTGATCCGGATCGGGGTCGCCGAGCGGGTACCCGAATTCGGGCACCTGCCCAGCGTTTTGGGGGAGGGCAACAAGAAGCTGTCCAAACGCGACCCGCAATCCAACCTGTTCGCCCACCGTGACCGCGGGTTCATCCCCGAAGGGCTGTTGAACTACCTGGCGCTGCTGGGCTGGTCGATCGCCGACGACCGCGACGTGTTCGACATGTCCGAGATGGTCGCCGCCTTCGACGTGGTCGACGTCAACTCCAACCCGGCGCGCTTCGACCAGAAGAAGGCCGACGCGATCAACGCCGAGCACATCCGGCGGCTGGCGCCGGCCGAGTTCGCTGCCCGGCTGGCGGCCTACTTCGCCGCGCACGGCCATGACACCGGCCTGTCCGACGAGCAGTTCGGCATCGCCGCGGAGCTGGTGCAGACCCGCGTCGTGGTGCTCGGCGACGCCTGGGCGCTGCTCGGTTTCCTTAACGACGCCGCCTACACCCTGGATCCACGCGCGGTCGCCAAGGAACTGCGCCCGCAGGCCCGCCCGGTGCTCGACGCCGCGGTCGGGGCGCTCGACGGGGTGGCGCGCTGGGCGGCCGCCGACATCGAGGCCGCGTTGAAAGCCGCGCTGATCGAGGGTCTGGAGCTCAAACCCCGCAAGGCGTTCGGGCCGGTCCGGGTGGCCGCGACCGGCTCGGTGGTCAGCCCGCCGCTGTTCGAATCCCTGGAGCTGCTCGGCCGCGAGCGCAGCCTGGCGCGGCTGCGCGACGCGGCCGCGGGCATCCCCGACGAAGTGGTCTGAAAATCTTTGGTAGTCTGCACCACGGCCCGTAATGGCCGGTCGCGGTGGCCCGCAGCTCGCTGGAAAACGGGCGAAATCCGCTGCGACCAGCGGTTTTGGCAGCTAATGGGGTATGGTGTAATTGGCAACACAGCTGATTCTGGTTCAGCCATTCTAGGTTCGAGTCCTGGTACCCCAGCGAAGTGCGCTCATCGAGCACGATTAGGTGGGCGCCCCGATGTGGGCTATGCTGGCAGCCCGGATCGGTTCTGGCCCCGTCGTCTAGCGGCCTAGGACGCCGCCCTCTCACGGCGGTAGCGTGGGTTCGAATCCCATCGGGGCTACAGCACAAAGTCCCCCATTCCACTCGGAATGGGGGACTTTCGTCTGCCGGGGCGCTAGCCGACGGCCGGGGCGGTGGAACCGCCCACCGGCATCGCCGGCAGGCCCAGCTTGCGATGGTCCCAGGACCGGGTGCGCCGCGGCACGATGCGCACCGCGATCCGCTTGTTCATCATCATGTCGACCGCCGGCTTCATCTCCTCGGAGTACGGCCCGGTGTAGCGCTCGAAGACGCTGACCCCGACCCGGAACAGCGTGTCGGCGTCCTCCTCGACGAGTTCGGCCACGCCCTCGAACGACACCCCGCGCAAGGTGTCGTAGGTGTGGCCGCCCTCGATGAGGAAGCTCACCCGCGGGTCGCGGCGCAGGTTGACCGCCTTCTGCGACTTCGCCTTGGTCTCCAGCCAGATCTCCCCGTCGAGCACGGCGTACCACATGGCGGTCAGGTGCGGCTGGCCGTCGCGGCCCACGGTGGCCAGCGTCCCGGTGCGGCTGGTGGTGACGAACTCGGCGATCTCGGCTTCGGACATGACGATCTGTGCGCGCTGATTGGTTCCCATGCGCCCAAGTCTGGCAGGCGCTCACAGCCGCTGGGTCAGCGCGTCGGCGGCGCCGACCAGGTCACCGGCCCACCGCTCGCCGGGGCGTCTGCCCATCCGGTCGATCGGCCCGGAGACCGACACCGCGGCGATCACCTCGCCGCGGGCGTCGCGCACCGGTGCGGAGACGCTGGCCACCCCCGGCTCGCGCTCGGCGGCGCTCTGCGCCCAGCCGCGGCGGCGCACCTCGGCCAGGGTGCGTTCGCCGAACCGGGCCTGCGGCAGCACCGCCCGCTGGGTCTCCGGGTCGGCGTAGGCCAGCAGCACCCGCGCGCCCGAGCCGGCGGTCATCGGCAGCCGGGCCCCGATCGGGACGGTGTCGCGCAGCCCGGCGGCCGGCTCCAGCGCGGCGACGCAGACCCGCCAGCTGCCGTCGCGGCGGTAGAGCTGCACGCTCTCCCCGGTGGTTTCGCGCAGCTGGGGCAGGATCGCCGCGCCGGCGGCCAACAGCGGGTCGGTGACGTGGGCGGCCAGCTCGGTGACCGCGTGGCCCAGCTGCCACCGGCCGTCGCCGTCGCGGGCGAGCAGCCGGTGGACCTCCAGGCCGGCGGCCAGCCGGTGGGCGGTGGCCCGCGGCAACCCGGTGCGGTCGCACAGTTCGGCCAGCCCGCAGGGGGACTGCGAGACCGCCCAGAGCACCCCCACGGCTTTGTCGAGCACGCCGATGCCGCTATCCTGTCTCATAGAGAGATATTAACGTCTCAGATTGTGAGATCATAATGAACGAGCAGCCGCGCACGATGGCGCAGAAGGTGTGGGACCAGCACGTGGTGGTCTCCGGCGGCGGCACCGAACCCGACCTGATCTACATCGATCTGCACCTGGTCCACGAGGTCACCAGCCCGCAGGCCTTCGACGGTCTGCGGCTGGCCGGGCGGCCGGTGCGCCGGCCCGACCTGACCATCGCCACCGAGGATCACAACGTGCCGACGATCCACATCGACCGGCCGATCGCCGACCCGGTGTCGCGCACCCAGGTCGAGACGCTGCGCCGCAACTGCGAGGAGTTCGGCATCCGCCTGCACCCGATGGGCGACATCGACCAGGGCATCGTGCACATCATCGGCCCGCAGCTCGGGCTGACCCAGCCGGGCACCACCGTCGTCTGCGGGGACTCCCACACCTCCACCCACGGCGCCTTCGGCGCGCTGGCGATGGGCATCGGCACCTCCGAGGTCGAGCATGTGCTGGCCACCCAGACCCTGTCGCTGCGGCCGTTCAAGACGATGGCGGTCAACGTCGACGGCGAGCTGCCGCCCGGGGTCAGCGCCAAGGACCTGATCCTGGCGGTCATCGCCAAGATCGGCACCGGCGGTGGTCAGGGCCACGTCATCGAGTACCGCGGCAGTGCCATCGAGGCACTGTCGATGGAGGCCCGGATGACGGTGTGCAACATGAGCATCGAAGCCGGTGCCCGGGCCGGCATGATCGCCCCGGACGCCACCACCTACGAGTTCCTGCGCGACCGGCCGCACGCCCCGCGCGGGGCGCAGTGGGACGAAGCGGTGGCCGCATGGGACCGGCTGCGCACCGACGAGGGCGCCGAGTTCGACACCGAGGTCTACCTCGACGCCGCCGAACTCAGCCCGTTCGTGACCTGGGGGACCAACCCGGGTCAGGGTGTCCCGTTGGGCCAGGCCGTCCCCGACCCGGAGATGATGGTCGACGAGGTCGCCCGCCGCGCGGCGGAGAAAGCCCTGGCCTACATGGACCTTCAGCCCGGAACCCCGATGCGCGACATCGGCGTGGACGTGGTGTTCGTCGGGTCCTGCACCAACGGGCGCATCGAGGACCTGCGGGTGGTCGCCGAGGTCCTGCGCGGCCGCACCGTGGCCGACGGGGTGCGGATGCTGATCGTGCCCGGCTCGATGCGGGTGCGCGCCCAGGCCGAAGAAGAGGGGCTGGGCGAGATCTTCACCGCCGCGGGCGCCCAGTGGCGCCAGGCCGGCTGCTCGATGTGCCTGGGAATGAACCCCGACCAGTTGTCTGCCGGGGAGCGTTGCGCCTCAACCTCGAACCGCAACTTCGAAGGCCGGCAGGGCCGCGGCGGGCGAACCCACCTGGTGTCGCCCGCGGTCGCCGCCGCCACCGCGGTGCGCGGGACCCTGTCCTCCCCGGCCGATCTGGACTGACCCCACCCGCACGCAGGAGAACACGATGGAAGCCTTCCGCACCCACACCGGCATCGGCGTCCCGCTGCGCCGGTCCAACGTCGACACCGACCAGATCATCCCGGCCGAGTACCTGAAACGGGTGACCCGCACCGGTTTCGACGACGGCCTGTTCGCCGTCTGGCGCAACGACCCGTCGTTCATCCTCAACCTTAGCCCGTTCGACAAGGGCTCGGTCCTGGTCGCCGGGCCGGACTTCGGCACCGGATCCTCGCGGGAGCACGCGGTCTGGGCGCTGATGGACTACGGATTCCGGGCCGTCATCTCGTCCCGGTTCGCCGACATCTTCCGCGGCAACGCCGGGAAATCCGGCCTGCTGGCCGCCGAAGTCGACCAGGACGGCGTCGAACTGCTCTGGAAACTCATCGAGCAGCAGCCGGGTCTGGAAGTCACTGTCAATCTTCAGGATCGAACCGTCAGCGCCGGTACCGCCGTGCTGCCGTTCAGAATTGACGACTACACCGCCTGGCGGCTGCTGGAGGGTCTCGACGATATCGGCCTTACGCTGCGGAAACTCGACAAAATCGAGGAATTCGAGGCGAGCCGGCCGGCGTGGAAACCACGCACCCTGGCCACCGGCTGAGCCCACCCGAAGCCGCTGTGCGGCTTTGCTGATTCCGTCCACACCCGCGGTAAAGCGCGGGAACCCCGCCGCCGGAGCCCACGACATTCTTTGCTGAAACTGCGCGTGGCTCTTGGAAATCAACCGGAACAGGGTTTACCGTGTCCCCAGTCGGTCCAAACCGGGCCACTGATTTCGGAGGACTGGATGAACAAAGCAGAGCTGATCGACGCCCTGACCGAGAAGATGGGCACCGATCGCAAGCAGGCGACCGCGGCGGTGGAGCACGTGGTCGACACCATTGTGCGGGCCGTCCACAAGGGCGAGAGCGTCACGATCACCGGCTTCGGTGTGTTCGAGAAGCGCCGTCGCGCAGCCCGGGTCGCCCGTAACCCGCGCACCGGCGAAACCGTGAAGGTCAAGCCCACCTCGGTCCCGGCGTTCCGGCCCGGCGCCCAGTTCAAGGCGGTCGTCTCGGGCTCGCAGAAGCTCCCGGCCTCCGGCCCGGCCGTGAAACGCGGTGCGGCCTCGGCGACAACGGCCAAGCCCGCCAAGAAGACCGCGGCCAAGAAGACCGCGGCGAAGAAGACCGCGGCCAAGAAGACGGCGGCCAAGAAGACCACCGCCACCAAGGCGGCGGCGAAGAAGACCACCGCGGCCAAGAAGACCACGGCGAAGAAGGCGCCGGCCAAGACCGCGGCGAAGAAGACCACCGCGGCGAAGAAGACCGCGACCAAGCGGGCGCCGGCCAAGACCGCGACCAAGAAGACCACCGCGAAGAAGGCCGCCACCAAGACCACGGCGAAGAAGGCGCCGGCCAAGAAGACCACCGCGAAGAAGACCACCGCGAAGAAGACCGCGGCGAAGAAGACCACGGCCCGCCGCGGCCGCAAATAGCTCGACCCGACGCGAGCGCTGATGCGCCGCCGGCCGACTCGCCGGCGGCGCATCACCGTCTTCGGGAACTAACCCGCCACGTCGGGCGCCAGCGCACTGGGCAGGTGATCGGCGGCCACCAACCGATCTGCTGCCAGCGACAGCACCCAGGTGCTGCCCTTACGGTTACCGGTGTTGCGCGGCCGCACTCCGTCCCGCGTGCACCACCAGTCGATCAGGTCGGGGATCACCTTGCCCTGCGTGCAGATCACCGGCGTACCGGCCGCGTCGGCGCCGTCGCGCACGCCGGCGATCTGCAGAACTCGGCGACGTGACCGCCGCGGATCGCCGGCATAAGCCTCCTCGGTCAACAACGGCTCGGTACCGATCGGCACCCCCAACCGCTCGGCCAGCGGCGCCACCGTCTGCCGGCACCGCACCCGGTCGGCGGCGAAGACGTCGGTGGCCCCGAAGGCGCACAGCAACTCGACGAGCGCCGCGGCCTGGGCGCGACCGTTCGTGTCCAACGGACGCAGCGTGTCATCCCCGGCGAAGCGTCGGCGGCTACCGGCGGTGCCGTGCCGCACGATCAGCACGGTCCGGGTGTCCGCCGGCTGCTTGAGGAACGCGCGCAACACTTTCCGGTCGGTGGTGTAGCCCAACCGGTCCAGCGCCGCGGGCGCGGCCAGCCAGACCAGCTCGTCCACCTCGGTATTGGGCACGAAGGTCCCGCCGGTGGCGCGCGCCGACCAGTACCGCACCCGTTTGGTCGCGCGGCTCAGCGGGTAGGTCACCGTGGTCAGAAAGCGGCCCAGCTCGGCGTGCTGGCCGGTCTCCTCCAGCAGTTCGCGCACCGCGGTCACCGCCTCGACCTCGCCCGGGTCGACCTTGCCCTTGGGCAGCGACCAGTCGTCGTAGCGGGGCCGGTGGACCAGCGCGACCTCGATCGTGTCGCCGCGACGGCGCCACAGCACGGCACCGGCCGCGCACACGAGCTTGTCCGGCCGGGTCTGTTTGGGCACCGTGTCTCCTGGGTTGCGGGCGGTAGAAACGAATCCGGCGGGACCGTCAGGGCGTGCGTCGGCTCTCCATCAGCGCCACCTGGTGGTCGCGGACACTGCGCCCGTCGCGCGGGTAGGCCGTCCACCGGCCGTCGGAATCCAGCTCCCAGCACCGGGTCCCGGGGTCCAGCGCCGAGTCGAACACCTCGCAGAGCTGATCCACCAGGCGGGGGTCCTTGACCTGAACCATCACCTCCACCCGGCGATCCAGGTTGCGGTGCATCATGTCGGCGCTGCCGATCCAGAACTCGTCGATCGCCTGGAAATGGAACATCCGCGAATGCTCCAGGAAGCGGCCGAGAATTGAGCGGGCGACGATGTTCTCCGAAAAACCCGCCACCCCCGGGCGCAACGCGCAGATGCCGCGCACCACGATCTCGACCGGCACCCCGGCCTGCGACGCCCGGTAGAGCGCATCGATCACCTGCTCGTCGACCAGCGCGTTGGCCTTGATCCGGATCCGCCCGCCGCCGTGTTCGAGGTGCTCGGCGACCTCGGCGGCGATCCGCTCGATGATGCCCACCCGAATCCCGCTGGGCGCCACCAGAAGGTTGCGGTAGGACACGTTGCGCGAGTACCCGGTCAGCGAGTTGAACAGGTCGGTCAGATCCGCACCGATGTCCGGGTCGGCGGTGAGCAGACCGACATCCTCGTACAGCCGCGCGGTCTTGCTGTTGTAGTTGCCGGTGCCGATATGGCAGTAGCGTCGGATCACCGAACCCTCCCGGCGCACGACGAGCGCGGTCTTGCAATGTGTTTTGAGCCCCACCAGGCCGTAGACGACGTGCACCCCGGCCTGCTCCAGCGCGCGCGCCCACTTGATGTTGGCCTGCTCGTCGAAGCGGGCCTTGATCTCCACCAGGGTCACCACCTGCTTGCCCGCCTCGGCGGCGTCGATCAGCGCGCGCACCAGCGGCGAGTCCCCCGAGGTGCGGTAGAGCGTCTGCTTGATCGCCAACACGTTCGGGTCGGCGGCCGCCTGCTCGATGAACCGCTGCACGCTGGTGGAGAACGAGTCGTAGGGGTGGTGCACCAGCACATCGCCTTCCCGCAGGGTGGCGAAGATGCTCTTGGGGGTCTCGCGCTCGGCGAACGCCGGATGGGTCGCCGGCACGAACGCCGGATCCTTGAGATCCGGGCGGTCCACCGCGTAGATCTGCCACAGCGCGGAAAGATCCAGCAGTCCCGGCACATTGATCACGTCGCCGGGGTCGACCGACAGTTCGCGCAGCAGCAGCTCCAACATGTTGTCGGTCATGTCGTCGGAGACCTCCAGGCGCACTGGCGAACCGAACCGGCGGCGGGCCAGTTCCCGCTCCAGCGCCTGCAGCAGGTCCTCGTCGCGGTCCTCCTCGACCTCGAAATCGGCGTTGCGGGTGATCCGGAAGACGTGATGCTCGACGATCTCCATGCCGGGGAACAGCTCCGGCAGGAACGCCGCGATGAGCTCCTCCATCGGCAGGAAGCGCACCACCGCGGGGCCGTCCGGCTCCCCGTCGGGCGCACTGAGCTCGATGAACCGGTCGACGTTGTCGGGCACCTTGATCCGGGCGAAGTGCTGCCCGCCGTCGTCGGGCGTCTTCACCGTGACCGCCAGGTTCAGGCTCAGCCCGCTGACGAACGGGAACGGGTGCGCCGGGTCCACCGCCAACGGGGTCAACACCGGGAAGACCTGCTCCTGAAAATAGGTGGACAGCCGTTTGCGTTCGGCCTTACCGAGATCGGTCCAGGTGACGACGTGGATGTTCTCCTCGGCCAGCGCCGGGCGCACCGAGTCGAGGAACACCCGGGCGTGCTGGGTGGCGTTCTGCTGGGAGCGTTCGGCGATCCGGCGCAACTGCTCCCGCGGGGTCAACCCGTCGGCCGACCGCACCGACAACCCCATCTCGTGGCGGCGTTTGAGCCCGGCGACCCGCACCATGTAGAACTCGTCGAGGTTGGAGGCGAAGATCGCCAGGAACTTCAACCGTTCCAGCAGCGGCAGCGAGGTGTCGGCGGCCAGCGCCAGCACCCGCTGGTTGAAATCCAGCCAGCTGAGCTCCCGGTTGAGGTAGCGGTCCTCCGGCAGGGCGTCGACGACCGTCGGGATGGTGGCCGCAGGCGGCGCCCCCGGTGCCGGCGGGCGGGGGTCGGTGCGGGGTTCGGTGTCGGTCACCCTGCGATCATCCCCCAACACCGGCGCCGGGTGCTACCGCTGCCCGCCGGATCGGGCCAGCACCCGGGCGGTCTCGGCGCCCAACCCCAACTCGCGCGCCGCCGCCAGGTCCTCGGGGGTGTCGATGTCGCAGCGCAGCCCCGGCCACCCCCCGGCCAGCTCCACGGCGCCGGAGCGGCGGTGCCCGGCCGCCGAATCCGGCCCGAACCGCGGGGCCAGCGCGGTGCCGAACGCGAACAGCGCCGCGGTGCCCGTCGCCTGCCGGTCGGGCACGAAACTGCGCGGATGACCGCGGGCGGCCGCCACCGCCGCGGCCAACTCCGCCGCCCGCAGCGTGGGCAGATCCCCTTGCAGCACAGCCAGACCCGATGTCGAGGCGGCCAGCGCCCGCTCGCCGTGCCCGATCGCCGCGTTGAGCGGGTCGGGATGACCGCCGGGAGTGGGATCGGCCAGCACCCGGGCGCCGCACCGGCGGGCGGTTTCCGCGGCCGCCTCGTCGGGGGTCACCACCAGCACCGGACCCAGCTCCGGCACCGCGCCGGCGGCGGCCAACGTGTCGGCCAGCATCGCCAGCACCAGGGCCGCGCGGGTGCGGTCGGGCAGCGCCGCGGCCAGCCGGGTCTTGGCGGCCGCCAGCCGTTTGACGGCGATGATCAGACCGATCCCGGTCGCGGCCTGGCTGCCCACGCGCCACATCCTGCCAGCCCCGGTCGGGCCGGCAGAGCGGTCATCGGGCGCTCGCTAGGGTGAAGATCGCCGGGGCGAACCCGAGGTGAAGGAGGACCGATGGCCGAAACCGACGGCGCCGTCGCGGTGATGGGGGCGGGCGCCTGGGGCACCGCCCTGGCCAAGGTGCTGGTGGAAGCCGGCACCGAGGTGGTGGTCTGGGCCCGCGAACCCCGGCTCGCCGAGGAGATCAACCGCACCGGGTGCAACAGCCGCTACCTGCCCGAGGTGCAGTTGCCGGCCGGCATCCGCGCCACCGCCGACCCGGCCGAGGCCCTGACCGGCACCACCACCGTGCTGCTGGGGGTGCCCGCCCAGGCGTTGCGGGAGAACCTGCAGCGCTGGGTGGCGCTGCTGGCGCCCGACGTCACGATGGTCAGCCTGGCCAAGGGCATCGAGCTGGGCACCCTGATGCGGATGAGCCAGGTCATCACCTCGGTGACCGGGGTGGCCGCCGAGCAGGTCGCGGTGCTGTCCGGACCGAACCTGGCCAACGAGATCGCCCACCGGCAGATGGCGGCCACCGTCATCGCCTGCAGCGATTCGGCGCGGGCGGTGGCGCTGCAGCGCAAGCTGGCCACCGGTTACTTCCGCCCCTACACCAACACCGACGTCACCGGCACCGAGATCGGCGGCGCCTGCAAGAACGTCATCGCGCTGGCCTGCGGCATCGCCGCCGGCGCCGGCATGGGGGAGAACACCGCCGCCGCGATCATCACCCGCGGCCTGGCCGAGATCACCCGGCTGGGGGTGGCGTTGGGCGCCAAGGCCGAAACCCTGGCCGGGCTGGCCGGGGTGGGCGATCTGGTGGCCACCTGCACCTCGCCGCAGTCGCGGAACCGCTCGTTCGGGGAGCGGCTGGGCCGCGGCACCAGCGTCGCGCAGGCGCGGGCGCAGACCGGCACCCTGGTCGAAGGGGTGATGTCGTGCGAGTCGGTGCTGGCCCTGGCCGGCAGCTACGACGTGGAGATGCCGCTGACCGACGCGGTCTACCGGGTCTGCCACCAGGGCCTGTCCGTCGACGACGCGATGGCGCTGCTGGCCGGGCGGCGCACCAAACCGGAGTAGCGCACCGGCCACAGGTAGCCTCTCTAGGTTGTGAACGACCGGGTCCGGGTCGCCGTGGTGTTCGGCGGCCGCAGCAGCGAACACGCCATCTCCTGTGTGTCGGCGGGCAGCATCCTGCGCAACCTCGACCCGCAGCGCTTCGAAGCGATCGCGGTCGGCATCACCCGCGACGGCACCTGGGTGCTCACCGACGGCGACCCGGCGGCGCTGGCCATCACCGACCGGCGGCTGCCCGCGGTGACCACCGCGGCCGGCGCCGAGCTCGCGCTGCCGGCCGACCCGCGCCGGGCCGGCCAGCTGGTCGCGCTGAACAGCGCCGCCGGGGAGGTGCTCACCAGCGTCGACGTGGTGTTCCCGGTGCTGCACGGCCCCTACGGCGAGGACGGCACCATCCAGGGCCTGCTGGAGCTCGCCGGGGTGCCCTACGTCGGCGCCGGCGTGCTGGCCAGCGCCGCGGGCATGGACAAGGAGTTCACCAAGAAACTGCTCGCCGCCGAAGGGCTGCCGATCGGCGCCTACACCGTGTTGCGGCCCGGCCAGCCGACGCTGCCCGACGCGGAGCGGGACCGGCTGGGCCTGCCGGTGTTCGTCAAACCGGCCCGCGGCGGCTCCTCGATCGGGGTGAGCCGGGTGGCGAGCTGGGCCGAACTGCCCGCGGCGATCGACGAGGCGCGCCGCCACGACCCGAAGGTCATCGTGGAAGCCGCCGTGACCGGCCGCGAACTGGAATGCGGTGTGCTGGAGTTTCCCGACGGCGCGGTGCGCGCCAGCGAACTCGGCGAGATCCGGGTCACCGAGGTCTGCGGCGACCAGGACGCCTTCTACGACTTCACCACCAAATACCTCGACAACGCCGCTGAACTCGACGTGCCGGCCCGGGTGGACGCCGAGACCGCCGCGGCGCTGCGCGACCTGGCGGTGCGGGCCTTCCGCGCCATCGACTGCCAGGGGCTGGCGCGGGTGGACTTCTTCCTCACCGACGAGGGGCCGCTGGTCAACGAGATCAACACGATGCCCGGGTTCACCACGATCTCGATGTACCCGCAGATGTGGGCGGCCAGCGGGGTGGACTATCCGACCCTGCTGGCCACCATGGTGCAGACCGCGCTGGCCCGCGGCACCGGGCTGCGCTGAGCGCCGCTCAGCCCACCGGCGCCGGATCGATCGGGGTGGCGGCCACCGCGGCGCTGATCGCCGCCGACACCTGCTGGATGGGGTCGGGGCCCGAGCCGGCCGGCAACGTCAGCGCGACATACACCGGCCGGTCCACCGCGAACCAGGTGGTGCGGTCATCGGCGCGCACCGCGAACCACTGCACCGCGTCGACCTGTTGCAGGGGGGCGCCGACGACGAACTCCGGCGGGCGCTCGAGCCCGCAGCGCAGCACCACCGGGTCGCCGGGCTCGCCGCCCCGGTCGCGGCGCCAGGCGGCGGCCCCCGCCGGGGCCGGTTCGGCCAGTTCGGCGCGGGTGAAGTCGCCGAGGTGCTCGGGCAGCGCCGCCAGCAGCGCCGCGCACTGCGGCCCGTCGGCCTGCGGTGCGGGCACCGCGGCCAGCACCACCGGCGCGGCCGGGGCATGCCGGGTGGCCGCGAGCACCAGCACCACCACGACCGCGGCGATCGCCACCACCAGCGCGGCGATCAGCGACCAGCGCGGCGGGCCGTCGGCCTCGTCCATCCGGTGCCCCTTCCACTCGGGCCTACACTGCACAACTGTCCGCCCACGGCGGCGGCACCGAACCTACCGGCCGCGGGAGGAGCCGACGTGAGCGAGCAGCCCACGCTGGGTCAACTGGGCGAGTTTCCCATGATCGAGCGGCTGGTGGCCGGGCGCCACCAGCCCGCGAGCACGCTGCTGGGGCCGGGCGACGACGCCGCGGTGGTGGCCGCCGGCGACCGGCGCACCGTGGTCAGCACCGACCTGCTGGTGGCCGGGCGGCACTTCCGGTTGGACTGGGCGAGCCCGCACCAGGTGGGCCGCAAGGCGATCGCGCAGAACGCCGCCGACATCGAGGCGATGGGCGCGCGACCCACCGCGTTCGTGGTGGGCTTCGCCGCCCCCGCGCACACCCCGGTGCAGCAGGTGACGGCGCTGGCCGACGGCATGTGGGCCGAGGCGCAGCAGCTGGGCGCCGGGATCGTCGGCGGCGATCTGGTGCAGGCCGACACCTGGGTGGTCGCGGTGACCGCGCTGGGGGAGTTGGACGGGCGCCCGCCGGTGCTGCGGTCCGGGGCCCGCCCGGGCGCGGTGGTGGCGGTGAGCGGCGAGCTGGGCCGCTCGGCGGCCGGATATGCGGTGTGGGACAACGGCGTCGACGGCTTCGATGAGCTGCGCCGCCGTCATCTGGCGCCGCAACCGCCCTACGGGCAGGGCCCGGCCGCCGCCGCGGCGGGCGCGCTGGCGATGACCGACGTCTCCGACGGGCTGATCGCCGACCTCGGCCACATCGCGGTCGCCTCCGGGGTCGACATCGACCTCGCCGCGGACGCGCTGGCCGCCGACCGCGACGCGCTGGCCTCGGCGGCCGCGGCCGTCGGCGCCGACCCGGACGACTGGGTGCTGGGCGGCGGTGAGGACCACGCCCTGGTGGCGGTGTTCGACGGGGCGCTGCCCGCCGGCTGGCGCGCGATCGGGCGGGTGCGCGCCGGGGCGGGGCGGGTGCTGGTCGACGGCGCCGTACCCGCCGCGAGGGGCTGGCAGTCGTTCGATGTGCCGCGGTGACCGCGGTGCGGGAAAGGAGGCACGGCATGGCCGATGACGTCGAGTTCTCCGCCGCGGCCGACCGGGTGGACCGGGACTGGCTGTGGCAGGAACTGATCGAGCACACCTACTGGGCGAAGTACCGCACCCGGGCGATGTTCGACCGGCAACTCGATGTCGCCTGGCGGCTCGTCGGCGCCTACCGCGTCGCCGACGGGCAGATGGTGGGGTTCTGCCGGGCCTTCTCCGACGACGCGGCGATGGCCTATCTCGCCGACGTGTACGTCCATCGCGAGCAGCGCGGACGCGGCATCGGCCGGCGGTTGGTGCGCGCCATGATCGACGACGGCCCTGGCCGCGACTTCCGGTGGATGCTGCACACCGTCGACGCCCACACCCTGTATGAGCCGCTGGGCTTCGCCGCCCCGGACGGCACGTTCCTGGAACGGGCGTCGCGGCTGCCGCACGTCCGGTGAGCACCCGCGGCGGGACGCGCGGCCCGGCCCCGGTACCCTCTGCTGACCATGGGGCACCCGAGTCGTCTGCGCGCGTCGCACCGATGCCTCCCGACAGCGCGAACCTTCCCCGGAAATCGGTTGGCGCGCCAGGGCTTTCAAAGGGCAGCGCGGTGACCGCCCGCCCCCTGCGCGAACTCGTCGAGCCGGGCTGGGCGCAGGCGCTGGAGCCGGTGGCCGAGCAGGTCGCCACCATGGGACGGTTCCTGCGCGACGAGATCGGCGCCGGCCGGCGCTACCTGCCGGAGGGGCGGAATGTGTTGCGGGCGTTCAGCGCCCCGTTCGACGGGGTGCGGGTGCTCATCGTGGGCCAGGATCCCTATCCGACCCCGGGCCACGCGGTGGGTTTGAGTTTCTCGGTGGCCTCCGACGTGCGCCCGCTGCCGCGCAGCCTGGCCAACATCTTCGCCGAGTACCGCGCCGACCTGGGCCACCCCGAACCGTCCTGCGGCGACCTCACACCGTGGGCGCAGCGCGGGGTGCTGCTGCTCAACCGGGTGCTCACCGTGGCCCCGGGCAGCCCCGCCTCGCATCGCGGCAAGGGCTGGGAGGCGGTCACCGAGTGCGCGATCCGGGCCCTGGCCGGCCGGGGGCAGCCGATGGTGGCGATCCTGTGGGGCCGGGACGCCGCCGGCCTCAAACCGATGCTGGGCGCCGATGCCGCGGTGATCGAGTCGCCGCACCCCTCGCCGCTGTCGGCGTCCCGCGGGTTCTTCGGCTCCCGGCCGTTCAGCCGGGCCAACGACCTGCTCACCGCGATGGGCGCCGAACCGGTCGACTGGCGGCTGCCCTAGCCGGTGGTCGGGGTGGCGTCGTGTGCCCGAGGGCGGCGGGTCAGCCGCGGGCGACCTTGCCGGCCTTGAGGCAGGAGGTGCAGACGTTGATCCGCTGCTTGTTGCCGCCCGGGCGGGTCACGGCGCGCACGGTCTGGATGTTGGGGTTCCAGCGCCGGCTGTGCCGCCGGTGCGAGTGCGACACCGACTTGCCGAAGCCGGGGCCTTTGCTACAGATATCGCACACGGCAGCCATGGTGAACTCCTCGAAACGTCTGCTTGGGGCGGTGGTGCATGCCCGGTCTCCTGCGTCGCCGGGCCAACGACCCGCAGGGTGGCCCGACAACCCGACCAGAATAGCGGCCCCGGCGGCAATGGCCAAAACCATCCACACCGGGCGGGCCTGGCGGGCGGTTCTGTCGGCGCCGCTGGCTAGGCTGGCGCCCACCGACGGGGCGAGGAGGTGGACCGGCCATGGCCGAACGCGGGCTCGACGCGGTGGCGTTACGGGACTGGGCACACACCGCCGTCGGTGACCTGATCACCCACACCGACGAGATCAACCGGCTCAACGTCTTCCCGGTCGCCGATTCCGACACCGGCACCAACATGCTGTTCACGATGCGTTCGGCGCTGGCCGAAGCCAACACCGCCGCCGGCTCCGGGGAGCTGACCCGGGTCGCCACCGCGTTGTCGGTGGGCGCCCTGCACGGCGCCCGCGGCAACTCCGGGGTGATCCTCTCCCAGATCCTGCGGGGCCTGGCCGACGTGCTCACCGAGGCCGACGTACCGTCGGCCGAGATCGGTGCGGAGCTGTTGGGTGCTGCGCTGCAGCGCGGGGTGGAGCTGGCGATCGCCTCGATGGGCGGGCGGGAGGTGCCCGGCACCGTGGTGTCGGTGCTGGCGGCGGCCGCCGCCGCGGTACGGCGCAGCGCGGCGGCGGGCGGCGGGCCGGGCAACGCGGTCACCGCCGCCGGGGACGCCGCCGCGACCGCCCTGGACCAGACCACCGGCCAGCTCGAGGCGCTCACCGAGGCCGGGGTGGTCGACGCCGGCGGGCGCGGCCTGCTGGTGCTGCTGGACGCGATGACCGCCACCGTCACCGGGCTGGTGCCGGCCCGCCCCGCCTACCGGCCGGCGCCGCCCCCGCAGCCCGAACCCGACGCGGCCCCGCCGGGCCCGCAGTTCGAGGTGATGTACCTGCTGCACGACTGCCCGCCCGCCGGGGTCGAGGCGCTGCGCCACCGGCTGACCCGGCTGGGCGAATCGGTGGCGATCGCCGCCGGCGCCGACGGTCACTCGGTGCACGTGCACACCGACGACGCGGGGGCCGCGGTGGAGGCCGGGCTGGCGGTCGGCCGGCTGTCCGGCATCCACATCTCCGGGCTGTTCACCCCGCGTCCGCGGGGCAGCTGGGCGCGGGAGCGCGCCGTGCTGGCCGTCGTCGACGGCGCCGGCGCCGCCGAGCTGTTCGCCGCGGAGGGCGCCTGCATCCTGCCGGTCGATGCGGCCGAGCCGATCAGCGCGGCGCAGCTGCTCCGCGCCATGGTCGACACGGGCGCCGCGCAGGTGCTGGTGCTGCCCAACGGCCACCTGCCCGCCGAGGAGTTGGTGGCCGGCTGCACCGCCGCCACCGGCTGGGGCATCGAGGTGGTGCCGCTGCCGACCGCCTCGATGGTGCAGGGGCTGGCCGCCCTGGCGGTGCACGACCCGGCCCGCCAGATCGTCGACGACGGCTTCACCATGACCCGCGCGGCCGCCGCCACCCGCTACGGCTCGGTGGCGCTGGCCAACGAAGCCGCCCTGACCTGGGCCGGGCCGTGCAACCCCGGCGACGGGCTGGGCATCGCCGGGGGAGAGGTGCTGATCGTCGGGCCGGATGTGGTCACCGCCGCCGCCGGGCTGATCGACCTGCTGCTGGCCGCGGGCGGTGAACTGGTGACCGTGCTGATCGGCGCCGACGGCGCGGGACCCGGCGGGGCCGACGCGGACCCGGTGACGGCGGTGCTGAAAACCCATGTCCACGAGGCCCATCCGGGCATCGAGCTGGCCGTCTACCACACCGGGCACGGCGGTGACGCGCTGCTGATCGGTGTCGAGTGATGGCGAAGCTGACCGACCGGCTCGACTTCGTCGTCGGCGGCAAGGCCGCCCGACAACTCGCCGAGTATTTCGACATCCGCACCGTCGATGACCTGCTGCGCCACTACCCGCGCACCTACACCGGGGGCGGCCCGGTGCGCGGCCCCGACGACGGGCGCCCACCCGCCGGGCAACACATCACGATCGTCGACACCATCAGCTACGCGGACTGGCGCTCACCGTACAACAGCAAGAAGCCCAAGGACAGATACCTGCGGGTCACCCTCGGAACCGGCCGGAAGGCGGTGAGCGCCACCTTCTTCCACGCCCGGAAGTGGCTCGCCGACAAACTCACCAAGGGCACCCGGGTGATGCTCTCCGGTGAGGTCAGCTACTACCGCGGCGCCATGCAACTGACCCACCCGGATTTTCTGGTGCTCAACGACCCGAAGGCCGCCAGCCGTTCGCTGCGCCGCATCGCCGAAGCCTCCCAGGCGGTCAGCGGGGCGGTGGTCCAGGCCGAATTCGAGCGGTCCTGCTACCCGATCTACCCGGCCAGCGCGAAGATGCAGAGTTGGGACATCTTCTCCTGCGTGCGCCAGGTGCTCGAGGTCCTCGACCCGGTGCCCGACCCGCTGCCCGAACCGCTGCGCGCCGAGCACGACCTGATCAGCGAGGATGCGGCGCTGCGTGCCGTCCACCTCGCCGAGGACGAGGCCACCCGCCGCCGCGCCCGCGACCGGCTGGCCTTCGACGAGGCCATCGGGCTGCAGTGGGCGCTGCTGGCCCGCAGGCACAGCGAGCTGGGCCAATCCGGTCCCGCCGCCCCGCCGGCCGACGCGGGGCTGACGGCGGCGCTACGCGACCGGTTGCCGTTCGAGCTGACCGCCGGGCAGCGCGCCGTGCTCGACACCCTCGAATCCGAGCTGGCCGGGCCGCGGCCGATGAACCGGCTGCTGCAAGGCGAGGTCGGCTCGGGCAAGACCATCGTCGCCGTGCTGGCCATGCTGCAGCTGGTCGACGCCGGCTACCAGTGCGCGCTGCTCGCCCCGACCGAAGTGCTTGCCGCCCAGCATCTCCGGTCGATCACCGACGTGCTGGGCCCGCTGGCGCTGGGCGGCCAGCTCGGCGGCGCCGAGGACGCCACCCGGGTGGCGCTGCTCACCGGATCGATGACCGCCGCCCAGAAGAAGCAGGTGCGCGCCGAGATCGCCGCCGGCACGGCCGGCATCGTGGTGGGCACCCACGCGCTGCTGCAGGACACCGTGACGTTCGACCGGCTGGGCCTGGTGGTGATCGACGAACAGCACCGGTTCGGGGTGGAGCAGCGCGACCAACTGCGCGCCAAAGCCCCCGACGGCATCACCCCGCATCTGCTGGTCATGACCGCCACCCCGATCCCGCGTACGGTAGCCCTGACCGTCTACGGCGATCTGGAGACCGCCACGCTGCGCGAGCTGCCGCGCGGCCGCCAGCCGATCACCACCACCACGGTCTTCGCCAAGGACAAACCCGCCTGGCTGGACCGGGCCTGGGCGCGCATCAACGAGGAGGTCGCGGCCGGGCGGCAGGCCTACGTGGTGGCGCCGCGCATCGACGAGACCGACCCGGCCGAGGACAGCGAGGACGCGCCCCGGCCGTCGGCCACCGCGGTGGGCGCCTACGACCGGCTGCGCGCCGGCCCGCTGGCCGGGCTGCGACTCGGGCTCATGCACGGCCGGCTGGGCACCGAGGAGAAGGACGCCGTGATGGCGGCGTTCCGCGCCGGCCACCTCGACGTGCTGGTGTGCACCACGGTGATCGAGGTCGGCGTGGATGTGCCCAACGCCACCATGATGGTGGTGCTGGACGCCGACCGGTTCGGCATCAGCCAGCTGCACCAGCTGCGCGGGCGGATCGGGCGCGGCGCCCACGCCAGCCTCTGCCTGCTGGTCACCTGGGCGTCCCCGGCGTCGCGTTCGGGGGCCCGGCTCAACGCGGTCGCCGCCACCGTCGACGGCTTCCGGCTCGCCGAGCTGGACCTGGCGGAGCGGCGCGAAGGAGATGTGTTGGGCAGCACCCAGTCCGGGCGCGCCATCACCTTGCAACTGCTGTCGCTGGCCGAGCACGCCGAGCTGATCGAGGCGGCCCGCCGATTCTGCGTGCACGCCCACGCCGAGGACCCCGCCGACCCCGGGCTGGCCCGGCTGGCCGCCCAGTTCACCGACACCGACGCCATCGAATACCTGGACAAGTCATGACCACCGGCGCCGCCGGCCGCCGGCGTCTGCTGTGGCTGGCCCTGTTCACCGCGGTCGCGGTGCTGGTCGCCTACCAGGTGGTTTCGGCGCGCGCGGAGCGGGCCAGCGTCGGCGCGCCGGTCCTCGCCCCGGGCACCGACGTGCTGGCCGGGATCACGGTGCTGGCCCACCGCCCGCACCGGCCCGACTACCGCAGGACGATCGCCTTCGGCGCGGCCTGGGACGACGACAACGACGCCCCCGGCGGGCGCAACGGCTGCGACACCCGCAACGACATCCTCAACCGCGATCTGACCGACATCACCCACGTGCGCACCCGCCGCTGCCCGAACGCGGTGGCCACCGGCACCCTGCGCGACCCCTACACCGGGGTGACGGTGGCGTTCACCCGCGGCGCCGGGATCGGGGAGGCGGTGCAGATCGACCACCTGGTGCCGCTGGCCTACGCCTGGGACATGGGCGCCCACGGCTGGCCGCCGGCGCAGCGGCTGCGGTTCGCCAACGACCCGGCCAACCTGCTGGCCGTCGCCGGCGCCCCCAACCAGGACAAAGGCGACTCCCCGCCGGCCGACTGGATGCCGCCCAACGCCGCCTTCGGCTGCCAGTACGCCACCCAGTTCGCCGCGGTGCTGCGCGGCTACGGCCTGCCGGTCGACGCGGCGTCGGTGCCGGTGCTGCGGGCCGCGGCGGCGACCTGCCCCACCGGGTGAGGGTCAGGTCGCGTCGAGCGCCTGCGCCAGGTCGGCGATGAGGTCGGCGGGATCCTCCAGACCGACCGAGAGCCGGATCATGCCGTCCCCGATGCCGCGCGCGGCCCGCTCGGCCGGCGCCATGCCGTGGTGGCTGGTGGTGATCGGCTGGGTGGCCAGGCTCTCCACCCCGCCGAGGCTGCCGGCGATGGCGAACAGCCGCAGCCGGTCGACGACCGCGGCGGTCTGCGCGGCGGTGGCGTCGAGCACCAGCGACAGCATCCCGCCGTGCCCGCGCATCTGCTTGTCGACGACCGCGCGGGCCGCCCCGGTCGCCAGCCCCGGATAGTTGACCCGCACCACCCGCGGGTGCTCGGCCAGGAACTCCGCCACCGCCGCGGCGCTGTCGTTGTGGCGGGCCATCCGCACCGGCAGCGACCGCAGGGAGCGGGCCAGCAGGGCGGCGACCTCTGGGGCGATCATCTGCCCGAGGTTCTTGCGCCAGAAGGCCACCGGCGCCAGCAGGTCGGCCGGCCCCATCAGCGTGCCCGCGGTCAGATCCGAATGCCCGCCCAGATACTTCGTCGCCGAGTGCAACACCAGGTCCACGCCGTGGGCCAGCGGGTTCTGGTTGACCGGGGTGGCGAAGGTGTTGTCGATGACGCTGAGCAGCCCGGCGGCGCGGGCGGCCGCGGCCAGCGCGGCGATGTCGACGACCTCCAGCGTCGGGTTCGACGGCGACTCGAAGAACACCATCCGGGTGGCGGCGGTGCGCACCTCGGCCAGCCGGTCGGCGTCGGCGGCGCGCAGAAACGTCGTCGTGATGCCCAGCCGCGGCAGGTTCTCGGTGAACAGCTCATAGGTGCCGCCGTAGACGTCGCCGACGCAGAGGACCTGGTCCCCGGCGCGCAGGTGGCCCAGCACGGTGGCCGACGTGGCGGCCATCCCGGCCGAGAACGCCAGCGCCGCGTCGGCGCCCTCGAGGTCGGCGAGCTTGCCCTCCAGCGCGGCCACCGTCGGGTTGCCGCCGTAGCGGGTGTAGAGCGGCCCGGCCCGGCGGCCCTCGATCACGTCGAGCAGGTCGGCGGTGCTGGCGAAGGCGAACGTCGACTGGTTGTAGACCGGGGTGTGGATCGCCCCGAGCGGGTCGCGGCGGTCACCGGCGTGCACGCTGCGGGTGGACAGCCCCGGCGTGTCGGCGGGCTCGCGCATCGGCCGGCTACTGGCCGGTGTAGGTGTCCGGGTCCGGGCGCACCCGGGTGCCGTCGTGCAGGGCGTTGAGCGCGCTCATGTGCTCCTCGGCCAGTTCGAAGTCGAACACGTCGAGGTTGCCCGCGATGTTCTGCGCGCTGGTGGAGCGGAACACCACCGCGTTGCCCAGCTGCAGGTTCCAGCGCAGCAGCACCTGGGCGGGGGTGCGGCTGTACTGGGCGGCGATCTCGGCCACGGTGGCGTTGTCGAGCACCGCGCCGTTGGCCAGCGGGCTGTAGGACTGGGTCACCACGTTGTGCTCGGCGTTGGTGGCACGCATCTCGGCCTGGTTGAGCAGCGGGTGCAGCTCGATCTGGTTGACCGCCGGGGTCATGAACGTCAGGTCGATGACCGTGCTCAGGTGCTCGGCGGTGAAGTTGGACACCCCGATCGACTTGGTCAGGCCGTCCTCCTGCAGGGTGCCCATCCCACCGAAGCTGTCGACGTACTGGCCCTGCGGCGCGGCCGGCCAGTGCACCAGGTACAGGTCGATGTAGTCCAGGCCGAGCCGCTCCAGGCTGGCCTTGCCCGCGGTCTGGGCGTTGGAGAACCCCTGGTCGGCGATGGCCAGCTTGGTGGTGACGAACAGTTCGGCGCGCGGGACCCCCGACGCGGCGATCGCCCGCCCGACACCGGCCTCGTTGCCGTAGACGGCGGCGGTGTCGATCAGCCGTGCCCCGGCCTCCAGCGCCGCCGCGACGGCCCGCTCGGCCTCCGCGTCGGAGAGCTCGCCGACCCCGACGCCCAACACCGGCATGGTGTTGTCGTCGTTCAGGCCGATCGTGGGGATATCGGTAGCCATCTCACCTGCCCGTGAAAGTTTGGTCGATTCTGCGGAAATTTCTGCCCGGTCGGTTCGCGCAACACGATAACGGGTTACCGTCGTTGGTCGTCAACGAGGGAGCAGCGATGATACGTAGCGTACCGGGGGTGCGGATCTCCGGCCGGGTGGCCGACCGGTTCACCGCGGTGGGCAGCAAGGTGTTGCCGCGGCTCCCGGCGGCCGCGAAATGGCTGCTCACCGGGGGGCGCTCGGTGACCATCGACGGCAACACCCTGGACCGCACCGTGCAGCTGATGCTGGCCTCGCAGCGGGCCATCGGGGTCAACGGGCTGGTCGTCGACGGCGACCCGGCCGCCTCCCGCGCGCTGATCAGCCGGACCACCGCCGCGCTGGGCGGCCCGGAGATCCACGTCGCGACCGCCGAGCTGACCATCCCGGGCCCGGCCGGGGAGCTCGCCGCCCGCCACTACCGGCCGCCCGGGGACCGGCCGGTGCCGCTGCTGGTCTTCTACCACGGCGGGGGCTGGGTGATCGGCGACCTGGACACCCACGACGCGCTGTGCCGGCTGGTCTGCCGCGACGCCGGCATCCAGGTGCTGTCGGTGGCCTACCGGCGGGCGCCCGAACATCCCGCGCCCGCCGCCGCCGAGGACGCCTACGCCGCGTTCCGGTGGGCGCAGGCCAATGCCGCCGAGTTCGGCGCCGACCCGGCGCGGGTCGCGGTCGGCGGGGACAGCGCCGGCGGCAACCTGGCCGCGGGGGTGGCGCTGCGAACCCGCGACGAGGGCGGCGCCGCCCCGGTGCTGCAGTGGCTGCTGTACCCGGCCGTCGACTTCACCGCCCGGACCCGCTCGCGCAGCCTGTTCGCCGACGGCTTCCTGCTGACCAAGGCCGACATGGACTGGTTCGAACAGCAGTACCTGAGCGGATCGGAGTTGACCGCCACCGACCCGACGGTCTCCCCGCTGCTGGCCGGCGATCACGCCGGGCTGGCGCCCGCGCTCGTCATCACTGCCGGGTTCGACCCGCTGCGCGACGAGGGGGAGCGGTACGCCGCCGCCCTGGCCGCCGCGGGCACCGAGGTGGACCTGCGCCGGATGGGGTCGCTGGTGCACGGCTTCGCCAACCTGTTCGCGCTCGGCGGCGGCAGCGGCGCGGCCATGACCGAGGTGGTCTCCGCGTTGCGTGCCCACCTCAGCCGGGGCTGAACCCGCCGGTACGCTGTTAGGACGTTTCTCCCCCGACCTCGCGAGGAAGCTGAGCAGATCCGTGTCCAAGAAACCGAAACGACCCGGTTACGACCTCAAGGCCGCCGATCGCCGACGCAACCTGGCGATCCAGATCGGCATGACCGCGATCGTGGTGCTCTTCGCGGTGGCGCTGGTCGGCTACATCGTCATCTCCAACAGCGCCAAGCCCAGCGACGGCCAGCCGATCCGGGTGGCCTCCCCGCAGGTGGTCACCGCGGACGACTCCGACGACCCGAAGGCCGTGGTCGCCGTCTACGAGGACTTCCTGTGCCCGGCGTGCGCCAACTTCGAGCACAACTTCGGGAAGACGCTGGACAAGCTGGTCGACATCGGGGCGATCGCGGTGGACTACCACCCGTCGAACATCCTGAGCAAGCGCGGCCGGGACAACTACTCGGGCCGCGCCGGGGCGGCCGCCTACTGCGTGGCCGACGAGTCGATGGAGGCCTTCGAACGTTTCCACGCCATGCTGTTCAGCCCCGACCTGCAGCCGCTGGAGACCGCCGCGACCTTCCCCGACAACGCCCGGCTGATCGAGCTGGCCCGCCAGGCCGGGGCCGCGGGCACGGTGCGGGACTGCGTCAACAGCGGCAAGTACCTCAAGCTCGTCGACGGCATGGCCGCGGCGGGCAAGATCGAGGGCACCCCGACGATCCGGATCAACGGCGAGGACTACAGCCCGAAGGACCCGGCCGCGCTGGTCAAGGAGATCCGCGGCATCGTCGGTGACGTGCCCGGCATCGACGAGGCCGCGGCGGTCGCGGCGGCGGCCGGCAACAAGCAGTCGTGACCGCTCGTGTCTGAGGCCCCGCCCGCGCCGGAGCGCGGCGCCGTACCGGCGCTGAGCGCGTGGTGGGTGCTGCTCGGCGGTGTGATCGGACTGGTCGCCTCGCTGGCGCTGACCGTCGAGAAGATCCGGCTGCTCGCCGACCCCGGCTACGTGCCGTCGTGCAGCCTGAACCCGGTGCTGTCGTGCGGGTCGGTGATGTCGACCCCGCAGGCGGCGGTGCTGGGCTTCCCCAACCCGCTGATCGGCATCGCCGCCTTCGCCGTGGTCGCCACCACCGGGGTGCTCGCGGTGGCCGGAGTGCGGCTGCCGCAATGGTATTGGGTCGGGCTGACCGCCGGGCTGGCCGCGGGCACGGCGTTCGTGCACTGGCTGATCTATCAGAGCCTGTATGTCATCGGGGCGCTGTGCCCGTACTGCATGGTGGTCTGGGCGGTGACGATTCCGCTGCTGGTGGTGTCCGCAACTATTGCCGGGAACGCCGAGCCGGGACACAAGATTTTGCAGGTTCTGCACCGGTGGCGCTGGACGTTGACTGCGTTATGGTTCATCGCGTTGATCCTGTTGATATTCGTCCGGTTTCAGGATTATTGGCTAACGCTCGGTTAAGGGGTACCCGTGATCTCCAAGGTGCTGGTCGCCAACCGGGGTGAGATCGCCATCAGGGCGTTCCGCGCCGCCAACGAACTCGGTGTGGGCACGGTCGCGATCTACCCGTACGAAGACCGCAACTCGATGCACCGGCTCAAGGCCGACGAGTCCTACCAGATCGGCGAGGAGGGCCACCCGGTCCGGGCCTACCTGTCGGTCGACGAGATCGTCGCCACGGCACGGCGCTGCGGCGCCGACGCCATCTACCCCGGCTACGGATTCCTTTCGGAGAACCCGGAACTGGCCGCGGCGTGCGCGGCCGCCGACATCACCTTCGTCGGCCCCTCGGCGCACGTGCTGGAGTTGACCGGCAACAAGTCCCGGGCGGTGGCCGCGGCGCGGGAGGCCGGTCTGCCGGTGCTGGCCTCGTCGGAGCCGTCGGCGTCGGTGGCCGACCTGCTGGCCGCCGCCGAACAGATGACGTTCCCGCTGTTCGTCAAGGCGGTCGCCGGCGGCGGTGGCCGGGGCATGCGCCGGGTCACCGACCTCGACGGACTGGCCGAGGCCGTCGAGGCGGCCAGCCGGGAGGCCGAGTCGGCGTTCGGGGACCCCGCGGTCTACCTCGAGCAGGCGGTGATCAACCCCCGCCACATCGAGGTGCAGATCCTCGCCGACACCCACGGCGAGGTGATCCACCTCTACGAGCGGGACTGCAGCCTGCAGCGCCGCCACCAGAAGGTCGTCGAACTCGCGCCGGCGCCGAACCTGGATCCTGAACTGCGGCAACAGATCTGCTCCGACGCGGTGGCTTTCGCCCGGCACATCGGCTACAGCTGCGCGGGCACCGTGGAGTTCCTGCTCGACGAGCGCGGCCACCACGTGTTCATCGAGATGAACCCGCGCATCCAGGTCGAGCACACCGTCACCGAGGAGATCACCGACGTCGACCTGGTCTCCGCGCAGCTGCGGGTGGCCGCGGGGGAGTCGCTGGCCGACCTCGGCCTGACCCAGGACGCGATCGTCCCGCACGGCGCCGCCCTGCAATGCCGGATCACCACCGAGGACCCGGCCAACGGGTTCCGGCCCGACACCGGCCGCATCAGCGCCTACCGCAGCCCCGGCGGCGCCGGCATCCGGCTCGACGGCGGCACCAACCTGGGTGCGGGGATCAGCGCCCACTTCGACTCGATGCTGGTCAAACTCACTTGCCGCGGACGTGATTTCGCCACCGCCGCGGCCCGCGCCCGCCGCGCGGTCGCCGAGTTCCGCATCCGCGGGGTGGCGACCAACATCCCGTTTCTGCAGGCCGTGCTCGACGACCCGGACTTCCAGGCCGGCCACATCACCACCTCGTTCATCGAGGAGCGCCCGCACCTGCTCACCGCGCGCTCCTCGGCTGACCGCGGCACCAAGATCCTGAACTATCTGGCCGACGTCACGGTCAACGCCCCGCACGGGGCGCGGCCGTCGACGGTGTACCCGCACGACAAGCTGCCCGACATCGACCTGACCGTCCCGCCGCCGTCGGGCTCGCGGCAGCGGCTGCTGGAACTGGGCCCGGAGGGCTTCGCCCGCTGGCTGCGCGGCAGTTCCGCGGTCGCGGTGACCGACACCACCTTCCGCGACGCCCACCAGTCGCTGCTGGCCACCCGGGTGCGCACCAGCGGCCTGTCGCGGGTGGCGCCCTACATCGCCCGGATGATGCCCGAACTGCTGTCGGTGGAGTGCTGGGGCGGGGCCACCTACGATGTGGCGCTGCGGTTTTTGAAGGAAGACCCGTGGGAGCGGCTGGCCGCGCTGCGCGAGGCCATGCCCAACATCTGCCTGCAGATGCTGCTGCGCGGCCGCAACACGGTGGGCTACACCCCGTATCCGGAGCTGGTGACCTCGGCGTTCGTCGCCGAAGCCACCGCCACCGGCATCGACATCTTCCGCATCTTCGACGCGCTGAACAACATCGACTCGATGCGCCCGGCGATCGACGCGGTGCGCGAGACCGGCACGGCGGTCGCCGAAGTCGCGATGTGCTACACCGGCGACCTCTCCGACCCCGGCGAGGGCGTCTACACCCTGGACTACTACCTGCGGCTGGCCGAACAGATCGTCGACGCGGGCGCGCACGTGCTGGCGATCAAGGACATGGCCGGCCTGCTGCGGCCGCCGGCGGCCGCCACCCTGGTCAGCGCGCTGCGGTCGCGGTTCGAGCTGCCGGTGCACGTGCACACCCACGACACCCCCGGCGGTCAGCTCGCCAGCTACGTGGCGGCCTGGAACGCCGGGGCCGACGCGGTCGACGGGGCGGCCGCGCCGCTGGCCGGCACCACCAGCCAGCCCGCGCTGAGCTCGATCGTCGCCGCGGCCGCGCACACCGACCACGACACCGGGTTGTCGCTGTCGGCGGTCTGCGAGCTCGAGCCCTACTGGGAAGCGCTGCGCAAGGTCTACGGCCCGTTCGAATCCGGGCTGCTCGCGCCGACCGGGCGGGTCTACACCCACGAGATCCCCGGCGGGCAGCTGTCCAACCTGCGCCAGCAGGCCATCGCGCTGGGCTTCGGGGACCGCTTCGAGGAGATCGAGGCCAACTACGCCGCCGCCGACGCGGTGCTGGGCCGGCTGATCAAGGTGACGCCCACCTCCAAGGTGGTCGGCGACCTGGCGTTGGCCCTGCTCGGGGCGGGGGTGAGCGCCGAGGAGTTCGCCGCCGACCCCGCCGCGGTGGACATCCCCGACTCGGTGATCGGCTTCCTGCGCGGGGAGCTGGGCGACCCGCCCGGCGGCTGGCCCGAACCGCTGCGCACCACCGCGCTGGACGGGCGCGGCCCGGCCCGGCCCACCGAGGAACTGTCGGCCGAGGACGAGGCGGTGCTCGGGTCGGGCGGCCGCAAACGCCAGGAAGCCCTCAACCGGCTGCTGTTTCCCGGCCCGGCCAAGGAGTTCGAGGCGCACCGGGAGGCCTACGGCGACACCTCGCAGCTCTCGGCCAACCAGTTCTTCTACGGGCTGCGGCACGGCGAGGAACACCGGGTCAAGCTGGAGCGCGGCGTGGAGTTGCTGATCGGTCTGGAGGCGGTCTCCGAGCCCGACGAACGCGGCATGCGCACGGTGATGTGCATCATCAACGGACAGTTGCGGCCGGTGCTGGTGCGCGACCGCTCGGTGGCCAGCGAGGTCCCGACCGCGGAGAAGGCCGACCGCGCCAACCCCGGCCACGTCGCCGCCCCGTTCGCCGGGGTGGTCACGGTGGCGGTGGCGGCCGGGGACAGCGTCGAGGCCGGTCAGACCATCGCGACCATCGAGGCGATGAAGATGGAGGCCGCGATCACCGCCCCCGCGACCGGCACCGTCGAGCGCATCGCGGTCTCGGCCACCGCGCAGGTCGAAGGCGGTGACCTGCTGGTGGTGATCGACTGACCCGCATCGTCGCCGGGCGGGCCCGGGGGCGGCGGATCGCGGTGCCGCCTCGGGGCACCCGGCCGACCAGCGACCGGGTGCGCGAAGCGCTGTTCAACGTGCTGGCCGCCCGCCGCGAACTGGCCGGCACCGCGGTGCTCGACCTCTACGCCGGCTCCGGCGCGCTGGGCCTGGAGGCGCTGTCGCGGGGCGCGCGCACGGTGCTGCTGGTGGAATCCGATGCCCGCGCCGCCGCGGTGATCGCCCGCAATATCACCGCGGTGGGGCTGCCCGGCGCGACGGTGCGGCGCGCCCCGGCGGCCGCGGTGGTCGCCGCCGGCACCGACACCCCGGTCGACCTGGTGTTGATCGACCCGCCCTACGACGTCGCCACGAGCGAGCTGACCGCGCTGCTCGGCGCGCTGACCGCCGGCGGCTGGGCCGGCCCGGGGACCCTGGCCGTGCTCGAACGCGCCGCGGCCACCCCGGAGCTGGACTGGCCGGCCGGCTGGGCCGGCTGGCCGTCGCGGCGCTACGGCGACACCCGGCTGGAGCTGGGCGAACACGACTGATCGCGGCTGCTAGCGTCACCGGTTATGAGTGGTGCGGTATGCCCGGGCTCGTTCGACCCGGTGACCTTCGGGCACGTGGACATCCTGGAACGCGCCGCCGCGCAGTTCGACGAGGTGGTGGCGGCGGTGCTGGTCAACCCGGCCAAGAAGGGCATGTTCAGCCTCGACGAGCGGCTGGAGATGATCGCCGAGGCCACCGCGCACCTGCCCAACGTGCGCGCGGAGTCCGGGCAGGGCCTGGTGGTCGACTTCGTGCGGGAGCGCGGCCTGACCGCGATCGTCAAGGGGCTGCGCACCGGCACCGACTTCGAATACGAGCTGCAGATGGCGCAGATGAACAAGCACATCGCCGGCGTCGACACCTTCTTCGTGGCCACCACCCCGCGGTATTCCTTCGTGTCCTCCTCGCTGGCCAAGGAGGTCGCCTCGATGGGCGGGGACGTCTCCGACCTGCTGCCCGAACCGGTGAACCGGCGGCTGGCCGAGCGGCTCGCCGAGCGCTGACCGTCGCACTCGCCCCGCCCGGTCGTGAGAAGGGCGCCGCCGGCAGCGGCCCGGCAACCGTCCCGACCTGGGGCCGGTCCGGCCTATCCTGGGGGAATACGCCTGGTGATTCCGACACACCCGCCCGCGCTACCAAGTCACAGTCGCAACACCAGGCACACTGGTCACAAGTAACTACGCCTGGAGGGTGCTGCCGTGTACCGAGTTTTTGAAGCGCTGGATGAACTGAGCGCCATCGTCGAGGAAGCGCGCGGCGTGCCGATGACGGCAGGTTGCGTGGTGCCCCGCGGCGACGTGCTGGAGTTGGTCGACGACATCAAGGACGCCATCCCCGGCGAGCTCGACGACGCCCAGGACGTGCTCGACGCCCGCGACTCCCTGCTGCACGACGCCAAGAGCCACGCCGACGGCATGGTCGCCAACGCCTCCGCCGAGGCCGAATCGGTGGTCAACCACGCCCGCGCCGAGGCCGACCGGGTGCTCTCCGACGCCAAGGCCCAGGCCGACCGGATGGTCGCCGAGGCCCGCCAGCACAGCGAACGCATGGTCGCCGAGGCCCAGGAGGAAGCCGCCCGGCTGACCTCCAGCGCCAAACGGGAGTACGACGCCGCGGTCAGCCGCGCCAAGGCCGAAGCCGACCGGCTGGTGGAGAACGGCAACATCTCCTACGAGAACGCCGTGCAGGAAGGCATCAAGGAGCAGCAGCGCCTGGTGTCGCAGACCGAGGTGGTGTCCTCGGCCACCGCCGAGGCCACCCGGATGATCGACTCCGCCCACGCCGAAGCCGACCGGCTGCGCGGCGAATGCGACATCTACGTCGACTCCAAACTCGCCGAGTTCGAGGAGTTCCTCAACGGCACGCTGCGCTCGGTCAACCGGGGCCGCCACCAGCTGCGCACCGCCGCGGGCACCCACGACTACGTGACGCGCTGACCGCACCCGCCCGCGGGGCCCGCTGACGGCTCGACCGGCCGCGCCGCGCCCGTAAGATCGAGGCATGGCCACCACACATCCGGACGCGCCGCTCGTCGTCAACATCGCCCGGCTGGGCCGCCGGCCAGGGACCATGATGGCGCTGCGCCACACCGTGGCCAGCCCGTCGCGCATCGGTCTGGAGATGCAGGCGCTGGCCCCCGGCGCCCCGCTGGAACTCGACCTGCAACTGCAGGCGGTCTCCGAGGGCGTGCTGGTCACCGGCACCGTCGCCGGGCCGGTCAGCGGGGAGTGCTCGCGCTGCCTGGCCGAGTTCACCGACCGCGTCGAGGTCGGCCTGACCGAACTGTTCGCCTACCCGGACAGCACCACCGAGGCCACCACCGACGCCGACGAGGTCGGCCGCGTCGTCGACGACACCATCGACCTGGAACAGGCGATCATCGACGCCGTCGGGCTGGAGCTGCCGCTGGCGCCGGTGTGCCGCGAGGACTGCCCCGGCCTGTGCCCGCACTGCGGCATCCCGATGGCCACCGCGGAGCCCGGCCATCACCACGAGGTGATCGACCCGCGCTGGGCCAAGCTGGCCGGTCTGCTGCGAGATCAACAGTGACCCACCGGCCGCTGCTCGACGCGCGCGGCGTCGAGCTGCCCGACGAACTGCTCACCCTGGCCCTGACCCACCGCAGCTACGCCTACGAACACGGCGGTCTGCCCACCAACGAGCGCCTGGAGTTCCTCGGCGACGCCGTGCTGGGCCTGGTGATCACCGACGAACTGTTCACCCGCCACCCCGACCGGCCCGAAGGCGACCTGGCCAAACTGCGGGCCAGCGTGGTCAACACCGCCGCGCTGGCCGACGTGGCGCGCCGCCTCACCGACCGCGGCCTGGGCGCCCACCTGCTGCTGGGCCGCGGCGAGATCACCACCGGCGGCGCCGACAAATCCAGCATCCTGGCCGACAGCATGGAATCGCTGCTCGGCGCGATCTACGTCCAGCACGGCATCGACACCGCCCGCACGGTGATCCTGCGGCTCTTCGCCGACCTGCTGGCCACCGCGCCCACCCTGGGCGCCGGACTGGACTGGAAGACCAGCCTGCAGGAGCTGGCCGCGGCCCGCGGGCTGGGCGCCCCCGGCTACGAGGTCAGCGCCACCGGACCCGACCACGACAAGGAGTTCACCGCCGTGGCGGTCGTCGGCGAGCTGCGGTTCCCGCCCGGGGTGGGCCGCTCGAAGAAGGACGCCGAACAGAAGGCGGCCGCGGCGGCCTGGAAGGCCCTCGACGGGCAGGCCGACGAGAAACCGGTCTGAATGCCCGAACTGCCCGAAGTCGAGGTGGTGCGCCGCGGCCTGGCCGCCCACGCCGTCGGCCGGACGATCACCGCGGTCCGGGTGCACCATCCGCGCGCGGTGCGCCGCCACGAGGCCGGCCCCGCCGACCTGACCGCCCGGCTGCTCGGCACGACGATCACCGGCACCGGGAGGCGCGGCAAATACCTGTGGCTCACCCTCGACGAGGCCGACACGGCGCTGGTGGTGCACCTGGGCATGAGCGGGCAGATGCTGGTCGGGCCGCCGCCCACCACCGCGCACCTGCGCATCGCCACCCTCCTCGACGACGGCACCGCCCTGAACTTCGTCGACCAGCGCACCTTCGGCGGCTGGCTGCTGGCCGACCTGGTCGAGGTCGACGGCGCCGTGGTCCCCGAACCGGTCGCCCACCTGGCCCGCGACCCGCTCGACGACCGCTTCGACCCGCAAGCGGTGGTGGCGGTGCTGCGCCGCAAGCACTCCGAGATCAAACGGCAGCTACTCGACCAGACCGTGGTGTCGGGCATCGGCAACATCTACGCCGATGAGGCGCTGTGGCGCGCCCGGGTCAACGGGGCGCGGCGGGCCGATGTGCTGACCCGGCCGGCCCTGACCGCGGTGCTGGCCGCCGCCGCCGAGGTGATGCGCGAGGCGCTGGCGGCGGGCGGAACCTCCTTCGACGCGCTGTATGTCAACGTCAACGGCGAATCCGGGTACTTCGACCGGTCGCTGGACGTCTACGGCCGGGAAGGGCTGGGCTGCCGGCGCTGCGGCGCGGTGATCCGGCGGGAGAAGTTCATGAACCGCTCCTCGTTCTACTGCCCGCGCTGCCAGCCCCGCCCGCGCCGGCGGTGAAGCCGCCGGCATCCCTGAAATCGACGCCGATACGGCCGAAACAGCCCGAATCCGGGGCTGAACGCCGAAATCCGTGTCGATCTCAGGGGTTCGGCGCTTCAGTCGAAGATGTCGGTGCGCACCGGCCCGCCGGCGGCGGCCGGGTCGACGAACCACTCCCGGCCGAACAGCAGCCCGAACACCGCGGGCGGCAGCCGCAGCAGCACCGCCAGCGCGCGGGCCTGCGCCCCGCCGATCTGGGAGCGGTGCGCGGCCAGCGCGGCGCGCTTCGCCCGGGCGAACCGGCGCACGTCGACGCGGTGGGTGATGCTCGCGCGCGGAGCGTAGGCGGTGGCCAGCAGCCGCTCCTCATACGGCTCGGGTAGCCGCAGCAGCCGCGCCGCCGCGGCCACCCGGCGCAACGTCTCGCGCGGCATGGTCGCCTCGAGCACCCGCGGCGTCGCGGCCAGCGCAGTCGCCCGCGCCCCCACCCGGTGCACCTGGACGTGATCGCGGTGCCCGTAGCCGCCGTTGGCCTGGTAGCTGAGCAACAGGTCGGCGCGCTCGGCGCGCAGGATCTCGGCGACCCGGCCCGCCGCGACGTCGACGTCGGCGCGGGCGAACCGGACCCGCCCGGGCGGGTCGGCGAAGAAGACCGGCCCGTAGCCGCTGTCGGCGTAGCCCAGGCACTCCACCCGGTGCACCCCGAGAATCTCGGTGGCGCACCGCAATTCGTCGAGCCGATAGCGGTGCGCGGCGTCGTCGAGGTGCCCGTCGGTGGCGGTGACCACCACCACCCGGTGCCCGGCGGCCGCGGCGCGGGCCAGCGTCCCGCCGGTCAGGATCACCTCGTCGTCGGGATGGGCGTGCAACGCGACCACGGTGGCCATGACACGACAGTATGACCGCCGGGCGCGGCGGGGCCGCGGCCCGCACGGTAGAAAAGAAGCCATGACGCAACTGTGGGTGGAGCGCACCGGAACCCGGCGCTACACCGGGCACAGCTCCCGCGGCGCGCAGGTGCTGATCGGCTCGGAGGACGTCCCGGGGGTGTTCACCCCGGGGGAGCTGCTCAAGATCGCGCTGGCCGCCTGCAGCGGCATGGCCAGCGACGCCCCGCTGTCCCGGCGGCTCGGCGCGGACTATCCGGCGACCGTGCACGTCGCCGGCCCGGCCGACCGGGACCTGGAGCGCTACCCGCAGCTCACCGAGCAGTTGGAACTCGACCTGTCCGCGCTGACCGACGCCGAACGCCAGCGGCTGCGCACCGTGGTCGAGCGGGCCATCGACGCCAGCTGCACGGTCGGGCGCACCCTGACGTCGGGCACCGCGATCCATTTCGAGGTCACCGAACGTGGCTGAGGTGCGGCTGACCGCTTGGGTGCACGGCCACGTCCAGGGCGTCGGCTTTCGCTGGTGGACCCGGTCGCGGGCGCTGGAGCTGGGCTTGAGCGGCTACGCCGCCAACAAGCCCGACGGCCGGGTGCAGGTGGTGGCGCAGGGCCCGCGGGCCGACTGCGAGCGGCTGCTGGCGCTGCTGGAGGGCGGCACCACCCCCGGCCGGGTCGACACCGTGGTGGCCGATTGGGGCGCGGTGGGCGACACCTTCGTCGGCTTCAGCGAGCGCTGACCCGCCCCGGTAGTCTCACACGTCGTGCACCTCAAGAGTCTGACGCTGAAGGGCTTCAAGTCCTTCGCCTCGCCGACGACTCTGCGGTTCGAGCCGGGCATCACCTGCGTGGTCGGGCCCAACGGCTCGGGCAAGTCCAACGTCGTCGACGCGCTGGCCTGGGTGATGGGGGAGCAGGGCGCCAAAACCCTGCGCGGCGGCAAGATGGAAGACGTCATCTTCGCCGGCACCAGCTCGCGGGCGCCGCTGGGCCGCGCCGAGGTCACCGTCACCATCGACAACTCCGACAACGCGCTGCCCATCGAGTACGCCGAGGTCGCCATCACCCGCCGGATGTTCCGCGACGGCGGCAGCGAATACGAGATCAACGGCAACAGCTGCCGGCTGATGGACGTCCAGGAGCTGCTTTCCGACTCCGGCATCGGCCGCGAGATGCACGTCATCGTCGGGCAGGGCCGGCTGTCCCAGATCCTCGAGTCGCGCCCGGAGGACCGCCGCGCGTTCATCGAGGAGGCCGCCGGGGTGCTCAAGCACCGCAAACGCAAAGAGAAGGCGGTCCGCAAACTCGACGCGATGCAGGCCAACCTGGCCCGGCTCACCGACCTGACCACCGAACTGCGCCGCCAGCTCAAACCGCTGGGCCGCCAAGCCGAGATGGCCCGCCGCGCCGCGACCATCCAGGCCGACCTGCGCGACGCGCGGCTGCGGCTGGCCGCCGACGACCTGGTCGCCCGCCGCGCCGAGTTCGCCGGCAACACCGACGCCGAGGCCACCGTGCGCCGCGAGCACGACGCGGCCGCCGCCCGGCTGGAGGCCGCCACCGCCGAACTGGCCGGCCACGAGGCGACCCTGGCCCGGCTCACCGAACGCGCCGAGGCCGCCCAGCAGACCTGGTTCGCGCTGTCGGCGCTGGCCGAACGGGTCAGCGCCACCGTCCGCATCGCCAGCGAACGCGCCCAGCACCTCGAGGAGGAGCCGGCCGGCCCGACCGGACCCGACCCCGACGAACTGGAGGCCCAGGCCGAGCAGGTCGCCGCCGACGAGCGGGACCTGCTGGGCGCGCTGGAGCAGGCCCGCGAGCGCCTGGAGGTGGCCCGCGCGGAGCTGACCGCCCAGGAGCGCGTCGCCGCCGAGGCCGAGCAGGCCCACCTGGCGGCGGTGCGCGCCGAGGCCGACCGCCGCGAGGGGCTGGCCCGGCTGGCCGGCCAGGTGGAGACGATGCGGGCCCGCGTCGAATCGATCGACGACTCGCTGACCCGGCTCGCCCCGCGCATCGAGGAGGCTGCCACCCGCGCCGAGAGCGCCCGCGCCGAATTCGAGACCGTGCAAGCCCGCGTCCACGAACTCGACCGCGGCGAGCAGGGCCTCGACGAGCAGCACGAACGCAGCGTCGCCGCGCTGCGCCTGGCCGACGAGCGGGTGGCTGAGCTGCAGGCCGCCGAACGCGGCGCCGAGCGGGAGGTGGCGTCGCTGCAGGCCCGCATCGACGCGTTGACGGTCGGGCTGGACCGCAAGGACGGCGCCTCCTGGCTGACCAAGAACACCGGCCTGGACGGCCTGTTCGGGTCGGTCGCCGAGCTGGTGCGGGTCGAATCCGGCTACGAGGTCGCGCTCGCGGCGGTGCTGGGCGCGGCCGCCGACGCGGTGGCCGCCGAGGGCTTCCCGGCCGCCCGCGCCGCGGTGGCCGCGCTGAAGGAGGCCGACGGCGGCCGCGCCGCGATCATGCTGGGCGGCTGGCCGGCGCCCGCCCCGCGCCCCGAGACGCTGCCCGCCGCGGCCCGCTGGGCGCTGGAGCTGGTCGAGGCACCCGAGCGGCTGCGCGGCGCGCTGAGCGCGATGCTGGCCGCGGTGGCGGTGGTCGACGACCTGGACGCCGCGCTGGAGCTGGCCGACAACCACCCGCACCTGACCGCGGTCACCGTCGACGGCGACGTGGTCGGGGCGGGCTGGCTGCACGGCGGCTCGGACCGCAAACCCTCCACGCTGGAGATCACCGGTGAGATCGAGCGGGCCCGCGCCCAGCTCGCCGCCGCCGAGACCCAGGTCGCCGAGCTGGGGGCGGCGCTGGCCGGGGCGCTCAGCGAGCAGACCGCCCGCCGCGACACCGCCGAGCAGGCCCTGGCCGCGCTGAACGAGTCCGACGCCGCGATCGCGGCGATCTACGACCAGCTGGGCCGGCTCGGGCAGGAGGCCCGCACCGCCGAGCAGGACTGGCACCGTCAGCGGCAGCACCGCGAAGAGCTGGAGACCGCGCACGGCGCCACCGTCGAGGAACTCGGCGAACTGGAGACCCGGCTGCGCAACGCCGAGGCCGACGAGCCGGTCGCCCCCGCCGAGCCCGACGACCGGGCCCGGATCGCCGCGGCCACCGAGACCGCCCGCGGCGTCGAGGTCGAGGCCCGCCTTGCGGTGCGCACCGCCGAGGAGCGCGCCAACGCGGTGCGCGGCCGGGCGGACTCGCTGCGCCGCGCCGCGGCCGCCGAACGGGAGGCCCGCGTCCGCGCCCAGCAGGCCCGCGCCGCCCGCCGGCACGCCGCGGCGGTGGCCGCCGCCGTCGCCGACTCCGGCCGGGCGCTCAGCGCGCGGCTGCGCACCGTGGTGGCCGCCGCCTCCGAGCGCCGCGACGCGCTGGCCGCCGAACGACAGCAGCGCTCCGGCGCGTTGAGCGCCCTGCGCGAGGAGGTCAACGCGCTGGGGGCGCGCATCACAGCGCTCACCGAGTCGCTGCACCGCGACGAGGTCGCCAAAGCGCAGGTGGCGCTGCGGATCCAGCAGCTCGAGGAGATGGTGCTCGAGCAGTTCGGGCTGGCCCCCGACGACCTGATCGCCGAGTACGGCCCGGAGGTGCCGCTGCCGCCCTCGGAGTTGGAGATGGCCGAGTACGAGCAGGCCCGCGAGCGCGGCGAGCAGGTCACCGCCCCGGCGCCGATGCCGTTCGACCGGGACACCCAGGCGCGCCGCGCCAAACGCGCCGAACGCGAACTCGCCGAGCTCGGCCGGGTCAACCCGCTGGCGCTGGAGGAGTACGCCGCGCTGGAGGAGCGCTACACGTTCCTGTCCACCCAGCTGGAGGACGTCAAGGCGGCCCGCAAGGACCTGCTCGACGTGGTCGCCGACGTCGACGCCCGCATCCTGCAGGTCTTCACCGACGCCTACGCCGACGTGGAACGCGAGTTCCGGGAGGTGTTCGCGGCGCTGTTCCCCGGCGGGGAGGGCCGGCTGGTGCTCACCGAACCCAACGACATGCTCACCACCGGGGTGGAGGTGGAGGCCCGCCCGCCGGGCAAGAAGGTCAAACGGCTCTCGCTGCTCTCCGGCGGGGAGAAGTCGCTGACCGCGGTGGCGATGCTGGTGGCGATCTTCCGGGCCCGCCCGTCGCCGTTCTACATCATGGACGAGGTCGAGGCCGCCCTGGACGACACCAACCTGCGCCGGCTGCTCGCCCTGTTCGAGATGCTGCGGGCCCGCTCCCAGCTGATCGTGATCACCCACCAGAAGCCGACGATGGAGATCGCCGACGCGCTGTACGGGGTCACCATGCGCGACGACGGCATCACCGCGGTGATCTCCCAGCGCATCCGCGGTCAGGAGCTGGCGGCCACCCCGTCCTGACCCTCTGGTTCGTCGCGCCGCGCGGTCCCTGGAACAATGGCGGCGTGCCCGAAGCCGTCTGGATCGCCCTCGCCGTCGTCGCCGTCCTGGTCGTTCTCGCCGTGCTCGCCTTCGGGCTGGTGCGCTACCGGCGCCGCCAGATCAGCCTGGCGCGCGACCAGGCGACGCCCACCCTGGACCGCTCCGGCGGCTACACCGCCTCGGCGGGGATCACGTTCAGCCAATCCGCCGCGCCGCCACCCGCGCCGCCCGCCGCACCGGCTCCGCCGCCCGCACCCGCGGCGCCCCCCGAACCCGCCGCGCCGGCGCCCGAACCGGCGGCGCCCCAACCGCCCGCCGCGCCGGAACCGGTCGCCGAGGCACCCGCCGCGCCGGAGGCCATCGCCCCCGTCGAGGGCCGGCTGGAGCGGTTGCGCGGCCGGCTGGCGCGCTCGCAGAGCACGCTGGGCCGCAGCATGCTGGGCCTGCTCGGCGGCGGTGACCTCGACCAGGACTCCTGGGAAGAGGTCGAGGACACCCTGCTCATCGCCGACCTGGGCCCGACCGCCACCGCCTCGGTGGTCGCCGCGCTGCACGACCGGCTGGCCGGCGGCGCGGTGCGCACCGAGGCCGACGCCCGCGCCGTGCTGCGCGAGGTGCTCATCGCCGAACTGCAGCCCGACCTGGACCGCTCGATCCGGGCGCTGCCGCACCCCGGCCACCCGTCGGTGCTGCTGGTCGTCGGGGTCAACGGCACCGGCAAGACCACCACCGTCGGCAAACTCGCCCGGGTGCTGGTGGCCGACGGCCGGCGGGTGGTGCTGGGCGCGGCCGACACGTTCCGGGCCGCCGCCGCCGACCAGCTGCAGGCCTGGGCGGCGCGGGTGGGCGCGGAGGTGGTGCGCGGCGCGGAGGGCGCCGACCCCGCCTCGGTCGCCTTCGACGCCGTCGACACCGGTATCGCCGCCGGCGCCGACGTCATCCTGGTCGACACCGCCGGCCGGCTGCACACCAAGGCCGGCCTGATGGACGAGCTGGGCAAGGTCAAACGGGTGGTGACCCGCCGCGCCGCGGTCGACGAGGTGCTGCTGGTGCTCGACGCCACCGTCGGGCAGAACGGGCTGGCGCAGGCCAAGGTCTTCGCCGAGGTCGTCGACATCACCGGGGTGGTGTTGACCAAACTGGACGGAACCGCCAAGGGCGGCATCGTCTTCCGGGTGCAGCAGGAGCTGGGGGTGCCGGTGAAACTGGTCGGGCTGGGGGAGGGCCCCGACGACCTGGCGCCGTTCGAGCCCGGCGCCTTCGTCGACGCGCTGCTGGGCTGACCGGCCGCCCCGGACCCGACCGATCCCGACCGATCCCGACCGATCGAGCGCAGAGGGAGCGACGAGATGAAACTGGTGACCGCGATCATCAAGCCGGTCACGCTGGAGGACGTCAAGGCCGCCCTGGAGCGCATCGGGGTGCGCGGGATGACCGTCAGCGACGCCCGCGGCTTCGGCCGCCAGCAGGGCCAGCTCGACGACTACGGGCCCGGCCCCGACCAGGACACCACCGGCGAGTTCGTGCCCAAGATCCGGGTGGAGGTGCTGGTGGACAGCGCCCTGGCCGACGACGCGGTCACCACCATCGTGGAGGCCGCCCGCACCGGCAAGATCGGCGACGGCAAGGTCTGGGCCGCCCCGGTGGACACCGTGGTGCGGGTGCGCACCGGTGAGCGCGGCCCCGACGCCCTCTGAGCGTGGCGCATCACCCCGCCGGGGCATCCGGCGCGGACCGTTAGGCTGGCGGCGTGTTTGAATCGCTCTCCGACCGGTTGACCAGTGCCCTCACCGGGCTGCGCGGCAAGGGCCGGCTGACCGACGCCGACATCGACGCCACCACCCGCGAGATCCGGCTGGCGCTGCTGGAAGCCGACGTGTCGCTGCCGGTGGTGCGGGCGTTCATCGCCCGGATCAAGGAGCGCGCCAAGGGCGCGGAGGTCTCCGGGGCGCTCAACCCCGCCCAGCAGGTCGTCAAGATCGTCAACGAGGAGCTCATCGGCATCCTCGGCGGCCAGACCCGCCAGCTGGCGTTCGCCAAGACCCCGCCGACGGTGATCATGCTCGCCGGTCTGCAGGGCGCCGGAAAGACCACCCTGGCCGGCAAGCTCGCCCGCTGGCTGCGCGGCCAGGGCCACACCCCGCTGCTGGTGGCCTGCGACCTGCAGCGGCCCGGCGCGGTCAACCAGCTGCAGATCGTCGGCGAGCGGGCCGGGGTGGCGGTGTTCGCCCCGCACCCGGGCACCACCGCCGACGGCGACCACGCGGCCGGGCCCGGCGACCCGGTGCAGGTTGCCGCGGCCGGGCTGGCCGAGGCCAAGGCCAAGCACTTCGACGTCGTGGTCGTCGACACCGCGGGCCGGCTGGGCATCGACGAGGAGATGATGGCCCAGGCCGCCGCCATCCGCGGCGCCGTCGACCCCGACGAGGTGCTGTTCGTCCTCGACGCCATGGTCGGGCAGGACGCGGTGGCCACCGCCGACGCGTTCCGCGAAGGCGTCGGCTTCACCGGGGTGGTGTTGACCAAGCTCGACGGCGACGCCCGCGGCGGGGCGGCGCTGTCGGTGCGGGAGGTCACCGGCGAGCCGATCCTGTTCGCCTCCACCGGGGAGAAGCTGGAGGACTTCGACGTCTTCCACCCCGACCGGATGGCCAGCCGCATCCTGGGCATGGGCGACGTGCTCAGCCTCATCGAGCAGGCCGAGCAGGTCTTCGACGCCCAGCAGGCCGAGGCCGCCGCCGCCAAGATCGGCACCGGCGAGCTGACCCTGGAGGACTTCCTCGAGCAGATGCTGGCGGTGCGCAAGATGGGCCCGATCGGCAACCTGCTGGGCATGCTGCCCGGCGCCGGCCAGATGAAGGAGGCGCTGGCCGCCGTCGACGACAAGCAGCTCGACCGGCTGCAGGCCATCATCCGCGGCATGACCCCGGCCGAGCGCGCCGACCCGAAGATCATCAACGCCTCCCGGCGGCTGCGCATCGCCAACGGCTCCGGCGTGGCGGTCAGCGAGGTCAACCAGCTGGTGGACCGGTTCTTCGAGGCCCGCAAGATGATGTCGTCGATGATGGGCGGCATGGGCATCCCCGGCGTCGGGAGCCGCAAGTCGGCCACCCGCAAGGCCAAGGGCAAGGGCGGCAAGAACAAGAAGGGCAAGCGGCGCGGCCCGACCCCGCCGAAGGTCCGCGGCCCGCTCGGCGGCATGCCGGCCGGGTTCCCCGACCTGTCGGCGATGCCGGCCGGGCTCGACGAACTGCCGCCCGGGCTGGCCGACTTCGACCTGTCCCAGCTGAAGTTCCCGGGCAAGAAGTAGGCCCGCGGTGCGCTTGCATGTCCGGGGCCGCGGCCTGCCCGACGGGGAGCCGGTCGAGTTCTGGGTGGCCGACGGGGTGCTGCACACCGCGGCGGTGCCCGGCGCGGAGACCGTCTTCTCCGCCGGCTGGATCATCCCGGGCCTGGTCGACGCGCACTGCCACGTCGGGATCGCCTACGGCGGCGGGCCCGCCGAGGGCGACGAGCTGATCCGGCAGGCCGAGACCGAACGCGGCACCGGGGTGCTGCTGCTGCGCGACGCCGGGGTGCCGGTGGACACCCGCCACCTCGACCGGCGCACCGACCTGCCGCGCATCATCCGGGCCGGCAGGCACCTGGCGAAGACCAAACGCTACATCCCCGGCCTGGGCCTCGACATCGACGACGAGGCGCAGCTGCCCGCCGCGGTCGCCGAGCAGGCCCGCCGCGGCGACGGCTGGGTGAAACTGGTCGGCGACTGGATCGACCGGGACGTCGGCGACCTGGCCCCGCTGTGGTCCGACGGGGTGCTCCGGGCCGCGATCGCCGCCGCGCACGCCGAGGGCGCCCGGGTCACCGCGCACGTCTTCGGCGAGGACGCGCTGCCCGGGCTGATCGCAGCGGGCATCGACTGCATCGAACACGGCACCGGCATCACCGACGACGTCATCGACCTGATGGTCGAGAACGGCACCGCGCTGGTGCCCACGTTGATCAACATCGACAACTTCCCCGAGATCGCCGACTCGGCCACCCGATACCCCACCTACGCCGCCCACATGCGCGCCCTGTTCGACCGGTGCCGGCCCCGCATCGCCGCCGCCCGTGAGGCCGGGATCCCGATCTACGCCGGCACCGACGCCGGCGGCATGATCGCCCACGGCCGGGTCGCCGACGAGGTGGCCGCGCTGACCCGGATCGGGATGGACGCCACCGCGGCGCTGGGGGCGGCGTGCTGGGCGGCCCGCGACTGGCTGGGCGCCCCCGGTTTGGTCGACGGCGCCCCGGCCGACCTGCTGTGTTACGCCGCCGATCCGCGCGGCGGCCCGGCGGTGCTCAGCCGCCCCGATGTGGTGATGCTGGCCGGTCGGCTGTACTGACGGCTCGGCCCTACAGCGCCCCGACGGCGGCCTGCCGGTCCTGAGCGAATCCCCAATCCAGCAGGCCGGCCGCCTGATCCCAGTAGGTGGGGCCGCCCTCGTGGATCAGCCCGTAGGTCATGGCCACCACCAGCCGGCGCCCGTCGCGGGCGGCCGCGCCGACGTAGGTCTTGCGGGCGGCGTTGGTGAAACCGGTCTTGCCGCCCAGCGCGCCGGGGTAGCGGGTGAGCAGCTCGTTGGTGTTGGTCAGCACCTTCTGGCCGCCGCCGGCGGTGGGGAACGGCGCCGAGGGCTGCGCGACGATCTGGGCGAACACCGGGTGGGCGAGGGCGGCCCGGAAGATCACCGCCAGGTCGTGCGGGCTGGTGGCGCCCGACCCGCCGGCGCCGTCGAGCCCGGACGGGGTCACCGCGCGGGTGGCGGTCGCGCCGAGCGCGGCGGCCTTGGCGTTCATCTTGGCCACCCCGGCGCCCGGCCCGCCGAGGGCCTCGGCGAGGGTGTTGGCGGCGTCGTTGCCGGAGGCCAGCAGCGCGCCGTCGAGCAACTGGCGGACGGTGTAGCCGCGGCCCGGCTGGACTCCGACACAGTTGCATTCGACGTCGACGTCGGCGTCGGTGGCCACCACCGGGGTCGCCAGGTCCAGTTCGTCGAGAACCACCAGCGCCAGCAGCACTTTGATGGTGCTTGCGGGCGGAGTCACCGCGGAGCCGTTACGCTCAGCCAGGATCGCCCCGCTGTCCAGGTCGGCGATGATCCAGTTCGGCGCCGGGCCTTCCGGGATCGCGGCGGTCCCCGGCGGCTGGGTCGCGGTATCCGACCGGGCCGGCGGTGCAGTGCACACACCCGCCAGCGCGACGGTGAGACAGGCCAGCAGGACCGCAAGGTTTCGCACGGCTGCCGAGCCTAACGTGGTGGCGCGATCGTGTTCAATCGGCGAGGGTGCGAACGACAGGGCAGGGGACGGCATGGAGCAGTGGAACCGCGAGGCGGTGACGAAGACGGTCGAACGCGCCCTCGACGATCGTGATCTCGCCGCGGTGACCACCGCGGTCCGGCCGCTGGGACCGGCCGAGATCGTCGAGGTGCTGGAGCGGCTCGACAACACCGAACGCGCGGTGATCTACCGGCTGCTCTCCAAGGAGCAGGCCCTGGAGGTCTTCGAGGACCTCGATCCCAGCCTGCAGAGTGACCTGGTCGGCGGCCTGCAGAAGGACGACGTGGCCGCCCTGTTCGCCGAACTGGACCCCGACGACCGGGTGGAGTTGCTCGACGAGCTGCCCGCCTCGGTGGCCCGCCGCCTGCTGCAGGGCCTGCCGCTGCGCGAGCGGGCGATGACCGCCAGCATCCTGGGTTACCCGCAGGGGTCGATCGGGCGCCGGATGAGCCCGGAATTCGTTGCGGTGCGGGCGGATTCGACGGCGGAGGCGGCGCTGGCGCGGGTGTCGGCGCACCTGGCCGACGCCGAGACCGTCTACGTCCTGCCGGTCACCGACGATCACCGCACCCTGGTCGGGGTGGTGAGCCTGCGCGACCTGATGGGTGCGGCGCCGGAGACCCGCATCGCGGACCTGATGGAGCGGGCCTATCCGGTGCGGGCCAGCGACGACGCCGAGGACGCGGCGCGGCGCTGCGCCGACCTCAAGGCGCTGGTGCTGCCGGTGGTCGACAACGAGTCCCGGCTGGTGGGCATCCTCACCGTCGACGACGCGCTGCGCATCCTGGAGACCGCCGAGACCGAGGACCAGGCCCGCGCCGGTGGTACCGAACCGCTGCGCCGGCCGTATCTGACCAACCCGGTGCGCAACCTGGTGCGCGGCCGGGTGGTGTGGCTGCTGGTGCTCGCCGTCGGCGCCACCCTGACCGTGCAGGTGCTGTCGGTGTTCGAGGCGACGCTGAGCCAGGTCGTGGCGTTGGCGCTGTTCGTGCCGCTGCTGATCGGCACCGGCGGCAACACCGGCAACCAGGCGGCGACCACGGTGACCCGTGCGCTGGCGCTCGGCGACATCGGCTCCCGCGACATCACCAAGGTGGTGGCCCGCGAGTTCCGCGTCGGGCTGTCGCTGGGTCTGCTGCTGGGATCGCTGGCGTTCGTGCTGGCCAGCATCGTCTACGACACCTCGCTGGGCGCGGTGATCGGGTTGTCCCTACTGAGCGTGTGCACGATGGCCGCCACCGTCGGCGGCACCATGCCGTTGATCGCCCGGGCGATCCACGCCGACCCGGCGGTGTTCTCCAACCCGTTCATCTCCACCTTCGTCGACGCCACCGGGCTGCTGCTGTACTTCCTGATCGCCAAGGTGGTGCTGGGGATCTGAGCGGCGGATTTCCCGGCCCGCGCGGGGGTGTGGCAGAATTTCAGGCTGTCCGCCGCGCGACCCGCCCGGTGAGGGTGCTTGCCCGGCGGTCACACACGCGAGGCAAAACCGGGCCCGGGCATCCCGCCCGTGTCGCTGAATTGCAGCGTGACAACCACAGGAGTATCGCCGCATCATGGCTGTGAAAATCAAGCTGACCCGGCTCGGCAAGATCCGTAACCCCCAGTACCGCATCGCGGTTGCCGACGCGCGGACCCGCCGCGACGGCCGCGCCATCGAGATCATCGGGCGTTACCACCCCAAGGAGGAGCCGAGCCTCATCGAGATCGACTCCGAGCGCGCCCAGTACTGGCTGTCGGTGGGGGCCCAGCCCACCGAGCCGGTGCTCAAGCTGCTGAAGATCACCGGTGACTGGCAGAAGCACAAGGGCCTGCCGGGCGCCGAGGGCACCCTGAAGGTGGCCGAGCCCAAGCCCAGCAAGCTGGACCTGTTCAACGCCGCGCTGGCCGAGGCGGACGGCGCCCCGAGCACCGAGGCGACCACGCCGAAGAAGAAGGCCAAGAAGGCCGACGAGAAGAAGGCCGACGAGAAGAAGGCCGACGAGAAGAAGGCCGACGAGAAGAAGGCCGACGAGAAGAAGGCTGACGACAAGGCGGCCAAGGCCGAGAGCAAGGCCGACGAGAAGGCCGACGAGAAGGCTGAAGCCGCGCCCGAAGCCGACGCCAAGACCGAGAGCTGAGCGAACCGATGAGCGCAGTCGTGGTCGACGCCGTCGAACACCTGGTCCGCGGGATCGTCGACAACCCCGACGACGTCCACGTCGACCTGCTGACCAACCGGCGGGGCCGCACCGTGGAGGTCCACGTCCACCCCGACGACCTGGGCAAGGTCATCGGCCGAGGCGGGCGCACCGCCACCGCGTTGCGCACCCTCGTGGCCGGCATCGGCGGCCGCGGTATCCGCGTCGACGTGGTGGACACCGACCGCTAGCCGGCACGCCATGGAGGTGGTGGTCGGCCGGCTGGTGAAGGCCCACGGCATCACCGGCGAACTCGTCGTCGAGGTCCGCACCGACGAGCCCGAGCAGCGGTTCGCCCCCGGCGCGCGGCTGCGTGCCCGCGCTCCCCGCGACCGCGGCCCGGGCCGCGAGGTGGTCGTGGCGACCGTGCGCGAACACGGCGCGCGGCTGCTGCTGCGGCTGGCCGGCGTGGACGACCGCGACAGCGCCGAGGCGCTGCGCGGCAGCCTGCTGCTGATCGACACCGCCGACCTGCCGCCGATCGACGACCCCGACGAGTACTACGACCACCAGCTGGTCGGGTTGCGGGTGCGCACCGCCGCCGGCGCGGTGCTCGGCGAGGTCGGCGAGGTGCTGCACACCGGGGCGGGCGAACTGCTGTCGGTGCGCCGCCCCGACGGCGGTGAGCTGCTGGTGCCGTTCGTCAGCGCGATCGTGACCGCGGTGTCGCTGACCGACGGGCACATCGAGGTCGACCCGCCCGACGGGCTGCTCGAGGTCAACGAGCCGAAACCGCCGACATGAACATCGACATCGTCACGATCTTCCCGGACTACCTCGCGCCGCTGCGACAATCCCTGCCGGGCAAGGCGATCGACTCGGGGCGGGTCGGGCTGCGCCTGCACGACCTGCGCGACTGGACCCACGACGTGCACCGCTCGGTGGACGACACCCCCTACGGCGGCGGCCCGGGCATGGTGATGACGGCGCCGGTCTGGGGTGCGGCGCTGGACGAAATCTGCGGGCCCGACACGCTTTTGGTGATCCCCAGCCCGGCGGGCGCCCTGTTCACCCAGGCCACCGCGCAGCGCTGGGCGACCGAGTCGCACCTGGTGTTCGCCTGCGGCCGCTACGAGGGCATCGACCAGCGGGTGGCCGAGGACGCCGCCCGCCGGATGCGGGTCGAGGAGGTCTCGATCGGCGACTATGTGCTCGCCGGCGGTGAGGCGGCCGCGCTGGTGATGGTCGAAGCGGTGCTGCGGCTGCTGCCCGACGTGCTGGGCAATCCCGCCTCCCACCACGACGATTCGCACTCCCCGGGCCGCGACGGGCTGCTGGAGGGGCCCAGCTACACCCGCCCGGCCAGCTGGCGCGGCCTGGAGGTGCCCGCGGTGTTGCTCTCCGGCGACCACGCGCGGATCGAGGCGTGGCGGCGGGAGGCGTCGGTGCAGCGCACCCGGGACCGGCGCCCCGACCTGCTCGACTAGATCCGGCCGTCGGGGAAGATCGTCGCCACCACGTCGGTGATCGTGGCGCGGGCCTCGGCGTCGTCGCCGGGTTGCAGCGACCCCACCGCGAGCACATAGCGACGGTCGGGGCCGATCACCCCGGTCGACAGGTGCATCCAGTCCGCGCCGATGCAGCACATCCAGCCCTGCTTGACCGCCACCGGCTCGGCGTAGAGCCCCTCGGGGATGCCGAAGCGCTGCGGGTAGCCGTCGATGCCGGTCGGGGTGGCCTGCACCAGGTTGTCCACGATGATGTTCGCCTGTGCGGGGTCCAGACCGCCGCGCCCGCTCAGCAGCATGTCGTAGTAGCGCACCAGCTCCAGCGGGGTGCTGATGACGTTCCACCAGCGGCCGTCACTGCCCGGGATCGTCGAGGTCAGCCCGTAGCGGGCGGCCACCCGGGTGATGATCTCGTCGCCGCCGTCGCGGTTCCAGAACTCCTCGGCGGCGTTGTCGTCGGAGGACCGCAGCATCGCGTCGAGGCTGGCGCGGTCCTCGGCCGACAGCGGCCCGCGCACCAGCAGGTCATCGGCGATGAACAGTTTGGCCACCGACGCGATCGCCATCGGGGTGGCGTCGTCGGTGGCGAACACCTGCCCGGTGGAGCGGTCCAGCATGGCCACCGACACCGCGGCGCCCCGCGCGGCCGCCAGCTCGGTCGCCAGGTGCAGCCGCTCGCTCAGCCCGTCGAGCGCCACGTTGGGCAGGCCGAACGGCACCTGCGGTGCGGGCGCGATCGCGGTGGCCAGCGGGGTGATGAAGTTGATCGGCGGCTGGGTGGTGGTGCGCGGCGTCGCGCCGCGGGCGTCGGTTCCGCAGCCGGTCAGCACGGCGAGCAGGAGAACGACGGCGGCCGCGAGCGCGGAGAGCGGTCTGGGCAGTCGCGCTCGCATGCACCCTCCTTGGGCTGATCGACGTCGTCAGGCCGACATCGCCGCGCCGACATCTGCAGACAAGATTTACCATGAGTGGCCTGCACCGCAGGTGCGACCGGCCCGGCGGACCGGGCGATTTCGCTGCGCCCCGCTCGTCTGGCACAATTGGGCAGTTGTCCCGGCAGTTCGCCGGCGGGCCGGCCGCGTCCGGCCGGTCGCCGGAGACACGCCATAAATGCCCGCCCAACCGGTCCGGTGTCTGGCGCCACGCCCCGTGGCCGCCCTGTCCCGCGGCCGTGACCTGCAAGGATGTGCCCTCTCATGAACACGCTGGACTTCGTCGACAAGGCGTCGCTGCGCGACGACATCCCGACCTTCGGTGCCGGCGACACCGTCAACGTGCATGTGAAGGTCATCGAGGGCACCAAAGAGCGCATCCAGGTGTTCAAGGGCGTGGTGATCCGCCGTCAGGGCGGCGGCGTCCGGGAGACCTTCACCGTGCGCAAGGAGAGCTACGGCGTCGGCGTGGAGCGCACCTTCCCGGTGCACTCGCCCAACATCGACCACATCGAGGTCGTCACGCGCGGCTCGGTGCGGCGCGCCAAGCTCTACTACCTGCGCGAGCGTCGCGGTAAGCGCGCCAAGATCAAGGAGAAGCGCTGATTCCAGCGGTAGGGGGCGCTCCGGCGCCCGCCGGCGTGCTGGCTACGCTGAAGCGGTGACCGACGCCGAGCAGACTCCCGAGGCGGGTCCATCCGAACCCTCCGACGGCGAGCAGCCCGACAAGCCCCGCGACAAGAAGAAGCGCAGCACGCTGCGCGAGACCACCACGCTGGTCGTCATCGCGGTCGCCATCTACTACGTCATGTTGACGTTCGTGGCCCGGCCCTACCTGATCCCGTCGGAGTCGATGGAGCCCACCTTGCACGGCTGCCCGGGCTGTGTGGGCGACCGGATCATGGTGGACAAGGTCACCTACCGGTTCACCGACCCGCAGCCCGGCGACGTCGTCGTCTTCAAGGGCCCACCGGCGTGGAACGTCGGCTACCAGTCGATCCGCTCGGACAACACCGCGCTGCGCTGGCTGCAGAACACCCTCAGCGTGGTCGGCTTCGTCCCGCCCGATGAGAACGACCTGGTCAAACGGATCATCGCGGTCGGCGGCCAGACCGTGCAGTGCCGGCCGGACACCGGGCTGACCGTCGACGGCGAGCGCCTGGACGAGCCCTACCTGGACCCGGCGGTGCTGATGGCCGACCCGGCGACCTATCCCTGTCTGGGCAGCGCCTTCGGCCCGGTGACGGTGCCCGAGGGCCGGCTGTGGGTGATGGGGGACAACCGCACCCACTCCTCGGACTCGCGCGCGCACTGCACCAACGATCCCGAGGACCTGCGCGACGGGGTGTACTGCACCGGCGACCCGACCCCGGGCACGGTGCCGGTGGCCAACGTGATCGGTAAGGCCCGGTTCATCGCCTGGCCGCCGTCGCGCTGGGGTGGTATCGCCTCGGTCGATCCGCAGCAGGGGCCGTGAGGATGGCGACCACCTGGCCCCCGCGGGCGGTGATCCGCCGCTCCGGCGGACTACGCACCCTGGAGTCGGCGCTGTACCGCAGCGGGCTGGGCCCGGTGGCCGGGGTCGACGAAGCCGGCCGCGGTGCCTGCGCCGGCCCGCTGGTGGTGGCCGCCTGCGTGCTCGGCGCCCGCCGCTCGGAGGCATTGGCCGGGCTCGACGACTCCAAGAAACTCACCCCGGCGACCCGGGAGCAGTTGTTCACCGTGATCCGCCGGTTCGCGCTGGCCTACCACGTGGTGGTCATCGACGTCACCGACGTCGACCGCGCCGGGGTGCACGCCGCCAACATCGAGGGGATGCGCCGCGCGGTCGCCGGGCTGGCGGTGCGTCCCGGCTACGTGCTCAGCGACGGGTTCGCGGTGCCGGGCCTGGCGGCGCCGTCACTGCCGGTGATCGGCGGGGACGCCGCCTCGGCCTGCATCGCGGCGGCCAGCATCCTGGCCAAGGTCAGCCGGGACCGGCTGATGGTGGCGATGGACGCCGACCACCCCGGCTACGGGTTCGCCGGCCACAAGGGCTACAGCACCAGCGCGCACACCGCCGCGTTGACCGAACTGGGGCCGTGCCCGCAGCACCGCCGCTCGTTCATCAACGTGCGGCGGGTCGCGGCGATCGGCTATCACCACCCGGTGCGCAACAATGGCTTCATGCCCGAAGGAGAAGGACAGCTGAGCAGATGAGTGCCGAGGATCTCGAAAAATACGAAACCGAGATGGAACTCTCGCTGTACCGCGAATACAAGGACATCGTGGGCCAGTTCAGCTACGTCGTGGAGACCGAGCGGCGGTTCTATCTGGCCAACAGCGTGGAGATGGTGCCGCGTAACGCCGACGGCGAGGTCTACTTCGAACTGCGGCTCGCCGACGCCTGGGTGTGGGACATGTACCGGCCGGCCCGCTTCGTCAAGCAGGTGCGGGTGGTGACCTTCAAGGACGTCAACATCGAAGAGGTCGAGAAGCCCGAGCTGCGGCTGCCGGACTAGCCGGCCGAGAACGAATCGCCGACAGAAAGGTTCAGCGATGGCCCACGACGACGCGCTGCGCGACCGGGTGCGGGCGGGCTACGCCGCTGCCGCGACCGCGGTGGCCGGCGGCGCCACCGACGGCGAGGTGCTCTCGGCCGCCAACTGCTGCGGGCCGGCGGGCCAGTCCGAGGTGATCTTCGGCTCCGGGCTCTACGACGACGCCGACCGCATCGGGCTCCCGGGGCAGGCGGTCGCCGCCAGCCTGGGCTGCGGCAACCCGACCGCGGTCGCCGAGCTGCGCGCCGGCGAGCGGGTGCTGGACCTGGGCTCCGGCGGCGGGATCGACGTCCTGCTCTCCGCGCGGCGGGTCGGGGCGACCGGGTTCGCCTACGGCGTCGACATGACCGACGAGATGCTCGCGCTGGCCGAGGCGAACAAGGCCGAGGCCGGGATCGACAATGTCGAGTTCCGCAAGGGCTCCATCGAGGACCTGCCGCTGCCCGACGGTGCGGTGGACGTGGTGATCTCCAACTGTGTGATCAACCTGTCGACCGACAAGCCCACCGTCTTCACCGAGATGTTCCGGGTGCTGACGCCGGGCGGACGGATCGGCATCTCCGACGTCGTCGCCGAAGACCGGCTGTCCGCCGCCGAACGCGCCGAGCGGGGCTCGCACGTCGGCTGCATCGCCGGTGCGCTGTCGCGCAGCGAATACCTCCACGGGCTCGCCGCCGCCGGGTTCGCCGACGCCACAGTCGAATTCACCCACCGGATCGCCGACGGCATGCACGGTGCCGTCATCCGGGCGGTCAAACCGCGCTGAGGGCGCGGCCTCGGTCAACCCCGCGCTTGAGAGCGCGGATTCGCGCCGGGGCGCTGCCGTTTCGGGGCGGCGGAGCCGAGCCCCTGCCCGGCCAGGCTGCCCAGCAGTGCCTCACCGAACATCGCGGGGGCGAACGCAGCCGGGCCGGCCGGCGCGGCGACCGTGGCGATCGCGGCGGGTGCGGTCACCGTCGGGCGCACCGTGGTGGTCCACGACGGCGGCACCGACAGCCGCCCGGCCCGGCTGGCCTCGCCCACCGCGGCCAACACCGGCGGGCGCGTGGCCGCTGCCCCCGGCGCCGGCGCCGGCGAGGGAGTCACCGGCCACGGAGCGGCCACCTCGAACGGCCCGATGCCCTGCGCCTCGTCCCGGCGGGCGTTCACGGCCAGCGCATGATTCGTCGTGGCGATCGACAACCCGGAGAAGGTGGAACTCGACGTGGAGGCGGCTGCGCTGGTCAGCGACGGAATCTGCAGCAGATAGCTCGCCAGGCCCGGCATGCTGGGGGTGGGCGGTGGGGCCGGCGCCGGGAGGGGAGTCGCTACCCCGCCGGGGGGCGCCGGCGGGGTAGCGAACGGGGTGAGCCGCGCGGTGCCCGAGGAGGACAGTGCGTAACCGTTCATCGCGGTGACGTCTTGAGCCCACATCTGTTCGTAGTGTGCCTCGGTGGCCGCGATCGCCGGACTGTTCTGTCCGACCAGGTTGGCCGCGACCAACGCCAGCAGCAAAGCGCGGTTGGCCGCGATCAGCGGCGGGGGCACGGTCATCGTGAACGCGGTCTGGTAGGCCGCCGCAGCGGACTGGGCCTGCGCGGCGGTCGTTTCGGCGTGTTCGGCGGTCTGGTGCAGCCACCCGATGTAGCCGGTGGCCGCGGTGCTCATCGCCATCGACGACGGGCCCCGCCACACGTCGGTGGTCAAGATCGCGACCACCGCGCTGAAGTCGGCCGCCGAGGAGTGCAGTTCGCCGGCCAGCCCGGCCCAGGCGGCGGCTGCCGCGAGCAGCGGAGCCGAGCCCGGCCCGCAGTACATGCGCGCGGAGTTGATCTCGGGCGGCAGCAGGTCGAAGTCCATGCGCGTTCCATTCCGTCAGCGGGCGGCCGCGGGCCGCACCAGTACCGGCTCGGTGGTGGGAGGTCGTCGCTTCTCCTGCGGCCGCTGCAGGGCGGCCAGGCCGGCCGGCGCGAAGGCACCGCCGGGCATCGGCGTGGCCGCCGGCGGTGGCGGCGCGCCGGAGGTGGGCAGGGCCAGCGCCATCGGGCGGACCGCGGGGGGCTGGCAGCCCCAACTCGCCGGTACCGACAGGCCCCCGACCGACGGCGCGGCGCCCGACTCCGCGGTCACCGCCGGCGCCGCCACCAGCAGCGGCGGCGCGGGGTCCCGGGTCGCTTGGAACGCCAGCCGCTGATTGGTGATGTCGATGCTGCGCACGCTGGCCACCGCGTTATTGGTGGAGAGCATGGTGTTGATCAGGTTCGGCACGTGCTCGAGGTAGTCCAGCAGGGTCGGCGACGTCACCATCGGGGGCGCCGCCAACTGCTGGAGCACCGACGGTGTGGTCGCCATCAGCTGCGGCAGTGTGGTGGGCTGCGCGCCGGACACGGCCGCCGCGGCGTGGGCGACCGCGGCGGCCTGTGCGCCCAGCGCGGCCGGGTTGGTGTGCTGCGGCGGGGTGGCGAAGGCATTCAGCCGGCTGGCCGCCGCCGACGAACCGGCGTAGGTGTACATCGCCACGGCGTCCTGGATCCACATCTGCAGATAGTGGGACTCGGTCGCAGCGATCGCCGGAGTGTTCTGGCCGAAGAAATTGGTGGCGACCAGGGTCATCAGCAGAGCCCGGTTGGCCGCGATCACCGGCGGCGGCACCACCGTGGCGAACGCCAGCTCGAAGGCGCCCGCGGCAGCGGTTGCCTGCGCGGCGGTCTGCTCGGCAGCAGCGGCACTGGTGTGCAGCCAGGCGGTCACCGGTGCGGTCGCCCCCACCATGCATAGCGCTGCCGGGCCCTGCCATGTCGCGGTCAAGTCGACAATCGCCCGGCTGTAACCTAGTGCCGCGCTTTCCAATTCGACCGCCACAGCGCTCCACGCCACCGCCGCTGCCAGCATCGGCCCCGGCCCGGGACCGGTGTAGATCCGGGTTGAGTTGACCTCCGGAGGCAGGACCGCGAAGTCAAACATGTCGCGTCCGACTAGGCGGTGGCGACCGCGTTGGCCGCCTCGGTGGCGGCGTACGAGCCGGCACTGGCGCTCAGCGTGGCGACGAACATCTCATGGAGCGCGGCGGCCTGGGCGCTCACCGCCTGATACCACTGCGCCTGCGCGCAGAACTGCATTGCGGTCAACGCCGACACCTCGTCCGCCGCTGCGGGAATCACCTCGCTGGTCGGAGCGGCAGCGGCCTGATTGCCGGCGGTCAGCGCCGCGCCGATGGCTTGTAGGTCGCCGGCGGCCGCGGTCAGCAGTTCCGGCCGGGTGGTGACGAAGGACATGACATGCTCCCTTCACGGGCGATGGAAGTGGTTTGGCCAGCAAGGCATTCGCCGCGCGTGCGGTGAGCGCGCGGCAGAAAAAGGGGAGGGGTGGGGCGAAAGGATGATGCCGCTGGCTGCTGTCACGATGCACCTGCCTCTACCCAGGATCGTTCCGTGGTAGAGGCCATCAGCCAAACGGCGGTTCAGGCGAGCCTCATCGCCTTACCCGCGATGCTACTCCGCTCGCCGCCTCGCACAAGTATCGTTTTTCAGCGGGCAGCGAGTCAGGGCACGCGCGAAGGAGGGCCAGATGGACCGCGCCGCGCCAGGCGAGAGCCTCAAGCTCACCGCCTACCTCAACGAGCGGCTCCGCGGCGGCGGCGGTCGCTTCCTCGCCGACGAGTTGCTGGACCTGTTCGGACGCCGTCGCGTCGCCACCAGCATCGTCCTACGCGGAGTGGGTGGCTTTGGGCCGCAACGGATCCTACGCAGTGACCGGTCGTTGAGCCTGTCGGAGGACCCGCCGGTCGCGGTCACCGCGGTGGACACCCGGGCGGCAATCGAAGAGCTGCTCGGCCCGCTGCAGGCCATGCCGGTGCGCGCCCAGCTCACCCTGGAACGCGCCCGGCTGCTCACTGCCGCCGATGCCGTGGCCACGCTGCCCGCCGAACTCGCCGAACCCACCAAACTCACCGTCTACCTGGGCCGCAAGCAGCGTGTCGATGCCGCGCCCGCCCACATCGCGGTCTGCGAATTGATGCATCGGCGTGGGCTCGCCGGCGCTTCGGTGTTCCTCGGGGTGGACGGCACCCGCGGCGGCCGGCGGGCGCGGGCGCACTTCCTCGGCAACAACTCCGACGTGCCGATCATGATCGTCGCCGTCGGCCCCGGCCCGCAGATCGCCGCCGTACTGCCCGAAATCGCCGCGCTGGCACCCGAACCGGTGATCACCGTGGAGCGGGTCCGCATCTGCAAACGGGACGGCGAGCTGTTCGATCATCCGCACCCGTTGCCCGACACCGACGAGCGCGGCCGTCCGCTGTGGCAGAAGCTGACGGTCTACACCTCCGCAGCGGGCTGTTTCGGCGGGGAGCCCATCCACCGCGCCCTGCTGAGCCGGCTCTACCGGCAGCGGTGCGCGCGCGGCGCCACGGTGTTGCGCGGCATCTGGGGCTTCCACGGCGATCACCGTCCGCACGGCGACCGGTGGTGGGCGATCGCGCGGCGGGTGCCGGTGACCACCGTCATCGTCGACACCCCGGCCCGCATCGCGGCGGCATTCGCCGTGGTCGACGAGGTCACCGCCGAGCAGGGTCTGGTCACCAGCGAGACGGTGCCGGTGCTGCTGCCCGGTGGGACAGACCCCTGGGGATAACCGCCGCACTGGGGATAACCCCACCCCGACGCCCGTCGCGGTAAATCCGGACGCTCGGCGGTGTCGGGGTGGCCGCGCACGCTGCACCCATGACGACCTTGACACGAGCCGAGCTCGGTGCCTTCGGTGAACAGTGGGCGGTGGACTACCTCGGCGGCCTGGGCTGGCGGATCCGGCAACGCAACTGGCGGTGCCGCCGCGGCGAGCTCGACGTGATCGCCGACGACCCGGACGCCGACGCGGTGGTGTTCGTCGAGGTCAAGACCCGAACCGGGGACCGGTTCGGCGGGCTGGCCTACGCGGTGCCGCCGGCGAAAGTGCACCGGCTGCGGCGGCTGGCCGGCCTCTGGCTGGCCGAACAGGACCGCTTCATCGCCCGGGTGCGCATCGACGTGATCGGGGTACGGGTGGGCCGGACCCGGGCGCCGCAGCTCTTCCATCTGCGCGGGGTCGGCTGATGGCGCTGGGGCGGGCCTACTCGATCGCGGTGCGCGGGCTCACCGGCGCGGTGGTCGAGATCGAGGCCGACATCACCTCGGGGCTGCCCGGCGTGCACCTGGTCGGCCTGCCCGACACCGCGCTGCAGGAATCCCGCGATCGGGTCCGCGCCGCGATCACCAACTGCGGCAACAGTTGGCCGCAGTCCCGGCTGACCCTCGCGCTGTCCCCGGCGACGCTGCCGAAGATGGGCTCGATGTACGACTTGGCGCTGGCGGCGGCGGTGCTGGCCGCACAGGACGCCACCCCGCCGCGGCAGGAGAAGAGCGTGCTGCTCGGGGAACTGGCCCTCGACGGGCGGGTGCGCCCGGTGCGCGGCGTGCTGCCCGCCGTGCTGGCCGCCAAAGCCGAGGGCTGGCCGACGGTGGTGGTGCCGGCCGGGAACCTCGCGGAGGCCAGCCTGGTCGCCGGGATCGAGGTCGGCGGCGTGGCCTCGTTGCGCCACCTGCAGGCCTGGCTGGCCGGCAAGGCGCCGCTGGCCGGGCGGATCGATGCCGCGACCGCGGCCGAGGAGACCGGCGCGGAACTCGCCGACGTCGTCGGGCAGTCCCAGGCCCGGTTCGCCGTGGAGGTCGCCGCGGCCGGCGCCCACCATCTCATGCTGACCGGCCCGCCCGGTGTCGGCAAAACCATGCTCGCGCAACGGCTTCCCGGGTTGTTGCCGCCACTGGGTGAAGCCGAGGCGCTGGAGGTCACCGCCATCCATTCGGTGGCGGGCCTGCTATCGGAGACCACTCCGTTGATCACCCGCCCGCCGTTCGTCGCCCCGCACCACAGCTCCAGCGTCGCCGCCCTGATCGGCGGCGGCTCCGGCCTGGCCCGCCCCGGCGCGGTCAGCCGCGCCCACCGCGGCGTGCTGTTCCTCGACGAGTGCGCCGAGATCGGCGTTCATTCGCTCGAAGCGCTGCGCACCCCACTCGAGGACGGCGAGATCCGCCTGGCCCGCCGCAACGGGGTGGTGCGCTACCCGGCCCGCTTCCAGCTGGTGCTGGCGGCCAACCCGTGCCCGTGCGCACCGGCCGACCCCCGAGACTGCTCCTGCCGGCCGGTGGAGAAACGTCGCTACCTGGGCCGGCTGTCCGGCCCGCTGCTGGACCGCGTCGACCTGCGGGTCGCGCTGCACCCGGTGCGCGCCGGGTCGTTTCACGCCGCGGCGGGGGAGTCCAGCGCCGCGGTGCGCGCCCGGGTGGCCACCGCCCGCGCCGTAGCCGCCGAGCGCTGGAAACCCCACGGCGTGACCACCAACGCCGAGGTCAGCGGGGTGTTGCTGCGGCGCGAATACCGGCTCTCAACCGAGGTGATGGCGCCGCTGCGCATCGCGGCCGACCGCGGGCTGCTCTCCATCCGCGGGGTCGACCGCACCCTGCGCGTCGCCTGGACACTCGCCGACCTGGCCGGGCGCACCACACCCGGACGCAACGAGGTCGCCACCGCGCTGGGGTTCCGGCAGGGCGGAGCCACCCGATGACCGCCGACACCGCGGCGCTGCGTGCCTGGGCCTACCTGTCCCGCGTCGCCGAACCCCCCAACGAGCAGCTGGCTGACCTGCTCGCCGAGGTCGGACCCGTCGAGGCCGCCGACCGTATCCGCCGCGGCGCCGTCGGCGACGAGCTGGCCCACCACACCGCCGCCCGCCGGGAGCTCGACTGCGCGGCCGCCGACCTGGAACTGCTGGCCCGCCGCGGCGGCCGGCTGATCACCCCCGACGACGACGAATGGCCCGCCCTGGCGTTCACCGCGTTCGACGGCGCGACCGGCAGACCGGACTGCCGGGCTCCGCTGGCGCTGTGGCTGCAGGGACCGGCCCGCCTCGATGCGGCCAGTGGGCGCTGCGCCGCGATCGTCGGCACCCGCGCCGCCACCGGCTACGGCGAACACGTGGCCGCAGATCTGGCCGTCGGCCTCGCCGAACGCGACGTCACCGTGGTCTCCGGCGCGGCGTACGGCATCGACGGCGCCGCCCACCGCGCCACGCTGGCCGCCGATGGCACCACGGTGGCGGTGCTGGCGTGCGGCCTCGACGTCACCTACCCGGCCGGGCACACCGCCCTGTTGCACCGCATCGCCCGCACCGGCTTGCTGGTGACCGAGTACCCGCCGGGCACCCGCCCGTACCGCCACCGGTTTTTGACCCGCAACCGGCTGGTGGCGGCCTGCGCCGGCGCCACCGTGGTGGTGGAGGCCGGGCTGCGCAGCGGCGCCGCCAACACCGCCGCCTGGGCGCGCGCCCTGGGCCGGGTCGTCGCCGCGGTCCCCGGGCCGGTCACCTCCGCGGCCTCGGCGGGCTGCCACGTCCTGCTGCGCGACGGGGCGGAGCTGGTCACCCGGGCCGAGGAGCTCGTCGAGCTGGCCGGGCGGATGGGGGAGTTGGCGAGCGAACCGCAGCACCCGCAGACCCCGCTGGACGGACTGGGCGACACCGAGCGTCGGGTGTATGAGGCGCTGCCCGGCCGCGGAGCGCACACCGTCGACCAGATCGCGGTCGGGGCCGGCCTGCCCGCCGAACAGGTGCTGGGCCCGCTGGCGATGCTGGAGGTCTGCGGGCTGGCAGAACGTCACGACGACCGCTGGGGCATTGTGCGTCCGTATAGTCGGTGAGGCAGTCCACGACAGTGAAGGAGGGCCGGTGTCGGGTCGACCGGTGCACACGTTCGAGGTGGTCGCCACCGAGCGCCTGACCGAGCACATGGTGCGGGTCGTGCTGGGCGGCAACGGTTTCGACACCTTCCGCCCCAACGACTACACCGACTCCTACGTCAAGGTGATCTTCGTCGGCGACGACGTCGACGTCACCGCGCTGCCGCAGCCGCTGACCCGCGACAGCTTCAACGACCTGCCCGCCCACCAGCAGCCGGTGGTGCGCACCCTCACCGTGCGCCACGCCGATCCGGCCACCCGCCGGATCAGCATCGACGTGGTGGTGCACGGCGAGCAGGGCAGCGCCGGGCGTTGGGCGGCCGCCGCCCGGCCCGGCCAGCCGGTCTATCTGATGGGCCCCAGCGGCGCCTATTCACCCAACCAGGCCGCCGACTGGCATCTGCTGGCCGGCGACGAAAGCGCCCTGCCCGCCATCTCCGTGGCGCTGGAGGCGCTGCCGGCCGACGCGGTCGGTCAGGTGTTTATCGAGGTCGCCGGCCCCGACGACGAGATCGACCTGCCGGTGCCCGCCGGGATGAACCTGCAGTGGATCCACCGCGGCGGCCGCGCCGACCTGGTCGACGACGACCGCGCCGGCGACCACGCACCGCTGATCGCGGCGGTGCGGTCCGCGCCCTGGCTGCCCGGGCAGGTGCACGTGTTCATCCACGGCGAAGCCCAAGCCGTCATGCACAACCTGCGGCCCTACATCCGCAAGGAGCGCGGCGTGGCCCCGGCCTGGGCGTCGATCTCCGGCTACTGGCGTCGCGGCCGCACCGAGGAGACCTTCCGGGTGTGGAAGAAGGAACTCGCCGCCGCCGAGGCCACCCAGGCCTGACCCCGGCCTGGCAAGCTGACGACCATGGCATTCGGCGACTACCAGTTCGAGATCTACCTGCAGGCCCTGGCCGGGGTCACCCCGACACTGCCGATGACCCACACCGAGTTGGCGGCGCGCGCCCAGGCCGCGATGTCGCCGTCGGTGTGGTCCTACGTCGCCGGCGGCGCCGGAGACGAGCGCACCCAGCGGGCCAACGTCACCGCGTTCGAGCGCTGGGGGTTGCTGCCGCGGATGTTCGTCGGCGCCACCGAACGCGACCTGTCGGTGCGGCTGTTCTCGATGACGCTGCCGTCGCCGATGTTCATGGCCCCGATCGGGGTGGCCGGCATCTGCACCCAGGACGGCCACGGCGACCTGGCGGCCGCCCGCGCCGCCGCGGCCACCGGGGTGCCGCTGGCGGTCTCGACCCTGACCGCCGACCCGCTGGAGGACGTCGCCGCCGAGTTCGGCGACACCCCCGGCTTCTTCCAGCTCTACACACCCAAGGACCGCGACCTGGCCGCCAGCCTGGTGTCCCGCGCCGAGGCGGCCGGCTACCGCGCCATCATCGTCACCCTCGACACCTGGGTGCCCGGCTGGCGTCCCCGGGACCTGTCCACCGCCAACTTCCCGCAGCTGCGCGGGCATTGCCTGGCCAACTACACCAGCGACCCGGTGTTTCGGGCCGCCCTGCCCGCCCCGCCGGAGGAAAACCCCCAGGCCACGGTGCTGGCCTGGGTGCAGACCTTCGGCAATCCGCTGACCTGGGATGACCTGCCGTGGCTGCGATCGCTGACCGACCTGCCGTTGATCGTCAAGGGCATCTGCCACCCCGACGACGTCCGGCGCGCCAAAGACGGCGGGGTAGACGGCATCTACTGCTCCAACCACGGCGGCAGGCAGGCCAACGGCGGGCTGCCGGCGATCGACTGCCTGCCCGACGTGGTGGCCGCCGCCGACGGGCTGCCGGTGCTGTTCGACTCCGGGATCCGCACCGGCGCCGACATCGTCAAGGCGCTCGCGTTGGGCGCCACCGCGGTCGGCATCGGCCGCCCGTACGCCTACGGGCTGGCGTTGGGCGGCGCCGACGGGGCGGCGCACGTGCTGCGCTCCCTGCTCGCCGAGGCCGACCTGATCATGGCCGTCGACGGCTATCGGTCACTAAGCGATCTCACTCCCGACGTGCTCCGGCGCGTCGGGTGATTGCCGGGCGGCGGGTCTGTAACCGTGGAGCCGTGCAGCCCATCCTCGAGGAGTTCGACGAGTACCTCGCGTTGCAGCGCGGGCGCTCGGCGCACACCCGCCGCGCCTACCTGGGGGATGTGCGCGCCCTGCTGGGCTATCTGCGCGACCACGACGCCGCCGCCGGCCTCGACGGCCTGACCCTGCCGGTGCTGCGGGCCTGGCTGGCCCGGCAGGCCAACGCCGGGGCGGCCCGCACCACGCTGGCTCGTCGGGCGTCGGCGGTCAAGACGTTCACCGCGTGGGCGGCTCAGCGCGGACTGCTCGCCGCCGACCCGGCCGCGCGACTGCAAGCGCCGCGGGCGCGCCGCACCCTGCCCGCGGTGCTGCGCCAAGACCAGGCGCTCGACGCCATGGCGGCTGCGAAATCCGGCGCCCAGCAAGGTGATCCGCTTGCCCTGCGGGACCGGCTGATCGTCGAGCTGCTGTATGCCACCGGAATCCGGGTCAGCGAACTGTGCGGGCTCGACGTCGATGACATCGACATCGACCGGCGGGTGCTGCGGGTGTTGGGCAAGGGCGGCAAGCAGCGCAGCGCCCCGTTCGGCGAGCCGGCCGCGGAAGCGCTGCGCGCCTGGCTCACCGAGGGCAGGGGGGCCCTGGCGGGCACCGAGTCGGGGCCGGCGCTGTTGCTGGGGGCGCGGGGCCGTCGGCTCGACCCGCGCCAGGCCCGCACCGTCGTGCACCAGACCATGACCGCCGTCGACGGCGCCCCCGATATCGGGCCGCACGGACTGCGGCACAGCGCGGCCACCCACCTGCTCGAAGGCGGCGCGGACCTGCGCATCGTGCAGGAATTGCTCGGCCACTCCAGCTTGGCCACCACCCAGCTCTACACCCATGTCAGCGTGGCGCGGCTGCGCAAAGTGCACGACCAGGCCCACCCGCGCGCATGACCGAAACGCCGCCGGTGCATCGCCACACCGTCGACCTGCCCGGGTGCCGGATCTCCTACCTGGACTTCTGCGCGGGCGCAGCGGAGCCGACCGCGGTGGTGCTGCTGCACGGCGGCGGGGTCGACAGCGCCGCGCTGTCCTGGGCGGAGGTGGGCGAGGCGCTGGCGGGCGCCGGCTACCGCGTGCTTGCCCCGGACCATCCCGGTCACGGCGAAAGCCCACGGCCGGACTGGCCGGTGACCCAGCAGCGGCTGGTCGACTACGTCGGGCAGTTCGTCGACGCTCTGGACCTGCGCCGCTATGTGATCGGCGGGCTGTCGTTGGGCGGGGGACTGACGCTCGGCCATGTCTTGGCCCGGCCCGGCCGCGTGGCGGGCGCGATCCTGCTGGACAGCTACGGGCTGATGCCGCGCCTCTCCGACGGCGCCGTGGCCGGCGGCCGACAACTGCTGACCTGGGTGCTGCAGCGCAGCGGAGCGCTGGACGCGATGACCCGGTGGATGGCCGGCAACAACGCGGCACTGAGCTGGAGCATCAAGTCCCTGATCCGCGATCCGGCCCGACGTACCCCCGAACTGGTCGACACGATCGTCGCCGCGGCACGCCGGCCGGACGGCTTCGCGGCCTTCGAGCAATGGCAGCGCGACGAGGTCCAGTGGAATCGGCTGCGCACCGACTACACCCCGCAGCTGGCGTCGTTTCCCCGCCCCGCGCTGATCATCCACGGCGGCAAGGACACCGGCGTCCCGGTCACCCGGGCCCGTCTGGCGGCCGAACTCATCCCGGAGTCGACGCTGACCGTGATCGACGACGCCGGCCATTGGGTGCAGCGCGACGCCCCCGACGTGGTGATCGCCGCCATGCTCGCGTTCCTGCGCCGGCTCGGATAACCGGCCGGGGCGAGCGGCTTGGCGGTGACGAAAAACCGTGTGAAGCCGTGTTCGTGCGGGCGGATACTCAGAGCATGGCTGACCTGGGCTCCCGCCAAACACCCATCGTTGTCGCGCTCGGCGTGGCGGCCGCGATGCTCACTGCGCCATCGGCGGCCGCCGACCCGGTGTTGCCGGATTTCGACGCTTTTCCCAAGGCCGACGCCAAGGACTACGTCGTCCGCGACACCCTGGCCTATTCGGTGCGCGGCTTTACCACCTCCGAGGGGGTGTTCTGCACCTCCTCCTCGCACCGGGGCATCTCCTATGTGGATTGCTACGGTCCGCTTCCCAGCGCCCCGGACGGCGCCACCTCGGTGCACCTCGGCCGGATGGGCAATGCGCTCTCGGAAGTGACGTTCAGATCGGATCCCGTGGGCCCGGCGGAATTCGAGGGGCACCCGCTGCGGATGCTGCCGGCGGCGGTGGACTACGACTTCGACCAGGCGCATTGCGCACGCGACGCGACCACCCAGTTGGCCTGCGTGATGGGCAATGGCACCGAACAGCACCGCTTCGTCATCCGCGACGGCCACACCGAGGTGTTCTGAACCCCGCCGCGAG
>NZ_LZLJ01000065.1 GCF_001668625.1 Mycobacterium sp. 1274756.6
GTGCAGCCGGCCGACCGCGTCGGCCAGCGCGCCGCCCAGCGGCGCGATCAGGTCGGCGCGGCCGCGCTCCTTGACCGCCACGATCGCGCGGCGGCGGGCCCCGGCGTAGCGCCCGAGCGCGAACACCGGCACGCCGGGGTCGGTGCGGGGCGCGATGAGGTGCGGCTGGTCGGGGCGCAGGGTCAGCTCCGCGGCGCAGCGCGGGCACCAGCGGATCGCCGGCGCCCCGCAGCCGCCGCATTCGGCGGGCAGGACCAGATCGAGCACGCCGCCAGCGTCGCGCGGGCCACCGACACCGCCGCGCGGGCGCCGGAGAGCAGATGACGAAAGTCCCTAGTCGAAACTACGACGCGTAGTAGAAGGTCGATTTCCGGCACCCGCCGGGCGTGGCGGTGTTACGTTACCGCCACCGTCACGCCATCTCGACGCAGCGCAGCAGCCCCTCTACCGGTCGTCCACAAGGAGCCTTGCGATATGGCAACCACCGACCCCGCACCGTCGTCGACTCCGGCCTCGAGCCCGGCCACGCACTCCGAACCGCTGGTCAGCCGCGCCTGGCTGCAGGGTGTCG
>NZ_LZLJ01000066.1 GCF_001668625.1 Mycobacterium sp. 1274756.6
CTCGCGGCGGGGTTCAGAACACCTCGGTGTGGCCGTCGCGGATGACGAAGCGGTGCTGTTCGGTGCCATTGCCCATCACGCAGGCCAACTGGGTGGTCGCGTCGCGTGCGCAATGCGCCTGGTCGAAGTCGTAGTCCACCGCCGCCGGCAGCATCCGCAGCGGGTGCCCCTCGAATTCCGCCGGGCCCACGGGATCCGATCTGAACGTCACTTCCGAGAGCGCATTGCCCATCCGGCCGAGGTGCACCGAGGTGGCGCCGTCCGGGGCGCTGGGAAGCGGACCGTAGCAATCCACATAGGAGATGCCCCGGTGCGAGGAGGAGGTGCAGAACACCCCCTCGGAGGTGGTAAAGCCGCGCACCGAATAGGCCAGGGTGTCGCCGGCGGGCGGGTCTTGCGGGGGAGGCAGGAAAGACGCCAGCGACGACGCGCTCACCGCAGCGGCTTCAACCGGATCGGGGTGACGGCCAGCAGCCCCAGTGGGTCCACGTAGTCGGCCCGGGCCGCCGGGCCCCACATCGCGCCCCAGTGCAGGCACGCCGCCGCGCACCCCGGATGCCCCGCGACCAGCGCCCCGAGCACCGTGCCCGACGCCACCCGCCGGCCCACCGGCACCGCCGCGGTCACCGGCTCGTAGCTGGTGTGCAACCCGCCGGGGTGCGCCAGCGCCACCACCGGGCGACCGGCCAGCAGCCCGGCGAAGACCACCGTTGCCGCCGCGGGCGCATACACCGGCTGGCCGGGCTCGCCGGCCAGGTCCACGCCGCGATGCCCGCGCTGCCAATCCGGGCGCGGCGCGTCGAAGACCCGCAGCACCGCCGGCGGCGGGAGCAGCGGCCAGTCCAGCCGCGGACCGGCGCCGCGCGCCGGGGCGGCACCGGCCAACCCGAGCCCCACGGTGAGCAACATCACCACCATCACGCGCATCGGACCAGTTCAGCGCGCCCCCACCGGCGCGGCCAGTCGACCGCGCACCCGGCTGTGGACAAAGCACCAGCTCGGGCGGTGTAAACTGCCCAACGCGGTCCGTATCAACGGGCTGACTTCGCGTGCCCGCACCACAACGGCGCCACCGAGCGGTCCCTTGCCCAGCAAGGGTTCGGTGGACCGGCGGGCACCAGGGCCCGGCCTCACCCGACGCCGGGCGGAAAACCGACATAAGAAGGAATGACTGGCCATGGCCGTAGTCACCATGAAACAGCTGCTGGACAGCGGCACCCACTTCGGGCACCAGACCCGGCGGTGGAACCCCAAGATGAAGCGGTACATCTTCACCGACCGCAACGGCATCTACATCATCGACCTGCAGCAGACGCTGACCTACATCGACAAGGCGTACGAGTTCGTCAAGGAGACCGTCGCCCACGGCGGGTCCATCATGTTCGTCGGCACCAAGAAGCAGGCCCAGGAGTCCATCGCCGAGGAGGCGACCCGGGTCGGGATGCCGTTCGTCAACCAGCGCTGGCTGGGCGGGATGCTCACCAACTTCCAAACCGTGCACAAGCGGCTGCAGCGCCTCAAGGAGCTCGAGGCGATGGAGCAGTCCGGCGGGTTCGAGGGCCGCACCAAAAAAGAGATCCTGGGCCTGACCCGGGAGAAGAACAAGCTCGAGCGCAGCCTCGGCGGTATCCGCGACATGAACAAGGTGCCCTCGGCGGTCTGGGTCGTCGACACCAACAAGGAGCACATCGCCGTCGGCGAGGCCCGCAAGCTGGGCATCCCGGTCATCGCGATCCTGGACACCAACTGCGACCCCGACGAGGTCGACTACCCGATCCCGGGCAACGACGACGCGATCCGCTCCGCGGCGCTGCTGACCAAGGTGATCGCCTCCGCGGTCGCCGAGGGCCTGCAGGCCCGCGCCGGGCAGGGCGGCGGTGACGGCAAGCCCGACGCCGACGCCGCCGAGCCGCTGGCCGAATGGGAGCAGGAGCTGCTGGCCTCGGCCACCCCCGCGGCCGCCGAACCGGCCGCCGCTGAAACCACCACCACCACGACCACGGAAGGCTGAGATGGCGAACTTCACCGCTGCCGACGTCAAGCGCCTGCGGGAGCTGACCGGCTCCGGCATGCTCGACTGCAAGAACGCGCTTGCCGAATCCGACGGTGACTTCGACAAGGCCGTCGAGGCACTGCGGATCAAGGGCGCCAAGGACGTCGGCAAACGCGCCGAGCGGGCCACCGCCGAGGGGCTGGTCACCGCCAAGGACGGCGCGCTGATCGAGTTGAACTCCGAGACCGACTTCGTCGCCAAGAACGCCGAATTCCAGGCCCTGGCCGACGAGATCGTGACCGCGGCCGCCGAGGCCAAGACCTCCGATGTGGCCGAGCTCAAGGCCGCCAAGGTCGGCGACCGCACGGTGGCCGAGGCCATCGAGGCGCTGTCGGCCAAGATCGGCGAGAAGCTCGAGTTGCGCCGGGTGGCCTACTTCGACGGCACCGTGGAGACCTACCTGCACAAGCGGGCCTCCGACCTGCCGCCGGCGGTGGGGGTGCTGGTCGAGTACGAGGGCTCGGACAAGGACGCCGCCCGCGCGGCCGCCCTGCAGATCGCCGCGTTGAAGGCGCAGTACCTGACCCGCGACGACGTGCCCGCCGACATCGTGGCCCACGAGCGCCGCATCGCCGAGGAGACCTCGCGCGCGGAGGGCAAGCCCGAGCAGGCGCTGCCCAAGATCGTCGAGGGCCGGCTGGGCGGCTTCTTCAAGGACGTCGTGCTGCTCGACCAGCCGTCGGTGTCGGACAACAAGAAGACCGTCAAGGCGCTGCTGGACGAGGCCGGGGTCACCGTGACCCGGTTCGTGCGGTTCGAGGTGGGGCAGGCGTAACACTCGCCCGTAACGCCCCCGGCCGGGCGCGCGTCGCCTAGCGTCGACGCATGCGACACGTGCATGCGTTCCGCGACGACGCGCTCGGCGAACTCGACGCGGTCGGGCTGGCCGCGGCGATCCGGGCCGGGGACGTCAGCCCCGCCGCGGCCGTCGACGCCGCCATCGCCCGCCTGGAGACGGTCAACCCGGCGCTCAACGGCCTGGCCTACCCGGCGTTCGATGCGGCCCGAGAGCGGGCCGGACGGCCCGGCAAAGGCTTCTCAGGCTTCTTCGCCGGCGTGCCGACCCTGATCAAGGACAACGTCGACGCGGCCGGGATGCCCACCATGCAGGGCACCGACGCCTGGCGGCCGCGCCCGACCGCCGCCGACGGCGCGTTCGCCGCGCTGTTCGGCGCCGTCGGGCTCAACCCGCTGGGCAAGACCCAGCTCAGCGAGTTCGGGTTCAGCGCCGCCGCCGAGCATCCGCGGCTGGGCGCGGTGCGCAACCCGTGGGACACCGACCACACCGCCGGCGCCTCCTCGTCGGGGTCGGCGGCGTTCGTGGCCGCCGGGGTGGTGCCGATCGCGCACGCCAACGACGGCGGCGGCTCCATCCGGATCCCGGCGTCCTGCAACGGCCTGGTCGGCCTCAAGCCGTCGCGCGGGCGGCTGCCGCTGGACCGCGACTTCGCCCAGATGCCGGTGCGCATCGTCTACAACGGCGTGGTGACCCGCACCGTGCGCGACACCGCCGCGTTCTTCCGGGAGGCCGAGCGGCTCCACCGCAACCGCAGGCTGGCGCCGATCGGTGATGTCACCGGGCCGGCCGCCCGCCGGCTCAAGGTCGTGGTCGTCACCCGTTCGATCGGCCGCGAAGCCAGCCCGGAGGTGCGCGAGCTGACCCTGGGCACCGCCGCGCTGCTGGCCGAACTCGGCCACCGGGTGGATTACCTGGAGGATCCGCCGGTGCCCGCCTCGTTCGCCGACGATTTCCTGCTGTACTGGGCGTTTCTGGCCAGCGCGCTGGTACGCAGCGGCAAGCAGCGGTTCGGCCCGACCTTCGACCGCAGCAAACTGGACAATCTCACCCTCGGGCTGGATCGGTTCGCGGTCCGGCGGCTGCACCGGCTGCCGCTGGCGGTGGCGCGGCTGGCCGCCTCCCGGCGCCGCAGCGCCCGGTTCTTCCGGGACTACGACGTGCTGCTGACCCCGACGGTGGCCGCCGAGACCCCGCGGGTCGGGCATTTCGATCCCACCGCGGACTACCAGCAGATCATCGACCGGCTGATGGACTGGGTGGCGTTCACCCCGCTGCAAAACGCCACCGGCGACCCGTCGATCTCGCTGCCGCTGGCGGTCACCGCGGCCGGCCTGCCGCTGGGCATGCTGTTCAGCGCCGCGCGCGGGGACGAGGCCACGCTGCTGGCGCTGGCCTACGAACTCGAAGCGGCCCGCCCCTGGGCGCGCATTCAGGGTTGAGCCGGCTCGTCGGAGCCCAGTGCGGTGAGCATCCGTTTGAACTCGCGCTGCTCGGCGGCGCTGAGCCGGGACAGCACGGTGGCGTCGGCGGTGCGCACCGCGCGTTCGGCGCGGGTGAGCAGCTCGGCGCCGCTGCGGGTCAGCGACGCAGGCAGGGCCCGGCCCGACGGCACCGAGGCCGGCCGGGACACCGCACCGGCGTCCTCCAGCCGGCGCAGCACCGTGTTCATCGCCTGCGGGGTGACGTTGGTGTGCCGGGCCAACTCGGCGCTGGAGGTGCCGGGATAGAGGGAAAGTATTCGCAGACAAACGAATTCGGTCAACGACAGGTCCAAGGGCCGCAACGCCGCCGTCGCCTCCGGGCGCAGCAGATTGCTGACCCGGTGCAGCAGGTAACCCAGCGGCGCGTCATCCAACCGATCCATATCAACCATATTGACATATATCAGGCGTCTTGATATAGATGGGTGATGACGCAAACACCGCAATTCGACTTCGACTTCGACCCCGCCTACCGCGGCGACTCCGCCGAGTTCGGCCCCGGCGCCCGGCCGCCGTGGAGCATCGGCGAACCGCAACCGGAGATCGCCGCGCTCATCGACCGGGGCGAGGTGCGCGGCACCGTGCTCGACGCCGGCTGCGGCGAGGCCGCGGTCTCGATGTACCTGGCCGAACGCGGCCACGACACCGTCGGGCTGGACGCCTCGCCGGCCGCCATCGAGCTGGCCACGGCCGAAGCCGCCCGGCGCGGGCTGACCAACGCCACCTTCGCGGTGGCCGACATCGCCGACTTCGCCAGCTGGCCGGCCGGCTCGGAGCGCCGGTTCGACACGATCATCGACTCGACGCTGTTCCACTCGATGCCGGTCGAGCTGCGCGAGGGCTATCAACGGTCGATCGTGGCCGCCGCCGCACCCGGCGCCGTCTACGTCGTGCTGGTCTTCGACCGCGCCGGCATGCCCGACAGCCCCGCCAACCCGGTCACCGAAGCGGAGCTGCGCGAGGTGGTGGGCGCCCACTGGGTCATCGACTCGGTCCGCCCGGCGCGCATCCACGCCAACTTCCCCGACGAGATGCCCGAGCAGTTCCCGGTCCGCGATCTGCGCGACGAGCCCGGCGGGCGCAAGTCGGTGCCGGGCTGGCTGCTCGCGGCGCATCTGGGCTAGCCCCCGGTGACCCGGGCAGGACGGAGCGCCCGGGATGAGGCAGGATATGAGGGGCCGTCCGGGGCCGTGACCCGGATGGCGCTTCCATGCCAGCACCTGCCGAGGAGTCCCGATGGGCGAGCCGCACCGCGCGGAGCACGGCCAGCCGCTCCCCGGGGGACTTCTCCCGAAATATCGCCGGGTGCTGCTCAAGCTCGGCGGTGAGATGTTCGGCGGCGGCCAGGTCGGGCTGGACCCCGACGTGGTGGCCCAGGTCGCCCGCCAGATCGCGGAGGTGGTCCGCGGCGGTGTGCAGGTCGCGGTGGTGATCGGCGGCGGCAATTTCTTCCGCGGCGCCCAGCTGCAGCAGCGCGGCATGGAGCGGATGCGCTCGGACTACATGGGCATGCTCGGCACCGTGATGAACAGCCTGGCGCTGCAGGACTTCCTGGAGAAGGAAGGCATCGACACCCGGGTCCAGACCGCCATCACGATGGGGCAGGTCGCCGAGCCCTACATCCCGTTGCGCGCGCAGCGCCACCTGGAGAAGGGCCGGGTGGTGATCTTCGGCGCCGGCATGGGGTTGCCCTACTTCTCCACCGACACCACCGCGGCGCAGCGCGCCCTGGAGATCGGCGCCGACGTCGTGCTCATGGCCAAGGCCGTCGACGGGGTGTACACCGACGACCCGCGGGTCAACCCGGAGGCCGAACTGCTCACCGCGGTCAGCCACCGCGAGGTCATCGACCGCGGCCTGGCCGTCGCCGACGCCACCGCGTTCAGCCTGTGTATGGACAACGGCATGCCCATCCTGGTGTTCAATCTGCTCACCGACGGCAATATCGCCCGCGCGGTCGCGGGTGAGAAGATCGGGACACTGGTCAGCACCTAGGAGGACGTCGTGATCGATGAAGCACTCTTCGACGCCGAAGAGAAGATGGAGAAGGCCGTCACCGTGGCCCGCGACGATTTGGCGACCATCCGCACCGGCCGGGCCAACCCCGGGATGTTCTCCCGGATCGTCATCGACTACTACGGTGCGACCACCCCGATCACCCAGCTGAGCAGCATCAACGTGCCCGAAGCGCGGCTGGTGGTGATCAAACCCTACGAGGCCTCCCAACTCGGCGCCATCGAGAACGCCATCCGCAACTCCGACCTGGGCGTCAACCCGACCAACGACGGCACCCTCATCCGCGTCGCGGTGCCGCAGCTGACCGAGGAGCGTCGCCGCGAGCTGGTCAAGCAGGCCAAACAGAAGGGCGAGGAGGCCAAGGTCGCGCTGCGCAGCGTCCGGCGCAAGGCGATGGAGGAGCTGCACCGCATCCGCAAGGACGGCGACGCCGGCGAGGACGAGGTCGGCCGCGCCGAGAAGGAACTGGACAAGACCACCCAGCAGTACGTCGGGCAGATCGACGAGCTGGTCAAGAACAAAGAAGGCGAGCTGCTGGAGGTCTAGCGACCACCAGCCATTTGTCCCGTGGCAGACACCGATACCTCCCGCAGCGCAGCGGCCGGCGCCAAATCGACCTCGCGCGCCGGACGCAACCTGCCGGTCGCGATCACGGTGGGGGTGGCGCTGGCGGGGATGCTGGTGGCTACCTTGGTGTTCGGGCCGCCGTGGCTGTGGCTGCTGATCCTGGCGGTGGCCACCCCGATCGCCACCCACGAGGTGGTGCGCCGGCTGCGCGAAGCCGACTTCGACGTGCCGTTCATCCCGCTGTTCCTCGGCGGCCAGGCCATGGTCTGGCTGGCCTGGGCCTACGGTGCGGCCGGGGTGCTGGGCGCCTTCGGCGGCACCGTCGTGGTCGCCATGATCTGGCGGCTGATCAACCAGGGCTTCTCGCACACCCCGGTCAACTACCTGCGCGACATGTCGGCCACCGTGTTCCTGGCGGCCTGGGTGCCGCTGTTCATGTCGTTCGCGGTGCTACTGATCTTCCAGGACCACGGCGCGGCCCGGGTGTTCTGCCTGCTGGTCGCGGTGGTGCTCTCCGATGTGGGCGGCTACGCGGTCGGGGTGCTGTTCGGCAAGCACCCGATGGTGCCGGCGATCAGCCCCAACAAATCTTGGGAGGGCTTCGCCGGGTCGCTGCTGTTCGGCGTGACCGGCGCGGTGCTGGCGGTGACGTTCCTGCTGCCGGGCCGGCAGTGGTGGGTGGGCCTGGCCCTGGGCGCGCTGCTTGTGGTCACCGGCACCCTCGGTGACCTGGTGGAATCCCAGATCAAACGCGAACTGGGCATCAAGGACATGGGGCGCTCGCTGCCCGGCCACGGCGGGATGATGGACCGGCTCGACGGCCTGATGCCGGCGGCGGCGACCACCTGGATCGTGCTGTCGTTGCTGCACTGACCCGGCCACCGCCCATACTGGAAGCGATGAAACAGCAGCTGGTGTTCACCGCGCCGCGGCAGGCCGCCCGGCCGTCGCGGCACCTGGCCGACCTCGACGCGACCGAGCGCGCCGCCGCGGTCGCCGAACTCGGGCTGCCCGGTTTCCGCGCCAAACAGCTCGCCCAGCAGTACTACGGCCGCTTGTTGGCGGACCCGCAGCAGATGACCGACCTGCCCGCCGCGGTGCGCGGACAGATCGGTGACGCGTTGTTCCCGACGCTGCTGACCCCGGTCAGCGAGCTGGCCTGCGACGCGGGCGAGACCCGCAAGACCCTGTGGCGGGCGGCCGGCGGCACCACCTTCGAGTCGGTGCTGATGCGCTACCCACAGCGCAACACCGTCTGCATCTCCTCGCAGGCCGGGTGCGGGATGGCCTGCCCGTTCTGCGCGACGGGGCAGGGCGGGCTGAAACGCAACCTGTCGACCGCGGAGATCCTCGAGCAGGTGCGCACCGCGGCGGTCACCCTGCGCGACGAGCACGGCGACCGGTTGTCCAACGTGGTGTTCATGGGCATGGGGGAGCCGCTGGCCAACTACGCGCGGGTGCTGGCCGCGGTGCGCCGGATCATCGCGGCGCCGCCCGACGGGTTCGGCATCTCCGCGCGGTCGGTGACCGTCTCGACGGTCGGGCTGGCCCCGGCGATCCGCAAACTGGCCGACGAACGGCTCGGGGTCACCCTGGCGGTGTCGCTGCACACCCCCGACGACGAGCTGCGCGACACCCTGGTGCCGGTCAACAACCGCTGGAAGGTCAGCGAGGTGCTCGACGCCGCGCGGTACTACGCCGACACCACCGGCCGGCGGGTGTCGATCGAATACGCCCTGATCCGCGACGTCAACGACCAGCCGTGGCGCGCCGACCTGCTGGGCCGGCGGCTGCACGCCGCGCTGGGGCCGCTGGTGCACGTCAACCTCATCCCACTGAACCCCACCCCCGGCAGCGAATGGGACGCCAGTCCCAAACCGGTCGAGCACGAGTTCGTCCGGCGGGTGCGCGCGCAGGGGGTGTCGTGCACGGTGCGGGACACCCGGGGCCGGGAGATCGCCGCCGCCTGCGGCCAGCTAGCCGCCGAAGGCGGGTAGCGAGCGCGTACCCGTTAGGCGCGTGGGGAATTCAGCGCCGGCCACCAGATCCGCGGGCCGATCAAGGTGAACACCGCCGGGATCACCAGAGTCCGAACGACAAAGGTGTCCAACAGGATTCCCAACCCGACGATGATGCCCAACTGTGTCAACACGATCAGCGGCAGCACACCGAGCACCACGAACACCGACGCCAACACGATTCCGGCGCTGGTGATCACCGCACCCGTCGCCGACACCGCGCGCACGATCCCGCCGCGAGTGCCGTGCTCGGGGGTCTCCTCCCGCGCCCTGGTCACCAGGAAGATGGTGTAGTCCACCCCGAGCGCGATCAAGAACAGCAGCGCGAACAGGGGCGTCGCCTGATCCAGCGCCGGAAACCCGAACACGTGGATGCTCGCCCAGCCGCCGAGCCCCAGCGCCGCCAGCGCACTGAGCGCGGTGATCGCGACCAGGATCAGCGGCGCCAGCACCGCCCGCAACAGCACGTACAGCACCCCCAGCACCACCGCGAGCAACGCCGGGATGATCACCATCCGGTCATGGGCGGCCGCGTCGCGGACATCGAGCGCCTGCGCATCCGAACCGCCGACCAGCGCGGCGGGGTCCACCGCGTGGGCCTGCTCGCGCACCGCCGCGATGGTGTCCAGCGCGCGGTCGGAGGCCGGCGCGGCGTCGATCACCACCGACCACCGGGTGAGCCCGGAACGCGCCGGGCCCAGCGCCCGGGCCGAGACCACCCCGGGGGTGGCCGACAGCGCCTGCTGCATCGCCCCGGCCCGCTCCACCGAGCCGATCACCAACGTCGGATCGGCTGTGCCGCTGGGGAAGTGGGCGGCCAGCGTCTCGAACCCGGCCACCGACTCGGCTCGCACCCGAAACTGCTCGGTCTGGGTCAGGCCCAGCGATGTGCCCAACAAGCCGGTCGTCAGCAGCGCCAGCACCGCCAGCGCGCCCGCCGTCACGCGGCCGGCGTTGTCGGCGACGCGGGTGGCCACCCGATGCCAGATCCCGGCATCGGCCGCCGACGGGTCACCCGGGCGGGGGATCAGCGGCCAGAACAATCGCACCCCGGCCAGCGCGAGCAGCGGCGGCAACACCGTCAACACGAACAGCACCGCCAGCAGCAGGCCGATCGCCGCCGCCAGCCCCAGGCTGCGGGTGCTCGGCGCGGCGGCCAGCACCAGCATCAGCACCCCGAGCACGACGGTGGCGTTGCTGGCCAGGATCGCCGGGCCGGCCCGGGCCACCGCGGTGCGCAGCGCCGCCCGGTGCGCGGCGGTGCCGGTCAGTTCCTCCCGGTAGCGCGAGATCAACAGCAGCGCATAGTTGGTGCCCGCCCCGAACACCAGCACGCTGGTGATCCCGGCGGTCGACCCGTCCACGCTCAAGCCGGTGGCTTCGACCAGCGCGCTGCCCAGCGCCGCCGACACCCGGTCGGCGAACCCGATCACCAGCAACGGCAGCAGCCACAGCACCGGGGAGCGGTAGGTCAGGATCAGCAACACCGCCACCACCAGGGCGGTCACCACCAGCAGCGTGACGTTGGCGCTGGTGAACGCGTCGGCGATGTCGGCGCCGAACGCGGGCCCGCCGGTGACCTGGGCGCGCAACCCGTCACCGAGCCCGGCGGTGGCCGCCTGGCGCAGCGCGGTGACGGTGTCGTCGAGCGCGAAGCCGGACAGCTCACCGGCCACCGGAACCGGGCTCAGCGCGGCCCGGCCGTCGTCGGAGATGACCAGCGGCGGGGTGCTCACCTCGTCGGCGTCGACGACGGCGGCCATCCGGGTGCGGGCCTGTTCGATCGCCCCGATGTCGGCGCTGAGCAGCGCGGCACCGTCGGTGCGGGTGACGACCAGGATCACCGCCGGCTGCCCGCCGGGGAATTCGGCGCGCAGCGCCTCAGCGCGGGCCGACTCCGCACCCGGCGGCAGCATCTCCGGGGACCGGTCGGCGTCGCTGGAGGATCCCGAAAGCGCCATCAGCGCGCCGAACAGCAGCGCGACGGCGAGCGCGACGACCCAGGAACGGCCGCCGGTGACCACACCGGCGAACCGCTCCCAACGCGACGGCGGTGGGGCGCTCAGCGGCTACCGCAGCCAGCCGCGCCGACGCAGCCACCAGTCGCGGACCAGCACGACCACACCCAGCGCGGCGAACGCGATCAGGTAGGCGTCCTCGACGTGGCCGACGTGGTTACCGCGCAACATCAGCAGCAGGAACCCGATGACCCCGAGCCCCACCAGGTACCAGGTGCGGTAGTTGATCCGGCTCCATCCCCAGTCGGCGGACGGTACCTCGGCAGTATCGACGCCGCTGTGGCGCTCCACTTCGGTGCTGACCACGACGACTCCTCCTACTCGGGCGCGAAACGATGACGAGCAACGAACGCTCGGATGCATATTGTGGCATACCGTCGCCCCCGCACAGCCCGTAGCGTTGCGTTATGGCCGCACCACGGGCACCGATCTGGGACTTCGCGGTCGGTCCTGCCCGCGCCGCGCCCGGCGTGCTGTCGATGATCGGCTACCGCGCCCTCGACGTGCCCGACCGGGTGCACCGCGGGCTGCCGTCGGCGAGCCTGACCCTCATCGTCAGTGGCGACGACGGGGTCCGCGCCGCGCCCAGCACCGCCGCGCTGCCCGCCGCCGCACCGCTGCCGGTGCTGCTCGGCGGGCTGCACCTGCACGCCAGCCGGGTCCGGCAATGCCGCGGCCAGACCGGCGTGCAACTGGCGGTGCACCCACTGGCCAGCCGCGCGCTGTTCGGGCTGCCGGCCGGCGAACTGTGCGACGCCGGCTACGACGCCACCGCGGTGCTCGGCGCGGCCTGCGCCGAGCTGCCCGGCCGGGTGGGTGACGCAGGCACCTGGCCCGCGAGGTTCGACGCGGTCAGCGGGTGGCTGACCGGGCAGGCCCGCGACGTGCGGGTGCGCCCCGAACTCGCCCACGCCTGGCGGCTGCTCGAGCGCAGCCGCGGCCGGATGCCGATCGGCACGCTCGCCGAGCGGGTCGGGCTGAGCCGACGACACCTCGGCGCGCTGTTCCGGCGCGAGGTCGGACACGGCCCCAAAACCGTCGCGATGCTGCTGCGCTTCGAGCACGCCACCACCCGCATCGCCGCCGCGGCCCGGCGCGGCGGCCACGTCGACCTCGCCGGGATCGCCGCAGCCACCGGCTACAGCGACCAGGCCCACTTGAGTCGCGAATTCGTCCGGTTCGCCGGTCTGGCGCCGCGGGCCTGGCTGACCGAAGAGTTCCAAAATATTCAAGACGGCGGCCACGCCCCCCGCCCAGAGTGGTGTGATGACCACCGCGAAGCCACCGACCACCCGGCACCCGGCCACCGCGACCCCGACCGTCTGGCTGACCCTGCAAGCCCATGACGCCGCCGCGCTCATCGACTACCTCGTCGACACCTTCGGGTTCGTCGTGACCGCCCGCTACGGCGACGGCGACACCGTCCACCACGCCGAACTGGCCTGGCCCGAAGGGACCGGCGGCGTCATGCTCGGCAGCTACCGCCCGGACCGGGACTGGTGCCGCGCGCCGGGCACCGCCGGCGGCTACGTCGTCACCGGCGACGTCGACGGGCTCTACCGGCGGGTGCGGCACCGCGACGCCGACGTCATCCGGGACCTGGCCGACACCGACTACGGCAGCCGCGAATTCGCCGTCCGCGACCCGGAAGGCAACCTGTGGTCCTTCGGCACCTACGCCGGGGCGAGCGCGCCGGCCGGTTAACGGCACCGCCCGGTTAGCGGCACAATAGGCGGGTGACCACCACCCGCCGCCGAGTTCTGATCCTGGGTTCCACCGGCTCGATCGGCACCCAGGCGCTGCAGGTGATCGCCGCCAACCCCGACCGCTTCGAGGTCGTCGGGCTGGCCGCCGGCGGCGGCAACCCGGAGTTGATCGCCCGGCAGCGCGCCGAGACCGGGGTGCGCGCCGTCGCCGTCGCCGACGAGAGCGCCGCCGACGCGGTGGGCGACGTGACCCACCGCGGCGCCGACGCCGCCACCCGGCTGGTCGAAGACACCGAGGCCGACATCGTGCTCAACGCCCTGGTCGGCGCGCTGGGGCTGCGGCCCACCCTGGCGGCGCTGGCCACCGGCGCCCGGCTGGCCCTGGCCAACAAGGAGTCGCTGATCGCCGGCGGGCCGCTGGTGACCAAGGCCGCCGCGCCGGGCCAGATCGTGCCGGTGGACTCCGAGCACTCCGCGATCGCGCAGGCGCTGCGCGGCGGGGCCGCCGGTGAGGTCGCCAAGATCGTGCTCACCGCCTCCGGCGGGCCGTTCCGCGGCTGGTCGGCCGAACAACTCGCCGACGTCACCCCCGAGCAGGCCGCCGCCCACCCCACCTGGTCGATGGGGCCGATGAACACCCTCAACTCCGCCTCCCTGGTCAACAAGGGCCTGGAGCTGATCGAGACCCACCTGCTGTTCGGGGTGGCCTACGAGCAGATCGACGTCGTGGTGCACCCGCAGTCGATCGTGCACTCGATGGTCACCTTCACCGACGGCTCGACGCTGGCGCAGGCCAGCCCGCCGGACATGCGGCTGCCGATCGCGCTGGCCCTGGGCTGGCCGGACCGCATCCCCGCCGCCGCCCCGGCCTGCGACTTCACCAGCGCCTCGACCTGGGACTTCGAGCCGCTCGACGACCAGGTGTTCCCCGCGGTGGAACTGGCCCGCCGCGCCGGTCGGGCCGGCGGCTGCCTGCCCGCGGTCTACAACGCCGCCAACGAAGAGGCCGCCGCCGCGTTCCTGGCAGGCCGCATCGGCTTCCGCGCCATCGTCGACACCATCGCCGCGGTGCTCGACGGCGCCGCGCAGTGGAGCGCCGAACCCGCTACCGTAGAGGAGGCGCTCGACGCGCAGCGCTGGGCCCGCGACCGGGCCGCGCGCGCCGTGCGGGCCACCATCGCCCCGGACAGGAAGGTCGTCCCCACCCGATGATGTTCACCCTGGGCATCGTGCTGTTCGCCGTCGCCATCCTGGTCTCGGTGGCGCTGCACGAATGCGGACACATGTGGGTGGCCCGCGCCACCGGGATGAAGGTGCGCCGCTACTTCGTCGGGTTCGGCCCGACGCTGTGGTCCACCCGGCGCGGCGACACCGAATACGGCCTCAAAGCCGTCCCCGCCGGCGGGTTCTGCGACATCGCCGGCATGACCGCGGTCGAGGAGCTCGCGCCCGACGAGGAAGACCGCGCCATGTACAAGCAGGCGACCTGGAAGCGGGTCGCGGTGCTGGCCGCCGGCCCGGGCATGAACTTCGCCATCGGGCTGGTGCTGATCTACGTCATCGCGATCGTGTGGGGGCTGCCCAGCCTGCACCCGCCGACCGCCGCGGTCATCGGCGACACCGCCTGCGTCGCCCCCGAGGTCACCCAGGGCGAACTGGGCCAGTGCAGCGGCTCCGGCCCGGCCGCCGCCGCGGGCATCCGGGCCGGCGACACCGTGGTGCGGGTCGGCGACACCCCGGTCGAGGACTTCGCCGGGCTGGCCGCCGCCGTGCGCGACAGCCACGGCACCGTCCCGATCGTCGTCGAACGCGACGGGCAGACCCTGACCACCTACGTCGACGTGACCCCCACCCAGCGCTGGGTCACCGACCCCGACACCGGCGAGGCCGGCCCGGTCACCGTGGGCGCGATCGGGGTGGGTGCGGCGGTGCCCGGCCCGACCCACTACAACGTCGTCTCGGCCGTCCCGGGCACCTTCGCCTTCACCGGCGGGCTGGCCGTGGAACTGGGCAAGGCGCTGATCGCCATCCCGACCAAGGTCGGCGCGCTGGTGCACGCCATCGGCGGCGGCGAACGCGGCCTGGACACCCCGATCAGCGTGGTCGGCGCCAGCATCATCGGCGGCGACACCGTCGACCGGGGCCTGTGGGTGGCGTTCTGGTTCTTCCTGGCCCAGCTGAACTTCGTGCTCGGCGCGATCAACCTGGTCCCGCTGCTGCCGTTCGACGGCGGCCACATCGCGATCGCCGCCTACGAGAAGATCCGCAACATGATCCGCTCGGCGCGCGGGATGGTGGCCGGCGCCCCGGTCGACTACCTCAAGCTGATGCCCGCCACCTACGTAGTCTTGGTGTTGGTGGTCGGCTACATGCTGCTGACCGTGACCGCCGATGTGGTCAACCCGATCAAGATCTTCCAGTAGGAACCGACAAAGGAGAAGCCATGACCGTCGGCCTGGGGATGCCGGGAGCCCCGGCCCCCACCCTGGCGCCGCGGCGCCCGACCCGCCAACTGATGGTCGGCGATGTCGGGGTGGGCAGCAACTACCCGATCTCGGTGCAGTCGATGTGCACCACCAAAACCCACGACATCAACTCGACCCTCCAGCAGATCGCCGAGCTCACCGCGGCCGGCTGCGACATCGTGCGGGTGGCCTGCCCGCGCCAGGAGGACGCCGACGCGCTGGCCGCGATCGCCGCCAAGAGCCAACTGCCGGTGATCGCCGACATCCACTTCCAGCCCAAATACATCTTCGCCGCGATCGACGCCGGCTGCGCCGCGGTGCGGGTCAACCCCGGCAACATCAAGGAGTTCGACGGCCGGGTCAAGGAGGTCGCCAAGGCCGCCGGCGACGCCTGCATCCCGATCCGGATCGGCGTCAACGCCGGCTCGCTGGACCCGCGGATGCTCGCCAAGCACGGCAAGGCCACCGCGGAAGCCCTGGTCGAGTCCGCGCTGTGGGAAGCCTCCCTGTTCGAGGAGCACGGGTTCTCCGACCTCAAGATCAGCGTCAAGCACAACGACCCGGTGGTGATGGTCGCCGCCTACGAGCAACTCGCCGAGGCCTGCAGCTACCCGCTGCACCTGGGGGTGACCGAGGCCGGCCCGGCGTTTCAGGGCACCGTCAAATCCGCGGTGGCGTTCGGGGCGCTGCTCTCCCGCGGCATCGGCGACACCATCCGGGTGTCGCTGTCGGCGCCGCCGGTGGAGGAGGTCAAGGTCGGCAACCAGATCCTGGAGTCGCTGAACCTGCGGCCGCGCGGGCTGGAGATCGTGTCCTGCCCGTCGTGCGGGCGCGCCCAGGTCGACGTCTACAAGCTGGCCAACGAGGTCACCGCCGGGCTGGAGGGCCTCGACGTGCCGCTGCGGGTGGCGGTGATGGGGTGTGTGGTCAACGGTCCCGGCGAAGCCCGCGAAGCCGACCTCGGGGTGGCCTCGGGCAACGGCAAGGGTCAGATCTTCGTCAAGGGCGAGGTGATCAAGACCGTTCCGGAGGCGCAGATCGTCGAGACCCTGATCGAGGAGGCCTTGCGTATCGCCGCGGAGAAGGGGTATGACCCGGATGCAACAGCCAGCGGTTCGCCGACGGTGACCGTAAGCTGAAAGCCGGTACCCCCAGCCAACCGCGGAAAAGAGTCACCATGTCCGCTCCGCCCCTGTTTCGCCTGGTCGACGAGCGTCGCGTCTCGGTGGTGCGCGACGCCGCCGCCGTGCGTCGGGTGCTCGACGAGGACCCGGTCGGGTCGTGCATGGTCGCCGCCCGGGTCGCCGAGCAGGGGGTGGAACCCGCCGCGATCGGCGGCGAACTGTGGACGCGGCGCGGGGTCGACGAATCGCTGTGCTACGCCGGGGCCAACCTGGTTCCGCTGCGCGGCGGGCGCGACGACCTAGCCGCCTTCGCCGACAAGGCGATGAGCGTCTCCCGGCGCTGCTCCTCGGTGGTCGGCCACGCCGAACTGGTGCTGCCGATGTGGGAGCGGCTGTCGCACACCTGGGGCCCGGCCCGCGACGTGCGCGCCTGCCAGCCGCTGATGGCGCTGGACGCCTTCCCGCGCTGCCCGCTGGACACCGCGGTGCGCCAGGTGCGCCCCGAGGAGATCGACGCCTACCAGGTGGCCGCCGTGGACATGTTCATCGGCGAGGTGGGCGTCGACCCGCGCCTCGGCGACGGGGGCCGCAGTTACCGGCGGCGGCTCTCCGCGCTGATCGCCGCCGGCCGCGCCTGGGCGCGGTTCGAGAACGGCGAGGTGGTGTTCAAAGCCGAGATCGGCGCGCAGTCCCCGGCGGTGAGCCAGATCCAGGGGGTGTGGGTGCACCCCGAGCACCGCGGCCGCGGGCTGGGCAGCGCGGGCACCGCGGCGCTGGCGGCGGTGATCGTCGGCACCGGGCGGGTGGCCAGCCTGTACGTCAACGACTTCAACACCGTCGCGCTGGCCACCTACCAGCGGGTCGGGTTCACCACGGTCGGCACGTTCGCCACCGTGCTGCTGGACTGAGCACGGCCGGAGACCGACCGGTCCGCCGCGCGCCGCCCGCGAGACACTCGCGACACTCCGGCGAGACACGACGCGATAACGGTTCGGTTGCGGTGCGCCTCCACCGTTTCGCCGCCCCCGGCTCTTAACATCTGCCCCAATGGCAACAAAAACCTCACTGGCATCGGCGGCGGTCCTCGCGTTGACGGTCGGACTGCTCGGCGCCTGCACCCCCCGCCCCGACGGTCCGGCCCCGGTCGCCGAACAGTTCTTCGCCGCCCTGTCCACCGGCGACACCCTGGCCGCCGCGGCGCTCAGCGACAGCCCCGAGGACGCCCGCGACGCGCTCAACACCGCCTGGGCCGGCCTGCAGGCCAGCTACCTCGACGCGCAGATCCTCGGCTCGCGCTACACCGAGGACACCGGCACCGTCGCCTACCGTTACACCTGGCACCTGCCCAAGAACCGCACCTGGGCCTACGACGGCCAGCTGAAGATGGTCCGCAACGAGGGCAGCTGGCAGGTGCGCTGGAACGCCACCGACCTGCACCCCAAACTGGGGGAGAACCAGACGTTCGCGCTGCAGTCCACCCCCGCGCAGCGCGCCTCGGTCAACGAGGCCAGCGGCACCAACGTGCTGGTCCCCGGCTACCTGTACCACTACGCGCTGGACGCCAAGCTCGCCGGAGCCGACCTGATGGGCACCGCCCGCGCGGTGATCGACGCGCTGCACCCCTTCGACGAGACCCTCAACGACCCCCAGGTGCTGGCCGAGGAGGCCAGCTCGCTGACCCGGCCGCGCGACCTGATCACCCTGCGCCGCGACGACAACAACCGGGTGGCGCCGATGATCGGTGAGCTGCCCGGCGTGGTCGTCACCCCGCTCGCCGAGCTGATGCCCACCGACGAGAGCTTCGCGCCCGCCCTGATCAACCAGGTCAAAAAGACCGTCGTCGAGGACCTCGACGGCGAGGCCGGCTGGCGGGTGGTCACGGTCAACCAGAACGGCGTCGACGTCGCGGTGCTGCACGAGGTCGCCCCCGCACCCGCGCCGTCGGTCTCGATCACCCTGGACCGCGCCGTGCAGAACGCCGCCCAGAACGCGGTCGACATGCGCGGCGGGCCGGCGATGATGGTGGTGCTCAAACCGTCGACCGGGGAGATCCTCGCCGTCGCGCAGAACGCCGCCGCCGACCGCGAGGGCCCGGTGGCCACCACCGGGCTCTACCCGCCGGGCTCGACGTTCAAGATCATCACCGCCGGCGCGGCGATCGAACGCGACCTGGCCACCCCCAACACATTGCTGGGCTGCCCCGGCACCGTCGACATCGGCCACCGGGTGGTGTCGAACTACAACCGCTTCGACCTCGGCGCGGTCCCGCTCTCCCGCGCCTTCGCCAGCTCGTGCAACACCACCTTCGCCGAACTCGCCAGCCGCATGCCGCCGCGCGGGCTCACCCAGGCCGCCGCCCGCTACGGCATCGGGCTGGACTACCACGTCGCCGGCATCACCACCGTGACCGGCTCGGTCCCGCCCACCGTCGACCTGGTCGAACGCACCGAGGACGGCTTCGGGCAGGGCCGGGTGCTGGCCAGCCCGTTCGGGGTCGCGCTGGCCGCCGCGACGGTGGCCGCGGGCAAGACCCCGGTGCCGCAGCTGATCGTGGGCCGGCCGACCGAGACCGACGGCGAGGCCGCCGCGGTCAGCCCGGCGATGATCGACGGGCTGCGCTCGATGATGCGCCTGGCGGTCACCAACGGCACCGCCCGCGAGATCGCCGACTGCGGCGCGGTGTTCGGCAAGACCGGGGAAGCGGAGTTCCAGGGCGGATCGCACTCCTGGTTCGCCGGCTACCGCGGCGACATGGCGTTCGCCTCGCTGATCATCGGCGGCGGCAGCTCGGAGTACGCGGTGCGGATGACCAAGAACATGCTCGAGGGCCTGCCCGGCGACTTTCTGGTCTAGACGGCCCGCGGCGCGGTCCGGGTAGGCTCACGGCAGACCGCGCCAGCTCGGCCCCGAGCACGTCAGGAAGAGCCATGACCGACATCGGTGAGAACCCCGTCGCGCTGCGGATCTCCGACGCCGACCGCAACGGCACCCTGCGCCGGCTGCACCGCGCGGTCGCGTTGGGCCTGATCGACATCGACGAGTTCGAGCAGCGCTCGGTCGCGGTGTCACACGCCCGGCTGCGCCCGGAACTCGACAGCCTGGTCGAGGATCTGCCCGGGCCGGGCGCGATCGCCACCTCCACCACCGACCGGGTGGAACTGCGCGGCTGGGCCGGCTCGCTGAAACGCCACGGCGAATGGATCGTGCCGACCCGGCTGGCGCTGGTGCGCCGGATGGGCTCGGTGGACCTCGACCTGACCCGGGCGCGGTTCGCCGGGCCGGTGGTGATCATCGAACTCGACATGCGGTTCGGTTCGGTGCACGTCCGGCTGCCGGCCGGCGCGAGCGCCTCGATCGACGACGTGCAGGCGTTCGTCGGCAGCGTCCGGGACCGCCGCAAATCACCGCAGGCCGAAGGCGTGCCGCACGTGGTGTTCACCGGCCGGATGATCTGCGGCTCGGTGGAGATCCGCGGGCCGCGGCGACGGTCGTTCCTGCGCCGCGCCCGCCGCTGACTAAGCTGAGCCGATGCCTGTTCGTGCCGCGCTGACCCCCGGTGTCGTCTCCCCGACCCCGCCGGTGCCCAAGTCCATCGCCCGCCCGGAATACGTCGGCAAGGCCACCGCCGCCGAGGGCAGCGAGCCGTGGGTCCAGACGCCCGAGGTGATCGAGAAGATGCGCATCGCCGGGCGCATCGCGGCGGAGGCGCTCGCCGAGGCGGGCCGGGCGGTCGCGCCCGGGGTGACCACCGACGAGCTGGACCGCATCGCCCACGCCTACATGGTCGACCACGGCGCCTACCCGTCCACGCTGGGCTACAAGGGCTACCCGAAATCCTGCTGCACCTCGGTCAACGAGGTGATCTGCCACGGCATCCCGGACTCCACCGTGATCGCCGACGGCGACATCGTCAACATCGACGTCACCGCCTACATCCACGGGGTGCACGGCGACACCAACGCCACCTTCCTGGCCGGCGACGTCAGCGAGGAGCACCGGCTGCTGGTGCAGCGCACTGAGGAAGCGATGATGCGCGCGATCAAGGCGGTCAAGCCGGGCCGGGCCCTGTCGGTGATCGGCCGGGTCATCGAGGCCTACGCGAACCGGTTCGGCTACAACGTCGTCCGCGACTTCACCGGCCACGGCATCGGCACCACCTTCCACAACGGGCTGGTGATCCTGCACTACGACCAGCCCGCGGTGCAGACCGTCATCGAACCCGGTATGACCTTCACCATCGAGCCGATGATCAACCTCGGGTCGCTGGACTACGAGATCTGGGACGACGACTGGACCGTGGTCACCCGGGACCGCAAGTGGACCGCGCAGTTCGAGCACACCCTGGTGGTCACCGACACCGGTGCCGAGATCCTGACCCTGCCGTGACGCGGTGAGCGGCGCACTGCTGGTGGCCGGCACCAGTTCGGACGCCGGCAAGTCGCTGGTGGTCGCCGGACTGTGCCGGGCACTGGCCCGCTGCGGCGTGCGGGTGGCGCCGTTCAAGGCGCAGAACATGTCCAACAACTCCGTGGTCACCGCCGACGGCGGCGAGATCGGCCGCGCCCAGGCGGTGCAGGCCCGCGCCGCCGGCCTGGAGCCGTCGGTCCGGTTCAACCCGATCCTGCTCAAACCCGGCAGTGACGCCACCTCGCAGCTGGTGGTCCGCGGCCGGGTCGTCGACACCGTCAGCGCCGCAGAGTATTTCACCCGCCGGGACCGGCTGGCCGGAATCGTCGCCGACGAACTGGCCGGCCTGCGCGCTGAATTCGACGCGGTTATCTGCGAGGGCGCCGGATCGCCGGCCGAAATCAACCTGCGCGCAACCGATCTGAGCAACATGGGCCTGGCGCGGGCGGCGGGGCTGCCGGTCGTGGTCGTCGGCGACATCGACCGGGGCGGGCTGCTGGCCCACCTCTACGGCACCGTCGCCGTGCTCGACCCGGCCGACCAGGCGCTGATCGCGGGCTTTGTGGTCAACAAGTTCCGCGGCGACCCGGCGCTGCTGCAACCCGGGCTGGACCAACTCGCCGAGCTCACCGCCCGGCCCACCTACGGGGTGCTGCCCTACGCCGCGGAGTTGTGGCTCGACGCCGAGGACTCGGTGTCGGTGCAGGCCCACCGCGTGCTCGGCGCACCGCAACCGCCCCGCGGGGAGCAGTGGCTGCGCATCGGCGCGATCCGGTTGCCGCGCATCTCCAACTCCACCGACGTGGAGGCGCTGGCCTGCGAGCCCGGCGTCCTGGTCCGCTGGGTCAGCGACCCCGCCGACGCCGTCGACAGCGACGTGCTCGTGCTGCCGGGCAGCAAGTCCACCCGCGCCGACCTGGACTGGCTGCACACCAGCGGGCTGGCCGACGCGGTGAGCGCGCACGCGCGGGCCGGCCGGCCGGTGCTGGGGCTGTGCGGCGGGTTCCAGATGCTGTGCCGCACCGTCGACGATGGCGGCCCGGCGGCCGGGCTGGGCCTGTTCGACGCCGACATCGTGTTCGAACCGACCAAGCTGCTGCGCCGCTGGCCGGCCCCGCTGACCGGCTACGAGATCCGCCACGGCCGGCTGCGCCGCTGCGCCGAGGACACCTGGTTCGAGGCCGGCGGGGAGGCCCACGGCTGGCGACGCGGCGGCGTCTACGGCACGCACTGGCACGGACTGTTCGACAACGACGCCTTCCGCCGGACCTGGCTGACCGACGCGGCGGCCGCGGCGGGCCGAACCGGGTTCCTCGTCGCCGACGACGTGGAGGTGACCGCCCGCCGCGACGCCCAACTCGACCGCATCGCCGACCTGCTCACCGCGCACACCGACCTGGCCGCCCTCACCGGTTTGCTGGAGTCCGGGCCGCCGGAGCGGCCGACGGTGGTCTCGGGTCTGCGCCGTTGAGCGGACCGTGACCAAAACGCTACCAACCGCGCCGCGCGCCGGTAGCCTGCGAAAATGCCCTCGACGATGACGACTGTCGACGGGTTCCCCGTCCCGGTCGATGTGACCGGCCCCGAGGGGAGCCCGGTCGTCGTCATGCTCAGCGCCGCGCAGCGCACGGTGGCCGCCTACGACGCCATCTGCCGCCGGTTGCACACCGCGCATCTGCGCACCGTGGTGATCGGCCCCGATCCCCGGCTGACCCCCAAGTCGGTGGTCGGGATCATGGACGCCCTGGACATCCGCTGGGGTGTGGTGGTCGGCGACCGCGCCGGCGGCGGCGAGCTCGCCTGGGAACTGGCGGCGACCCGGCTGGACCGCTTCACCGGCCTGGTCGCCATCGACCGCGGCCA
>NZ_LZLJ01000067.1 GCF_001668625.1 Mycobacterium sp. 1274756.6
AGCCGGCGTAGCACCGTTTCGAGGAGGGCGGGTTCGGCTTCGGCCGGGCCCGCCCTCCTCGTATCTCAGGGCGTGAGCCGTCCAGCCCAGGCCGCTAGGCCGAGCCCACCCACTCGTCGGTGCCGTCGGCGAAGAACTGGTGCTTCCACACCGGTAGCCGCTCTTTGATGGTGTCCACCAGCAGCGCGCAGGTCGCGAACGCCTCCCGCCGGTGATCGGCGGCCACCGCCGCCACCAGGGCGGCGTCCCCGATGTGCAGCGTGCCGATGCGGTGGCTGGCCGCGACCGCCCGCACGCCCCGGGCTTGCGCCGCGACCTCCGCGACCGCCTCGGCGAGCACCTCCTGCGCCGACGGGTGCGCCGAGTACTCCAGGTGCAGCACCTCGCGGCCGCCGTCATGGTTGCGCACCGCACCGACGAACCCGACGACCGCGCCCGCGGCGCGGTGCATCACCAAGTCCTCGTGCTCGGCGAGCACGATCGGCTCGGTGTCGAGCTGCGCGCGCAGCACCTCCGCGGCGATCGTGGTCATCGCCGGTGGTCCTTGCCGGCGAGCTGGTCCAGGGCGTGGTCGAGCACGTCGGCGAGCACCCCGAGGCCGTCGCGCACCCCACCGGTCGAGCCGGGCAGGTTGACGATCAGGGTGCTCCCGGCGACCCCGCACACCCCGCGGGACAGCACCGCGGTGGGCACTTTCGGCAGCCCGGCGCGCCGGATGGCGTCGGCCAGCCCGACGACCTCGTAGTCCAGCACGGCCAGGGTCTGGGCCGGGGTGTCGTCGGTCGGGGAGATGCCGGTGCCGCCGGTGGTGATGATGACGTCGGCGCCGATCGCGTCGCGCAGCGCCTGCCCGACCGCGTCCCCGTCGGGCACCACCTGCGGCTCCGGCGCGGTGAAGCCGCGCTCGGCGAGCCAGTCGGCGATGATCGGGCCCGACCGGTCCTCGTAGGTGCCGTCGGACGCGCGGGTCGAGGCGACGATGATGTGGGCAGTCCGGTTGCTCATGAACGCTCCCATGTTCCGTGGCGGCCGCCTTCTTTGCGCAGCACCCGCACGTCGTCGAGGGTGGCGGCGCGGTCCACCGCCTTGACCATGTCATAAAGGGTGAGCCCGGCGACGCTGACCGCGGTCAGCGCTTCCATCTCCACGCCGGTGCGGTCGGTGCTGCGCACGGTCGCGGTGATCTCGATGTCGGTCGCGCCGATGCCGAACTGGACGTCGACGCCGCTGAGCGCCAACTGGTGGCAGAGCGGGATCAGTTCGCTGGTGCGTTTGGCGGCCATGATGCCGGCCAGGCGCGCGGTGGCCAGCGCGTCGCCCTTGGGCAGCCCGCCGGACGAGATCAACTGCACCACCTGCGCCGACGTCCGGAACACCCCGGCGGCCACCGCGCTGCGCCGGGTACTCGACTTCTCAGTGACGTCGACCATATGGGCGGCGCCGTGCTCGTCGAGGTGGGAGAGCGGGCTCGGTGTCGGTTCGGACCCCTCAGCCACGCGATCCACTCCTACTTGTTGACGACCGTGACCGGGTGCACGTAGGGGATGTCATCGGTGGGCAGCGGAAACTCCACCTCGCCGAACGGGGAGAGCGCGCCCGCCCGGTCGGTTGCCAGCTCGCTCACCGCGTGCTCGTCGGGGCCGACGTCCGGCCACCCGTTGTCCACGTACCTGGTTTTCTCCACAGTCTCAGCCACGGCCCCATTCTGACAGGTCAGGCCCGGCGATGTTGCCGGGCGTCTGTTTTACGCTGGTCGGCGATGACCGAGAACACCCCGAACATCGCGTTGGGGTCCTGGCTGGCCGATCTTTCCGACGATCGGCTGATCCGACTGCTGCAGTTGCGCCCCGATCTGGCGCAGCCGCCGCCGGGCAGCATCGCGGCGCTGGCCGCGCGCGCCCAGGCCCGCCAGTCGATCAACGCCGCCTGCGACGACCTGGACTTTCTGCACCTGGCGGTGCTCGACGCGCTGCTGGTGCTGCACGCCGACACCACCGCGGTGCCGGTGGCGAAACTGACCGCCCTGCTGGGCAAACGGGCCCCGCGCGAGGCCGTCGAACAGGCCCTGGCCGACCTCGCCGACCGCGCGCTGGCCTGGGGCGAGACGGCGGTGCAGGTCGCCCCCGAAGCCGGCGCCGGGCTGCCCTGGCATCCCGGCCAGGTGACCGTGGAAGAAGACGACCGCGACAAGGCCGAACTCACCGCCGCGATCGAGGACCTCGATGACGAGCAGCGCGAGGTCCTCGAACGGCTGGTCTCCGGCTCCCCGCTGGGCCGCACCCGCGACGCCGCGCCCGGCGCCCCGCCGGATCGGCCGATCCCGCGGCTGCTGGCCGCCGGGCTGCTGCGCCAGCTCGACGACGAGACGGTGATCCTGCCGCGCCGGGTGGGGCAGGTGCTGCGCGGTGAGGAGCCCGGCCCCGAACAGCTGATCGCCCCCGACCCGGTGGCGGCGACCCACCGCGACGTCGACGCCGCCGCGGCCGGCGCGGTCATCGACCTGCTGCGCGAGGTCGACGTCGTCCTCGACCAGCTCGGCGCGGTGCCCGCCGCGGAGCTGCGCACCGGCGGGCTCGGGGTGCGCGAGGTGCGCCGGCTGGCCAAGGCCACCGGGATCGGCGAGACCCGGCTGAGCCTGATCTTGAGCCTGACCGCCGCGGCCGGGCTGATCGCCAGCGGCATCCCCGACCCCGAACCCGACGACGGCGACGGCCCGTTCTGGGCGCCGACCATCGGCGCGGACCGTTTCGCCGACCTGACCACCGCGCAGCGCTGGCAGCTGCTGGCGCGTACCTGGCTGGAGCTGCCGGCCCGGCCGAGCCTGATCGGCACCCGCGGGCCCGACGGCAAGACCTGCGGCGCGCTGGCGGATGCGCTGTACTCCACCGCGGCGCCGCTGGATCGCCGGCTGCTGCTGGAGTTGCTGGCCGAACTGCCCGCCGGGTCCGGGGTGGACGTGGCCTCGGCCTCGGCGGCGCTGGTGTGGCGCCGGCCCCGCTGGGCGCGTCGGCTGCAGCCCGAGCCGGTCGCCGACCTGCTGGAGGAGGCGCACGCACTCGGGCTGGTCGGCCGCGGCGCGCTGAGCGCCCCCGGCCGGGCGCTGCTGGCCGCCGCGGACCCAGAGGATGCTGCGGTGGTCGCCGCGATGGACCGGGCGCTGCCCGCCCCGATCGATCACTTCCTGGTGCAGGCCGATCTGACCGTGGTGGTGCCCGGACCGCTGCAGCGTGAGCTCGCCGAGGAGTTGGACATCGTGGCCACCGTCGAATCGGCCGGGGCGGCGATGGTCTACCGGATCAGCAAGGCCTCCCTGCGCCACGCGCTGGACACCGGCCGCACCGGTGCGGGGCTGCAGTCGTTCTTCGAGAAGCACTCCAAGACGCCGGTCCCGCAGGGGCTGACCTATCTCATCGACGACGTGGCCCGCCGCCACGGCCAGCTGCGCATCGGGGTGGCGTCGGCGTTCGTGCGCTGCGACGACGCCGCGCTGCTGGCCCAGGCGGTGGCCATCCCCGACGCCGAGCGCCTCGCTTTGCGCGCCCTGGCCCCGACGGTGGCCGTCGCGCAGGCGCCGATCGCCGAGGTGCTCGCCGCGCTGCGCGACGCCGGGTTCGCCCCCGCCGCCGAGGACGCCACCGGCGCCGTGGTGGACCTGCGCCCGCGCGGTGCCCGGGTGCCCGGAACCCCGCGCCGGCGCTCCTACCGGCCCCCGCCGCCGCCCAGCGCCGAGACCCTGGGCGCGATCGTCGGGGTGCTGCGCAAGGTCACCACCGGGCCGTTCGACAACCTGCGTCAGCAGCCCGGCACCGTGCTGATGCTGCTCAAGCAGGCCGCGCTGTCGCACACCGACGTCGTGCTCGGCTACGTCGACCCCGCCGGGGTCGCCACCCAGCGGGTGGTCTCCCCGATCAGCGTGGCCGGCGGGCAGCTGGTGGCGTTCGACTCCGCCACCACCCGGGTCCGCGAGTTCGCTGTGCATCGCATCACCTCGGTGGTGTCGGCATCGTCCGGATAATGGGCCGGGTGACGTTGCGAAGGGAGCGGGACCGATGACCCAAGGACCGCTGATCGTCCAGTCGGACAAGACCGTGCTGCTCGAGGTCGACCACGAGCTGGCCGGCGACGCCCGCGCCGCGATCGCCCCGTTCGCCGAGCTGGAACGCGCCCCCGAGCACGTGCACACCTACCGGATCACCCCGCTGGCGCTGTGGAACGCCCGCGCCGCGGGTCATGACGCCGAACAGGTGGTCGACGCGCTGGTCAGCTACTCGCGCTACCCGGTGCCGCAGCCGCTGCTGGTCGACATCGTCGACACCATGGCCCGCTACGGCCGGCTGCAGCTGGTCAAGCACCCCGCCCACGGGTTGACGTTGGTCAGCCTGGACCGGGCGGTGCTCGAGGAGGTGCTGCGGCACAAGAAGATCGCCCCGATGCTCGGCGACCGCATCGACGACGACACCGTGGCGGTGCACCCCAGCGAGCGCGGCCGCATCAAACAGCTGCTGCTCAAGATCGGCTGGCCGGCCGAGGACCTGGCCGGCTACGTCGACGGGGAGGCCCACCCGATCGCGTTGGCGCAGGACGGCTGGCAGCTGCGCGACTACCAGGAGATGGCCACCGACTCGTTCTGGGCGGGCGGTTCGGGCGTGGTGGTGCTGCCGTGCGGGGCGGGCAAGACGCTGGTCGGGGCGGCGGCGATGGCCAAGGCCGGGGCCACCACGTTGATCCTGGTCACCAACACCGTCGCGGGCCGGCAGTGGCGCCGCGAGCTGCTCGCCCGCACCTCGCTGACCGAGAACGAGATCGGCGAGTACTCCGGGGAGCGCAAGGAGATCCGCCCGGTGACCATCGCCACCTACCAGGTGATCACCCGGCGCACCAAGGGCGAGTACCGCCATCTGGAGCTCTTCGACAGCCGCGACTGGGGGCTGATCATCTACGACGAGGTGCACCTGCTGCCCGCCCCGGTGTTCCGGATGACCGCGGATCTGCAGTCGCGGCGCCGGCTCGGCCTGACCGCGACGCTGATCCGCGAGGACGGCCGCGAGGGTGACGTGTTCTCCCTGATCGGGCCCAAGCGCTACGACGCGCCGTGGAAGGACATCGAGGCGCAGGGTTGGATCGCACCGGCGGAGTGCATCGAGGTGCGGGTCACCATGACCGACAACGAGCGGATGCTCTACGCCACCGCCGAACCCGAGGAGCGCTACAAGCTGTGCTCCACCGCGCACTCCAAGGTGGCGGTGGTGAAGTCGATCCTGGCCGCCCACCCCGACGAGCAGACGCTGGTGATCGGGGCCTACCTCGACCAGCTGGAGGAACTGGGTGAGCAGTTGGACGCCCCGATCATCCAGGGCTCGACCAAGACCGCCGAGCGGGAGGCGTTGTTCGACGCGTTCCGCCGCGGGGAGATCACCACGCTGGTGGTCTCCAAGGTCGCCAACTTCTCCATCGACCTGCCCGAGGCGGCGGTGGCGGTGCAGGTGTCGGGCACGTTCGGGTCGCGTCAGGAGGAGGCGCAGCGGCTGGGCCGGTTGCTGCGGCCCAAGGCCGACGGCGGTGGTGCGATGTTCTACTCGGTGGTTTCCCGCGACAGCCTGGACGCCGACTACGCCGCCCACCGGCAGCGGTTCCTCGCCGAACAGGGCTACGGCTATGTGATCAAGGACGCCGACGATCTGTTGGGCCCGGCGATCTAACAGGAATTTTCCGCTGGTCCGGGGGAGACACGCACAGGTGAGATCAGCTAACATTTTCCCCATGACGACGACGACCAAGCGCGTGCTGCGCGCAGCCGGTGCCGCCCTGGCACTGGGCATCGCCGCGCCTCTTTTCAGCGGGGTCGCGGCAGCCGATTCGACCGAGGACTACCCGATCCCGCGCCGGATCATCGCCACCGAGTGCACCGCGGAGCAGATCCTGGCCGCGGCGCGCGATTACACGCCGATCTACTACGACCGGTACATGGCCGACTACAACAACAAGTCGCCCGACGTGCAGCGGCGGACCCGCGACAAGTTCCACTGGTTCTTCTCGATCAGCCCGGCCGAGCGCCGCGCCTACTCCGAGGAGATGGCGACGAACATCTACCACGACACCCTGGTGTTCGACTGGCCCAACCACGCCAAGATCTTCTTCAACAACAAGGGTGTGGCCGCCAAGGAGACCGAGAACTGCATGAACTACCCCCCCGACGACCCCTCGGTGTGGATCCGATGAGGGTCGTGCGCGCAACGGTTTTCGCGGCGCTGGCGGCGCTGCCGCTCACCCTGGCCGTCCCGGCGCACGCCGACGACGTCGACAGCCAGTTCAACCGGCAGCTGCAGACCTACGGCATCTACGCGCCCAAGGACAAGAACGCCTACCTGGCCAAGATCACCTGCCACCGGCTGGGCACCCACCTGGACGCCAACGCCGCGGACTCGATCTCGTTTCTGAGCAAGAACCTCGACCGGCACAGCACCGAGGCGCAGAAGTGGCAGTTCCTGGGACTGTCGATCACCACCTACTGCCCCGACCTGAGCTACGTCATCGAGCAGGCCGCGGCACAACGCTGACCCCAGCGCTCTTCGGCTGCTAGTTTCCTTCCCATGGGCAGCAGCACCGTTCCCGGCGGAGTCGTACACGATCTGCCCGACGACCTGCGCGACGCCCTCGCCGCCGAGCCGTCGGTGCTGGCCGCGTGGTGTGACATCACGCCGCTGGCCCGCAACGAGTTCATCTGCTGGGTGGAGGACGCCAAACAGCCCGCGACCCGTCAGCGCCGCATCCGCCGCACCGGTGAGGAGCTCGCCGAGGGTAAGCGCCGGCCGTGCTGCTGGCCGGGCTGCAAGCATCGGGAGCGCACCGGTAAGCCATGAGAATCCAGGCGGCTGTGCTCCGCGACCCGCAGGGGCCGTTCTCCATCGAGGACCTCGACCTCGCCGATCCGGCCCCGCACCAGATCCTGGTCGAGGTGGCCGCCGTCGGGCACTGCCACACCGATGTGCTGCCTCGCGCACAGGTCGGGTTCGGCGCGCCGCCGATCGTGCTCGGCCACGAGGGCGCGGGTGTCGTCCAGACTGTCGGGTCGGCTGTCACGGCCGTCGCGCCCGGCGACCACGTCGTGCTGAGTTTCGACTCGTGCGGAGCGTGCGCGAATTGCCGTGGCGCGCACCCGGCGTACTGCGACACCTTCTTCCCGCGCAACCTCGGCGGGCCCGCGATGGACGGGACGGTGAGCCATCGCGACGGGGACGGAAAACCGGTGGCCGGGCGATGGTTCGGCCAGTCCTCGTTCGCCACCCACGCGCTCGTCGACGCCAAGAACGCCGTCGTCGTCGACCCGAGCCTGCCGCTGTCGATGCTGGCGCCGCTGGCCTGCGGCGTGCAGACCGGTGCCGGCGCCATCCTCGAGGCCCTCGACATCCGCCCCGGCGACGGCGTGGTGATCACCGGGACGGGCGCGGTCGGGCTCTCGGCGGTGATGGCCGCCAACGCCGTCGGCGCCGGGCCGATCGTCGCCGTCGACATCAACCCGCAACGTCTTGCGCTGGCAAGCGAACTCGGGGCCACCCACACCATCGACGGCGCCGCCGGTGACCTCACCGCGCAGATCGCCGCGCTCGGGGTGCGTTACGGGCTGGACACCACCGGGCTTCCGCCGGTCATCACCGCCGTCGTCGACGCCCTGCCCGCCCGCGGTGTGCTGGGGTTGGTCGGGGTGCAGCAGGGCGATCTGGTGTTGGCGCCGACGGCGCTGGCCGCGGGCAAGACCCTCACCGGGATCCTGGAGGGCAGCGTCGATCCGCAGACGTTCATCCCGCGCCTGATCGCGCTGTGGCAGGCGGGGCGGTTGCCGTTCGACCGGCTGGTCTCCACCCTGCCGCTGTCGCAGATCAACACCGCCGAGCAGCGCGCTCTGGCCGGGGAGATCGTCAAGCCGGTGTTGATCCCGGGCGAGTGAGGGCTCCCGCGCGTCGCTCCCTCGGGGTCTCATGCGCCCGGGGTCTCGTGCGCCCGAAGCGCCCCTCCTGCACCGCTCCCCGAGCCGCCCTCCCCTCCCCCGGCGCCCAGCGTGCACTCACTGCGAAAAATTCGCGAAAAACTGTGCGCCAGTGCACGTTCGGCGCGTCGAGCGACGTGAGTGCACGTTCGGCGAAGCGACCGTGCGCCAGCGCACGCCCGACGGGGCGCAGCGCGGTGGACGAGACCTGCCGGGGCTACCCCGCTACGGCCACCACCGGGCTACCCCGGCCGAGGCCACGACCGCGCTACACCCGCTCCGTGGTCAGCTGCTCGGTCTCTTCCTCCTCAGCCGGGACCGGCGAGGGGGGCGGCGTAAACTCCCAGGGCTTCTGGGGCCACCAGAACCAGCGGCCGAGGAGCACCGCGATCGACGGGGTCATGAACGAGCGCACCACCAGGGTGTCGAAGAGCAGGCCCAGACCGATCGTCGTCCCCACCTGACCGATGACGACCAGCTCCGATACCGCCATCGACATCATCGTGAAGGCGAACACCAATCCCGCTGCGGTGACGACCGATCCGGTCCCACCCATGGCGCGGATGATGCCGGTCTTCATCCCGGCGTAGACCTCTTCCCGGAAGCGCGCCACCAGCAACAGGTTGTAGTCAGCACCGACAGCCAACAGGATGATCACCGACATCGCCAGCACCATCCAGTGCAGGTCGATGCCCAGGATGTGCTGCCAGAACAGCACCGAGATCCCGAACGACGCGCCCAGGGACACCGCGACCGTGCCGACGATCACCGCCGCGGCGACGATCGCCCGAGTGATGATCAGCATGATGATGAAAATCAGTGCCAGCGAAGCCAACCCGGCGATCATCAGGTCGATCGCGCTGCCGTAGGACATGTCCTTGAACGTGGCCGCGGTGCCGGCCAGATAGATCGTCGAGCCCTCCAGCGGGGTGCCCTTGATCGCCTCTTTGGCGGCGGTTTTGATCGGCTCGATGTGCTTGATGCCCTCGGGGGACATCGGGTCGCCCTCGTGGGAGATGATGAACCGCACCGCGTGCCCGTCGGGCGAGAGGAACATCTTCATCCCGCGTTTGAAGTCGGGGTTGTCGAAGGCCTCCGGCGGCAGGTAGAACGAGTCGTCGTTCTTCGACTCGTCGAACGCCTTACCCATGGCGGTCGAGTTCTCCTGCATCGCGTTCATCTGATCCTGCAGACCCTTCTGGGTCTGGTACATGGTCAGCATGTAGGTCTTCATGTTCTTCATCGTCGAGATCATCCGCGGCATCAGCGCGACCATCTGCGGCATCAACTCATCGAGCCGGTCCATGTCGGGCAGGATGTTGCTGAAGTCCTCAGTCATCACGTCGACACCGTCGAGCGCGTCGAAGATCGACCGCAGCGACCAGCACACCGGGATGTCGAAACAGTGCGGCTCCCAGTACAAGTAGTTGCGGATCGGCCGGAAGAAATCGTCGAAGTCCGCCAACGCGTCGCGCATGCCCTCGATGTCGTGGACCATCGAGTGCATCTTGGTGACCATGCTGTGGGTGGTTGCCGCGATGTCGGTGGTGATCGAATGCATCTCCTCCATCGTGTCGATGGTGGTTTGGATGTCGTCGGCCTGCTTCAGCATGTCGTTCATCATGTCTTGCTGATAGGTCTGGTTCATCTGCTGAGTGACGCCGTTCATGGAGATCTGGAACGGGATCGAGGTGTGCTCGATCGGGGTACCCAGCGGCCGGGTGATCGACTGCACCCGCCCGATGCCCTCCACCTGGAAGATGGCCTTGGCGATCTTGTTGATGACCAGGAAGTCCGACGGGTTGCGCATGTCGTGGTCGGTCTCGATCAGCAGCAACTCGGGGTTCATCCGCGCCTGCGGGAAGTGGCGGTCCGCGGCCGCGTAGCCGACGTTGGCCGGCAGGTCGTCGGGCAGGTACTGGCGGTCGTTGTAGCTGGTGCGGTAGCCGGGCAGGGTGAGCAGCCCGATCATCGACAGCCCCACGGTGGCCACCAGGATCGGCCCCGGCCAGCGGGTGATCGCCGCGCCGATCTTGCGCCAACCGCGCACGCGCATCGCCCGTTTGGGTTCCAGCAGCCCGAACCGGCTGGCGATCGCCACCACCGCAGCACCCATCGTCAGCGCCGCGGCCACCACCGTGACCATGCCGATCGCCAGCGGGATGCCCAGCGACCGGAAGTACGGCAGGTTGGTGAAGTGCAGGCAGAAGGTGGCGCCGGCGATCGTCAATCCGGAGCCCAGGATGACGTGGCCGCTGCCGTGGTACATGTCGTAGAAGGCCGCGACCCGGTCCATGCCCCGGGTTCTGGCCTCCTGATATCGCCCGATCAAGAAGATCGCGTAGTCGGTTGAGGCGGCGATCGCCAATGTCACCAACAGGTTGGTGGCGAACGTCGACAGCCCGATGACCTCGTGATAGCCGAGGAAGGCCACCACCCCGCGCGCCGAGGACAGCGTCAACGCCACCGTGGCCAGCACGATCACCGTGGTGATGATGGAGCGGTAGACCAGCAGCAGCATGACCGTGATCACCAGGAAGGTGACCCCGGTGATCATCTGCATGCTGCGGTCACCGGCGATGTGCTGGTCGGCGGAGAGCGCCGCGGGGCCGGTGACGTAGACCGCCAATCCCTCCGGCCGGTCGGGGGTGTCGGCGACGATCTTCTGGGTGGCGCGCACCGACTCGTTGGCCAGGCTCTCGCCCTGGTTACCGGCCAGGTACACCTGGACGTAGGCGGCCATGTTGTCCGAGCTCTGCGAGCCGGCCGCGGTCAGCGGGTCGCCCCAGAAGTCCTGGACGTGTTCGACGTGCTCGGTGTCCTCCCGCAGGTTGGCGACCATCCGGTCGTAGAACTCGTGGTCCTGATCGCCGAGCGGGCGGTCGGCCTCGAGCACGATCATCGCCGAGCTGTTGGACTTGAATTCGTCGAAGACCTCACCGACGCGCTTCATCGCGATCATCGACGGCGCGTTGTCCGGCGTCATCGACACCGTGCGCATCTCGCCGACGACTTCCAGCTGCGGCACGATGACGTTGAGCACGACGATGCCGGCCACCCAGGCCAGCAGGATCGGCACCGCGAGTCGCCGGATCCACAGCGGGATGAAGTCGCGTTTGGCGGTGTGCTTCTCCTCGACAGCCGCCGAATGCTTGTTGCTCATGCGGATTTCACCAGACAGAAGGTTTGGGCGTGGATCCCGGTGGAGACGTTCTCGTCCTTGACCTCGTCGTCGACGATGATGCGGCAGCCGAGGTTGTCAGGCTCACCCTGCGCGACGATGTTGGGGCTGACCGCGGGGTTGGTCGACTCCAGGGTCAGCGACCACGGCAGCACCGCGCCGTTCTCGCGCTGTGGCTGGGCGTCGAGGTCGAGGTAGTTGATGTCGACGACGGCGCCGGGCGGGCCGAAGATCTCGTAGGTGACCACCTTGGGGTTGAACGGCTGGGTGTCCTCGAACACCGGGCTGGAGATCCCGCCGGTACCTTCGACACCGAAGAAGCCCCGGATGCGGTGCACGGTGAAGCCGGTGACGAGAACGACGATCGCGATGACCAGCGGCATCCAAGTGCGTTTGAGCACACTCAATTGACTACCCCGTCCTGAGTCGCTGGTGGCATGGTGGTGGCCGGCCGCCGGCAGGTCGGCCGCGGTGCGCCATCACCGCGGTTATGGCACAACGCGAGAGTTAGATTAGCTTATTTAACTGTCGTGGCGATACCCGCCTGGCGCGTGCTGGAGCGCGGGGGTTATGCCGCGTGGCCCGAGCATAACCGCAGGCCAATAGGGCTGCGCGATCACCCCCGCGGCGCCATTTGTGATGCACGCCACACCGGGCGGCGGGCTACCGATTGGACCACAGTTCGTCGCTGCGAGCTGTCCTGGCCGCGCGCTCCCAGCGCGCGTCCTCCCGCCGCCGCCCAACGTGAAGGTGTGTTCACGTTCGCGCTCGAGCGTGAGCACAGGTTCACGTTCGGGCGTGGGCGGGCCACGGGGCCGCGGGGCCGCGGGGCCCACCAAACCCCCACCGCCCAACGTGAAGCCATGTTCACGTTCGCGCGCGAGCGTGAAGTTAACTTCACGTTGGGCGCCAAGGGGCGTGGGCAACCTGGGCGATAGCCCCACACCCCCACAAACGCCAGAACCCCCCGAGCCAAAGACTCGGGGGGCTCCAGACGCACAGCACTTACAGCAGCGACTCCGGCGGGGTGAACCGGTCGCCGTACTTGGCGGCCAACTCCTTGGCCCGCGCGACGAACCCGGCCTGACCGCCCGGGTAGCCGACGATGTACTGGTGGGTGCCACCGGTCCACGGCGGGAACCCGATGCCCATGATCGCGCCGATGTTGGCGTCGGCGGTCGAGGTCAGCACACCCTCGTCGAGGCACTTCTGGGTCTCGAGCGCCTCGGCGAACAGCATCCGGTCGATCATGTCCTGCAGCGGGATCTCCGCGGTGCCGGACTTGAACACCTCGCGCAGCCCCGGCCACAGCCCGGTGCGCTTGCCGTCGACGTACTCGTAGAAGCCCGCACCCTTGAGCCGCGACGGACGCCCGATCTCGATCATCTTCTCGACGACGATCTCGTTCATCTGCTTCTCGTAGGTGCCGCCGGCCTCCTCGATGCCCTTGCGGGTCGCCTCGGCGATCTTGTGCATCAACTCCAGGTTGAGCTCGTCGGAGAGCTGCAGCGGCGGCGCCGGGTAACCGGCCTGGCTGCCGGCCTGCTCGATGCTGGCCGGCTCCGCGCCCTCACCGAGCATCGCCAACGCCTCGTTGATGAAGGTGCCGATCACCCGGGAGGTGTAGAAGCCGCGGCTGTCGTTGACCACGATCGGCGTCTTGCGGATCGCCAGCACGTAGTCGAACACCCGCGCCAGGGTCTCATCGGAGGTCTTCTCCCCCTTGATGATCTCCACCAGCGGCATCTTGTCGACCGGGGAGAAGAAGTGGATCCCGATGAAGTCCTCCTGCCGCTTCACCCCGGTCGCCAGACCGGTGATCGGCAGCGTGGAGGTGTTGGACCCGAGCACCGCGTTGGGCTCGACGACGTCCTCGATCTCCTGGAACACCTGGTGCTTGAGGTCCTGGCTTTCGAAGACGGCCTCGATGACGAAGTCCACCCCGGCGAAGTCCGCGGCGTCGGCGGTCGGGGTGATCTTGTCCAGCAGCGCCTTGGACTTCTCCTCGGTGGTGCGGCCACGGGAAAGTGCCTTCTCCTCGAGCTTCTCCGAGTAGCCCTTGCCCTTCTGGGCCGCCTCCAGCGAGACGTCCTTGAGGACAACGTCGTAGCCGGCCTTGGCCGACACGTAGGCGATGCCCGCACCCATCATCCCGGCGCCGAGCACCCCGACCTTCTTGATCGGGGTCTGCCCGATGCCGTCGGGGCGGCTGCCACCGGAGTTGATGTGCTGCAGGTCGAAGAAGAACGCCTGGATCATGTTCTTGGCGACCTGGCCGGTGACCAGCGAGGTGAAGTACCGGCTCTCGATGCGGCTGGCGGTGTCGAAGTCGACCTGCGCGCCCTCGACGGCGGCGTCGAGGATGGCCCGCGGCGCGGGCATCGGCGCACCCTTGAGCTGCTTTTTCAGCAGCGCCGGGAACGACGGCAGGATCGAGGCCAGCCCGGGCGAGCTCGGGGTGCCGCCGGGCATCTTGTAGCCCTTCTGATCCCACGGTTGCACGCCGCCTTCGGGGTTGGCCTTGATCCAGGCCTTGGCCGCCGGCACCAGCTCCTCGACGGTGTCGACCAGTTCGTCGACCAGCCCGACCTCCTTGGCCTTGGCCGGCTTGAACCGGGTGCCCTGGCTGAGCACCTCCATGAACGCCTTCTGGATGCCGAACATCCGCACGGTGCGGGCCACCCCGCCACCGCCGGGCAGCAGGCCCAGCGTCACCTCGGGCAGGCCGAGCTGGCTGCCCTTGACGTCGGCGGCGATGCGGTGGTGACAGGCCAGCGCGATCTCCAGGCCACCGCCGAGTGCCGCGCCGTTGATGGCGGCGACGACGGGCTTGCCCAGGGTTTCCAGGGTGCGCAGCGCCTTCTTGATGTGCTCGACCTGGTCGAAGGCCTGCTGGGCGTTCTCCGGGCCGACCTGGATCATCGCCTTGAGGTCACCGCCGGCGAAGAAGGTCTTCTTCGCGCTGGTGATGACCACACCGGTGATCGAGTCCTTTTCGGCGACAAGGCGTTCCACGGCCTTGTCCATCGACTCGGTGTAGTGCTCGTTCATCACGTTGGCCGAGCCGGTGGGGTCGTCCAACGTCAGGGTGACGATGCCGTCGGCATCCTTGTCCCACTGAATGGTGTTTTCTGCCATGGTTGTTCGAATCCCTCTCAGACTCGCTCGATGATGGTGGCCACGCCCATGCCACCGCCGACGCACAGTGTGATCAGCGCACGGCGGGCACCCCGGCGCTCCAGCTCGTCGACCATGGTGCCGGTGATCATGGCGCCGGTCGCTCCGAGCGGGTGGCCCATCGCGATGGCGCCACCGTTGACGTTGAGCTTCTCGTCGGGGATGTTCAGGTCCTTCTGGAACTTCAGCACCACCGACGCGAAGGCCTCGTTGAGCTCGAACAGGTCGATGTCATCGACAGTCAGCCCGGCCCGGTCCAGCACCTTGCGGGTGGCCGGGGTGGGGCCGGTCAGCATGATGACCGGGTCGGCGCCGCTGGTGGCGGTGGCGACGATGCGCGCCCGCGGGGTCAGCCCCTGGGAGGTGCCGGCCTTCTCGCTGCCGACGAGCACCAGCGCGGCGCCGTCGACGATGCCCGAGCTGTTCCCGCCGGTGTGGACGTGGTTGATCTTCTCCACCTGGTGGTACTTCTGCAGCGCCACCGCGTCGAAGCCGCCCATCTCGCCGATGCCGTCGAAGGCGGTGCGCAGCTTGCCCAGGCCCTCCAGGGTGGTGTCGGGGCGCATGTGCTCGTCGTGGTCGAGGACCACCAGGCCGTTCTGGTCGCGCACCGGCACCACCGACTTGGCGAAGTAGCCGCCGGACCAAGCCGCGGCCGCCTTCTCCTGGCTGCGCAACGCGAAGGCGTCGACGTCGTCGCGGGAGAAGCCCTCGATGGTGGCGATGAGGTCGGCGCCGATGCCCTGCGGCACGAAGCCCACCTGGTAGTTGGTTTCCGGGTCGGTGGCCCAGGCGCCGCCGTCGGAGCCCATCGGCACCCGGCTCATCGACTCCACACCGCCGGCGAGCACTAGGTCGTCCCAGCCGGAGCGCACCTTCTGCGCGGCGGTGTTGACGGCCTCCAGGCCGGAGGCGCAGAACCGGTTGAGCTGCACCCCGCCGGTGGTCTCGGGCAGCCCGGCGGCCAGCACCGCGGTGCGGGCGATGTCCCCGCCCTGGTCACCGACCGGGGAGACCACGCCGAGGATGACGTCGCTGATCAGGTTCTCGTCGAGGTCGGGGTAGCGCGACCGCAGCTCGTCGACCAGGCCGACGACCAGGTTGAGCGGTTTGATCTCGGTCAGCGAGCCGTTCTTCTGTTTGCCGCGCGGCGTGCGGATGGCCTCGTAGATAAAGGCTTCTTCGGACATGACTGTCTTTTCCAATCCCTGTGTTGCCGGATGCTCTGTTTGGGAGGTTAGTACCTGCCCGACCAGGCTAACAGCTTGGGCCTATCAACCTGTTGGTTGGTCGCGGCCCTGGTCGCCGACGCCGCCCGCCCGCTCTACCCTCGGAAGCCATGACCGTCTCCCGCCTGCAGCCCTACACGGCCACCACGGTGTTCGCCGAGGTGTCGGCGCTGGCCGCGCGGGTGGGTGCGGTGAACCTCGGGCAGGGTTTCCCCGACGACGACGGCCCGCCGGCGATGCTGGCCGCCGCCCGCGACGCCATCGCCGCCGGACACAACCAGTACCCGCCCGGGATGGGCACGCCCGAGCTGCGTCGGGCCATCGCCGCCCAGCGCCGCCGCCACTACGGCGTCGAGCACGACCCGGAGACCGAGATCCTGGTGACCGTCGGGGCCACCGAGGCGATCGCCTGCGCGCTGATCGGACTGGTCGAGCCCGGCTCGGAGGTGCTGGTGATCGAGCCGTTCTACGACTCCTATTCCCCGGCGATCGCGATGGCCGGGGCGCATCGGGTGGCGGTGCCGCTGGTGCGCGACGGCAACGGCTTCGCCCTGGACGTCGACGCGCTGCGTGCCGCGGTCACTTCGCGCACCCGCGCGCTGATCGTCAACTCCCCGCACAACCCGACCGGCGCGGTGTTCAGCACCACCGAGTTGGCCGCGATCGCCACGCTGGCGGTGGCGGCGGACCTGCTGGTGATCACCGACGAGGTCTACGAGCGGCTGGTGTTCTCCTCGCCGGGCGAGCACGCCCATCACCCGCTGGCCGGGTTCGACGGGATGGCGCAGCGCACGGTCAGCATCTCCAGTGCGGCGAAGATGTTCAGCTGCACCGGCTGGAAGATCGGCTGGGCGTGCGGGCCCGAGCCGCTCATCGCCGGAGTACGCGCCGCCAAGCAGTACGTCACCTACTCCGGCGGGGCGCCGTTTCAGCCGGCGGTGGCCCTGGCCCTCGACATCGAGGACGCCTGGGTGGAGGCCGAGCGCGCCGCGTTCCAGACCCGCCGCGACCGGCTGGGGGCGGGCTTGCGCGACATCGGCTTCGACGTGCACGACAGTGTGGGCACCTATTTCCTGTGCGCCGACCCGCGCCCGTTGGGCTACGACGACGGCGCCGCGTTCTGCGCGCAGCTACCCGAGCAGGTCGGGGTGGCGGCGATCCCGATGGCGGCGTTCTGCGATCCGGGCGCCCCGCACTTCGGCGAGTGGAATCACCTGGTGCGCTTCACCTTCTGTAAGCGTGACGCAACCGTCGATGAGGGGCTGGCTCGGCTGGCGGCGTTGCGCTCGCCTCGCTGATCGGGGTCGAGCCGCCGGTGCGGGCCTGTTGGGCGCGCATCACCTGTTTGCTGAGTTGTTCGGTGGCGATCTGCAGCACGACGTTGCTGGCGCGTTTGACGATGAAGCCGGGGATCGGGCCGGAGGGTTCGACGGTGATGTCGAAGCGCACCCGGGTGCAGTTGACCCCCTCGTCGAACAGGTTGTACTCGACGTGCTGGCCGCGCTGCTGATAGGTGGATTGCGCGTCCCAGACCACCCAGTCGGGACCCCAGTGGTATTCCAGCAGTTCCTTGTCGACCAGCCCGAGGATCTTGATGGTGGCCCGCACGTGATGGGGGCGGCCGTCGGCGTAGGTGTCGAGCACCTCCACCCGCTTGTGCAGCGGTGACCACGACGCCAGCGACTCCACGTCGGCCAGCGCCTTCAGGATCAGCTCCCGCGGCGCCTCGATGACGACTTCACGCGATGCTCGAACAGCCACTGCCCCGAGCGTAGTCCTTTATCACGGGGGCGCACCCCTTTGACCGAACCAATCTTCGGGCGTGTCGGGCGACTAGCCCTTCTTGACCTTGAGCACCTGCTTGCGCAGGCCGTCGGTGGCGGTTTCCATGGCGCCCTTCATGGTTCGTTTCAGCAGGAAACCGGGGATCGGCACCGACGGGTCGACGTCGATGTCGAAGCGGACCTTGGTCTTGTCGCCCTGCGGGCTCAGGGTGTACTTGGCGTCCTGGGAGCGCAGCTGGCCGGCCGACACCAGCGTCCAGCTGACCGCGTTGTCGCTCCAGGTGTACTCCACGACCTGTTCGTCGGTGAGCCCGGCGGCTTTGATGGTCATCTTGACCTGGCGGGGGCGCCCGTCGTCGTAGCTGTCGAGGATCTCCGCGCTCTTGTACTGCGGCGACCACGTCGGGGTGGCCTCCACGTCGGCGATCACGTCGAGAATCTCCTCGGGGGAGGCTTCGATGACGACTTCACGGGAATCCTTCACAGCCATGACGGGAACGATAGCGGGCGCGGCGACGGACCGCGACGTTTCTCCGTCAGTTGACCCCGGCGCGCAGGAACGGGCGGTCCACGCCGGCGCCGGGGCCGTCGAAGTGCCACCACTCCCCGGAGTAGACGCTCAACCCGCCGGCGTTCATCGCCTCACGCAGCCGGGCGCGGTTGCGCTGGGCGACCGGCGAGACGCCGTCGGTGGCGTCGGCGTGGGCGCGGGGGGAAAAGTCGTCGAAGCCGGTGCCCATGTCAGCCAGGCACATTCCGCTGCGGCCGGGCGGGCAGTGCTGAGGGCCGGCGAGGGTGACGTCCACCGAACGGCCCGCCTCGTGGCTGCGGGCGTAGTCGCCGGGGCGGGCGACCCAGGCCGGGTCGGGCACCACCTGGAACATCCGCACCTGCACGGCGTGCGGGCGGTAGCAGTCCCAGAACACCAGCCGCTCTCCTCCGGCGCGCAGCCGCTGCGCGGCGGTGGCCAGCCCGTCGGCCATCGACTGGTGGACCAGGCAGCGGGCGCCGGCGGGGTAGAGCTGCACGCCGGTGAAGTTGTTGGGGGTGGCGTAGCGCAGGTCGACGATCGCGTCGGGCACGACGCTGCGCACGTCGAGCAGGCCGTCGGCCTGGGCGGCCGGGCTGACCGGGGGCACGTCGGCGCCGGCCGGTGCGGCGGTGGCGGCGGCCGTCACGGCGAGTGCGACCGCCAGCACCGACAGACCTGCACGCATGGGCTCAACGGTAGCCGCTCAGCATTGCCCGCCGGGTAGCTCGTCGGCGTGGCTGCGGATCCACTCCCCCAGGGCGTTCAGCATCGCCACAGCGAGACAAGATCAAACCGCTATGAGAACGCTATGATTGCGCTATGGCTACTGAGATTCGGCAATCCGAACTCCGGAATGACAACGCCGCCGTCATGCGGCGGGTGGCGGCCGGTGAGTCGTTCGTGGTCACGGTCAGCGGTCGACCGGTGGCCGATGTGATCCCGCATCGGGCGACGACTCGGCGTCGATTCGTGCCCGCAGCAGAGGCCCTCGCCGCACTCACCGCGAGCCCACTCTCCGAGTCGGAGGCACAACAGTGGTGGCGCGACATCCGCGAAGGCGACGCGGACACTCCCGAAGACCCGTGGACGCGGGATGGCTGACGAGCCACGTCGTGCTCTTCTGGATACGTCGGCCGTGATCGCCCCGCCGACTGCACAACAATTGGTCCGGTACGCCGACGAGGTGGCAGTCTCGGTGATCACGATCGCGGAGTTGCAGTACGGCGTCACCGCTGCAGTCGATCCACTTGAACAGACGCGCCGCCGTCAGCGAGTGCAGCACACCCTCGACGTGTTCGAGGTGTTGCCGTTCGACATCCCCACCACCGAGTACTACGGGGCGTTGGCGACGTTGGTCCGTCGCGGCGGGCGGAATCCGCGCGCCCGGCGGATGGACCTACAGATCGCGGCCACCGCTGCCCGGCACGATCTGATGTTGTTGACCCGCAACGCCGCAGACTTCGCCGGGCTGGGTACAGCGCTGACCGTCATCGACCTGTCCCAGTGAGCCGCGCTAAGTCGGGGCACCGCCGACGGGTGCGTGACCGGCGCACTCAACGGTAGCCGCTCAGCATTGCCCGCCGGGTAGCTCGTGGGCGTGGCTGCGGGTCCACTCCCCCAGGGCGTTCAGCATCGCCACGGCGGTGTCGTGGCTGCCGTCGGCGGGCTGGGCGGCTAGCGCGATGCCGACGGTGCCGGCGGCGGTGGTGAGCAGCGCGAGTTGGCGCAGCAGGTAGCCGCCCTCGCGTAACGGTCCCCAGCCCGCTTTGCTGACAGTGTCTGGGCCGGCCAGTCCCCAGCGTTGCTCGGGAACGATCCGGCGCATCTCGGTCAGCACCGGGTCGGCGTCAGGAACACACGGCAGCCCGAAGGCGAAACGGGCGGCGTCGATCCCGCTCCAACGGGTCTGGCCGAACGGGCTGTAGGGCGGGTAGACCTGTTCGGTCTGCACGACGGTGTCGCCGCTGTCGGCCTCGGACAGCACCTCGTGCACCTGCTCGCCGGCGGCGGCCGGGTCGCCGAGCAGCTGCCATAGCGCCATGGCGGCGTCGTTGTCTGAGGCGGTGATGGCGCGGGTGATCAGCGGGGTCGCGGTGGCGGCGTCGACCCGCAGCGCAGCGATGGAGATCGGGACCTTGATCGTCGACCAGGCCGGGCCGACGGCCCAGTCTCCGAACCTTAGGTCGGTGTCCCCGGCGTGCACGACCAGCCCGACCTCGCCGGCGGGCAAGGTGTCGAGCAGGGCGGTGAAGGCGGTGTGCAGCGAAGGCGGTGCCGCCCGCTGACAGCCGGCGGTCGCGGTGAGCAGCAGCGCTGCGAGCAGGGCCGTCAGCCGGGTGCGGAGGGAAGCAGTCACGTGCGCTGGTGCCACCTTTGCAGTGAGGTAGTCGCAGACGTTCCCGAGTCGATGATCGAAACGATCCGCCGATTGCTCGAACCGAACTGTGCCCGGCGGTACCGCTCAATCTTGGTAGGTTCTGCCGGTGAACTACCGACGACGCAGGAAGTTGTCGCTTTTTCCGCAGTATGCCCGCCCTACGGCGCTGGCGGTCGCCCTGGCCGTGTCGGTTGCCGGTTGCACCGCGGTGCGCGCCGGCTCGGCCGCACGCCATCCCGACACCGACACTTCGGCGGTCAACACGGCGCTGCTCGACACCGGGGACTATCGCACCACGCCCAGCAAGCCGCTGGGCTTGGCCGGCAGTGTGCTGGCCGGCCAGCGCGTCGAGGCCCACCGGATGGCCGAGGTCGTGCTGCGGCCCGCCGAAATCGACCCGATGCTCACCCGCATGATGGCTGCGGAACCGTTCATCGATGGCGGTGTGGCGCTCGACAGGCTCCTTCCTGGCACGGCCAATGTCGAGATCATCGACGCGCTGAACCATCACGAGTTCATCGCCGGTTTCGCCACCGGCGGTAGCACTGTCTACTTTGCGAAGCCCAACACACTGAAGAGTTTCGTGGTGCGGTTCGCCGATCCTGCCGACGCCACGGCGGCGGCCGACGAAATGGCCGACCACAGTGAGCGGGAACCCGAAAACCGGAAGCTGGCGCGACGCCCGCATCAACTGCCCGAGTACCCCGAGACTCGGGCGTTCCTCGGCGGACTCCCCAAGTTGCCCGAGCTGGTCGCCTACACGGTTTACGGGCCTTACCTGCTCATCCAGCTCGTTGCCGCAGAATCCCGCGATGAGGCGGTGCGTTTGATCTCGGCGACTTTGGGTAAGCAGCGGCCCGCATTGGATGACTTCGCCGCGACACCGCAGAATCAATTGGCCGAGCTTCCGCTGGATCCGTCCGGATTACTGGCCCGGACCCTTCCGCCGCCGGCCTCGCTCGCGACGGTCGACCGAATCGGCAGCTACGGGCCACGCGGCATGCTGCACTTCAGCAACGAGCCGGTAGCGGATCAGGAATTGTTCGCCGAGGCCGGCGTGACCGAGCAGGCGCAAATGCTGACCACTGTCTATGCGGCGCGCGACCCGGACGGGGCCGCCCGGGTTGCGGAAGGTTTCGTCAAACAGGTCTCGTCCGACGCCGAGAGCAGCCTCAGTCCCGACGCGCCGCCCGCCGGCATGCCGGGCGCCTGGTGTTTCAAGCCTCAGGAGGGTGCGCCGCCGTCGGTGGAATTCCGCTGCCTGACCACTGCCGGTCGCTATGTGGTCGACGCGGAAGCGCCTACCGCACCGGAGGTTCGCCGCATGCTTGCCGCGCAGTATCTGATGTTGGTCCGATGACGGCCGGGCAGGCTCTCCTGCCAATCTCAAGATCTGTGCCTACCCCCCGCTACGGCCAGGTAAATTTGCAGACCGAATGCAGCAGAGCAAGGGCGCAGGTGTCGCTGTACGACGACTGCCCGACAGGAGAGGGAAACACGTGAGGCCCACCGCGCCGCGCCTGGCCACCGCCGCCTTGGCAACAGCTCTGACGCTGCTCACCGGTTGCACTACCGTCCACACCGGTCTCGCGGTGCGCGATCCACACTCCGATCCCAACGTCGTCAACGCCAATCTGCTCGACACCGGCGACTATCCCACCACCCCCAGCGACCCCTTGGGAACCGCTGGGAGCCGCGAAGCCGGTGCGCTGGTCGAAGCACGCCGAATGGCCGAAGCGGTGCTGGTGCCCTTCGAGGTCGACAAGCGATTCGACAAGTCGGGCAATGACGTCACACCGTTCACCGACCAAGGCAGGCTCAACACGATCCTGTACAGCAACCAGTCGATCGGTAACGCCGCCGGCAGGCACAATCTCGTCGCCGGCTTTTTGACCAGCGCGCAATCGTCAGAGAACGCGCTGATGAAGATCAGTCACATCGTCATGCGATTCGGCAGTCCGCAGGACGCCACCGACGCCGTCAACGACATGGCCGAGCACAGCGAAGCCGACAGCCAGTTCAACAAGCGGCACCCCCGACCCATCGCCGACCGCCCCGACATCCAGGTCTTCTGGGATGAGGACGACAAGGAGACCGGCAAGTTTCGCGGTCTCCACACCTACACAGCCCACGGTCCTTACGTGATCGCCGACCTCGTGGGCAGCGAGACCGTCGACGAGGCGATCGAATTGGCGGTCGCAGCAATCGACAAGCAGCGCGCGGCACTCGACGGGTTTGAGGCCACTCCGGTGGACAAACTGGCCGACCTACCGCTCGACCCCGACGGGTTGCTGGCCCATACACTGCCGTACCCCAAAGGCGCGACCAAGAGCGACGCGAACGGCGTTTACGGTCAGCACGGAGCTTTGCACTTCATGATGAATCCGTTGCGCGACCAGCAACTCTTCGACGATGCGGGCGTGACCGAGATGGCGAGGGGTTTCGCCACCGTGTACCAAACCCGTAACGCCACGGCCGCCGCCAAGGTCGCCGCCGACTTCGCCGTCCAGATCGGTGAGCTGACGTACCCGAAATATGTCGCCGACGAACCGATCAACGGTTTGCCCGCTGCGCGCTGCCTGAAGCCCGACGGCGAAACCTCTCGCCCGATGTTCCGCTGTGTCGCCTACGTCGACCGTTACGTGATGGAGGCGGCCGGATCCGACACCGAATCGGCTCGCCGGGCGCTGGCGGCTCAGTATGTGATGTTGTCCGCGAAATGAGCTTCTGCTTCTCGATGCCCCACAACCAAGCGAGGACGCCATGACCATGCCCGCCGGAGCCCAGGTATCCGGATACACCATCGAACGGGTGCTCGGCGCCGGCGGAATGGGGACCGTGTATCTCGCGCGGCACCCCACACTCCCGCGGAGTGTCGCACTCAAGGTGCTCTCCGCGGAGCTCTCCGCCGACCCCGAATTCCGGTCCCGGTTCCGCCGCGAAGCCGATCTGGCGGCCAGCCTCGACCATCCCAATGTCGTGCGCGTATACACCCGTGGCGAAGCAGAAGACGGTCGACTGTGGATCGCCATGCAGTTCATCGACGGCACCGATGCGGGCGCTCTGGTCGACGACGGACCGATCTCCGTCGAGCGGGCGCTGCACATCATCGGCGAAGTCGCCAAGGCGCTCGACTACGCGCACTCTCGTAAGTTGTTGCACCGCGACATCAAGCCGGCCAACTTCCTGTTGGCCGGGGAGCCCGGACCACACGAGCGGGTCCTGTTGGCCGACTTCGGTATTGCGCGGGCAGTAGAAGAGGCCACCCGGTTGACCGCGACCGGATCGATGATGGCGACCGTCGCCTACGCCTCCCCGGAAGCGATCGAGGGCCGGCCGCTCGATCACCGTTCGGACCTGTATTCGCTGGGCTGCGCTTTGTTCCGGATGTTGGCCGGGCGCAGCCCGTTTCAAGATGCCGGGACCATGTCGGCGATCATGATGGCGCACCTGACGCGCCCGGTGCCGCCGGTGACCAGCTTCGCTCCGCAGTTGCCGCCGGCGATCAATGCCGTGTTGGCGATCGCCATGGCCAAAGATCCGGCCGCCCGTTTCGACAGCGCACGACAGTTCGCCGAGGCTGCTCGCGCGGCTCTGCTTCACAACCAGGTCCCCAACCGTCCCGTTCCGGAAGCTGCAACCACCAACGTCACGAATGCGGGCGGGGAGCCGTTGACTTACCCGAGTGGGAAGTTCAGCGGCGCAGTGGCGAAACTGTCGGGTGCGCGGAAGAACCCTCGGCGCGCCTGGCTGGTCGGCGCCGGCGTCCTCGCCGCCGTCGCTCTGCTGGTGACCGTGCTGGTCGCCGGGAACTCCGGGAAACAGAAATCGCCCTACCCGATGCAGTCGTTCAACCACACCTTCGGCTCAACTCAAGTCGATTCTCGTCCCAAGGCGGTGGCCGCCATGTCGCTGGCCGATGCCGATGTCGCACTGTCGCTGGGTGTCCAGCCGGTGGCGCTGTTCAACGCGGATCAGGAACCACCGAGCTGGCTCGCGGACCTCATCGACGGCAGTCCGACGGTGTTGACCAGTCTGGACGCCAAGGCTCTGGAATCCATTGGGCCCGACCTGATCATCGACACCGGCGACCTCACCGAAGCTCAATACGATCAATTGGCCGGTGTGGCCCCAACGATCACCAGGCCGGTCACCGCGGGCAAAGCGATCAGCGCGGACACGCGCCTGTCCTGGCTGGCGAGTGTCCTGGGCGAGCAGAATGAGGTCAACGCCGTGCGGGACGACCTCAAGGCCGCTCAGGACAAGACCCGGTCGGAGAACTCGAAACTCGCCGGTAAGACGGTTTCGGTCTTCGGGTTCTCCGACGAAGGCATCACTGCGCTGTTGTCGAATTCGGCCCCGGCGACCTATCTCACCGGGCTGGGACTCACCTACAGTCCGAAAATGCAGAGCGGCTCTGACGACGCTTTCCAAAAGCCGGTCCCGCAGGATGGCATGTGGGAGTACAAGAGCGATATCGCACTGGTGCTGCGGACCGACCAAGACGCCGCCTCCGGCGGCTTCTACGGTCTGCCGGGGTCGATCGAAAACTTCTCCGGAACCGTCATCATCGTCGACGAACCCGACACCATTGCCGCGCTGAACAGTGGCGGCCCTGCGGCCACTCGGTATCTCAACGACACGCTGGTGCACACCATCACGGACGGGCTGAGCTGAACATGATCGATTTGCTGCGCGCGACCACCTCTCCACACACCCCGACCTCGTCTCCGAGAATTCGTGCGGTCACCCGGCCGGGTCTGCTGGTGCTGGCAGTCGCGTTACTCGTTTCCGTGATCGGCCTATCCGGCTGCTCCAATGCCGTCCAGGGCAACGCCTCGAAGCATCCGCCGGCTGCGCAGGAATCCGACCTGCAGGCCGGGAACTACCCGACGACGCCCCGGCCGCCACTCGGCGAGGCAGGTGAGAAACAGGGCCCGTATGTCGAGGCACGGCGGATGGGCAATTACGTCGTCATCCCCTCGGAGGTCGATCCGACTCTGACCGGCGGCTTCGACAAGATCGGGACGTTCAACGGACCGTTCAAGGGTGCCGACTCGATCGGCGCGATCTACGACACGACGTTTCCCGAGGGCGCCAGCCGCAACTACATCACGGGATTCATGGTCAGCCGGGACCGTGAGGGTCCCGGCGTCCCGAACCTGCACAACGCTGTTCTGCGTTACGCGTCTCCGGAGGACGCGACCGCAGCCGCCGACGAACTGGGCGCGACAACCGCCCCCGATGCCAACAAGTACTTCGGCAGCGAGCCGCCGGCCCCGCGGCCGATCGAGATTCCGCGGCACCCGGACGCGCGCGGGATCACCTTCGGGTCGTCGGAGTCGTCAGTGACGGTCGTTTCCTTCCTGGCTCATGGGCCGTTCGTTCTCACCCAGCAGAGTTATTCGAAGAACGGGCTCGCCGAGGCGCTCGAGCTGGTCTCCGGGACCCTGGACAAGCAGATCCCGTTGATCGACAAGTTCAAGCCCACGCCGCCGGACCAGATCGCGCAGTTGCCGCTCGACCAAGACGGCTTGCTGGCGCGCACCGTGGAGCCCGCAGTGGACCGGCGCGGCCAGTTCCGCTTCGGGCTGTACGAGGTGCACGGCTTTCTGACCTACTCTGACGATCCGGCCGGTGACGAGAAGGTGCTCAACGATGCCGGAGTCGATCTGATCGCGCTGGCGGGAACGGACGTCTTCCGCGCACGTGATGCCGAAGGCGCGCAGACCATCCTCGATAAGTGGTCCGAGATACGCGCCGAAGATTCCGAACCCACTGACGGGGTCCCCGGACTGCCCGATTCGCGCTGCTTCAAGACGGTGGTCTCCGCTGGTACCGACTCCGAGAGAACTCATATCGCCTGTATGTTCACCGTGGACCGTTATCTGGTGGACCTCGGCTCCTTCCAGAAGCGCGCCGCGCACCAGAAAGCCGCAGCTCAGTACTTACTGCTCACCGCCAGTTAGCCACCGACAGGAGACGCCATGACGGAGCCACCAAAGCCACCGGAGACGCGCGCCTGGCAGCCGACACCGCCCGGCCAAACCAACGCGTGGCAGCCGCCGCCGCCGCACGCAGGACAGCCGCCGCATCCCTCCGGACCGGGCGCCTCCGGCCCGCAGCAGGGCTACTCGCCGCAGCCGGGCCCACCCCCGAGTTGGGAGCCCACCACCACGATCACGCCACCGGCCAAGGGGCGTGGCCCGGGGGGAAAGAAGACCCGTACCGCGTTCCTGGCGGTGCTGGGCGTCGTCGTCTTGGCGGTGCTGGTGACGGGGTTCTGGAAGCCCGGCTTCCTGCGGAAGTCCGAATTGGATGTGCATGCCGCGGAGGACGGCGTGCGTCAGGTCCTCACCGACCCGGCAACCGGCTACGGCGCCACCGACGTCACCGACGTGCGCTGCAACGACGGCCACAATCCGGTGATCAAGGCCGGCGATACCTTCACCTGCGAGGCGACCATCGCCGGTGCCAAACGCACGGTTGAGGTCACCTTCGCCGACTCGGAGGGCTCCTACTGGGTCGGCAGCCCCAGCTGATCACGTATGGGTGTTGGAGGTAACTCGCCGGGGGGCAGGCGATATGTTGGCGCCATGACGCTGCTGGCGGTCACCCGTAGCTCGGGGTTGGAGCGGGCCAGATGATCCCGGTTGGGTCGGTGGTGGCCGGGTACCGGGTACGCCGTGTCATCGGATCCGGCGGTATGGGCACCATTTACGCGGTCGACGACCCCCAGTTGCCGCGGCTCGATGCGCTGAAGGTGCTCTCGGCCGAGCTGTCGTCCGACGCCAAGTTCCGCGCCCGGTTCATTCGCGAGGCAGACGTCGCCGCGGGCCTCGATCACCCGAATATCGTCTCGATCTACGACCGCGGCGAGACCCCGGCCGGTCAACTGTGGATCGCGATGCAACTGGTGGACGGCACCGACGCCGACGCCGCGATCCACACCGGCACCATGACGCCGCATCGCGCCGTACACATCATCAGCCAAGTGGCCGAGGCGTTGGATTACGCCCACGCTCACCAAGTGCTGCACCGCGACGTCAAACCGGCGAACTTCCTGCTCACCGGGCCGGTCGGCGCCGAGGAGCGGGTTTTGCTGGGCGACTTCGGCATCGCCCGCGCTGTTGATGACGCCGGGCTGACCGGAACCAACATGGTGATGGCCACGATGGCCTACGCGGCTCCCGAAGTTCTCGAGGGCCGGCCCATCGATCACCGGGCCGACCTGTACTCGCTCGGCTGTGCGCTGTTCCATCTGCTCACCGGCCAGGTCCCCTACGCCGATACCACCGGCGCCTCGGCTCAGGCGCTGGCACACCTGCGCCGTCCACCGCCGCAACCCAGTGCGGTCATGCCCCGGCTGGGACCGGCGTTCGACGCGGTGATCGCCACCGCGATGGCCAAGAATCCCGCCCAGCGCTACCAAACGGGGCGGGCATTGGCCGCCGCGGCGAAAGCGGCATTAGGTCAGCGCGATCACACCACCAACCCGTTGCATTCAACAGGTGCCGGACTGCGTTCGGGCGGCACAGTTCCACCCCGGCACGGCTCGGAGACTGGTGCACCGCCGCGACGTAGCCGGGCAAAGATCATCGGGATCAGCGTCGCGGCCACCGTCGCGGTCGCGGCCGGCGCCACGGTTGCTCTGGTCGCCGGTCGCCAGGGCGACGATCCGCCTGCGCCGCATGCGGTGACGTCGACCGGGCCCACCAGCACGGTGCCGACCGTGGCGTCAAGCGACCTGAACTCCCTGCTGTTGCCTGCCGACCGGATCAGCACTGCCGTCGGTTCCGCCGCCAAGGCACTGCCGGAGGCGTGGACCAGTTTTGCCACCGATAGTTTCGACAGCTGCGGCAGCACCATCTATCCATTCCAACGCAACACCTATACCGGTAGCGGTTCCGATGCAAAGAGCGGCCAGGTGTTCGTCAGCGCCGGTGACGGCGAGAAGATGGCCGCGATTCAGGCGGTGGTCGCCTTCCCGTCGGCCGAATTGGCGGCGCGATTTGTCGACCGTCAGCGTGCGTTCTGGTCTCCGTGCGCCTACAAGTCAGTCCGGGTGCCTGCCGAGGGCAGCAAGCCGGCGTTTAACTGGCGCCTCGGTAAAGTCAACACCAGCGATGACATCCTTTCGGCGCACGCGAACCGGGAAGACACCAACCAGACCTGTGAACACGCCCTGACCTCCATGAACAACATCGTCATCGACGTCTTGGCTTGCTCGCCCGACAAGCCCGACCCGGCCACCACGATCGCCCGGGCCATCGCCGACGGAGTACCGCACTGACCGCCCGGCCGCACGTGACCGCGGACCGGTCCCGGCCCGCCGCATAGCCATGCTCCCGGTCGGATCTCTCATCGCCGGCTACCGGGTCGAGCGGGTGCTCGGCGCCGGCGGCATGGGCACGGTGTATCTGGTCGCCAACCCCGAATTGCCGCGCCGGGATGCACTCAAGCTGCTGTCCACCGAGTTGTCCCACGACGAGCAGTTCCGCGCCCGCTTCGTGCGGGAGGCCGACGTCGCCTCCCGGCTCAGCCATCCCAACATCGTCACGATCTACCGGCGCGGCCGCACCGAGGACGGCCGGCTGTGGATCGCGATGCAGTTCGTCGACGGCATCGACGCCGACGACGCGCTGAACCGCGGGGAGATGACCCCGCAGCGCGCGGTCTACATCGTCGGCGAGATCGGCAAGGCCCTCGACTACGCCCACCACCGCGGCGTGATCCACCGCGACGTGAAACCGGCCAACTTCCTGCTGGAGAACTCCCCGGGCTCCGATGAGCGGGTGTTGTTGGGCGACTTCGGGATCGCCCGCGCTCTCGACGACACGAGCCTGACCGCCACCGGGTCGATGGTGGCCACCGTCGCCTACGCCGCCCCCGAGGTACTGTCCGGGCGGCCGGTGGACGGCCGCGCCGATCTGTACTCGCTGGGCTGCACGCTGTTTCGGATGCTCACCGGCAGAACGCCGTTCGCCGACGCGCACGGCGCCCCGGCGGTGATGATGGCGCACCTGAACCAGCCGCCGCCCCGGCCGAGTGAGTTCGCGCCGTGGCTGCCGCGCGCCTTCGACGCGGTGATCTCCACCGCGATGGCCAAAGACCCCGCCCACCGGTTTTCCAGCGGCGCGGAGCTGGCCGCCGCCGCCCGCGCCGCCCTGCACGGCGGGCCACCGGCGTCAGCGCCGCCGGCCGGCCAGCCGGGCTTCTACGGAGCCCCCACCCAGCTGTCGACGCCGGGCACCGCGGCGTGGCGCGAGCCCGCACCGCCTCGCCGGCGCGGCAAGATCCTGGCCGCCCTGGCCGGGGTTGCGGTGTTGGCGGTGGCGGCGACCACCACGGTCGTGTTGGCCTCCCGCTCGCCGGGCGACGATGCGGCCGCTCCTCCCCCACCTGCCTCCGAAACCTCGACCACCACCACGACCGGCCCGCCGCCGCCCACGGTGTCGGCGACCGCGCTCGACGGGGTGATGTTGCCGGCCGAGCAGCTCGCCGGGATGATCGGCGCGCCCAGCCTGACCAAGTACGGGTCGATGGATTCTCCGGCCGAGGATTCACCGACCATCGAGGAGAAGGAGTGCCTGAGCGCCTGGGCGCCCGGGCAGCGCGCCGTCTACTCCGAGTTGGGGTGGGTCGCTGCCCGCAACCAGGGTTTCCAGGATCAGCCGCAGATGCCCGCCTACCGGGTGATCGAGGCGGTGATCACGCTGCCGTCGGTGGCGGCCACCGAGAAACTGCTCGCCGGGCAGACCGAGCAGTGGACCAAGTGCGCGAACACCCGCATCACGTTGAACTATCCGACCCCGCCCACCCCGCAGCGCTGGACACTGGGTGAACCCACCCGCACCGGCAACATGCTGACGATCATCTACACGATGGAGGGCGGGGCCGGGATGGGCTGTCAGCGGGCGCTGACCGCCGCCAACAACGCGGCGGTCGACGTGCTGGTCTGCCGCACCGATGTCACCGATCAGGCCGTGACGGTGGCTGAGGCGCTGCGCGCCAAGATCCCCGCCTAACCCGAAATCAGCCCCGAATCCCGGATCGCCTCGGCCAGCGGCTCGAGCACCCCCGGGTCATAGGGCACCGGCAGGTAGACGATCGCCAGATCCAGCCCCTCCTCCCCGAGGGCTGCGGCGTCGTCGATCACCTTGGCGTAGTCGAGGTCGGAGTCCAGCCGCACGTGCGCGGAGAGCAGGATCTCGTTCGGGTCGCGGCCGATGTCGGCGCAGTGCGCGGCCAGCACGTCGCGTTTGCGGGCGAACTCCGCCGGGGTGCCGCTGACGAAGTTCCAGTGCTGGGCGTACTTCGCGGTGATGCGCAGGGTGCGTTTCTCGCCGCTGCCGCCGATGCAGATCGGCGGGTGCGGGCGCTGCGGGCCCTTGGGTTCGTTGCGGGCGGCGGTGAGTTGGTAGAAGCGGCCGTCGAAGTCGGTGGTCTCCTGGCTGAGCAGACCGATCAAGACCTGGCAGGCTTCCTCGAACCGGTCGAACCGATCGCGGATGCTGCCCAGTTCGATGCCGTAGGCGTCGGATTCCTCCTCGTTCCAGCCGGCGCCGATGCCCAGTTCCAGCCGGCCGCCGGAGATGATGTCGAGCGCGGCGGCCATGTTGGCCAGCACGGCCGGGTGGCGGTAGTGGACGCCGGTGACCAGGGTGCCCAGCCGCAGCCGGGTGGTGGCCTGGGCCAGAGCGGTCAGGGTGGTCCAGCCCTCCAGGCACGGGCCGGTGGGGTCGGAGAAGATCGGGTAGAAGTGGTCGAAGGTCCAGCCCGAGTCGAAGACGTCGATGCCGTCGGCGGCCCGCCAGACCGCGAGCATCTCCGCCCAGCCGGTGTTCTGCGGTGAGGTCTTGAACGCGAAACGCATTCCCTTGAGGTTACCGGACTCGGAGGGTTGCTCGCCCGCCGATCAGCGGCGTTTCGGCCGGTAGGTCCGCCCGAAACTGCGCGGGCTGTCCCGGTCGATTTCGGTGAGCTCCCAGTCGATTCGGCGCCCGCCGGGCACGTCGAAGATGCGGGTGCCGTCGCCGAGAAACACCGGGGCGACGAAGACCTGAAGTTCGTCGATCAGGTCGTGTTGTAGTGCCTGGCGGGCGATGTCGGCGCTGACGATCTGAATGTCGCGCTCCCCCGCGATCTCCTGCGCGCGCCGGATCGCCTCCACGACGTCACAGTTGATTGCGACGACGGTCGGGTCGTCGGCGAGCTCGTCGGGGCGGTGGGTCAACACGAATTCGGTTCCCGACCAGGCGCCGCCGTAGGCCTCGTCGGTCGCGGCACCCCGCTGGCCCTGTTGGGCTCTCGCCGCGTCGTAGCCGGCGCGACCGGAGATGATCACCCCGACCCGAGCGGCCATGCGTTCGGTCGTGCCCTCGGCCAACGGCTCGGCCACCGACAGCCAGCTCATGTCGTGATCCGGTCCGGCGATGAACCCGTCGATGGAGCAGGTGAAGCCCCACGCGACCTTGCCCACGTGCCCTCCTCGCGGTCACCGTTGTCCGCCACCGGGCACCGTAACGCACCGCGTCGTCTCGGGAGTGGACCGCGGCGCTCCAGCCTGGCGGGTTCGCGGTTGCGGCAGACTGGGGTGATGGATCCGGTGGAGGCGCTGCGCCAGATCGCGTTCTACAAGGACCGGGCGCGCGAGGACCCGCGGCGGGTGATGGCCTACCGGCGCGCCGCCGACGTCGTCGAGGCCCTGGACGACGACGAGCGGCGGCGCCACGGGGTGGCCGAAAGTTGGCAGTCACTGCCCGGGATCGGGCCGAAGACCGCCGCGGTGATCATCGAGGCCTGGGCCGGCGGGGAGCCCGACACGCTGGTGCGGCTGCGGGAGGAGGCACCCGATCTCGGTGGCGGGGCGCTGCGGGCGGCGTTGCGCGGGGATCTGCATCTGCACTCGGACTGGTCGGACGGGTCGGCGCCGATCGAGGAGATGATGGCCACCGCGGCGGCACTGGGCCATGAGTACTGCGCGCTGACCGATCACTCGCCGCGGCTGACCATCGCCAACGGGCTGTCGCCGGAGCGGCTTCGCCACCAGCTTGAGGTGATCGACGGGTTGCGGGAACACTTTGCGCCGCTGCGCATCCTGACCGGCATCGAGGTCGACATCCTCGACGACGGCAGCCTCGATCAGGAGCCGCAGTTGTTGGAGCGCCTCGATGTGGTGGTCGCCAGCGTGCACTCCAAGCTCAAGATGGAGTCGGCGGCGATGACGCGGCGGATGGTGCGGGCGGTCTCCAACCCCGTGGTCGACGTGCTCGGGCATTGCACCGGGCGGCTGGTCACCGGCGGGCGGGGCCGACGGCCCGAGTCCCAGTTCGACGCCGAGGCGGTGTTCGCCGCCTGCCGCGATCACGACACCGCGGTGGAGATCAACTGCCGCCCGGAGCGCCGCGACCCGCCGACGCGGCTGCTGCACCTGGCGCATGAGTTGGGCTGTCTGTTCAGCATCGACACCGACGCGCACGCGCCGGGGCAGTTGGACTTCCTGGGCTTCGGGGCGCAGCGGGCGCTGGATGCCGGGATCGCGCCCGAGCGAGTGGTCAACACGTGGCCGGTCGAAGAGTTGCTGGACTGGACGGCGGCTTAAGCGTCACCGGCGACGATCCCGGCGCGGCGCTCAAGCGAATCTAGCGGCGGTGTAGCGCCGCCCATCCCTTCGGGGCGGACCGCAGAGGTGGTGGTGAAAAAACTGTCCGGTTCGCGGGACTCGGGTGCTCCTACCCACAGAGCGGCCCAACCGGGGCCGTCACCCCAAGGGAGGACACCATGACCACCACCATTTCGACCAAGCTGCGCCGCTCGGCGATCACCATGGCCGCTGCGGCGAGCACCGTGCCGGCACTGCTGTTCACCGCGGCGGGGCCGGCCCAGGCCAACGCCTTCCCGGCGTCGTTCAGCCAGCAGGGCATCACCGTGACCTACCAGAAGCCTGCGGCGGTGCTGGGCGTCCAGATCGCGGACCACCTGAACAACGACGACATCAACGCCGTATGCATCTACTCCTCGCTGGGGGTGGCGCCCACCCCGCCGATCCCGTTCTCGGTGCCGGTGCTGGTGCACGGCAAGCAGAACTCGTTGCCGGTCATCCTCCCGATCCCGCAGCTCGGCGGGACCTGGAATGTGCATGTGAAGTGCGGGGACCGCTACGCCGACACCATCGTGAGGTATTGACGCTCGGCCAGCGGACCGGAACACCGGCGGTCGCGCGGATAACGTTCGCGCACCGCCGGTCCCGGCGTGGCCGCCGACGTCGCTCGACGCGCGGGCTGATCGTCACCACGGCGCCGGGCGAACCTGCCGGCTTGGGCGGCGGCTTAGGTGTCGCGGTGACGCAGGTGCGCTCCGGTGCGGTGGATCGGCACCTTCTCACCCGGATGGATGTGCTTTTTGAACGGCATGACCTCATAGGTAGTCGTCGCTGAGGTCTTGCCCTTCTTGGCGATCCCGACGATGCGGCCCTCCAGGTCGTGCGCCGAGCGGTAGTTAAAGTAGACGGGATCCTTGACCTTGAAGGTGTCTTCGGTCTTGGTTGCCATGGGAATCATCCTTTCCGGCGCATGGTGCAGTGGCCTGCGAGGCGGGACTCACGAAAGGGATTGCCGAACCGAACGAAAGCCAAACATCCGCCGTTCGAACCGCGGTGACTGACCACCGCGCAGGGCAGCCGGCCACTTTGGCCGGGATCCGGCGGAAAGACCTTCCGGTGCAACAGCTTCCAGCGCCTCTACCCGGGCCCTCCGGGGTTGGACGCGGGCCACGGTGATGACGGTGCCGACCGCCCACCAAAACAGCACTTTTAACTGTGACATTGCCAAATGTCACAGTTCGTGATGGACTGCTTTACGTGACGGAATCCGCCCTGCCGCCGGTACCGGTCCACGCCTCGGCCCGAGCAGTGGCCTCGGCCACCCTCACCCGCTGGACGCTGGGCAGCCTCACCGGGGTCATCCCGCCGACCAGCGCGGGAGTGCGGTTCAGCCGCGCGCTGGTCGCCTCGATCATGGGAACGCTCGGCTCCACGCCCGGCGGGACCACGATCATCGAGGTCAACACCCCGGACATGCGCGGCGAGTGGGTTTTGGCGCCCGGGGTCGAGTTCGGTGAGCGCGCCGGCTACTACGTGCACGGCAGCGCCTACACCATCTGCTCGGCGCGCACCCACCGCAAGCTGGTCGCCCGACTGTCGGAGGCCACCGGTCTGCCGATGTTCGTGGTGGACTATCGGCTGGCGCCCGAACACCGGTTCCCGACGGCCGCCGACGACGTCGAGGCCGGCTACCGCTGGCTGCTGGCCCAGGGCTACGCGGCCGCCGATCTCGTCATCGGCGCCGACTCCGCGGGTGGTCACCTCACGCTCGACCTGCTGCTCGCCCATGCCGACGAACCGGACTTCCAGCCCGCCGGGGTGGTGCTGTTCTCGCCGCTGATCGATCTGACCCTCGAGCTTGCACTACAGCAGGAGCAGGTGCGCCGCGACCCCGCGATGGCCGCGGGACGCGCGCGCCGGATGGTGGGGCTCTACACCGACGGCCACGACCCCGACCATCCCCGACTGCGGCTGGACTTCACCGACGCCGCCACGCTGCCGCCGATGCTCACCCAGGTCGGCGGCTTCGAGATGCTGCAAGCCGACGCCCGTTATCTGCACGACGCCATCACCGACGCGGGCGGCCGCAGCCTGCTGGAGATCTGGCCGGGGATGCTGCACGTCTTCCAGGCGCTGCCGCGCCTGGCCCCCGAGGCCAAGCCCGCGCTGCGCCGCGCCGCGGACTTCATCTCGAATGCCTACCAGGACCACCGCTCCCACGACACCGAAGAGGTGTGCTGATGTTCTCCATCGACGCTCTGCTCAACATCCTGCGCACCGACCGGCGCTCCGCCAACGCCAAGGCGGTGGTCACCGGCGCGGGCAGCGGCATCGGACGGTCGTTCGCCCTGGAACTCGCCCGCCGCGGTGGTGAGGTCATCTGCGCCGACATCGACGCCGACCGCGCCGCCGAGACCGTCGCCTTGATCGACGGGTTGCCCACCGGCAGCGCGCACGCGACGCAGTGCGATGTGTCCGATCGCGCCGCGGTCGAGAAACTCGCCGCGACCGCCCAGGAGGTATTCGGTGGTCCGCCCACCCTGGTGATCAACAACGCCGGGGTCGGCATCGGCGGAAAGCCCGTCGGCGACATCGGCTTCGAGGATTGGGACTGGGCCCTGGGCATCAACCTGTGGGGCGTGATCTACGGCTGCGAGGTGTTCACCCCGCTGCTGCGGGAGGCCGGCCGCGGCGGCGTCATCAACGTGGCCTCGGCCGCCGGGTTCGCCGCCGCGCCGTCGATGGCGGCCTACAACGTCTCCAAAGCCGGGGTGATGTCGCTGTCGGAGACCCTGGCCGCGGAGTTGAACGACACCGATATCGCGGTGACGGTGCTGTGCCCGACGTTCGTCAAGACCAACGTCTTCGACGACGGCCGCATCACCCCCGGCTCGATGAACCTGAGCAAGCAGCTGGCCCGCTGGACCGGACTGTCGGCCGACAGCGTCGCCGCCCGCACCCTGGACGCGCACGACGCCGGTCGGCTGTACGTGGTTCCGCAGGTCGACGCCACCGTCATCTGGCACCTGAAACGCCACCTGCCCGGACTCTACGTCCGCGGCGCCGGCCTGCTCGGCCGCCTGCTGCCCGACAACTGATCCCGCCTACCCGAAAGGACACGATCATGGCCATGGACTTCGACGCCATGCTGCAGACCATCAAGGACAAGCAGTGGGCGCTGGCCGATATCGACTGGGACGCACCCGGAGCCGAACTCATCGAGCCGGAGCTGTGGGCCAAGCTCAAACCGTTCATGTCCGATCTGATGTGGATCGAGAACGTCGGCGCCCGCGGCTTCGCCGCGCTGGCCAAAAAGGCGCCGACACCGACCCTCAAGAGCATCTATGAACACTTCCACGCCGAGGAGCAGAAGCACGCCAACGCCGAACTCGCGCTGATGCGCCGGTGGGGCATGCTCGAAGACGACGAGATCCCGGCGCCGAACGTCAACGTGCAGCTGGTGATCAACTGGCTCGACAAACACTCCGACGGGATGGGCCTGACGTTTTTGGGCACCGTCATCCCGATGCTGGAAGTGGCGCTGGACGGAGCGCTGATCAAGTTCATCACCGACGAGGTCAAAGACCCGATCGCCCAGGAGGTGTTCCGGCGGATCAACTCCGACGAATCCCGGCACCTGGCCGTCGATTTCGAGGTGATGCATCTGCTCGGCCAAGCCGACATGTACAAGCTGCTGATCGAGCTGGTCGGCGGCTGGATCAAACCCTCCTTCCTGATCGGGGTGCTCAGCTACTTCCCGCTGCTGAACAAGATGCGCGACAACATCGTCGCCATGGGGGTCAACGAGGAGAGGTTGTATCAGGCCATGCGCCGGTTCCAGGGCGTCGGCGAGCGCAGCCGATTCACCCGCCGGCTGCCGATGTACCAGATCGTCTCCTGGCAGTCCCGCAAGGTGATCGACCGCACCTCCAAATACCACTGGCTGGCCGATTCGCTGGTGAAGGTCACCAGCGTCATCCCGATGCCGTTGGTGCGGCGCACCCCGACCTGGTCGCGCGAGCTCACCTACGAGCCGGTCGCCTGAAGGAGCCGCCCGCAATGACGATCTCCGTAGCCATCATCGGTGCCGGCTTCGCCGGCATCGGCGCCGCGATCCGGCTCAAGGGTCAGGGTGTGACCGATTTCGTGATCTTTGAGCGGGACACCCGAGTCGGCGGCACCTGGCGCGACAACACCTATCCGGGTGCGGCGTGCGACATCCCCTCGCACCTGTACTCCTACAGCTTCGCGCCCAACCCGCACTGGTCACGCACCTATTCGGGCAGCGCCGAGATTCTCGACTACATCGACGACATGGTCGAATCCTCCGGCGTCGGTAGCCACATCCGCTTCGGGCACAACGTGACCGGCGTCGCCTACGACGCGGCCGCCGGCGAGTGGACCGTCAGCTTCGCCGACCACGAGCCCGTGCGCGCCCGGGCGGTCATCGTCGCCTCCGGCCCGCTGGCCAACGCCGACTTTCCCGACATCCCCGGCATCGACGAGTACCGCGGGCACAAGATCCACAGTGCCCGCTGGGACCACGACTACGACTTCGCGGGCAAGCGGGTGGCCGTGATCGGCACCGGCGCCAGCGCGGTGCAGATCGTCCCGGAACTGGTCAAGACCGCCGCCACGGTCAAGGTGTTTCAGCGCACCCCGGGCTGGGTGTTGCCCCGGGTCAACGCGCGGAGCAGTGGCCTGGTCAAGCGGGTCTTCAAGGAGTTGCCGCTGGCGCAGAAGTTGGCCCGTTCCGCCTGGTACTGGGGCCACGAGTCGATGGCGCTCGGGCTGGTGTGGAACACCCCGGCCACCCGCGTCGTGGAGGCGGTCAGCGCGCTCAATCTGCGGCTGCAGGTCAAAGATCCGTGGTTGCGCCGGCAGTTGACGCCGGACTTCGCCGCCGGGTGCAAACGCATCCTGATGACCAGCGACTACTATCCCGCGCTGCAGGCCGACAACTGCAAGCTGGTGACCTGGCCGATCGCCCGCCTGGCGGCCGAGGGGATTCGCACCGTCGAGGGCATCGAGCATCAATTCGATTGCATCGTTTTCGCCACCGGGTTCGAGGTCTCCAAGGCCGGCACCCCGTTCGCGGTCACCGGTGTCGACGGCCGGGATCTGGCCTCGGAATGGAGCCGCGGCGCGTTCGCCTACCGCAGCGTCGCGGTGTCGGGCTATCCGAACCTGTACTTCACGTTCGGGCCGAACTCCGGGCCGGGCCACAACTCGGCGCTGGTGTACATGGAGGCACAGATCGACTACATCGTGACCGCGATCGGCAAACTGCTGCAGTTCAACTGGAAGTCGCTGGACGTTCGCCCCGAAGTGCAGGCGCGCTACAACGAGGACATCCAGCAGCGGCTGCAGTCCACCACCTGGAACTCCGGATGCCAAAGCTGGTATCTGACCGCGGACGGCTTCAACGCCACCATGTACCCCGGCTTCGCCACCCAATACGTCAACCAGCTCAAGCACGTGGACCTGGAGGATTTCAAGATCACCGCCCGCCAGGAGCTGGGCGACCCGGTCGCGGTCGGCTAGGGGCGGACCGTGGGGGTGGAGTACCGGATCGACGACCTGGCGCGGGAGGCTGGGACGACGACCCGCAACGTGCGCGTCTATCAGGAGAGCGGGCTGCTGACCCGCCCGGTGCGGCGCGGCCGGGTCGCCATCTACACCGACCGGCATCTGCGCCAGTTGCAGACCGTCATCCGGTTGCTCGGCGAGGGGTTCACCGTCAAGCACATCCTGAAGTTCCTGACCGGGCTGCGCGACGGGCAGGAGTTGGCGGAGGTGCTCAACCTCGATGACTTGGCGGAGTTGGTCACCGCGCCGTGGTCGCATCCGGAGTCACGGACGATGTCGTTGGCACAGTTGACCGAGCGCCTCGGCGCGCTCGACGCGCCGGCACTACGGCGGCTGCGCAGCAACGGGGTGATCGAGCCGACCGGCGACCCGGACCGCTACCTGGTGCCGGATCGCCGGATCATCGAGGACTACGCGGCGCTGATCGCCCGCGGGATGCCGCTGACCGCGATCCTGAAGGCCACGGCGGCCACCGACAAGAAGCTGGACGCCGCGGCCCGCGCCATGGTGCGCCACGGCCACACCGAGATCACCCGGCAACGCGGACCCGGCTGGTATCCCAGCGACGACGCCGAACTGGCCTGGGCCGCCGACATCATCGCGGTGATGCGCCGGGTGGCCGGGCGCGCCGCGCACGCCAGCCTGGACCGGGCGCTGGCGGCCGCGGTCCGCGACGAGTTGGCTGAGTACAACCGGGCGGCCAAGACGATCCCCGGAGCCGAAGTCGGGGGCTCCGAGCCGGACGCTCAATCCGGGACTTAGCCGACGCCGCGGTGCGCACTCGGGTCTGCGATCCGGGGCTCCCCGAGGGCGCGGCCCATCCAGCGCAGAACGGCGGGCATCGCCCAGCCGGCCGCGATCAGATGCTCACCAGGCACCGGCAGGTAGTCGACGGTCGCGCCCTGCGCCCGCCAGCTGGCGATGACCTCGAGCACGCCCTGCTCGGGGACGAATTGGTCACCGAGGAAGCGGTCACGCGAGCCGTGGTGGAACAGGACCGGCATCGTCGGTGCGGCGGCGCCCGGCTTGTTGTCGGCGATCACCGCCTGGGCGATCTCGGATTCCAGCGGGTCCGGAACTGTGGAGATCCGGCCCAGATCGAGGCGGGCCAGGCCGGCCAGCGCCAGCGGTGGTTGCGGCAGGTCCTTGATGAGGGTGGCCATGTACAGCGCGAAATCGCCGAAGAGCCCGACCATCTCCGGGTATTCCCGGGCCTGCCCGATGACGGCTGCGGCGAAGAGCCCCGACCCCAGGCGGGCGTTCATGCTGCGGTACAGCAGCGCATAGTCGGTGGGTGTGCCGCCGGCCACCGCACCGCGGAAGCGCAACTCCGGGGCATAGGTCGGCTGTTCCTGGGCGGCCCACGTTGTGGCGATCGCGCCGCCGCTGTAGCCGTCCATCACCATCGGTGACTCGGCGAGTTCGGGTCGCAACGTTTGCATGCCGCGCACCGAATCCAGCACGGCGTGTCCGGCCATCCGGCCCGCCGAGTACGCCATCCGCGGGCCTTCGTGATCGGGCAGCAGCACTGCGTAATTGCGCGCCAGCAGGAGCGGCAGCATCGGCGGGACATCGACGTACACGCCGTGGGCGATCTGGTGGGACGGCGCGGACTTGAGCCCCAGGGAATTGATCGGCTGGTTGCGCACCACGACCGGTCGCGGCCCGCTGCCCCGCCAGGGGCGCTGCGGTTCGATCAGCGTGGCGGTCACCGGTACGGCGTTGCCCGCGGTGTCGGTGCAGCGCACCATGAACTGGTGGGCGGCCGCGCCGGGGATCGGCAGCCTCGGCGTCACTCGCTCGACGCGGATGATCTCCCCGTTGGCGAGGGCGCTGAGATCACCCGGCGCGGAATAGAAGCCCTTGTTTGCGAGGGGCGTGGGCAGGATCGCCGTGTGCCGATCGGCGTTTTGTTCGTCGGTCAGGCGGTGCCGCGCCCAGTCGTTGAGGCGGCGGATCACCGTGGGGCTGCGCAGGGCTGCAGCGGATCCGGCGATCCCGGCTACCGCGGCGCTTGCCGCGGCGAGCGCGGCCGCGGCCGGCGCAGAATTGAGCAGCTTCGCCATCGGCCTCTCCTGCCTCAAGCCGCGCGGCAACGGGTGACGTGAGTGCGCCGGCCCCGCACCGCCAGAGCGGATGCGCTCGTTGACATCGAGTCAGCTTAAGGCGCGCACCCGTGGCCGCGGTTCTGTTCGTCCTTTCCGACGCGTTCTCCGGAGGGACGACGCGTCACTGTCGACTCTCGGACGCGGTTCTCAGCCGGTGGTGGCGAGGTCCGCCAGGGCGGCGGATCGTCGCGCTGGTTCCCTCATCGCCGGGAACAAACGCCGTTCACCACGGCTTGGGGCAGCCTCCCGGCCCCTTGAGGGTCTCGGCTGCGTTGAAGACGTCCGGGCAGAACGTCCACGCCGAGGGCGGCGGCGGTGCCCACAGCGGGCAGATCTCGTCGGCGATCAGGTTGTGGCCGAGGCAGGGGACGGTGAGCACCATTCGCTTGGTGATGCAGGTGCCGTCCGATCCGAGGCTTTGGCCCTGCGGGCAGGCCGGCGGCCCATCCGGCGGTTTCGGTGGGTCATCCGGCGGTTTCGGCGGCCCATCCGGCGGTTTCGGCGGGTCAAGCGGCGGGCCGATCGGGGGGTCGACCGGCGGCTGCGCCTGGTTGGCGAGCTTCCTCGATTCGGCCGCGGCGTTGTCGGCCCGGGCTTGCTCGCGCACGTCGGGGGTCACGCAGACCGCGTCGCCCCCGAACGCCTCCCGCCACACGAAGCCCTGCTTACAGGTGTTGGGACCGTACTCCCCGCCGTTGGGTTCCCGATTCGCGGCGCCGTCGGCGTTTTGTTGGGCGGTCGCGTCACGGATCGCCGGGGTGACGCACACGTGATCGCCGGGGCGACCGTCGCGCCAGACATACCCGTCAATGCAGGTGTCGGGACCGTAGGGCAACGGTTCGGCCAGCACCGGTGCCTGGCCGGCGGCGGCCGCCAGCACCGCAAGTGAAAACGTCGACGAAATCAGCACGCGCAGTCTGTGAGGCGCCATGACATCCCTCCTGATTGGGTGCGGGACACCGCACACCGACATCTGATACGTCGACTTTCCGACGAGGCAGATCTCGGCAACATCGGCCAAAGCGCGTAGAAAGCGGTGTGCGGGGTCGTATGTCTGCCTACTAAGAGCGCCCCGCGGAACCCGTACGGACCGCCGGGTCGAGGTCCCGGTGCGCGAGGGCAGCGCGACCGATCAGCGCAGCCCCGGTGTTATCCCAGACGCAATTGCACCCTGCCGTGTCGGTTCATTGGGGCTCGATCAGCTGAAACGACGGGCCTGGCCTCAAATCTCAATTCGGCCGTTTCGCGCCGCATCGGGATGGGGGGCGGACCGCTGTCACTCCTGGGCGGGTTTTTGGAACGTGTACACGCGGTACTGGGCGAAGCCCAGCTTGGACAGCCACTTCATCCACCGAGTGCCGCCGAGCATCACCTTCTGGATCTCGGCCGACCCCTGCTCGCGTAGGAACCCGATGATGAACGGATAGGTCGGCATCGTGTGCTTGCGGATGTTGCGGTTGGCCTCAAGCCGAAGACCCGCGCGTTTGCCCATCCCCCGGTAGGACCGCAACGGCAGATTCCCCAGCGTTCCGTAGGATTTCGCAATCCGGCTGCGAATCACCATCCAGAACGGAGTCTTGCCGAAGAACGACATGGTCGGCACGAAATCCGAGACCGCCAGGTAGCCGCCGGGCTTGAGCACCCGGGCGGCTTCGGCGAGAAATTTGGCCCGGGACGGGAAGTGGAAGATGCATTCGACGGCCAGGATCCGGTCGAAAGAGTTGTCCTCGAACGGGAGCGCGCAGGCGTCGCCCTCAACCCAGTCGACGGCGTTGCCGTTGGCAGCGCGGGTCTGCGCCTCCGCCGCGGCGAGCTGGCGCGGATCGATGTTCAAGCCGACGAGGTCCATGCCGGAATGTTCGGCGTTGAGCTGCTGGATGGTGCCGCCGAATCCGCAGCCGACGTCCAACAGACGCTGCCCGTCGGCGACCTTGCTGGCCTCGAAGAGCACGCGATTCATCTGCGCCATGGCTGCGATGTAGTCGTCGCGGGTGCCGTCGGCGTCCTTGGGGTTTTCCCAATAGCCCCAGTGCACCTGGCTTTCCCAGAGTTGCCCGACTTCGCCCCCGCTCTGCTGTTCATCGATAAGCATGTCGAAATACGGAAGCTTTGCCATTCGCGGACCGTACCACGCTGCGAGCCGACCGCCGGGAAGATCGGCTCGGACATCGATTCGCGTCGAATTCACCGCCGGGATAACGCCGTTGAGCGACGACCGACGATCACCGCCATGGCCGTGTTGCCACGAAATGCCAGCGGAAATTGTTCAAAGGGTGGGCAGGAATTCGGCTAACGCCAAGATCATCACCACCACCATGGCGAGTCCGATAAGCCCGCCGACCGGAATCATGCTTACGCACACGGCCACCCAGATGAGCAGCCTCGGCCATTCGAACGGCTGATTGCCGACCACACCGCCGCGACGTTCCCGCAGCAGGTGGTACACCGCCCACACCGCCGCGCCTGCGGCCGCGGCGCCGATGATCCGCAACCCGACCGGGGTGGCCAACACTGCGATGGCCGCCACGATGGCCACGGCGGTGATCCGCGTCCACACCGTGGTCCGAAGCTCGTCGAGTCGGGTGATCGTTGCGCCTTCGAACAGCCGGTTCGGTTCGCTGCGGTAGCGCGACGGCCGTCCCTCGATGCCGAGCAGCCACCACACCCACCGCGACCAAGGGTTGCGCAGACCGAGATCGGCGGCCACCCGCCGTACATCGGCAGCGCACTCCACCAACATCTGCCGGGAGAATTCGCTTCGCCAATAGGCGGCCTTGAAAACCCGGCGCGGTACCCCGAATTGCCGAGCGAATGACCGCGGTGGGGTGAATATCTCGCCCATCAGCCAACGCAGGATGAGCGGGAACATGATCGCGTAGGCGGCCCGCTTGAGCCGCCCCACCGTTCGCACCTGTTGGGCCAGATAGTCCTCGGCGAAAGTGATATGGCGGGCCTCTTCGGCCAAGTGGATGTAATGAACCTTGCTCAGTAGCGGCGGGATCTGCGATGCGCCGCGAAGGACCAGCGTCTGCTGGTAATTGATGGGTTGTTCACCGCCGAGCACGGCGATGAACAGGACGGTCTTGAGGTAGCCGATGACGAAGCTGGCGATCGGTCCCAGGATTCGCGACATCCGCCGCATTCCGGGCACGTCTTGACCGTTGCGGTTGATGAACTCCTGGAACATCTGGATGTGGTTGCATTCGTCGGTGACCTCGTGCATGAGATACCGGAACGCCGGATGGGTGTTGGGCAGCTTGCCAGCCCGGTGGATCACGCTGCGGATCAGGATCATCTCGAACTGAATCCCGACCTTGCACATGTTGGCGATGATCCAGCGGCCCATGTCCACCCGTTTTTGCAGCGGCTGCTCGGCGTACCAGTCGGTCGCCGCGAGGGGGCTGGTGTGCCGGTGCAGTTCCCACCGGGGGTCGGTCGGGTCGAGGGTGTTCTCGGCCGCGTCCCAGTCGATGTCAACGAACGGGTCGAACCGCAGGCGCACTGTGGCCTGCGAGAGGGCTTCCACCCGCTGGGCGTAGTGGTCCGCCGACGCGTCCTCCGCGCGCATGACCACCGCCTTCCCAGCCCCCGCCTGACCGCAGTTCCTGCTGAGAATAGCAAGCTGTGATCTTCCTCACCGGAACATGGTCGGTGTGGCGTAGGTGGCGTAGGTCGGCTGTTCTTGCGCGGCGCGCACCGTTGGCGGTCGTCCCCCGCTGTTGGCGGCCATCACCATGATTCGGCGAGTTCGGGTCGCAGCGTGCGCATACCGCGCACTGAGTCCAGCACGACGTGCCCGGCCATCCGGCCCGCCGAGTACGCCATCCGCGGGCCTTCGTGATCGGGCAGCAGCACCGCGTAATTGCGCGCCAGCAGGAGCGGCAGCAGCGACGGGACATCGACGTACACGCCGTGGGCGATCTGGTACGACGGTGCGGACTTCAGACCAAGGGAATTGATCGGCTGGTTGCGCACCACGACCAGTCGCGGCCCGCTGCCCCGCCAGGGGCGGTGCGGTTCGATCAGCGTGGCGGTCACCGGCACGGCGTGGCCCGCGGTGTCGGTGCAGCGCACCATGAACCGGTGGGCGGCTGCGCCGAGGATCGGCAGCCGCGGTGACACCGGCTCGACGCGGACGATCTCGCCGTTGGCGAGGGCGCTGAGATCACCCGGCGCGGAATAGAAACCCTTGTTTGCGATCGGCGTGGGCAGGATCGCGGCGTGCCGATTGGCGTTTTGTTCGTCGGGGAGCCGATTGCTTGCCCAGTCGTTGAGTCGCCGGATCACCGCGGGGCTGCGCAGCGCCGCGGCCGGTCCGGCGACGGCGGCTACCGCGGTGCTTGACCCTACGAGCGTGGCAGCCGCCGGAGCAGAGTCGGACGGCTTCGCCATGGTCTTCTCCTGGGTTGGGTTCGCCGCAACGGGGAAGTGCTTTCACCAGCGACGTCCCGTCAGGTGAGGTGACCGCACCGGTACCGGATCAGCTTCAGTAGCGGTCACTCCCCGATGACGAATTCGCCCGTATTCGGAGCGGCCTTTTCAATGATCGGGTGGGCGTTGTGTGCGCAGTCCTGGGCCGCGAGGAGTCGCCTCCTAGGGCGTTCGTCACCATCCGTCAAGTAGGCCTAGTCACCACCGAACCCAATCGCCGGAGGGCGCCCCGGCAACACGGGGCGCCCTCGCCGACTTCAGGCTCAAAAGCCCAGTAACGCACCGACCAAGTTGGGAAGCAGTTCGATCCCCAAGACCGTCGGGTCGAACAGTCCACCAAGGTTGCCCACGTCCAGCAAGCCGCCCACGGTGGAGAGGTCCAAGCCCAACGATTCGAGTCCGAGAGCGGAGGTCAACATTCCAAGCCAACCTCGCTCGCCGAGCAGCCAGGTCAACTGGAAGTTGTTCCACATGTGCTCTGGCAACTCGCCGAACTGGGTGATGATCTCGTTCCACGGCCCGGGCACGGTGCCGTTGATCTCCTTGGCGAGTTCTTGCGGAGCCCAGTTCACCAACGCCGGAACAAGGCCACCAAATTTGGTGCCGGTGTACTCGGGGGCGAGTTCGATTTCTCCGCCCAGAAAGCTCATCGGGTTTGGCTTGAGGCCAGGAAGGATGCCCCCGACACAGCCCGGCTGCAACGAGCAAGGCGCATACCACGGAAACTTAGTGACTGGCGCAATCTCGTCGAAAGCGATCCCTCCCCCAGTGTATTCGAGAGTCGCACCGATATAGGGATTCTGCATCGGGGCAAGCAAGCCGTTGAGCGGGAAGTTCGCGTCGATCGATTTCACGCCGACCGAACCAAGGTCTCCGCGAGCAGTCAGAATTGCATGAGACAGCGGGTCCTTCAGCAGGTTGTAGTTAGGGTTCGGGAAGGGGATGCCGTTGACGGTCGGCAGGTCGATCGTTGGCAGCGAGTTCAATTGTCCGGCATCCATTCCCAGGAAGCTCAGCACATCGAAGATGCTAATTCCCTGGCCATTGAGGAATGCATCCGTCGTCGTGGCCGGCGAAATCAGCAAGGTGGTTGCTGCAGCTTGCCAGTTTTGAGCATCGACGGCGTCGCCGAAAGCGGTGGCGTTCTCCATCAAGGCCTTGATTCCATGGTACGGCGCTCCGATCGCATCGATAGCCAACGCGGTCGGCATCCCTGCCTGAATGCCCCAGCTGCCGACTGCGTCATCAGCGAGACCCTGCAGCATCGGGATGAGATTGATCGTAGAGCCGCCACCGAAGAACATTCCAAGCAACTCAAGAAGGGGTGGCGCGTTGATCTGGCCGACCAGGTTGTCGAGATCGAGTGAAACCGATGTGTCCGTCAGAGCCCGGGCGACGTTGAGGAAGTTCTGCGCCATGGTCCGTGGAGCAATGTCGATGGCTTCCGAGAGAGCGTCGAGGTCGCCGGCTTGCAAGGCCGCAACGATTCCTGCGCCGAAACCAGTGTGATTGTCAAGTACCTGACTCAGCAACGGTGCCGGGTTCGCGAACCGTTCAGTGGCGATAGCCTCCAGGTTGCCCCAGGTGTTCGTCGCCAAGTCGGAATACGGATTGATCAGGTCGTCAAATGCCGAGGTGAGGTGAACCGCGCGCGCTTGGACGTCGAGTAGTGGTTGCGCGGCGGCAACCGGAGTAACTGCGATCATCCCGGCTCCCGCCAGCGCCACGCCAGCGGTGGCCCATGGCCGGACTGTTGATTGCTGCACCTGATCTCCCCTGTTGTCATGATGGGACCCGTGATGGTCGCCACATTGCGACGAAGCTAGCTGAATGTTTCCTGAATTACAACAACATCGCTCAAGATCGCTTCGTGCGCGTCTCTTGCGACGTAGGCCCGATGACTTCCGAGATCGCCTGGTGCGCACGAAGGTTATCGGCGCGCCGCATAGACCCAGGAGCCGATAGCTCCACTCAGGGAGTCATAAGGTATGGTCCTTGGCGATGTGACGGCGGTAGCGCGATGACAAACGAGGTACTACTCACGATGCAACAGATGGCAGGCGCGTCGCGGGCGCGGATAACCGCCAGCGTCGCGATAACAGCCGCGAGCGTGATGGGGGCGGTTCCGCTTGTTACGCCTACTTCGACAGGGAGCTACTTCGCCGGCGTCGAACTCACCGCGAGCTTCGATCCGATTAGTCCATGGATCGACGTATTCATGGGCAGTGACGGCTCACCTGGGGCCCTCGCGAACGCCGAGTACCTCGTCGGGAAGGTCGTGAACGCACCGGCGTTCCCTGTGCTCCAGCAGGTCGGCGCCAACCAGATCGGCTACATGACGGGACTACTTGACGGGACGCAAACCGTAAGTGACGTCGCGCGAAGCATCGGTGGCAACTTTCAAGCCGCACTTCAAGCTCCTTTTGCCTATGACCCGAGCCTCCTCGGCGCACTCGACGGGACCGCCTCAGTCACACTCCTCAAAGGACTGTTCGGTGATCTCCTGCACTTCGACGTGACGACAGTCGGGCACAGAGAGATTTTCGATACGCTCCGCCTCCTTACAGTCGGAGACCCTTTGTTGCGCTCGGTTCTCGATTTCACTGCCTCACCGGCTAGTGGAATCCTGTACGGCGCCGTCGGCCCGATCCTCGGGCCCGGCCTTGCCTTCGGGCACGGCGTTCAGTCTGCTGTCGACAACCTTTCAGACCCCATCACTGCGCTGAACGATCTCGTCAACATTCCGGCGCACATGGCGGGTGCTGCGCTCAATGGAGGGGAGTCGCTCGACGTCGTTGATTTGGCAACGGCGCTCGGGCTGCCGAATGAAATTGCGATCGGCGAGATCCAGCTCCCGCTGCTGCCGAAGATGAGCCTGGTCAAAGGGATCTTTGATGCGTTAGGGCTGAAGACCGGTGGATTGCTTAGTCCGGCCGGGTCCTTGTTCAACGCGTTGGATTTTGCCGGCCGTGTCAACGTCCTGAACATCGGCAGTTTCTCGCTCGCGGAAGGTGGTTACGGCCTCCCCGGGCACGGGCCGGGAGCGGCCGGTACCCTGATCGGTCTCCCAGAGACCATCGCTAAAGCGCTTAACCCCGCTTGGTCCGGAGGCAACCCACTCATCGACGCCATCGCTGGGTTGTTCAATACCGGTCCGCTGAACACTTTCTTCCCAACCAGCCTGCTCAACGGCCCGCCGACGCTTCTGGGCCTGAGTTTGCTCGACTCGGTGGAACAGTCACTTGTTGAAGTCGCAGCGCTCCTGAGCCACGACCTGGCCTCCGAGTTAGCTGAGGTTTTCGGTGCTCAGGGTGTGGACGTGCTTGGGGCCGGCCTGCTCGGGAACCTGGCAGTTAGCATCCCTAGTCTGTTGCTCGGCCTTCTCGGCGGATAATCGGACCGTTCAGTCGCTCGCGGCTCAGCCGGCTATGGGCAAGTGGGGTCTCGGGTCCTGTCAATGGCCAGGTTGAAGTACCCGCTGGTAGCCAGATAAAAATACCCAGCCCGTGCGGTGGTTCCTAGTAGTGGTCGAGGCGCGCTCGTTGGTGCGAAGCGCACCAAACGCCACCGGAAGAAGGCCAGCACCGCGCCTAACAGAACAATCCGGCGCGGCTTGCCGGCGGACTGCCTTTGTTACGTTGCCAGGCCGCCTCGAGGCCGACGTGTTCGCTCGTGACGACATTGCCGACAGGTGCCGTCGTTCTCCAGAACGAGGACCGATAACGGCTCAGCGATTGCCTGGCCGGTTGCCCGCGAGAACGCCGAACGCTCGGTGTGCGAAGACGATTAGCTACGCGGTGAATCAACCAGGAGGAGCCGGATCGAGCATGACGACCCGGTTGCCTTGCCACTGGTACCGAACGCTGTGGACGGCGGCCGGTGCACACGCATTGCATGCCCCCGGAGTTTTGTAATTCAAAACTACGGTGTCATCAGTGGTCCGCGCGGTATTGAGAGACGTGAATCCGTAGGCTTTCGACGTGGCAGTGCCGAGGTAGGCGCCTTCATGAAACATCAGCGCCGTGATCGGTGAGCTACCGGTGGCTCTTTCGACGCTGACCAACGCAGTCGACAATGTCGCGCAACGGTCGAAGTTGCCGAGAACCGTTCCGGGATCGCTCGTCCATTTCCAGTCGGTGCCGGGGTATGGCAGCAGAGTGCTGACGGCAGAAGCGATCTCCGGCGCCGCTAGGTCGATGCCACAGCGGTCAGCTTTCGCACCCGGTACCGGGCTCGCGAGTGCCACTCCGGCCGCGAAAAACACCACGGCCCATAGCCTGAGCAGTCGCATGTTCAGTCTCCCTTCACGGCCTACGTTCACGAGTGGGGTTCCCACGTGCACCGCACTTCAGGATCATTGGCGTGCGGGCCGGCAGCGGCTATCGCGGCCCGCAGGACCGCGTCACGCCCTCCCCCCGATGCACCATGCGCACGATTCAGGGGCTGATCGCCATCCCAGACCACAGCAACGCAGTCGGGGCTGGAAGCAAGTAGCCGGCAGTCGTCGGCGCGCTGGAGCTGAGAGCACTGCGTCAGAGCCGTGATCTCTGCGGTTGCTTGGTCCGGCCCATAACCCCAATCCAACTGTTCGTGGCTGGGGGAACTCGCCGCAGCCACCCACCCGTCGTCTGCACGCGCCATCGGCACGGCGAAGACTCCCGCGGCCAGCCACACCGAAACATTGACTAGCACGGCTGGTGCAATTTTCCTCTTCTTCACCGCTACCTCCGGACGCCGCTGATCAAAACGAATAGACGTTCTCGATGCTCACGAACATGCCGTGACCTGTGTCGTCGCAGGCGAACCGAGTACCGTCGCTCGATGCGTTAACAGTCCAGCCCTTGACGCGGTAGGTCTTGCCGTAATCCAAGATCAGGTCTTTGTCCGGGCGGCCAGCCCCGATATTTCCCCCGTCCTCGAACCTGAAATTCCCGGCGCTATCGACCACTGCGTTGTGATAATGCAGCCCGGTACTCGTCAAGGGCGCTTGAAGGAAGCCGACGTTGTCCCACTGGTCAAACGGAGGCGACAGCGGGTCCGACGCTTCGCAGATGACAACCGGCCCTTTGGCCCCGGTCCCGGTGCCGTCTCCTGATACCAGGCAGCGGACCTTGCCGGACGTGGTGCGTACATACTGTGTGTCCGCTGCAGCAGATGAGGGCACCGGGCCGGCGACCATTAGCGAAACCGCCACCGCCATCGCCAAGGCGGTCGTCATCTTCCTTCGCATTTTCTCCCCCGCTTTGCCCGGTTACAGCCCGATGCTCAGGTCGAAGAAGTTAGCACCTCGGATCGATTGACAAGCTTGATTCTGTGAAAATGCTGTATTTCGCGAATGAAAGAGACTTGCACCGGTCGTTTTGTATGGCGGTGACATGTCCCAAGAACTCCCAGACGACGCGGCTCGAAGTCACTCCGCGCATGCCGGGGTGCCGACGCCAACTGGCTGCCTAGCCCCCCTGTAGGCGACCGACTTGACGTGGCTTACTGCGTTACCTGGAGGCGCCGGACGATCCGTCTGTTGTTGCGACATTGAACGCAGTCAACCCCGGAAGAAGCTGCGTAGTTTCCGGCCGCGCTCAACACCAATTCGGTTCGGAATACTCCACCCGGTTGCTCAAGTGTTCTAAGTCAGACGTTTGCTCAGGGCGGCCAGCATGCCCGAGGTTGCGTTTGCCACTTTCCGGGCGCGACGCTCGTTGACGCTGTTGCGTTTCTCATCAGCAGCGAGCCCGTGCAGGTGGTCGACGTTTCAAACCATGTCGACAAACGGTCAGGCCGTGGAGGCGCGCTCGCCGTAATATTTCGGCAAATCTACCCGAGGCATCGGCAAGAAGCTAGCGGGCGGCCCCTCCACGATCGAAGGGAGCCGCCCGCTCGAACGTTCCGTCGCTTTATGAGAGTTCGGCGCTCAGAGCAGCAGTTGGAGGAGAATCTGCGGCGCCGCCAACAACAGTGTTCCGATGTGGTCGAACAATATGTCAATACCGCCCGTATTACTGATAAACGTCCCCAACACACTCTGAAGCCCATCGCCCAGGTACGTTCCCAACGTGTTGATCCCGTTAGCGATGTCGGTCATACCTCCCGCTAGGAAGTTGTTGATGTCGCCGACTGCGTTCCCCAGAATATTCGTCGACAATAGTTGGTCGAGCACATCTGCTGCGGAGCTAAAGAGCCCGTCCGGGAGAGCGTTCATGCTCATCGCAGGAAGAAAACCGGTGTTCGTTACCGACTCCAACACGCCCAGCGGCGCCAAGGCCACCGAGAGTGGTCCGCCGACAGGGCTCAGCAATCCGGCAGAAAACGGCCCAAGTATGTCGGCTAGGAAATTGGGATAAGCCGCTCCACCCGTGAGAAAGACGTCAAGCAGGTGTTCGGGCGCACCAATCAGACTTCCGAGACCACCACCTGTGAACATGGCCGATAGCTCACTTAAAGGCCCTGCCACCGGCCCCACGATCCCGTTGGCGAACCCGGCAGCAAGCGAAGGCAACATGTTGAAGAGGCCCTGAAAATTACCACTCACAGTCGAAGTAATATTCCCAATGTTTGCCGGATCGGTGACCAAGGCCACCGGCAAGGCGAGAACAGTCCCAGCGAAAACACTGGGTTGCATAGCGATCGCAAATCCCGCTGATCCCAGATCGGTAAGGACATCTGAACCCAACCCGGCGAGTTGGATGTCTGGGACGTCGACGCGCGGCAAGAGCCCGCCACCAAGAGCCATGGGCGCCGCCGCAACCATCGACGCGGCCGCCAGTGCAACTCCCGCAGTGGCCCATGGGCGCCGCTCTGCATAAGTGGTCATCGGATCCCCTCCAATCCCAGAGAGCGGTCACTGTGACCGTCATCACTATGATTGTGGCGAAGCTGAGAGTTGACGTCAATACTCACAGCAGTCTATTTGTTGAATTTCATGGACGACTTAAACTTTTCAGTTCACACTCCTTAGTCGGCCGCCGGATGTCCCGGAGTCTGAAGCCAGGCAGATCGAGGGCGGGTCGGGCCGAGTTGCATGCGCGCGGCGCAACCCGCGGTCACCGACACCGCATCGGCGACGCCGCCAACCGCGGGCGCCGAAGAGCCCGTCGAGGCTTGACCGTGCACCGAAGCGACGCGAGCCAGCCCGCCTGCGACCGCAGCAGGCCCCCCGAGGGCGGTGATCACCGGGGTGAGAACCTCGACCTCGGCGGCGCGGTGCCCACACATTCGGTGATACCGGCACAGACGACGTTTAGCCCGCGCAGGGATTCCAGCATCTCGACCAGGCGGTCGATGGTCAGCCGGTCGGATTCGGGCGTGTTGCGGCCCGGGAACTCGCTCGGGTCGAGCACATCTACATCGACGTGCACATAGACGTGCGTAGCGTCGGCCAGCACCGCGGCCGGGTCCTCGGTCTCGATGCCCATGCCGCGGCGGCGGCCCGCGAGTATTCAGGTCCGATGCGCGTCGAACCGGGCGCCTCCGCAGCAGAGTAGGCCGCACGGAAAATCCAGCTCTTCTCCACCCCCGCCGCCCGCCAAAACCCTCATCCGCGACGCCTTTACCCGACCTTGACCGGCTGTTGAATCACCGCGCCGACGATGGGTGACGTGAGTATGCTTCAACCCGTGGAGCTGGGGGTTTTGGGGCCCCTTCAAGTCCGGCAGCGTGGCGCTGCGATCGCGATTCCGGGCGCGAAACCGCGCGCCATCCTGACGATGCTCGGACTGCACTGCGGCTCGCTGGTGCCGGCCGATGCACTCGTGGAACTGCTCTGGGGCGACGATCCGCCGCGTACCGCCGCCAAAGCCCTGCAGACTCACATCTCCACACTGCGCCGCGCCCTGGGCGACGGTGTGGTGCTGACCGAAGGAGGCGGCTGGTTTCTGGCCGGTGCCGAGGTCGATGTCTCGCGGTACCGGTTGGCCGCCCGACGGGCACGCGAGGCGACGGCCGCCGGCGATACCAGCCAGGCCGTAGCGTGCTTTGAGGAAGCGGTCGCGCTGTGGCGCGGGATCCCGGAACTGCCCGACGGGCGGCGGGGAACGTCGGAACGGACGCACTGGATCGAGGCCCACGCCGCGCTGGTGGAGGATCGCGCCGCTGCGCTGCTGGCGACGGGCCGCGCAGCGGAGATCATCGGCGAGCTCGAGACCGCCGTGGCCGAAGCACCGCTGCGCGAACGGCGCTGGGGCCAGCTGATGCTGGCCCTCTACCGCGCCGGCAGGCAGGGCGATGCCCTGGCCGCCTACCGGCGGGCGCGGGCCCAGTTGGCAGCTGAGTTGGGCGTCGACCCGGGACCCGAGCTGCGGCGGCTGGAGGCCGCGATCGTGGCCCAGGATGCCGCGCTGGACATCACTGTCGCGCAGCAGTTTCCGTCGGTGATGCGTGCCGTGACCTTTCTGCTCACCGACATCGAGGGCTCAACCGCCGCCTGGGAGGCCGACGCCGATGCCATGGCGCTGGCGCTCGCCCGCCACGACGGGTTGGTCGAACACGTCGTCACCGCGCGAGGTGGGCGGCTGATCAAAACGCGGGGCGAGGGTGATGCGACGTTCTCGGTCTTCGAGCGGCCGTCAGCGGCGGCGGCTGCGGCCGTCGAATTGCAAGAGGCGATCGGCTGCGAGCCCTGGACGCTGGCCGAGCCGATGCGAATCCGGGTGGCGCTGCACACCGGCGAGGTCGAGCTCCGGGATGGGGATTACTTCGGCCGGGCCGTCAACCGGGCGGCGCGGTTGCGGTCGCTGGCCGCCGGCGGCCAGATCCTGTGCTCCGGTGCGACCGCCGAGTTGGTCCTCGACGCCCTGCCCGACGACGTGGTGCTCACCGACTTGGGGATGCGCCAGCTGAAAAACCTGCCCCGCCCGGAGCATGTCTTCGAGTTGCGGGCGGACACCGGTGTCGACGCTACGCCGTCGCCGCTGGCCACCGCACCGGTGGAGCGTCCCGGGCTGCCCGCGGTACTGGACGGGCCCGGGCTGTTCGTCGGGCGCGACCGGGAACTGGACCGGCTTTCCGGGGCGTGGCAGGCTGCCCTCGCCGGTGGAGCGCATGCCGTGCTGATCGCCGGCGAACCCGGTGTCGGCAAGACCCGCTTGGCCGGTGAATGGTCCCGGCGCGCCCACCAGCAAGGCGCGATCGTGCTGTACGGCCGGTGCGACGAGGATCTGGGCGCGCCGTATCAGCCCTTCGCCGAAGTCCTGCGGGTGCTGGTGCCCTGCGTCGGGCCGGACCGGCTGCGCGGTTCACGCGGTGTGGAAGCGTTGCTTCCGCTCGTGCCGGGGCTGATCGATGTGCTGCCCGATCTGGCCGCGCCGACCCGGGCGGACCCCGATACCGAGCGCTACGCACTTTTCGACGCCGTCGTGGCGCTCCTGGCCGCGGTCTCAGCGAGCGCACCGGTGGTACTGGTCCTCGATGACCTGCACTGGGCGGCCAAACCGACGCTGCTGCTCTTGCGGCATCTCCTGCGCTTCGGCGAGCAATCGCGGGTGCAGATCGTCGGCACTTACCGCAGCACCGATCTCGACCGCTGCCATCCGCTGGCCGCAACGCTCACCGATCTGCACCGCGACGGCACGGCAGATCGCTTGCAGCTGAGCGGTCTCGACGAAAAGGACGTGACCGCCTATGTTGCCGACGCCGGCTACGACGACGATCTGGCCCGCGCGCTGGCGTCGGTCACCGGCGGCAACCCGTTCTTCTTGATCGAGGCGTTACGGCACGTCGACGAGAGCGGCGGCCGCTGGGATTCAAGCACCTTGCCTCAGGGCGTGCGGGAAGCCGTGAGCCGCCGGCTGTCCCGGCTCTCGCCGGTGACGAACAAGGCCCTGACGGCCGCCGCGGTCGTCGGCAGCCGGTTCGCGGTGGAACTGGTCGAGCAGGTGGTCGATGCGGATCTGGTGGACGCCTTCGACGAGGCGGGCCGAGCCGGGATTCTCATCGAGGAGCCGGCGGGCCGCTACCGGTTCAACCACGCCCTCATCCGCCAATCGTTGCTCGCCGAGTTGCCGTCGGTGCGGCGGATGCGGCTGCACCAGCGCATCGCCACAACGCTGGAGAACCAGCCCGGCGCCGTCGAGGAGTTGCTTGTGGAGTTGGCGTATCACTACTTCGAGTGCGCGTGGGCGGGCAACGCCGCCAAAGCGGTGGAATACTGTCGGCGTGCAGCGGACGAGGCGATGGCCCGCCTGGGCTACGAGGGCGCTGCCGACCTTTACGATCGGGCGCTGCACGCGCTGGAGGAGATCGACGACGAACTGCCCGACCGCGGTGAGCAGATCGCCGCGCTGCTGATCGCGCGGTGTGAGGCTCTGTTGGCCGCCGGTGACGTGGTGACCGCGTCCGGCGCGGTCGCCCAGCTGCAGGACGCAACCGCCGATTCCGCGCGGCTGTCAGCGTGGGCGACGTGCTTCGATGGCCAGCTGTCGATGCTGATCCATCCCGAGCGGCTCGACGTCGTCGTCGCCGCGCTGGATGCGGCCGCCGGCACACTGTCCCGCGTCGCCGACGCCGCCGGCGAAGCCAAAGCGCATACCGTCCGTGCCGGCTGTCTGGCCCGGCTGGGCCGGATCGGCGACTGCGAGATCGCCCTGGACGACGCCCTGACCGCGGCACGGCGCGCCGGTGAGCACCGCCGTGTGAACGCGGTGTTGCCGAATGCACCCTTGGCCGCGCTGTGGGGGCCCAACCCGGTTCCACGCGCCGGCGGGCGGTGTCTGGACGTGATACGGCTGCTGCGCATCACCACCGACTCGCCGGCGGTCGAGGCCACCTCCACGCGGTGCCAGGCTGTGTTGGAGGCCTTTCGCGGTCGCGCCGACGCCGCGCGGCGGATGATCGACTCGGCTCGGTGCATGGTCGCTGACCTTGGCTTGCGTCATGTGTTGCTGGAGGTTGAACAGTTCGCCGGAATCGTCGAGTTGATCGCCGGCGACCCCGCCGCGGCCGAACCGCATCTCCGGATGGCTTACAACGGCTTTCGCCGCCGGGGCTTGGACGCCGACACCGCGGAGACCGCCGCACTGTTGGGCCGGGCGTGTCTTGCGCTCGATCGGGATTTCGAGGCCGACGAACTATGCAGCGAGAGTGAGCGGCTTGCCGGACACGCGTTGAAGGCGTCGATCGCGTGGCGCACCCTTCGGGCGCAGCTGTTTTCGGGTGCCGGCGATCACGCCGAGGCCCGACGGATCGCCGAGGACGCCGTGGCCCTGGTCGAGCGCACCGACGCGTTGGTGGATCACGGCGACGCTTGCGTTGCGCTGGCAGGTGTATTGGCTGCCGCCGGCGATCATGCGGGTGCACGAGCCGCCGCCGAGCGAGCTGTCGGCCTGTACGAGAGAAAGGGCGCTGTCGCGCTCGCCGAAAAGGCCAAGGCCGTTCTCGGTGTGCGCATCGCGCTGCCCGCTGCAGCGCCACCCGATGCGCCGGTCGCCATACCGGAGACGGCCGCCGTGCGTACTGGCGAACGGGTGGTGTGTACCGCTAATAGCGGGGTCTTCGACGAGTTCGCGGCGCTGTATGCACCCGGATCGACCCTTGAGAGTCGCCGGAAGATCATCGGGTTCGGACAGGGGGACATCGCGTTCGATGACTGGCAACGTTACAACAGGACGATGCTCGAAGCCGGCGAGATGCGGTGCAGCTCCACCGTTATCGCCGTGCGCGGCGAGCGACTAGCTCTCGCACGCCTGTTGGTGGGCACTGCCGATGCCAGCCCGGGGGCCCCAGAAGACGAATTCCTCAACGTCTACGGCATCGACCAGGACGGTCGAATCGTGCAGCAGGTGTGGTTCGACCTGGACGACATCGGTGCCGCGACCGCGGAACTCGACGCTGCGTACGCGCGATGGGAGCCGTCACCTCCACAGCTGCGAGAGCCCGACAACGCGGCCCGCCGAACGTTTGAGCGCATGCAAGCGTGTTTCATCGCCCGCGACTGGGTCGGTTTGGCCGCGACGCTTGTCGAGGACTTCTCCAACGACGATCGCCGCCACGTGGTGAATGCGGGCGTCCAACGTGGCCGAGATGCGGTGATCGAAACGAAGCGATCGGCAGCCGACCTGGGGATCACCCATGCCACGGCAAACATCCTTGCCACCCGCGGCGACCGCCTCGTTCTTGCCCATGCGCGATACTCGCAGGGCGACGAACGACCGGAGACGTTCCGCGCAGAAACACTCCAGCTAGCCGAGATCGGAACCGATGAGCGCCTCGCGGCGATCATCGTGTTCGACGCGAACGACCTCGACTCCGCCATCGCCGAACTTGATGCGCGCTACCTCGCGGGCGAGGCGGCCGCCCATGGCCGCACCTGGTCGGCGATCACGCGAGCCTTCGATGCGTTCAACGGACACGGGCTTCCCGCGACGACACCGGACTGGGTGAACATCGATCACCGCCGGGGAAGGTCTTTTTCGGCCGGCGACCTGGTCCCGTACATCCACGCCACCTGGGAACTCATCCCGCACGCCAAGTTCGCTATCGAGGCAGTGCATCGGCTGAGTGATCGCGGAGCGGTCGTGACCGAGAGATGCCATGGAGCGTCGTCGGACGACTTCGACGCCGAGTGGGTCGAGGTCAACCTGCTGACCGTTGACGGCGACCTGATCGACCGCAGTGAGCTGTTCGACGAGGACGACCTCGACACAGCGATCGCGAGGTTCGAACAGCTCGGCCAGCCGATGCGGCAGTTGAGCAACGCCGCAAGTCAAGTGTCCGAGCGCTTCCTGGCGCACCTCGCCGCCGGCGAGTGGGAGGCCATGGCGGAGATATTGGCTGATGACTATTGCCACGACGATCGGCGAAGTGTCGTCAACGCCGGGATGCGGTACGGCCGCGATGCGGCGATCGCAAACATGTGTGCTGTCGCCGGCCTGTCGATCACGAACGTCATGGTTCCCGTCCTTGCGACTCGTGGCGAGCGCCTCGTGCTGTTCTGCAGTAGTTTTTCATTCCGAGATCAAGGTCCCGCGGCCTTCCTCAGCGAGCAACTCACGGTCGGGGAGATCAATGGGGATGGTCGGCTTGTAGCGAACGTCTCGTTCTCCTGCGACGCTATAGACGCCGCCATCGCCGAACTCGACACCCGCTACCTCGCCGGGGAGGCGGCACCGCACCGACAGACGTGGTCGGTGGTAGCGGCGGGTTACGCTGCGCTCAACAGGCGCGAATTACCGGCGACAACCCCGAATTTCGAGAATATCGATCATCGCCGCGGCGCCGGATTCGCGCCCGGCGGACTGCTCGAATACCTCCGTGCCGGGTGGGATCTCGACCAAGACATCCATCCGTATATCGAGGCGGTGCATCGGCTGAGTGAACTCGGCGCGGTCGTCACCCATGCGGCGGATGGGGCGTCCCACGAGGGCTTCGAGGCCGAGTGGCGCGAGGTCAGTCTTTTTACGATCGAGGGCGAGGTGTTCCGCCGCTGCGAGTTGTTCGACGAGGTGGACCTCGATGCTGCCCTTGCGGCGTTCGATGAGCTTGATCAGCGGGCCGATTGAGAACGGGACGTGTGCGGTGCCCCCAGGACTCCGCCGCGCACGCCAGCGCCTCGTAACCGTTGCGTTCGGCAGTCAGTCCGCCTGCGACCGCAGTAGGTCGCCGAGGGCGGTGATCACCGGGGTGAGAACCTCGACCTCGGCGGCGGTGCCCACACATTCGGTGATACCGGCACCGACGACGTTCAGTCCGCGCAGGGTGCCTAGCATCTCGACTAGACGCTCGATGGTCAGCCCGTCGGATTCGGGCATGTTGTGGCCCGGGAACTGGCTCGGGTCGAGCACGTCGACGTCGACGTGCACATAGACGTGGGTGGCGTCGGCCAGCACCGCGGCCGGATCCTCGGTCTCGGTGCCCATACCGCGGGCGATCATCTCCTTCTCCGCCGGGATCGCGCCCCGTGCGCCGATCAGCGCGACCTTGTCGCGGTCGACCGGCGGCGCGGCGGTCAAGGCCGGATCGCTCTCACCGAGCAGGCCGGCCAGCACCATCGCGTGGTACGCGCCGTCATGGGCGGTCTGCGGGGTCTTCAAATCCGGATGGGCGTCGAACCAGGCGACACCCAGGCCGGCACCGAAGCGCTCGCGCAGCACCCGGATCGGCTCGAACTCGACGCCACAATCACCCCCGATCGTCAGGATCGGCTCCTCGACACCGGCGATCGCCGCGCGCTGGGCCGACAGGTTCGGGCCGGTCAGGATCGCCCGGTTGGCCACACCGTCTTCACGCGGGGAGGTCTCGCCGGACTGCTCGACGGTAGTCACCGGCACCTGAAGGACGCGTCCGGCCAATTCAGCCAGCGCCCGACAGCCGTCCGGCATCTCCGGTGCGCGCGGGGTCATCGCTCCTTGGAACTGGGGGACAGCATGGATTCGCATGACCCGAGCCTACCGAGAGGCGAATGCAGCCGTTTTTTGAAACAATGCTTGACCTGCGGTTTTTGGGTAAGTTGGGCCGTGCGCTCGGGCAGCCGGCTGGGATGCCTTCGGCCGCGGCCAAGTGGACGCGCAATGCCCACGGCAGCAGCTCGCGCGACTACCGGGAAGCCACAGCCTTCTTGGCTGTCTCGATCAGATGAGTCGCCGCGCGGCCCATCTTCTTGCACTCCGCCGCCGAGATCGGCACGTGCGTATAGGTGGCCTTGTTTTTGAGGCCCACCAGGGTGGCGAGGTGACGCTCGGACCCACTGTCCGCCATTTTGAGCAAGGCGCGTGCCTCGTCGTGGCTGTCGGTGTTCGAGTGCACGCCGAGGCGCACGCAGCAGATCACATCCGCAGCGGCGATCCCGGCGCTCACGTAGAGGTCGGCGGCCGCGGTGGTATGGGTGTCCTCGGCCAACTCGGCGAGGTCGAGGACTCCGTCGCCTTGCTCATCCGTCCCGAGATGACGGCGGAGTCGCAGTCGCGTTGTCTGGCCATCAGGCCCGCCTCGGCGATGTGGGCACGGCCGCGCGCAGCTGCCGGTTGAACCAGGCTGGTTCCCCCGCGACGGTCAGGCCCTGTTTGGCCACGTCGCGAAGAAGTGGCTCGTCGGCAGCGGCCGAGGCGCGCAGTTCGTCCTCGGTGTACTCCACGATGCGGGCGTCGTTGCCGGTCCACGCGGTGACCGACCGAGACAGTTCGGCCACCCGCTGCTCCCAAACCTCGGTGTCCGCGACGGTAGCGCGCACCAGCAGCAGGTCGATGTCGCTGTCGAGCGTCATCTGCCCCGTTGCCGCTGAGCCGAACACCGCGGCGTAGGTGACGTCGCCACCCCATCCGGCGAAGTGCTCTTCGAGGCGGCGCAGGAAAGTGGCGGTCAGCTGAGCCAAGTCTCGGATGGGTTGGGTCGCCACGTGCTCGGTGTTGAGCCGGTATGTCCTAGTCCTTCCCACCTGGTTATCCAGTACCACGCCCTGGGCGCAGAGCCGCGTGAGCACCTTGCGGATGCCTTCGCCGGACACCGTGGTCAAGATTCGCTGAATCTGGGAGATCGTGAACGTGTCGTCAGCGCTGGCCAGGACCGCGAGCACGTCACCGTCCAGCGTGGGCGTCACCGTGGCGAGCGGCTTGTTGAACTGCATCGCGACCCCCCTGACTTCAACTAAAGTTAGAGCAACACAACTATAGTTGGAGTTCTGGGCGCTCGATGCTGGATTCGTCAGCCGAATGTCGCCGCGCGATCGCCAGCCCGCCGCATGCCCGAGACACACGTTGGGCACGCGACGGAAAACGAACAAAGATCGCGCTGTGGCACTCGCGGCTACTGCGATTGGCGCTGGCCGCCGAGGAAGCGGCCCGCTACTCGCACTGTTCTCGGTGGCCAGGGCCGGGATCGAACCGGCGACCTTCCGCTTTTCAGGCGGACGCTCGTACCAACTGAGCTACCTGGCCGGAAGGCACCGTTGTGCCTCGCCGTACTAAGCGACCCTGACGGGACTCGAACCCGCGACCTCCGCCGTGACAGGGCGGCGCGCTAACCAACTGCGCCACAGGGCCTTGCTGTGCTGCTCCGCTCCGCGGCGTCGCCGCGTCGCTTGTACCCCCTACGGGATTCGAACCCGCGCTACCGCCTTGAAAGGGCGGCGTCCTAGGCCGCTAGACGAAGGGGGCCAGAACCGAATCACTCCGGGGTACTCACAACGTGGTCTCGCTGGGAGCCTCGCTAGCTTAGGGCACAGTATGCCCAATCCTCAAACGAGCCCGCCAACCGGAGGCGTTATCCTGTTGCTCTTGCCCCTATAGCTCAGTTGGTAGAGCTACGGACTTTTAATCCGCAGGTCCCAGGTTCGAGTCCTGGTGGGGGCACTGATCGCGGCTCTACCGTCCGGTCCACTTGGCCCTAGCCGCACAGCGGACTGTGAACGCAATGACCCGCACTGACGCTAGAAACCGGGAGCTCAGCTCCGGTGACGGGCGGGCGTCCTACGATCCGCTCATGCCCGACACGACGTCGGCCCCGAAACTGAGCAAGCCCCCCACAGCGGCTTCACCCGATGCCGCGACCGCGTACAGCGCCGAGCCCCTCGACTACGACGACCCGACGAGTACCCCACCGAGCTTGATCGCGTCGCGCTCGTGGCGTGTCGCCTCCGGCATCGCCGCTCTACTGATCTCCCTCGGTGCTCTGACGGCAGTTCTAGCGTGGTTGGTCGGCCAGCCCGCCGCAGCTCCGCCGACGGTCCGTACCTCGGCCTCCATCGAGTTCCGTCACAGTAACGACAGAGGCGGTCACGGTCGTTGAAATGACGACAGTCATGGCAGCCCCACCGCCCGTTTCCGCCCCGCCTCCCGCGGCGGCCCTGAGTGCGAATGACCAGGTCTTTATCGAACTGCTGACCAGCGACGGATACCCCCCTCCCCAAAAAAAGCGCCGAGCAACCGTGGCGGGCCGCGGGGTCTGCGGGTCGCTCTCATACGGGACGACACCGGGCCGGGTGGTATCAAATTTCCAGGCCGACACAGGCGTTCCCTATGAGGTGGCAGTAGCGTTCACCGCCGATGCGATCGCGGCCTACTGTCCCGAGCGAATCCCGCGCTAGAGATAAATTCTGACCTGAGGAGACGGAACGATCGGGTTCATGGTCGCGGCTATCACCGCCGTACTGGCCGGCATCGTCGGCGCACCCGCCGCGCACGCCGATGAAGCCGGATTCTACGACTGCCTGGACACGCACGGCTTCAACTACTCCGCACCGTCAGGGTCGTTGGGACGCACTCAACGACGGCAATCTCGCCTGCGCGTACACGCGGTCCGCGGAGGGACGATGGACAGGTTTCGTGCTGAGACGTTCCCGCTGCCGCAGTTCTATTTGATTGAGGAAGCTGTGCGTGCCGAGCTCTACCCGGATGCGCGGTGAGGCGGCGATGGCCGTGAACCCCAACTGCCACTAGGACGCCAGAGAGTCATTGAGGACACCCGGACTGGGCGGGACCTGGTCGCCCTCGACGCCGAGCCATTGTCGGGTACGTAGACCCGCCAGGAGCGCCGGCGGTGATGATCAGCGCCGGCGCTCGGGTCGATCTCGTACGAACTGACTAGGCGTCGTAGGGGTCATGCCACTGATCGGCGTTCAAGCTGGGAGACACTGGGCTCAAGACACGGAACGCCATCACACACCTCTTCATGCTGGGGAGAAACCTGCCTCTTCATGCTGGGGAGAAACCTGTAGGCCCCCTCCTGGCGCGGAGGGGGCCTACAGGGTGTGCGTACCGGGTTACAGCATCATCGTCAACAGCAGCTGCGGGATGTTGACCAGCATCGCGGTCAGCGCGTCGATACCGAGATCCGAACCGAGCATGCTGGTGATGGCGGTGGACAGTTCGTCGGCGAATCCGGTGAGGACGCCGGCAACCGGGTCGAGGAGGTTGGCGGTCAAGAACGAATGGACGCTGTCGAGTCCGTCAGCCAGGAAGTCGATGTTCAACCCGTTAGCGAAGGCACTGAGCAAGCCGCCATCGAGGTCGCCGAGCAGCGTCCCGTTACTAATCGCGTCAGCGATGGAGTTCTGGCCCGCGAGCAGTGAACCGAGCGGACCGGCGCCATCGCCAAGCCACTTGATCCCGCCGTCGAACTCTCCGAGAATTGGCGGGTCGTAGACAACCCCTGCTTGAGCGGTGAGAGCGTTGAACAGGGAGCCCGGGCCGCCGAGGATCCCGCCTAACGCGACGCCCGCCTCATCGACACCGAGAGTGAGTTCTCCCAAAAGTCCGAGGTCAAGTGTGGGTGATAGGTCGATTCCGAATACGTTCTCGACCAGGTCCACAAGGCTGAGCGTTTCGCCGCCGTTGAGGAACGCGTAGAGCATGTGTTCCGGAATGCCGAGCAGGGCGGCCGGGTTCCCGTCGAACACAGTGCCGATGTCGTTGGCGAGCGCGATCATCGGTCCAAGCACCGGCCCCATGACGCCCAGCATGAGCCCGCTGATCGGTGAGGCGGTGAAGTTGAATAGCCCGTCTAGGCCCCCTACGCCGAGAACGCTTTGAAGGACATCGACGAGGTTGGAGTCGAACAACCCTAGGCGGCTCAGGTTGTCGGCGCCAATCAGTGTCGCGATGAATCCCTCAATAGCCGCGTTCGGATCGATGGTACCCAGAACCGGCAAGGTAACTGTCGGAAGCCCGTATACGGTGAGAGCCCCTCCGGTGGCGAGGCTGTCGCCGAATTCTCCGAATGGCGCCGCGATGCCCGCTTGGAGGTTGCCGAACATCGTCTCGAAGACGGTTCCGATGTCGCCGGGATTCTGGAGAACCTGGCCGAGGTAGCCGATTTGGTTGGCGATGATCTGCTGCATGATCGGGAAGGGCGCCCCAACCTCAACCCGGGGCACCAAGAAGTTCGTCGGGTTGGCGCCGGCGAAGTAGTCGATCAGGTTGGTGAGGTTGCCAGCGGTGTCGCCGAGTAGGTCCTGGGCGACCAATTCGATGTCGGGGAACGCGACTTGCTGCAGTGTTGGCGCGGCGACGGGTGTGGCAGCGACCATGCTGGCGGCGGTGAGGGCGACGCCAGCGGCGACCCAGGGGCGTTGAGCGAAAGTTGGGGCGGTGGATGGTGCTGGTGCGGCCATGTTGTCCTCCGGTGCTGGGGCTGTGAGGGGCTTCACAGACGAGGAGACCTTATCTGAACGAAACCTGTGGAGGTAGCGGTTTCGTGTAAGAAACTGAAACAACGCTGATTGTCGCTAGTCCGGCAATTTGGCCACAACCCACACTTAGCGGTGCTCGCTCGGCGACCTGCGGGTCAGAAGACGCGGCGGGGCGGGGGCCCGGTTCCACTGATCCAGGCCCGGCCCGACCGCCCCTCGGTTACGCTGACGAAAATTTCTTCGGCCAAGGGGTCTGTCTATGGTTCGCGCCTCGTTCGTTGCTGCCTGCCTTGTCGTCGCCGGCCTGGGCCTGTCCCCCACCGCCGCCGCTTCCGGCCCGCCGTACGCGAACTGCAAAGAAGCCCACGCTGACGGCGCCTCGAACATGACCGTCGATCACCCCGGCTACCGCTCCGCGCTCGATCGCGACGGCGACGGCATCGCCTGCGAGCGCTACGAGCCTTAGAACGCTGAGAGCGCCGAGAGCACTAAAGCCCGCCCGAAAAGCGCAGAGCGCCGCTCAGCGCCCCAACACCGCCGTCAGATACGTCATGTCGGCGAAGACCGCCGACAGCTCGTCGTCGGGGTAGTCGAAGCCGTGCTGCGCGTGCAACTGCGGCGCGGCCACCCCGTCGACCGCCCAGCCGGACTCGGTGAGGTAGTCGACCACGTGGTTGCGATCACCGTGGTAGATCAGCTCGGCCACATCCACGGTGAAGCCCAGCTCGCGCAGCTTGTCGTGGTGCTCACGCCACAGCGGCCCGGCGAACACCGTGGTGTCGGGCATGAACTCGCACGCCAGCCGACTACCGGGTGCGGAGAGCGCGGTGATGTTGTCGAACAACCCGTCCTGGGCGGCTGGCGGCAGATAGACCAGCAGGCCCTCCGCGCTCCACACCGTCGGCGCCGCCGGGTCGAACCCGGCGTCCCGAAGGGCCGCAGGCCAGTCCTCGCGCAGGTCGATCGCCACGGTGCGCCGCTCCGCGGTCGGCTCCGCGCCCAGCTCGCGCAGCGTGGTGGTCTTGAAGTCGATCACCGCGGGCATGTCCACCTCGTAGACCACGGTGCCGGCCGGCCAGGCCAGCCGGTAGGCCCGCGCATCGAGCCCGGCGGCCAGGATGACCGCCTGGCGGATCCCGGCGTCGGCCGCGTCCAGGAAGTGCTTGTCGAAGAAGCGGGTGCGCAGCCCCATGCCGCGCGCCATCCGCTCCGGGTCGAACTCGGCGCCTTCGGGCGCCTCGATCTGCCCGTCGACCAGCCGGGTGTAGGCGTCCATGCCCACCGCGCGCACCAGCGGCGCGGCGTACGGGTCGTCGATCAGCGGTGTGGGTCCGGCGGACGCCAGGGCGCGCTGGGCGGCGACCATCGTCGCCGTCGCCCCCACGCTGGTGGCCAGGTCCCAACTGTCGGCGTCGCTGCGCGCCATCTCGCCTCCCGGAAGTCTCGGCTGCGCAGCTACCTAATCACAGGCTCCTGAGTCAAACCTTGGGGCAGTAGTGGATCCCGTTGTCGCGGTGCTCCAGCGGTGGCAGGTTGCGCGCCGGGGTGTGCACCAGCGGCGTATCCGCGGGGATGCGCCCGGTGGCGCGGTCCCAGCCGGCCCGCCCGCGCGGGTGCATCCGGTAACGGCGCGGCACCAGCTTGAACACCGCGTTGACCGCCTTGCCGAACTGGCGGTGCAGCCACGCGTCCCGCGCCGACCAGGAGTAGCCGAGCCGGTCGCGCACCGGCTGGTCATACAGCCCCACGGTCACCCAGATGAACAGCGGGTTGACCATCCGCCGCTGCAGGTTCCACAGCCAGGTGGGCAGCCACGGCATGAACGGCGGCTTGTCCAGCGTGGACAGGTCCAGCACGTCGCGGGTGGCCTTGTTGTCCTCGAGCACCTCGCGGACCATGTGGTCCCAGTACTCCTGGAAGTCCTCCCAGGTCTTGGGCACCGGGCGCATGCTCATCCCGTACATCCGGTACCACTGGATGTGCTCGTCGAACAGCTGGCGCTTCTCGGCTTCGCTGATCCCGCCGCACAGCCAGTCGGCCACGATCAGGGTGCCGACGAAGAAGGTGGCGTGCGCCCAGTAGAAGACGTCGGGGTTCAGCGCGTGGTAGCGCCGGCCCTTGGCGTCCACCCCTTTGATCGTGATGTGGTAGTCGCGCACCTCCGCGCCGGTCTGCGGGGCGCGGTCGCCGTCGAAGACCACCCCGCCTATCGGGTACAGCGAGCGCATCAGCCGCGGCCAGCGCTCCTGGAAGAAGATGGAGTGCTCCTCGACCGCCGCGCCCAGCTGCGGGTGCATGTTCTGCATCGAACCGGCCCAGGGGCCTTGCAGCATGCCGCGCCAGTCCCCGAAGTATTTCCAGGTCAGCGAGTCCGGACCCAGCGGGACGGCGTCGTAGCCGCCGCCGGAGGCCGGGCAGCCGGCCGCCGGTGCTGCGGCGCTCGGGTCGCTTGCGCTGGTCAGCGTGTCGATCGCGGACGTATCTTGGGTCACAGTGAGCGTTCCTGTCACGTCAGTCAACTTTGACTACGGGCGTTGTCAGTTCCGAGCATAGGAGTCGCCGTGCCGCCGAGTCAACGCCGGGGCCGCTGGTCCGGTGTACCCCTGGCCGACCGCCAGGCCCTGCGCCGCAGCCACCTCATCGACGCCGGGGTCCGGGTGCTCGGCGATCCCAGCGGCGCCCCGCTGACCGTGCGCGCGGTGTGCAAACAGGCCGGCCTGACCGAGCGTTACTTCTACGAAAGCTTCAGTGACCGTGACCAATTCGTGCGCGCCGTCTACGACGACGTCGGCACCCGCGCCATGGCCGCACTGGTCTCCACCCACACCGCCCGCGAGGCCGTCGAGCAGTTCGTCGCGCTGATGGTCGACGACCCCATCCTGGGCCGGGTACTGCTACTGGGCCCGGAGACCGAACCCGCGCTGACCCGCTCCGGCTCGGAGTGGATGCCCAACTTCATCGAGTTGCTGCAGCACAAGCTCACCCGCATCGGCGACCCGGTGCGCCAGCAACTGGTGGCCACCAGCCTCATCGGCGGACTGACCGGGCTGTTCTCCGCCTACCTGAACGGCCGGCTGGGGGCGGATCGCGCCCAGTTCATCGACTTCTGCGTGGACATGCTGGTCACCGCGGGGCGCCCGGAGGCGTTGACAACCGGGTCGCGGCGCACCGACCCCCCAACTTGATGTCACCGACGTACACAGATATATTGACTGCAACTAAGCGACACACGTAACTCTCGTACCTCTCGGAAAGGCGCACCCGCCATGTCGGCAGAACCGAACGACCTGCAGTTGATGCATGAACTGGAGCCGGTCGTCGAGGAGTACGTCAACCGGCACCTGTCGATGGCCAAGGACTGGAACCCGCACGACTACATCCCCTGGTCGGACGGGAAGAACTACTACGCCCTCGGCGGCAAGGACTGGGACCCCGAGGAGGCCAAGCTCTCCGACGTCGCCCAGGTCGCGATGGTGCAGAACCTCATGACCGAGGACAACCTGCCCTCCTACCACCGCGAGATCGCGATGAACATGGGCATGGACGGCCCGTGGGGCAACTGGGTCAACCGCTGGACCGCCGAGGAGAACCGGCACGGCATCGCGCTGCGCGACTACCTGGTGGTCACCCGCAACGTCGACCCGGTGGAGCTGGAGAAGCTGCGCGTCGAGCAGGTGACCCGCGGGTTCTCCCCCGGCCAGAACCAGCAGGGCGACCTGTTCGCCGAGAGCCTGTTCGACTCGATCATGTACGTGACGTTCCAGGAGCTGGCGACCCGCATCTCGCACCGCAACACCGGCAAGGCCTGCAACGAGACCATCGCCGACAAGCTGCTCGCCCGGATCTCCCACGACGAGAACCTGCACATGATCTTCTACCGCGACCTGTCCGCGGCTGGCATGGAGATCGCCCCCAACCGGGCGATGGGCTCACTGCACACCATCCTGCGCAACTTCAAGATGCCCGGATTCACCGTGCCCGGCTTCCGGCGCAAGGCCGTGATGATCGCCGTCGGCGGCGTCTACGACCCGCGCATCCACCTCGAGGACGTGGTGCTGCCGGTGCTGAAGAAGTGGCGCATCTTCGAGCGCGAGGACTTCACCGGTGAGGCCGCCCGCCAGCGCGACGACCTGGCACTGCTGGTCGAGGAGCTCGACGAGGCCGCCAGCAAGTTCGAGGAGCAGAAGCAGCGCCGCCTGGCGCGCGAGGCCAAGACCGGCCGGCGCACCACCGCGCAGGACGTGCTCGCCACCGCGGGGACGCTGACACTCTCCCGGCGGTAACCCGGGTGCGGATCGGGCCGATCACGCTCGCCAGCCCGGTCGTGCTGGCTCCGATGGCGGGTGTGACCAACGTCGCATTCCGCACGCTCTGCCGCGAGTTGGAGCGCTCCCTGATGGGCACCGTCAGCGGGCTGTACGTCTGCGAGATGGTGACGGCCCGCGCGCTGGTGGAACGCCACCCGGCGACGTTGCACATGACCACGTTCGGGCCCGACGAGTCGCCGCGCTCGCTGCAGCTCTACACCGTGGACCCGGCGACCACCTATGAGGCGGCGCGGATGATCGTCGGGGAGAACCTCGCCGATCACATCGACATGAACTTCGGCTGCCCGGTGCCCAAGGTCACCCGCCGCGGCGGCGGCTCCGCGCTGCCCTACAAGCGCCGGCTGTTCGGCCAGATCGTGGCCGCCGCGGTGCGCGCCACCGCCGACGCCGACGTGCCGGTGACGGTGAAGTTCCGCATCGGCATCGACGACGCCCACCACACCCACCTGGATGCCGGGCGCATCGCCGAAGCCGAGGGTGCGGCGGCGGTGGCGCTGCACGCCCGCACCGCCGCCCAGCGCTACTCCGGCACCGCCGACTGGGAGCAGATCGCCCAGCTCAAAGCTCACGTGTCAAGCATCCCGGTGCTGGGCAACGGCGACATCTTCGAGCCGAACGACGCGCTGGCGATGATGGCTGCCACCGGCTGCGACGGGGTGGTGATCGGCCGGGGCTGTCTGGGCCGGCCGTGGCTGTTCGCCGAGTTGTCCGCGGCGTTCACCGGCGCCGCGCCGCCGACCCCGCCGACCCTGGGCGCGGTGGCCGACATCATCCGCCGCCACGCCGCTCTGCTGGCCGATCACTTCGGCGAGGACAAGGGCCTGCGCGACATCCGCAAGCACATCGCCTGGTACCTGCACGGCTTCCCGGCCGGTTCGGATCTGCGCCGCACCCTGGCGCTGGTCAAGACGCTGGCCGACCTCGACGCGCTGCTCGACCAACTCGACCCCGACGTGCCGTTCCCGGCGGCGGCGTCCGGGCCGCGCGGGCGGCAGGGCTCCCCGGCGTCGGTGACGCTGCCGGAGGGCTGGCTGGATGATCCCGACGACGACGCGGTGCCCGCCGGCGCGGAGATCATGCACTCCGGTGGCTGAACCGAGACGATCTCGAAATCGCTTCGTGGGCGATCGCTCGTTATCATAGGGACTTTGTTGCGTCACCCCTCGACACGCCGACCGGGCGGACTGACGGGGTCCCGGGCGCCCGGCGGCGACCCGAGTGCATCGGTAAGAGACATCAGGCAGCGAGTTCGGAGGCCGCGTGGACGAGACTGACGGCGATCACCCCGCCGCGCCTCGCCCCGTGCCCGGCTCCCTGGCCCCGTGGGAACGCTGGCGTGCCACCCCGCAGCGCGAGGCCGACTACCCCGAGCACCTCGAATACAACGGCAACCACGCCGGGTCCTTCGAATACCCCGCGTACCCCGAGTACTCCGACGCCGCCCTTGAACCCGAGCCCGGCGAACCGTACGAGGAAGAGGAGCCCACCGGCAGCCACGCCAGCGGTGCCCTCTCCGTCGCCGACCTGCTGGCCCGCTTCGGCGACACCCCGCCGCCGCGCCGGCGCCGCCGCGCCGCCCGACCGGACCCCGAACCCGAACCCGAACCCGAGCCGGAACTCGGGCCCGCCTTCGCCGAGGAGACCGACAGCGCCACCGAAGCGCTGGCGCTGGGCGCCAGCCCGACCGCCGACTGCCGCACCGAGGTGTTCGGCGTCGTCAACTTCGACGAACTGCCCGACCTCAACCGGCTGGCCGACCCCGAGCCGCCGCCCGCACCGCCCCGCGCCCGCCGCTTCCCGCTGCGCATCGGGCCGCGCCGCCCGCAGCCCAGCCGCCCGCGGCGCACCCGGCGGCGCTCGGTGCTGCTGGCCGGTCGCACCCTGGCCGCGCTGATCGCGGTGCTCTCCCTCGCCCTGACCGGCGGCGCCTGGCAGTGGAGCGCGTCGAAGAACAACAGCCTGACCAAGATCTCCGCGCTCGACCCCGATTCGCGCGACATCATCGACATCAACGGCCAGTTCGGCGACGAGAACTTCCTGATCGTCGGGGTGGACACCCGCCTGGGCGACAACAGCTACATGGGGGCCGGGGACACCGAGGACGCCGGCGGCGCCCGCTCCGACAGCATCATGCTGGTCAACATCCCGGCCAACCGGCAGCGCGTCGTCGCGGTGTCCTTCCCCCGCGACCTGGCGATCACCCCGATGTACTGCGAGGCCTGGAATCCCGAGACCGCCGAGTACGGCCCGCTCTACGACGAGGCCAGCGGCACCTACAGCGACGACTGGATCTACACCGAGACCAAACTGAACTCCACGTTCGCCTTCGGCGGGCCGAAGTGTCTGGTCAAGGCCATCCAGAAGCTCTCCGGACTCAACATCAACCGATTCCTGGCTATCGACTTCTCCGGGTTCGCCAAGATGGTCGACGCCCTCGGCGGGGTCGAGGTGTGCACCACCTCCCCGCTGGAGGACTACGAGCTGGGCACCGTGCTGGCCCACGCCGGCCGCCAGCGCATCGACGGCGGCACCGCCCTGAACTACGTGCGCGCCCGGCAGGTCACTACCGAGATCAACGGCGACTACGGCCGGATCAAACGCCAGCAGCTGTTCCTGTCGTCGCTGCTGCGCTCGCTGATCTCCAGCGACACCTTCTTCAGCCTCAAAAAGCTCAACAACGTCGTCAACATGTTCATCGCCGACAGCTACGTCGACAACGTCACCACCAAAGACCTGGTGGAGCTGGGCCAGTCGGTGCAGGGCGTGTCGGCCGGGCACGTCACCTTCGTCACCGTGCCCACCGGCGAGACCGACGAGAACGGCGACGAGCCGCCGCGCACCGCCGACATGCGCGCGTTGTTCACCGCGATCATCGACGACGACCCGCTGCCCGGCGAGGACCCGGCCGCCCCGACCTCCAGCAGCGCCGCCCCCGACGCCAACCCCGAACAGATCCAGGCCACCTCCACCGACCCGGACTCGGTGACCGTGCAGGTCTCCAACTCCACCGACTCCTCCGGGCTGGCTGCCCAGGCCACCGACGCGCTGGAGCCCTACGGGTTCAGCACGCTGTACCCCAACGACTACCCCACCGAGCTGGACACCACCACGGTGTTCTTCTCCCCGGGCAACGAGCACGCCGCGGTCACGTTGGCCTCGGCGTTCCCCGGCGCGAAGATCAAGCGCGACACCGGCAAAGGCCGGGTGGTGCAGGTGGTGCTGGGCTCCGACTACCACGTGGTGGTGCCGCCGGCGCCGAGCGGCACCCCGGTCAGCGTGCCGCTGAGCACGACGAGCATGAGCCCGCCCACCGAGCTGCCCGAGGACCTGACCGTGACCAACGCCGCGGACACCAGCTGCGAATAGGTCCGCGGAGAACGTAGGGTTAGACCATGCGCGCCGCTTACCACGAACAACTCGCCGGGCTCACCGAGCAGCTCGCCGACATGTGCGGGCTCGCCGGTGTCGCCATGGAACGGGCCACCCAGGCCCTGCTGCAGGCCGACCTGGTGCTCGCCGAGCAGGTCATCACCGACCACGAGCAGATCGCGGCGATGAGCGCCCGCGCCGAGGAGAGCGCGTTCGTGCTGCTCGCACTCCAGGCCCCGGTGGCCGGGGACCTGCGCTCGATCGTCTCGGCCATCCAGATGGTCGCCGACATCGACCGGATGGGGGCACTGGCGCTGCACGTCGCCAAGATCGCCCGCCGGCGCCACCCGCAGCATGCGCTGCCCGAGGAGGTCAACGGCTACTTCGCCGAAATGGGCCGCGTCGCAGTGGAGTTGGGCAACAGCGCCCAGGAGGTGGTGCTCTCGCGTGACCCGGAGAAGGCCGCTCGCATCGGCGAGGAAGACGATGCGATGGACGACCTGCACCGGCATCTGTTCAACGTGCTGATGGACCGGGAGTGGAAGCACGGGGTGGCCGCCGCGGTGGACGTGACGCTGCTGGGCCGCTTCTACGAACGCTTCGCCGACCACACCGTCGAGGTGGCCCGGCGGGTCATCTTCCAGGCCACCGGCCGGTTCCCCGACGACGACAACCTGCCCTCCCCGTAGGGGGTGGGGTTCGGCGTCGGGCCCGTTCGCCGAGCGTGCACCCACTGCGACTCGCGCGCCGATTTTTCGCAGTGGGTGCACGGTGGGCGCACGACGGAGCCGTCAGCCGCCGATAGGTGGTCCGAAACAGACGGCCCGGGCTAGCCGAAGTGCCGGCACCCGTTAGCCGAAGCGCCCGGAGATGTAGTCCTCGGTGGCCTTCTGCGACGGGTTGGAGAAGATCCGCTCGGTGTCGTCGATCTCCACCAGCCGGCCCGGCCGGCCCACCGCCTCCAGGTTGAAAAACGCGGTCTGGTCGCTGACCCGGGCGGCCTGCTGCATGTTGTGGGTGACGATGACGATCGTGTAGTCCTGCTTGAGGCTGGCCATCAACTCCTCGATGGCCATGGTCGAGATCGGGTCCAGCGCCGAGCACGGCTCGTCCATCAACAGCACGTCGGGCTGCACCGCGATAGCCCGGGCGATACACAGCCGCTGCTGCTGCCCGCCGGACAGGCCGCCGCCGGGCTTGTCGAGGCGGTCCTTGACCTCGTTCCACAGGTTCGCGCCGCGCAGTGAATGCTCGGCGGTCTCGTCGAGCACCTTGCGGTTGCGCACCCCCTGCAGCTTGAGGCCGGCCACCACGTTGTCGCGAATCGACATGGTGGGGAACGGGTTCGGGCGCTGGAACACCATGCCGATGGCCTTGCGCACCCCGACCGGGTCGATGCTCTGGTCGTAGATGTCCTCACCGTCGAGCAGCACCGAACCGGCCACCCGGGCGCCGGGCACCACCTCGTGCATCCGGTTGAGGGTGCGCAGCACCGTGGACTTGCCGCAGCCCGACGGCCCGATGAACGCGGTCACACTGCGCGGGGGCACCGAGAGCGACACGTCGGCCACGGCGTGGAATGCGCCGTAGAAGATATTGACCTCTTTGAGGTCCAACCGTTTGGCCACCGAGAACGCTCCTTGTGCGACCCTTGCGCGACAACGCCCAAATCTACCTGCCGCAGCCCCCGCGCGCCGAGTCGACCGTGGCCGCTCCCCGCCCGTTACCCGGCGTTTTCACAGCTGTTCCACAGCGTTCATCGGGGTGACGGTACAGCTTCACGCAGTGTGCTGACCGGTGGAAGTCCGCAAGGGGGCGTGATGGCGTGCAACGGGATCGGGGCGAAGGCGTTCTGCGCGCTGGCGGCGGCCGCCCTGACGCTGGCCGGCTGCTCGAGCGGCAAGGACAGCGCGGCGGCCGTCGACTGCGGCGGCAAGGAGAAACTCGAGGCCAGCGGCTCGACCGCGCAGAAGAACGCGATCGAACAGTTCGTCTACGCCTACATCGCCGCCTGCCCGGGCCACACCCTGGACTACAAGGCGGTCGGCTCGGGTGCCGGGGTGGAGCAGTTCGTCAACAACATCACCGACCTGGCCGGCTCGGACTCCCCGCTGGACGGCTCCACCGGCGAGGTCGAACGCGCCGCCGCGCGCTGCGGCTCCCCGGCCTGGCACCTCCCGGTGGTGTTCGGCCCGATCGCGGTCACCTACAACATCGACGGGCTCAGCAAGCTCAGCCTCGACGGGCCCACCGTCGCCAAGATCTTCAACGGCGCCATCACCCGCTGGGACGACCCGGCGATCGCCGCGCTCAACAAGGGCACCACGCTGCCCGGCACGCCCATTCACGTGGTGTTCCGCAGCGACGAGTCCGGCACCACCGACAACTTCCAGAAGTACCTCGACGCCGCCTCCGACGGCGCCTGGGGCAAGGGGGCGGGCAAGACCTTCAACGGCGGGGTCGGCGACGGCGCGGCGGGCAACGACGGCACCTCCGCGCGGCTGAAGTCCACCGACGGGGCGATCACCTACAACGAGTGGTCGTTCGCCGTCGGCCACCAGCTGAACATGGCGCAGATCATCACCTCCGCCGGCCCCGACCCGGTGACCATCACCCCCGACACGGTCGGCAAGACCATCGCCGGCGCCACCTTCAGCGGCCAGGGCAACGATCTGGTGCTCGACACCTCGTCGTTCTACAAGCCGACCCAGACCGGCGCCTACCCGATCGTGTTGGCCACCTACGAGATCGTCTGCTCGAAATACCCCGACCAGGCGGCCGGCGCGGCGGTAAAAGCGTTCATGCAGGCCACAATTGGCCCCGGCCAGGACGGCCTGGACGAGTACGGCTACATCCCGCTGCCCAGTTCGTTTCAGTCGAAACTGGCCACCGCGGTCGATGCGATCAGCTGAGTCGAATTGTGCTGATCGCGCGTAAAATTCACACAGAGCCATCGGTCCCGGACCTGCGGCCGGGATGAAGGGAGCGGCAACGGTGGACGACACCGGAGGGGGCTCACGGGCGGGGACACAGTTCGGGCCCTACCAATTACGGCGGCTGTTGGGCCGCGGCGGCATGGGTGAGGTCTACGAGGCCGAGGACACCCGCAAGCGCCGGGTGGTGGCGCTCAAGCTGATCTCCCAACAGTTCTCCGGCAACCCGGTGTTCCGCGCCCGCCTGCAGCGCGAGGCCGACACCGCCGGCCGGCTCACCGAACCGCATGTGGTGCCGATCCACGACTACGGCGAGATCGACGGGCTGTTCTTCGTCGACATGCGGCTGATCAACGGCATCGACCTGCGGACCCGGTTGCGCCGCTACGGCCCGCTCAGCCCGGCGCGGGCGGTGGCGGTCGTGCGGCAGATCGCCGCGGCACTCGACGCCGCCCACGCCGCCGGCATCACCCACCGCGACGTCAAACCGGAGAACATCCTGGTCACCGACGACGACTTCGCCTACCTGGTGGACTTCGGGCTGGCCCGCGCCGCCGCCGACCCGTCGCTGACCCAGACCGGCACCGCGATGGGCACCTACAACTACATGGCCCCCGAGCGGTTCACCGGCAACGAGGTCACCTACCGCTCGGACATCTACTCGCTGGCCTGCGTGATGGACGAGGCGTTGACCGGCTCCCCGCCGTATCCCACCGAGAGCATCGAACGGCTGGTCGCCGCGCACCTGATGGAACCGGCGCCGCGGCCCAGCACCCAACGCCCCGGCGCGATCCCGCCCGCCCTGGACCACGTGATCGCCCGCGGGATGGCCAAGCGTCCCGAGGACCGCTACCCCACCGCCGGGGACCTGGCGATCGCCGCGCTCGGCGCGCTCACCGCCCCCGAACAGGACCAGGCCGCCGCGATCCTGGAGCAGGACGCCGCGCCGTCGGGCCCCGCCCCGACCATGGCCGCCCCGGTGGCCTCCGGCGCGGCGACGATGGCCCAACCCTTCCCGTCAGTCCCGTCCGCGCCGCAACCGGCGCCGCGCGGCGCTGCCCCAGCCGCCCAGCGCGGTGCTTCCCGCGGTGCTTCTCCCGCCACCCCTCCCGATGTCCCCCCGCAGTTCGCCCGCACCGAACGCCGTCGCAGCCGCCGCTGGGTGGCGCTGGCCGCGGTGGCGGCGGTGATCGTGGTCGCCGGGGTGGTGATCACCGGGTTCGTGCTCACCCGCCGGCCGTCGTCCTCGCCGGGCGCGGACTGGACCTCGGCCACCGGCCAGTCGGTGCTGCCGTTCAACGGGCTGACCTTCCGGCTCTCCCCCGGCGGGGTGGCCCTCGACGGCGACGGCAACGTCTACGTCACCAACCAGGGCATGTACGGGCGGGTGGTCAAGCTCGGCCCCGGCTCCAGCTCACCCGCCGAACTGCCCTTCACCGGCCTCTACGAGCCGCAGGGCATCGCGGTGGACAAGTCCGGCGCGGTCTATGTCGCCGACTTCAACAACCGGGTGGTCAAGCTCGACGCCGGCTCCACCGACCAGAAGGAGCTGCCGTTCACCGGCCTGACCTACCCGGAGGGTCTGGCGGTCGACGACGCCGGGGACGTCTTCGTCGCCGACCGCGGTAACGACCGGGTGCTCAAACTGCCCGCCGGCTCCGACACCCAAACGGTGCTGCCGTTCACCGGGCTGCAGAACCCCGACGGGGTGGCGGTGGACAAGTCCGGCGCGGTCTATGTCACCGACTCCGACAACGACCGGGTGCTCAAGCTGCCCGCCGGCTCCGACGCCCAAGCGGAGCTGCCGTTCACCGGGCTGGCCGTGCCGTGGGGCATCGCCGTCGACGACAGCGGCGCGGTGTATGTCACCGAGCACGACGCCCACAAGGTGGTGAAGCTCGCCGCCGGCTCCAACGCCCCCACCGAGTTGCCGATCACCGGGCTCAACACCCCGCTGGATGTGGCGGTGGACCACGCCGGCAACGTCTTCGTCGCCGACCGCGGCAACGACCGGGTGGTCCGGCTTTCGGCACACTGAGCCGACCTCACCAGCCGCGCCGCCAGGCCAGCAACCGGGTGATGAGCCCCGCACCCAGGTAGATCACCGCCACCACGATGATCAGCGTCAGCGCCGCGCCCCAGACCCGCAGGAACCCGGCGCGTTCGGGGTTGCTCAGCTCGGTGTAGATCAGCAGCGGCAGCGAGGTCATGTTGCCCTGGAAGATGTCGTAGTTGATCGAGCGGCTGTAGCCGACCAGCACCAGCACCGGCGCGGTCTCCCCGATGATGCGGGCCAGCGCCAGCAGCACCCCGGAGACGATGCCCGGCAGCGCCACCGGCACCACCACCCGCAGGATCGTGCGCCATTTGGGGATGCCGAGCGCGTAGCCGGCTTCGCGCAGTTCGTCGGGGACCAGTTTGAGCATCTCCTCGGTGGAGCGCACCACCACCGGCAGCATCAGCAGCACCAGCGCCAGCGACACCGCGAACGCGCTCTGCTCCAGGCCCAGGGTGGCGATCCACAACGCGAAGATGAACAGCGACGCCACGATCGAGGGCACCCCGGCCAGCACGTCGACCATGAACGTCGTCAACCGCGCCAGCGGGCTGCGCCCGTATTCGGCCAGGTACACCGCGACCATCAGCCCGAGTGGCACCGCGATCACCGCGGCGGTGGCGGCCTGCACCAGCGTGCCGTACAGCGCGTGGTAGACGCCGCCGGCGAACTGTTCGGGCAGCACCCCGCGCAGCGAGTGGGTCCACCAGTTCTCCCGGGTGACCGCGTACCAGCCGCGCGCCACTACCACCCACAACAGCCAGAACAGCGGGACGAGTGCCACCAGGAACGACCCGAGGAAGAACAGCGTCGCCACCCGGTTCTTGACCCGGCGGCGCACCGCGATCGGGTGCCGCTTGACCTTGACCGGCGCGCTCATCCGTTGACCTTCTGACCGGCGACCGCGCGGGCCGCGGCGTTGACGATGAAGGTCAGCACGAACAGCACGAACCCGGCGGAGATGTAGGCCCCGGTCGGCAGCGGTTCGCTGAATTCCGAAGCGGCCGAGGCGATCTTGGAGGCGAAGGTGTAGCCGCCGTCGAACAGCGACCAGCGCCCGGGCTCGGCGGCGGCGCGCAGGATGATCAGCACCGCCACCGTCTCCCCCAGGGCGCGGCCCAACCCCAGCATGGCCGCGGCGATCACCCCGCTGCGCCCGAACGGCAGCACGGTCATCCGCACCACCTCCCACTGGGTGGCGCCCAGCGCCTGGGCCGCCTCCAGCTGGCTGGTCGGGGTCTGGCGGAACACCTCCCGCGACACCGACGTGATGATCGGCAGCACCATCACCGCCAGCACCACCCCGGCGGTGAAGATGTTGCCGCCGCCGGCCAGCGACACGTCCCCGGATTGGAACAGGAACAGCCAGCCCAGGTTCCGGTTGAGCACCCCCGCGACCGGCTCCAGCCGCGGGGCCAGCACGAAGATGCCCCACAGCCCGAAGACGATCGAGGGCACCGCGGCCAGCAGGTCGACCAGGGCGCCGAACGGGCGGGCCAGCCGGGCCGGCGCGTACTGGGTGAGGAACACCGCGATCCCGATCGCGATCGGCACGGCCAGCACCAGCGCCCACAGCGAGCTGAGCACGGTGACCATGAACAGATCGCGCACCCCGAACGCCAGCCGGTCGGCGTCGGTGGTGTCGAACTGTGCGCTGGTGAGGAAGTTGGCGTGGTTGGCGCGCAGCGCCGGCAGCGCGTGGACCAGCAGGAAGACCGCGATCAGGGCGATCGCGACCACGATCGTCAGCCCGGCGGCGGCCGCCGCGGCGGCGAACACCCGGTCACCGCGCCGCCCCGGTGACGCGCCCGCCCTCACCGGTTAGCTGATGGCGTCGACCGCGGTGGTCAGCCGGGACTTGAAGGCGTCGGGGATGGGGATGTAGCCGTGGTCGGCGAGCCCGTCCTGCCCGGCGCCGATGGTCGACTGCAGGAACGCCTTGACCGCGGTGCCGACCTGGGCGTCGGGGTACTTCGAGCAGACGATCTCGTAGGTGGCCAGCACGATCGGGTAGGCGCCGGCCTCGGTGGGCTTGTAGAACGACACCGTGTCGAGCACCAGGTTGTTGCCCTGGCCCTTGATGGTGGCCCCGGCGATGGTCTTGCCGACGGTGTCGGGGCTGATGGCCACCGGGTCGGGGCCGGCGGAGGTGACGATGCGGGCCATGTTCAGCTTCTCGGCCTGGGCGAAGGACCACTCGTTGTAGGTGATCGAGCCCTCGGTGGACTTGATCGCCGCCGACGTGCCGTCGTTGCCCTTGGCGCCCTCACCGACGCCGCCGTTGAACGTCTTGCCCGCGCCCTTGCCCCAGGCGCCGTCGGAGGCGGCGTCGAGGTACTGCTGGAAGTTGTCGGTGGTGCCGGATTCGTCGCTGCGGAAGATCACGTGGATCGGTTCGGCGGGCAGCGTCGCGCCCGGGTTGAGCGCGGCGATCGCCGGGTCGCCCCAGTCGGTGATGGCGCCGTTGAAGATCTTCGCCAGCGTGGGCCCGTCCAGGACCAGTGAGTTCACGTCGCCGAGGTGGTAGGTGACCGCGATGGGGCCGAACACCACCGGCAGGTTCCACGCCTCGGAGGCGCACCGCTGCTGAGCGCGGGTCTGCTCCTCGGGGCTCAACGGCACATCGGAGCCGCCGAAATCGGTTTCGTTGCCGAGGAATTCGTTGATTCCGGCGCCGGATCCGTTGGCGGTGTAGTTGACGGTCTGGTCGCAGGCGTCCTGGAAGGCGATGACGAAGCGGGCCATCGCGTTCTCCTGGGCGGTGGATCCGCTGGCCTTCAAGGTCTTCTGCCCGCCGCAGTCCACCCCGGCGCCGGCTGCGTGCGAGGTCTCCCCCGGGCTTTCCGCCCCCTCGTTGGTGGTGTTGTCCTCGCTGCCGCAGGCCGAGACCAGCAGCGCGCTGGTGGCCAGGACGGAGAATGCCGCGCCGATTCGCTGGAGTTTCATTATGGGTTCCTTCGAGCGGTAGGGAACGCCGCGGGACACTGCCCCCGGGGTCATATACGTCGTGCGGATCCGCGCCGATTTTGACGCTAACAGCGCAGCGCGGCAATGGGAATGGCCGCGCCGTTCATGTTCAGCGAGTTGACAGCCGGCTCCCAGCCGGGCGGGTCAGACCTTCTTCGGCGCGAACAGCCGCGCCGCCAGCCGGGCCCCGACGTTGAGCACCCCGATCAGCAGGATCAGCGTCAGCCCCGCGCCCCACATCCGGTCGGTGGGAATGACGTTGGTGCCCGCGCCGGCGGAGGTCTCGTCGTACATCATGCCGGGCAGTGAGCCCATGAACCCCGACAGCATGTCGAAGTTCATCGCCTTGGCGTAGCCGACCAGCACCAGCAGCGGGGCGGTCTCGCCCATCACCCGGGCCAGCGCCAGCATGATGCCGGTGACGATGCCCGACAGCGACGTCGGGATCACGATGCGCACGATCGTCTTCCACTTCGGCACGCCGAGTGCGTAACTGGCCTCCCGCAGGTCCATCGGCACCACGGTCAGCATCTCCTCGGCCGAGCGCACGATCACCGGGATCATCAACAGCACCAGCGACAGTGAGACCGCCAGCCCGGAGCGTTCGAAGCCCAGCGTGGCCACCCACAGCGCGTAGATGAACAGCGCCGCCACGATCGAGGGCACCCCGGTGAGGATGTCGACCATGAACGTGGTCAGCCGGCCCAGCCGGGTGCCCGCCCCGTACTCCACCAGATAGATCGCCACGAACACGCCGATCGGGATGGAGATCGCCGCGCACACCAGTCCTTGCAGCACGGTGCCGACGATGGCGTGGTAGGCCCCGCCGCCGGCGGTGAACGCGGTCATGCCGGCCTGCGAGTGCCACCACCAGGTGGTGGAGGTGATCGCCTGAAAGCCCTTGGTGACCACCGCGTAAAGCACCCAGATCAGCGGGGCCAGCGCGGCCAGCATGGCGGCGCTGACCAGCACGGTCGCGGCGCGGTCGGCCAGGCGGCGGCGCCAGCCCAGCCCCGCGAAGGTGCGCTCCTTGACCGGGCGGTCCAGCAGGGTGGTCATCGGTGGCCTCCGGTGGCGATCGCGGCGCGGGCGGCGGCGTTGACCACGAAGGTCAACACGAACAGCACCAGACCGGCGGCGATGTAGGCGCCGGCCTTGTACTGGTCGTTGAACTCCGCGGCGGTGGCGGCGATCTTGGAGGCGAAGGTGAACCCGCCGTCGAACAGCGACCAGCCGAACGCCTTCTGCGTGCCGCGCAAGATGATCAGCAGCGCGATGGTCTCGCCCAGAGCCCGGCCCAGGCCGAGCATCGCCCCGCTGACGAACCCGGACCGGCCGAACGGCAACACGGTGGTCTTGATGACCTCCCAGCGGGTGGCGCCCAGCGCCAGCGCCGCCTCGATCTGGCCCTGCGGGGTCTGGACGAACACCTCCCGGGCCACCGCGGCGATGATCGGCAGGATCATCACCGCCAGCACGATCCCGCCGGTGAACACCGTGCCGCCGCCGCCGACCGAGGCGTTGCCGGTGGCGAACAGGAACAGCCAGCCCAGGTGCTCGTTGAGCCACAGCGCGATCGGGCGCAGCTGCGGCGCCAGCACGTACAGGCCCCAGACGCCGTAGATGATCGAGGGCACCGCGGCGAGTAGGTCCACCAGGTAGCTCAGCGGGGCCACCAGCCGCCGCGGGGCGTAGGCGGTCAGGTAGATCGCCACCCCGAGGGCCACCGGCATGGCCAGCAGCAGCGCGAACACCGAGACGAACACGGTGACCTGCACCAGCTCCAGCACCCCGAAGTGCATCGCGGAGGTGTCGGTGGTGATCCAGTTGCCGGCGTAGGTGAAGAAGTTCTCCTTGTTGCGGGCCAGCGCCGGGATCGCCCGCCACAGCAGAAACAGCCCGATCGCGCCGATCAGCGCGACGATGAAGACCCCGGAGCCCACCGCCAGGGCGCGGAACACCCGGTCGCCGAGGTGGGTTTTGACCCGGCCCGGGTCCGGCGGGACGGCCGGGGCCGGCACCACCGGGTGCGGACGGCCGGTGATCTCCCCCGAACCGGCGTCGGCCGGATTCGGTGTGGTCATCGCTGTCCCATCGCTGTCGCGGGCTCCCGGCCGGTCACTGGATCGCTTCGATCGACGCTACAAGTCGCTCGGTGAACCGCGCGGGCAGGGGGACGTAGCCGGCCGGGGCCAGGTTGTCCTGGCCGTGCTCGGCGGCGGCGAGCAGGAAGGATTTGACCGCGGTGGCCGCGCCGGGGGCGTACCCGCCCGAGCAGACGATCTCGTAGGTGGTCAGCACCAGCGGGTAGGCGCCGGGCAGGCTCGCGCCGTACAGCGAGTCCAGATCTAAGACGAGGTCGTGGCCGTCCCCGGCGAACGCGGCGGCGTCGACCGCCCGGCCGGCCGCCTCGTCGGTCAGGGCGACCGGGCCGGCGCCGCTGTCGATGCGGGCGTAGGTCAGGTTCGCCTGGTCGGCGAAGCCCTTCTCGACGTAGCCGATGGAGCCCGGCGTGGCCTGCACGGCCTGCACCACCCCGGACGATTTCTGGGCGCCCTCCCCCACCCCGCCCTGGAACTCGGTGCCGGCGCCGGCGGTCCAGGCCGTCGGGGCGGCGGCGGCCAGGTACTTCTGGAAGTTGTCGGTGGTGCCCGAGGAGTCCGACCGGTAGATCGGGGTGATCTCCAGATCCGGCAGCGCCACCCCGGGGTTGACCGCGGCCAGTGCGGGGTCCGACCAGCGGGTCAGCCGCCCGGCGAAGATGTCGGCCAGCAGGTCGGGGGTGACGGTCACCGGAACGTCGACGGCGTCGTCGAGGTTGTAGGCCAGCGCGACCGCCCCGAACACCAGCGGCAGGTTCCAGGCCGGGTGGTCCTGGCAGCGGCGGCGGGCCGGGTCGCGTTGCCGCTCGGTCAGCGGCGAGTCGGAGCCGGCGAAGTCGACCTGCCCGGCGATGAACTGCTCGCGGCCGGCCCCGGAGCCGGTCGGGTTGTAGGCGACCTTCTTACCGGGGCAGATCCGCGCCCACACCTGGTCGAACAGGGCGATGGCGTTCTGCTGGGCGGTGGAGCCCTCCCCGGTCAGCGTGGTTTTGCCGGTGCAGTCCGCGACCACGCCGGACAGGTCGGGGCCGGGTCCGAGGTTGTCGTCGCTTCCGCAGCCGGTGAGCGCCGTCACGGTCGCCACCGCTGTCGCCCCCAGGGCGGTGATCGTTCGGCCGGTGAGTGCCAATCTGCGTTTCCTGGTCGTTGCTGGTCGCGGCTCTCGGCAAGTTATGCGCCGGTGGTGAACGCGGGGTTAACTCAGCGGCTGCCCGGGTGCTGGTAGGCGGTGTCGACGCTGTGCACGTCGAATCCGAGCTGCTGGTAGGTGTGCACCGCCGCGGTGTTGTCCGCCTCGACGTAGAGCATGACCGTGGGGTCGTGGGCCGCGGCGAGCCGTTCGGCCAGCCAGGCCACCCCGACCGCGGTGAGCAGCCGGCCCAGCCCGCGGCCCTGGGCGGCGGGGTCGACGCCGACGACGTAGACCTCGCCGAGGCCGGGCCGGTCCGGGTGGATCTTGGTCCAGTGGAAGCCCAGCAGGGTTTGCGGGTCGGCGGCGTCGAAGGCCAGGAACAGCCCGTTCGGGTCGAACCACGGCTGGTTGAGCTCGTCGGTGAGGTCGGCGGGTGTCCAGCCGCCCTGCTCGGGGTGCCAGGAGAAGGCGGCGTTGTTGACCCGCAGCAGCTCCGCGTCGTCGGCGGTGCCGGCGTAGCTGCGCAGCCGCACCCCGTCGGGGGGATGGGCGGCGGGCACGCCGTGCAGGCTGCGGCGCATCTGGATCAGCTCGCGCACCGCGACCAGGCCGGTCTTCTCGGCGGTGGCGCGCGCCGCGGGCAAGGTGCCGTGCGCCCAGAACCGGCTGGTTTGCCCGGAGCGCTCCAGGGCGGCGCGCACCAGCGCGGTGCCGATGCCGCGGCGGCGGCGGTGTGGGTGGACGACCAGCTCCGACATCGGCGGGGCGTCCTCGCGCGCCGGGGCCAGGTTCAGGTAGCCGGTGAGGATGTCGTCGACGCGGATCAGCAGGTGCTCGGTGGCCTCGCCGGTCAGCGCGCGCAGCACCTGGTCGCCCACCGGGGCCACCCGGTCGCTGTCGGTGGCCGCGGCGATCAGGGTGCGGACCTGTTGTTGCGCACTCGGGCTCAGCCGGGTCTGCCAGCCTTCGGCGGTCACGTCGCGGGCTGCGGGTCGGGGGCGTCCTCGGCCGGTGCCTCGCTGTCCGGGGCGGTGTCCGCGTCGGGGGCCGGCGCGGCGCCGGTGGCGGGGGCCGCGCCGCCGCGCGCCCGGCTGGGCAGCACGGCCTTGTAGCCGACGTTGCGCACGGTGCCGATCACCGAGTCGTATTCGGGGCCGAGCTTGGCGCGCAGCCGGCGCACGTGGACGTCGACGGTGCGGGTGCCGCCGAAGAAGTCATAGCCCCACACCTCCTGCAGCAGCTGCACCCGGGTGAAGACCCGGCCCACATGCTGGGTCAGATACTTCAGCAGTTCGAACTCCTTGTAGGTGAGGTTCAGCGGCCGGCCGCGCACCCGCGCGGTGTAGGTGCCCTCGTCGATCACCAGTTCGCCCAACACTATCTGGTGCTGCTGCGCGTCGTCGGACTCCTCACCGCGCCCGACGGCCAGCCGCAGCCGGGCGTCGATCTCGCCGGGCCCGGCGGCGGGCAGCAGGATGTCGTCCAGTCCCCAGTCGGCGTTGACCGCCACCAGCCCGCCCTCGGTGACCACCGCGATCACCGGCACCGAGCGGTCGGCGGCGCTGATCAGCCGGCACAGTTTGCGCACCGCGACCAGGTCGCTGCGCGCGTCGACGAGGACCGCCTCGGCGTCCTCGACGGCCAGCAGCGCCGCGGGGTCGGGGGGTTCGGTGTGCACCGCGTGACTCAGCAGCGACAGCGCGGGCAGGACGGTGTCGGGATGCGGATCGGCGGTCAACAGCAGCAGCTCCAACAGGGCCCTCCAACGTCGGGGAGCATCACACCCGGCTTGCGCTCCTCGTCCTTCCGGCCACACTCCGTTGGGCACCAGGTCGTCTAACGATAGCGCGCCACCTGCTGTTTCACCGCGCCGTGGGCGCGCCGGGCGAGCGGCGGAGCGGCCTGGTTCACAATGATCGGGTGCGCAAGGTCTTGGTCGGCGGGTTGGCGACGGTGCTCGCGGTGGTGCTGGTGGCCCTCGGCGTCGACTTCGGGACGAGCATCTACGCCGAATACCGGCTGTCCCGCTCGGTGCGGGAGGCGGCCCGGCTCGGCAACGACCCCAACGTCGCGATCCTGGCGTTCCCGTTCATCCCGCAGGCCCGCGCCGGCCACTACGAGGAGCTGGAGATCAAGGCCATCGCGGTGAGCCACCCGCAGGTGGAGACCGCGACGCTGGAAGCCACCATGCACGACATCGGGCTGGTCGACCGGTCCTGGCTGATCGCGCCGGATGCGACGCTGACGGTCGGGATGCTGGAGAGCCGCATCATCATCGACTCCCGCCACCTGGGCAAATACATCGGCGTCACCGATCTGATGGTGGAGGCGCCGCGCGTCGACACCAACGACGCCACCGGCGGCACCACCGAGTCGGGGATCTCGCGCAGCCGCGGGCTGGTATTCACCGGCACCCCCGAATCCGCCGGCTTCGACGAGCGGGTCAGCGTCTCGGTGGACCTGTCGGTCGACGGCCCGGCCCGCAACACGCTGGTGATCACCCCCACCGACATCCTCACCGGCGCAGACACCGCCAACCAGCCGGTCCCCGACGACAAACGCGACGCCGTGCTGGCCGCGTTCGCCGCCCGGTTGCCCGACCAGACGCTGCCCTACCAGGTGGATCCGACCAGCTGGGGGGCCCGCGGCTCGGACGTGATCATCGAGGGCATCGTCCACGACGTGACGATCGACCTGGCGGGGTTCCGCCCGTCGTGACCGCGCTGCTGGCGCTGGCGGCCGGGCTGGGTCTGGCCGCGGTGACCGGCTGGCTGCTCACCCGCCGCCGCGGGGTGCTGCGCGAAGCCGACGGTCCGGCGGCCGACCCCGAACTGCTGGGCCTGTCGCGCACCGGGCCGACGGTCGTGCACGTCTCGGCGCCGTGGTGCGGGCCGTGCGCGGCGGTGCGCCGGGTGGTCAAGCAGGTCTGCACCGAGCTGGACGTGGCCCACAACGAGATCGACATCGACGCCAATCCGGTTGCCGCCCGCGCCCTTTCGGTGCTGTCGCTGCCCACCACGTTCATCTTCGACGCCGAGGGTGTGCAGCGGTTCCGCTCCTCGGGGGTGCCGACCGCCGATGCGCTGCGCTCGGCGCTGCGGGCTCTGCTGGCTTGACCGGGCAGGCATTGGGTAAGCTGTCCCGCGTGTTAGCCCGCCTCGAGCTTGTGCTCACCAAGCGCCGCGCAGTCGACCTGTGCCGCGTTGCGGGCTGCTGCTGTTGTCGCTGTCGCTAATCGGCGCGTCGCTTTCCGCGCCCGGAGCAGCCCTGATGGGCGATCTCCACCCCGGCCGTCGGCCCCCTTTCAGCAGAGCAGCAGGAGTAACACGATGCCCACCACCCTCACCACCGGGACCGTCGACGTCCGCGGTCCCCGCTTCAGCGCCTGGCTGACCAGCGCGGTGCTGGCGGGTGTGCTGCTGCTCGCCGCGGTCAACACTCCGGCCGCGGCGGCGCTGCTGGCCGCGCAGGCCGCGGTGTTCGCCGCCGGCGCCTTCGGCGGGCCGCGCCGCCACCCCTACGGGCAGGTTTTCGCCCGGTTCGCCGCCCCGCGACTGGCGCCGGCCCGGGAGTGGGAGCCGGTGGCCCCGCTGCGCTTCGCCCAGCTGGTCGGGCTGGTGTTCGCCGTGGTGGCGGTGGCCGGCTTCGCCGCGGGCGTTTCCCTGCTCGGCGTCGTGGCCACCGCGTTGGCGCTGGCGGCGGCGTTCCTCAACGCGGCCTTCGGCATCTGCCTGGGCTGTCAGCTCTACCCGCTGTTTTCCCGTCTGACCCCTATCACCAAGTAACCGAAAGGATCTCCACCATGGCTCGTTCCGATGTTCTGGTCTCCACCGAGTGGGCCCAGAACAATCTCGACGCCGACAAGACGGTCTTCGTCGAGGTCGACGAAGACGTCAGCGCTTACGACACCGGGCACATCCCCGGTGCGGTGAAGCTGGACTGGCGCAAAGACCTGCAGGACCCGGTGAAGCGGGATTTCGTTGACGCGCAGCAGTTCTCCAAGCTGCTCAGCGAGCGCGGCATCGCCAACGACGACACCGTGATCCTCTACGGCGGCAACAACAACTGGTTCGCCGCCTACGCCTACTGGTACTTCAAGTCCTACGGGCACGAGAACGTCAAGCTGCTCGACGGCGGCCGCAAGAAGTGGGAGCTGGACGGTCGTCCGCTGACCACCGACGCGGTGAACCGGCCGGCGACCTCCTACACCGCGCAGCCGCTGGACAACAGCATCCGCGCGTTCCGCGACGACGTGATCGCCGCGATCGGGAAGAAGAACCTGGTCGACGTCCGCTCGCCGGAGGAGTTCTCCGGAAAGATCTCTGCCCCAGCGCATCTGCCGCAGGAGCAGAGCCAGCAGCGTGGCCACGTCCCCGGCGCCATCAACGTGCCGTGGAGCAAGGCGGCCAACGAGGACGGCACGTTCAAGTCCAACGAGGAGCTGACCAAGCTCTACGCGGACGCCGGCCTGGACACCAGCAAGGAAACCATTGCCTACTGTCGGATCGGGGAGCGCTCCTCGCACACCTGGTTCGTGCTGCAGGAACTGCTGGGACATCAGAACGTCAAAAACTATGACGGCAGTTGGGTGGAATACGGCTCCCTGGTGGGGGCCCCGATCGAGTTGGGAAGCTGAATATGTGCTCTGCACCGAAACAAGGACAGACCCTGCCCGCGGGCGTCGACCCGGAGAAGGAGACCGTCATCACCGGTCGGGTGGTGGACGGCTCCGGCCAGGCGGTCGGCGGCGCCTTCGTGCGCCTGCTGGACGCCTCGGATGAGTTCACCGCCGAGGTGGTCGCGTCGGCCACCGGTGACTTCCGGTTCTTCGCCGCTCCCGGGTCCTGGACGCTGCGTGCGCTCTCCCCGGCCGGCAACGGTGACGCGGTGATCACCCCGTCGGGCACCGGCATCCACGAAGTCGACGTCAAGATCGCCTGAGGGGGACAGTCCCCGGCCGGCCGGACTCCCGGTCGGCCGGGGACGCGCACCTCCCCTTAGACTGACCATCGTGGTGTTGTTCTTCGAGATCATGCTTGTGGCGGCCACCGCGGTCATCACCTGGTTCGCGCTGTACGTCCTCTACCGGCAGATCACCGACGAGTCGTGACCGCTGGGCCGACCCCCGGTTCGGGTGACCGCGCGGTGTCGGCCGCCGCGGAGCGCGCCCGCGAGACCGCCGACCGCAACCTCCCCACCTTCGCCGACCTGCCGCTGCCGGCCGACACGGCCAATCTGCGGCAGGGCGCCGACCTGCAGGACTCCCTGCTGGCGCTGCTGCCGCTGGTCGGGGTGTGGCGCGGGGAGGGGACCGGCCGCGACGAGTCCGGCGACTACCCGTTCGGCCAGCAGATCGTGGTCTCCCACGACGGTGGGGACTACCTGAACTGGGAGTCGCGGATGTGGCGGCTCGACGACGCGGGCGCCTACCAGCGGCCCGGGCTGCGCGAGGCGGGGTTCTGGCGGTTCGTCGAGGACCCCGACGACCCGACCGAAACCCAGGCCATCGAGTTGTTGCTGGCGCATTCGGCCGGCTACATCGAGTTGTTCTACGGCCACCCGCGCAGCCAGTCCTCCTGGGAGTTGGCCACCGACGCGTTGGCGCGCAGCAAGTCCGGGGTGGTCGTCGGCGGCGCCAAGCGGCTCTACGGCATCGTCGAGGACGGCGACCTGGCCTACGTCGAGGAGCGAGTCGACGCCGACGGCGCGCTGGTGCCGCATTTGTCGGCGCGGCTGGCCCGCTTCATCGGCTGAGCCGGGCTTCGCCCCTCGCCCGCACGACAGCCTCAGCGCGCCACCGCGGCATCGACCAGCGCGACGAACTCCGCGGCGCGCGCCGCCGGGGCCAGCGCCTGCCCGTCGAGGGTGTGCACCCGCGCGGTCAGCGTCATGCTCGAGACCAGCCACACCCCGCACGCCGCCCGCAGATCCGCCAGCCGCAACTGCCGGTAGTCGCAGCGGTAGCCGGCTTCGGCGGCCGCGGCGAACAGAGCCTGCTGGGTGGTGCCGGCCAGAATCGGCTGGGTGTGCGGCGGGGTGGCCAGCGTGCGCCCGTCGTCGGTGGCGATCACCACCGTCGAGCGCGGCCCCTCCAGCACGGTGCCGTCGGGGTTGAGGAAGATCACGTCGTCGGCGCCGCGGCGGGCGGCGTGGCGCAGCGCGGCCATATTCACCCCGTAGGACAGGGTTTTCGCCCCGGCAAGCAGCCAGGACTCCGCGCCGGTGGGCAGCCCGCGCTGCAGCGTGATCGCCGCCACCCCGTGCCGCCGGGTGCTGTCGATCCGGTCGGGCAGCGCGGTGATCATCACGTAACCGGTAGCGGCGGTGCCGCTTTCGCGACCGCGGCTGTAGACCAGCCGCAGCGCGCCCTCCCGCTCGCCGGGCCACTGCCCCACCGCGACAGCGATCGCGTGGCGCCACACCGCGGCGTCGGGGGCGGGCAGGTCCATCAGCGCGGCGGAGTGGGTGAGCCGCTGCAGGTGCGCGTCGACCAGGCAGGCGCGACCGGCGCGGACCAGCAGCGTCTCGAAGACCCCGTCGCCGCGCAGCGCGGCGAGGTCGTCGGCGTGCAGCAACGGCGCGTCGAACGGGTGGGTGCGGCCGTCCAGCGTGACGACCACCGCGGGCTCGCTGCTCATAGCGCAGCAGCCTATCCAGCCGGACTGGCACGCTCGTACAGTTGGAGGCATGACCGCCGTCCCCGCCCCCGACACCGGACCCGACGCCGGAGCGATCTGGCATTACGGCGACCCGCTGGGCGAGCAGCACGCCGCGGCCACCGCCGCGGTGGTCATCGACCGCTCGCACCGCGCTGTGCTGACCATCACCGGCCCGGAACGCCTCAGCTGGCTACACACCCTGTGCACCCAGCACGTCGCCGACCTCTCCGACGGCGCCAGCACCGAAAACCTCTTCCTCGACGGGCAGGGCCGTGTCCAAGATCACTGGCTGCAGACCGAGCTGGGCGGGGTGAGCTACCTCGACACCGAGTCCTGGCGCGGCGAACCGCTGACCACATACCTGCGCTCGATGGTGTTCTGGGCCGACGTGGCCGTCGAACCCGCCGAGTTGGCGGTGCTGTCACTGCTCGGGCCCGGGCTGGCCGACCCGGCGGTGCCCGCCGCGCTCGGTGTCGACGCGCTGCCCGACGAGCAGGCCGCGCTGCCGCTGCCCGACGGCGGGTTCGTCCGCCGGGTGCCCGGCACCGGCGGCGACACGATCGAACTGGATGTGCTGGTGCCCACCGGCCAACTGGCCGACCTGCGCCAACGCCTCAACGGCGCCGGGCTGCGCCCGGCCGGGGTGTGGGCCTACGAGGCGCACCGGGTGGCGGCGGTGCGCCCGCGGCTGGGGGTCGACACCGACGAGCGCACCATCCCGCACGAGGTGGGCTGGATCGGCGGGCCCGGCACCGCTGCGGTGCACCTGGACAAGGGCTGCTACCGCGGTCAGGAGACCGTGGCGCGGGTGCACAACCTGGGCAAACCGCCGCGGATGCTGGCGCTGCTGCACCTGGACGGCGCCACCGACCGGCCCGAGACCGGCAACCCGGTGCGCGCCGGCGGCCGGGCGGTGGGCCGGCTGGGCACGGTCGTCGACCACGCCGAACTGGGCCCGATCGCGTTGGCCCTGCTCAAGCGGGGCCTGCCGGCGGAAACGCCGCTGCTGACCGGCGCGGAGGAGCAGGTCGCGGCGGTGATCGACGCCGATTCGCTGCCGCCGCCGGACGCCCCCGGGGCGGGTCGGCTAGCCGTGGAGCGGCTGCGCGGCCGATGACCATCGGCACGTTCGGCCGAACGGCACGGTAAGCTGTCGGCAGGACAATACACAGACACACAGATCGGAGCCGCCTGCACGTTGGGCCGCTCCGTTATTGCGCGAGGGGGTCCCCCGATGGGCCGCGGCCGGGCGAAGGCAAAGCAGACGAAGGTTGCACGAGAACTGAAGTACAGCTCTCCGCAGACCGACTTTGATCGACTCCAGCGGGAGCTGTCCGGTGCGGGTCGCAAGGAGCCCGACGGCGACGACTGGTTCGGGGACGACGACTGGCGGCGCTGAGCGCCCGGTAGTCAGAACCGTGGGTGCTGGCCCACTAGCGTGGCCCGCGGTCCCTCTTTTCCACCCTTTTTGACCGTTCCCAGCACCCAACTGTCCAGGTGCCGGGCGGTCAGGACGGCCAGGGCGCGGTCGGTGTCCTCCGGAGCGACGACCGCCACCATCCCGACGCCCATGTTGAAGGTCTTCTCCATCTCGGCGCGGGCGATGCGGCCGCGCTGGGCGATCATCGCGAACACCGGCGCGGGCGCCCAGGTGCCGCGATCCAGTTCGGCCTGCAACCCGTGCGGGATGACCCGGTCGAGGTTGCCGGCCAGCCCGCCGCCGGTGACGTGGCAGAAGGTGCGCACCTGGGTCTCGGCGGCCAGCGCCAGGCAGTCCTTGGCGTAGATGCGGGTCGGCTCGAGCAGCTCCTCACCGAGGGTGCGGCCGAACTCCTCGACGTGGCCGCCCAGGTTCATCCGGTCGATCTCCAGCAGCACCGAGCGGGCCAGCGAGTAGCCGTTGGAGTGCAGGCCCGAGGAGCCCATGGCGATCAACACGTCGCCGGGGCGCACCCGGTCCGGGCCGAGCACGTCGTCGGCCTCCACCACCCCGACACCGGTGGCGGAGATGTCGTAGGCGTCGGGGTCCATCACCCCGGGGTGTTCGGCGGTCTCCCCGCCGAGCAGGGCGCAGCCGGCCTGCACGCAGCCGTCGGCGATGCCCGCGACGATCGCGCTGACCCGTTCGGGCACCACCCGCCCGACGGCGATGTAGTCCTGCAGGAACAGCGGCTCGGCGCCGCAGACCACCAGGTCGTCGACGACCATGGCGACCAGGTCCAGCCCGACGGTGTCGTGTTTGTCCATGGCCTGGGCGATCGCCAGTTTGGTGCCGACCCCGTCGGTGGAGGCGGCCAGGATCGGCTCGCGGTAGTCACCGCGCAGCGAGAACAGGCCGGCGAACCCGCCGAGCCCGCCGCGCACCTCGGGTCGGGTGGCTTTGGCGGCCAGGGGCTTGAACAGGTCGACGGCACGTTCCCCGGCCTCGATGTCCACCCCGGCCGACGCGTAGGTGACGCCCTGGTCACCGGGACGCGGTGCTGCTGCGCGCTTCGTCATCGGGTTAGAGGTTACCGGGCAGCCGCCCGGGGCGGGCCTGCGGTCGCTCTACGGGCGTTGCGGCGCGGCGACGTTCTCCGCGGTTGGGCTGCCCGCGTCGCGGGCGGTGGTGGCCAGCATCTGTTCGACGACGTTTTTGCCCAGTGCGGTGTCGCCGGGCAGCGGGATCGGGTAGTTGCCGTCGAAGCAGGCCGCGCAGAGCCGGGAGGCGGGCTGCTCGGTGGCCGCGATCATGCCCTCCTTCGAGACGTAGCCGAGGCTGTCGGCGCCGATCGCGCGGCGCACCGCCTCGACCATCTCCGCCTCGTCGTCGACGGCGTTGGCGATCAGCTCCGCCGGGGAGGCGAAGTCGATGCCGTAGAAGCACGGCCATTTCACCGGCGGCGCGGCGATGCGCACGTGCACCTCCAGCGCCCCGGCCTCGCGCAGCATCCGCACCAGCGCGCGCTGGGTGTTGCCGCGCACGATCGAGTCGTCGACGACGATGAGCCGCCGGCCGCGGATGACGTGCTTGAGCGGGTTGAGTTTGAGCCGGATACCCAGCTGGCGGATGGTCTGCGAGGGCTGGATGAAGGTGCGCCCGACGTAGGCGTTCTTCATCAGCCCCTGCCCGAACGGGATCCCGGATTCCTGGGCGTAGCCGACCGCGGCGGGGGTGCCAGATTCGGGCACCCCGATCACCAGGTCCGCGTCGGCGGGGGCCTCGCGGGCCAGCCGGCGGCCGATCTCCACCCGGGTGGCGTGCACCGACCGGCCGCCGATGGTGGAGTCGGGGCGGGCCAGGTAGACGTACTCGAAGGCACAGGCCTTCGGGGTGGGCTCGGCGAACCGGGAGGAGCGCACCCCGTCGGCGTCGATGGCCAGCAGCTCACCGGGTTCGATGTCGCGCACGAAGGAGGCGCCGACGATGTCCAGCGCCGCGGTCTCCGAGGCGACCACCCAGCCGCGGTCCAGCCGGCCCAGCGACAGCGGCCGCACCCCGTGCGGGTCGCGGGCGGCGTAGAGAGTGTCCTCGTCCATGAAGGTCAGGCAGAACGCGCCGCGCACCGTGGGCAGCAGGTCCAGCGCGGCCTGCTCCAGGCTGGTGTCGGCCGAGCCGTGCGCCAGCAGCGCCCCGAGGATGTCGGAGTCGGTGGTGGCGGCCTCCAGCCCCTGGCTCTGGATCAGCCCGGCCTTCCGCGCCCGGCTGAGCAGCTCGGTGGTGTTGACCAGGTTGCCGTTGTGACCCAGCGCCACCCCGGTGCCCGCCGCGGTGTTGCGGAACACCGGCTGGGCGTTCTCCCAGGTCGTGGAGCCGGTGGTGGAGTAGCGGCAGTGCCCGATCGCGACATGGCCAGGCATCGCGACCAGGGTCTGCTCGTCGAACACCTGGCTGACCAGGCCGAGATCCTTGAACACCAGCATCTGCGCGCCGTCGGCGACGGCGATGCCGGCCGCCTCCTGGCCGCGGTGCTGCAGCGCGTAGAGGCCGTAGTAGGTGAGCTTGGCGACTTCTTCGCCCGGTGCCCAAACCCCGAATACACCGCACTCCTCGCGTGGCGGGTTCTCCGGCTGCTCGGCGTCGAGCGGCTGCTGCGTGGTCACAATCGAGGCGGCTCCCTGGCGCGGGGTTGGTGACGGTCGCAGTCTAACCGGCTGACCGGTCCAGTCGCATCAACGGCAGCGCGGACCCGATCTCACCTGCGCGAATGCCCGAGAGTTGCATCACACCGTCTGCGACGGCCTGCTCGAGGGTGAGCTGCCCGCAGGCCAGCAGCAGCCAGGTGCGCGGGTCGGTCTCCACCACGTTGGGCGGGGTGCCGCGGGTGTGGCGCGGCCCGGCGATGCACTGCACGGCCACGAACGGCGGGATGCGCACCTCCACCGACCGGCCCGGGACGACGGCCGCCAGGGTGCGGGCGGTCAGCCGCACCGCAGCGGCCAGTTCGGTGCGCGCCGGCAGCGGGGCGGTCTCGTCGCGCAGCCAGTCGGCCAGCGCCTGCACCGCGGCGCGGGTCTGCGCCGGATCCGGGCTGCCGCGGGCCGCCATGTCAGCGCCCGACCCGCTGGACGGCCAGGGCGGCCAGCGCCCCGGACTGGTTGATCGCCAGGTGGGCCAGCAGCGGAGCCGCCAGGCTGCCCGAGCGTCGGGCCAACGCGTCGAACAGCCAGCCCGCGGCGGCGGTGACGGCCACGGTGGGCAGCACCGGGGTGCCGGCCGACCGGGCGTCGGCGATGTGGAACAGCCCGAACGTCGCGCTTTGCAGCACCCGCCCGCCGGTGGGTCCGAAGCCGTGTTCGGCGGCGGTGGCCAGCGCCCCGCGGAACGCCGCCTCCTCGGCCCACACCGTGCCCAGCGGGATGCGCCACAGCAGCCAGGCCGCCGGCGGCGGCAACGCCCGCACCGCCATCGCGGCGCGCACCGGCGGCACCGCGGTGGCCGCGGCCGCCCCGGCGGCCACGGTGCCGGCCAGCGGCAGTCCCAGCCGCAGCCCGGCGCCCAGCCGGGCCGGGTGCAGTCCGAGCGGGGCGCGGAAGGCGGCGGCCAGCGCGGTACCCAGCAGCGCCTGCACCGGGGTGCGCCAGCGCGTCGGGATCGCGGCGGTCGCGAAGCTCCAGCCGATCAGTCCCGCGCCGAGTAGCAGCGCCCGCATCCGCGCCCGAGTCATGGCACCGTGTCGGGTTCGGCGCGCAGCTTCGCGCGGATTCTCTCGGTGTCGGCGCCAGTCCAGCCGTCCGGCGGCAGCACCGCCGCCCAGCCGTCGAGGATGGTGTCGCCGTAGTTGTGGCCGTGGCGTTCCGGGACGGCCTCCCCGTTGGTGATGTCGAAGGCGACCTGCCAGAACGTGACGATCGGGTACCAGCGCATCGAGGCGCTGCGGTCCGCTCCGGGCGCCTCGGTCAGCCAATCCGGTTGGGAGAACAGCAGATCCGGTGACCACCACACCACCGGGTCGGAGGCGTGCTGCAGATACAGCACCCGCGGTCCCTCCCAGGGCGGGGCGGCGACCGCGGCGATGGCCGCCGGGTCGGTGGCCTGGGAGAACCGCACGGTGCGGCCGTTGTCGTAACGGGGTTGCACCGCCGGGGTGCCCGGGTCACGACGCTCCTCCAGCTCGCCCCACAGCCGGCTGGCGTTGGGCGGGCCCACCCACAGCACCGCGTCGAAACCGCGTTCGGCGATGTCGGGCAGCCAGTCGAAGGCGCCCTGCCCGGCCAGCGAGCCGAGGCTTTCGCCGTAGAGGGCGAGTTTGGGCCGGTGCGCCATCGGCAGGTCCTGCCACCAGCCCTGCACGGTGTCGATGAGCCGACGCCCGGCGGCCAGGGACTTCTCCTCGTCGCCGAGGAACGAGATCCAGCTGGGCAGATAGGAATACTGCACGCCGACGATCGCGGTATCGCCGCCATACATCATCTCCAGCGAGTCCGCGGCGACCGGGTTGATCCAGCCGGTTCCGGTGGTCGGCACGATGACCAGCACTTCGCGTTCCGCGGCGCGGGTGCGCTGAAGTTCCTTGACCAGCAACGCCATCCGTTCGTCGGCGTCGTCGGCACTGTGCAGCCCGGCGTAGACCCGGATCGGCTCCTTGGCCGGCCGGCCGGTGAGCGCGGTCAGTTCGTCGGCGCCGGGGCCGCCGGCGACGAAGTTGCGGCCCTGCCGGCCCAGGCCCTCCCAGGACACCAGCGAGGCGGGGCTGCCGGAGCGCTGCGGGGCCGTCGGTTGGCTCACGCCGGGGTCGGTGGCGTTGTTGCGCGGCTCGAAAACCGTGTTGGCGCCGAGGAAGAAGCCGCGCACCAGCACCCCGTTGATCAGCGTGACCGCCAGCACCACCACGATCGCGGTGCCGATGAACAGCGCCACCTCACTGTGCAGCCGCAGCCGCCGGATCAGTATGCGCGACAACGCTTTGATGGCGTCGATGACCATGCGTGCCGCGGCGATCGCGGCGGCCGCGAAGGCGGCGGCCACCAACAGGGTGCGCAGGTAGCTTGCGGTGCTCGGGCCGGGCAGTTCCATCAGCGCCGACACCTGCCGCTGCCAGGACGCGGCCGGCACCAGCATCCCCACACAGGCGATCGGCGCGGCGATCGCCACCGTGGCCTTCAGCGCGCGCAGCACCGGCGGCGGGGGCGGCCACCAGGTCGCGTTGCGCAGCGCCAGCCGGTGCACGGTCGCGCCGATCGCCACCCCGAGCGCGTAGCCGATGACCGCGTTGATGCCGCCGATGAGGCCCTGGAACAGCCAGTCCCGCGGCAGCAGCGACGGAGTCAGCGACAGGCAGAACAGCAGCGCCCCGAACGCCACCCCGACGAAGTCCAGCCGCAGCAGCCCCCACGCCCAGCCCAGCACCGGGCGCGCGAAACCGGTGGTCTGCTGGTCAGCCGGTGCGCTCATCGGGCCCGGTCATCCGAAGAGTTCGGGCAGCACGCTCTCGGAGGTGGTGCGCAACTCGGCGAGCGACACGCTGAACTGGCGCTGCACCTCGACACTGTCGGAGCCCTGGTCGACCACGCCGATGCGGGTGGCGGGCAGCCCGCGGGCCTCGCACATCGCGGTGAAGCGGCTCTCCTCGGTGCGCGGCACCGCGACCAGCACCCGCCCGGACGACTCGGAGAACAGGTAGACGAACGGGTCGACGCCCTCGGGCAACACGATGCGACAGCCGGTCTCCCCGGCCAGCGCCGACTCCACCACCGCCTGGGCCAACCCGCCTTCGGACAGGTCGTGGGCGGCCGACAGCAGCCCGTCGCGGGAGGCGGCGGTGAGCACGTCGGCGAGCAGTTTCTCCCGCTCCAGGTCCACCGTCGGGGGCAGCCCGCCGAGGTGGTCGGCGACCACCTGCGCCCAGATGGAGCCGTCGAACTCGTCGCGGGTGTCGCCCAGCAGCATCAGGGTCTCGCCGGGTTCGGTGCCGAACGCGGTGGGGATGCGCCGGGCCACGTCGTCGATGACGCCGAGCACCCCGACCACCGGGGTGGGCAGGATCGGGGTGGCCCCGGTCTGGTTGTAGAAGCTGACGTTGCCGCCGGTGACCGGAATGCCCAGGGCCGCACAGCCGTCCGCCAGCCCTCGGACCGCCTGGGCGAACTGCCACATCACGCCGGGGTCCTCCGGGGAGCCGAAGTTGAGGCAGTTGGTGACCGCGATCGGAGTGGCGCCGGTGACCGCGACGTTGCGGTAGGCCTCGGCCAGGGCGAGCTGCGCGCCGGTGTAGGGGTCGAGTTGGGTGTAGCGGCCCGAGGCGTCGGTGGAGATCGCGATGCCACGGCCGGTGGTCTCGTCGATGCGCAGCATCCCGCCGTCGGCGTGCTCGGCGAGCACGGTGTTGCCGCGCACGTAGCGGTCGTACTGCTCGGTGATGAACGCCCGGCTGCACAGGTGCGGGCTGCCGATCAGCGCGAGCAGGGTTTCGCGCAGCTGGGTGCCGGTGGTCGGGCGGGGCAGCCCGGCGGTGGTGTCGGCGTTGAGCGCATCCTGGGTCTCCGGGCGGGCCAGCGGGCGCTGGTAGACCGGGCCCTCGTGGGCGACGGTGCGCGGCGGCACGTCGACGACGGTCTCGCCGTGCCAGGTGATGTGCAGCCGGTCGCCGTCGGTGACCTCGCCGATGACGGTGGCCAGCACGTCCCACTTGGCGCAGACGGCCAGGAACTTCTCGACGTTCTCCGGGGCGACCACCGCGCACATGCGTTCCTGCGATTCGCTGGAGAGCACCTCGGCGGGGGTCATGCCCTCGGCGCGCAGCGGTACCTTCTCCAGCTCGATGGCCATGCCGCCGTCGCCGGCGGAGGCCAGCTCGGAGGTGGCGCAGGACAGTCCGGCGCCGCCGAGGTCCTGGATGCCGACCACCAGGTCGGCGGCGTAGAGCTCCAGGCAGCACTCGATGAGCACCTTCTCGGTGAACGGGTCGCCGACCTGCACGGCGGGCAGTTTCTTGCGCCCGGCGCCGGCTTCGTCGCCGGCGAAGGTGTCGGAAGCCAGCACCGACACCCCGCCGATGCCGTCGAGGCCGGTGCGCGCGCCGAACAGGATGATCTTGTTGCCGGTGCCCGAGGCGAACGCCAGGTGCAGGTCTTCTTTTTTCAGCACGCCCACGCACAGCGCGTTGACCAGCGGGTTTCCGGCGTAGCTGGCGTCGAAGACGGTCTCGCCGCCGATGTTGGGCAGGCCCAGGGAGTTGCCGTAGCCGCCGATGCCGCGCACCACCCCGTCGACCACCCGGCGGGTGTCGGGGGCGTCGGCGGCGCCGAAGCGCAGCTGGTCCATCACCGCGACCGGGCGCGCGCCCATCGCCATGATGTCGCGCACGATCCCGCCGACCCCGGTGGCCGCGCCCTGGTAGGGCTCGACGTAGGAGGGGTGGTTGTGGGATTCGACCTTGAAGGTGACCGCCCAGCCGTCGCCGATGTCGACCACCCCGGCGTTCTCGCCGATGCCGGCGAGCATGGCTTCGCGCATCTGCTCGGTGGTGGTCTCGCCGAAGTAGCGCAGGTGCACCTTGGAGGACTTGTAGGAGCAGTGCTCGCTCCACATCACCGAGTACATGGCCAGTTCGGCGTCGGTGGGACGGCGGCCGAGGATCTCGCGGATGCGGTCGTACTCGTCGTCCTTGAGCCCGAGCTCGGCGAACGGCTGGGGCTGGTCGGGAGTGGCGGCGGCGTGGTCGACGGTGTCGAGGTGTTCGGAGGGCGCGGGCGTCACGACAACAGCTTAGTGGGCGCCGGCGGTCACGCCGGGGTCAGGAACGCACCCAGCGCGGCGGCGTAGGCGCCGACGTCGGCCGCGCCCATGAACTCCCGCGCCGAGTGCATCGCCAGCTGCGGCGCGCCGACGTCGACGGTGGGGATGCCGGTGCGGGCGGCCGTCATCGGCCCGATCGTCGACCCGCAGGGCAGGTCGGCGCGGTGCTCGTAGCGCTGCAACGCCACCCCGGCCTGGTCGCAGGCCAGCGCGAACGCCGCCGCGGTGCGCCCGTCGGTGGCGTAGCGCAGGTTGGGGTGCACCTTGAGCACCGGCCCGGCGTTGATCGCGATCTGGTGCCCCGGCTCATGGCGCTCCGGGTAGTTGGGGTGGGTGGCGTGCGCCATGTCCGCCGAGGCCAGCAGCGAGCCGGGCCGCGCGGCCAGGAAGTCCTGCCGGTCCCCGCCGGCGGCGGCCACGATGCGCTCCAGGGTGGTCAGCAGCAGCTCCGAGCCGGCGCCGTGATCGGAGGTCGAGCCGACCTCCTCGTGGTCGAACAGCGCCAGCACCGGGGTCTGCTCGCCGGGTTCGGCTCCCAGCAGCGCCGCCAGCCCGGCATAGCAGCTGGCCTGGTTATCCAGCCGGGGTGCGCTGACGAACGCCTCGTCGACCCCGGTCAGTGCCGAAGGCGCCAGGTCGTGGGTCATCAGGTCGAAGCCCAGCACGTCGGCGGCGCGCAGCCCGGCGCGCTCGGCGACGTAGGCCAGGAACGGGGTGGCCTCCCCGGCGGCCCAGACGGCGTTGAGGTGGCGCTGCGGGTCCAGGGCCAGCGCCTTGCGGTCCTCGGCGAGGTGGATGGCCAGCTGCGGTACCCGCAGGATCGGCTCGTCTACCCGGACCAGGACATCGGTGATCGCCGAACCGGCGCGCACCGACAGCCGGCCGCTGATACCCAGGTCGCGGTCCAGCCAGGAGTTCAGCCACACCCCGCCGTAGGGCTGCAGCGCCACCAGCGACCAGCCGGCGACCTGCCGGTCCGGGTGCTGTTTGACCCGCAGGTTGGGGCTGTCGGTGTGGGCGCCGACGATCCGGAACCCGCGGGCGGGCCGCTCGCCGGCGTGCCAGGCCACGATCGAGCCGGAGCGGCGGGTAAACAGCCGCCCGCTCGCCGGCCACCGGTCGGCCTCGGCGACCTCCGTGTAGCCGGCCGCGCGCAGCCGCTCGGCGACGGTGGCGCAGACGTGGAACGGTGACGGTGAGGCGTCGATGAACTGGCATAACCCCGTAGCTGTGGCCGTCATGGCTCCAGTCTTTCCCATCCGCGCCGCCGCGGCGCGTTAGGGTCGAGGACGTGGCACCCGTGCGTTCCCAACCCGTCGTGCGTCCGCTGACCTGTGCCGCCATCTTTCTAGTCGCCACCATCGACGACGGCGGCGAGCCGACCGTGCACGCCGCGCTGCCCGGCTTCGCGGGGCTGACCACCGCGATCAACTTCCGCGACCCGAGCAAGGGCCTGTCGCTGGTCACCTCGATCGGCTCGGCGGCCTTCGACCGGTTGTTCAGCGGGCCGCGCCCGGCCGAACTGCACCCGTTCGAGGCGCTGCAGGGTCCGCGCCACGCCGCCCCGTCGACCCCGGGTGACCTGCTGTTCCACATCCGCGCCGAGTCGATGGACGTCTGCTACGACCTGGCCAAGCGGATCCTCAACGCGCTCGGCGACGCGGTCACCGTCGTCGACGAGGTGCACGGCTTCCGGTTCTTCGACAACCGCGACCTGCTCGGCTTCGTCGACGGCACCGAGAACCCGGTCGGCGACGAGGGGGTAGCGGCGGTCAGTGTCGGGGCCGAGGACCCGCACTTCGCCGGGTCGAGCTACGTGCACGTGCAGAAGTACGTCCACGACATGTCGGCCTGGGACGCGCTGCCCACCACCGAGCAGGAACGGGTGATCGGGCGCACCAAGCTCGAGGACATCGAGTTCGACGACGACGACAAGCCCGCCGACTCCCACATCGCGCTCAACGTGGTGGAGGACGAGGACGGCAACGAGCTCGACATCGTGCGCGCCAACATGCCGTTCGGCAAGGTCGGCGCCGGCGAGCACGGCACCTATTTCATCGGGTACTCGCGCAGCCCGGAGACCACCGAGCGGATGCTGCGCAACATGTTCCTCGGCGACCCGCCCGGCAACACCGACCGGATCCTGGATTTCTCCACCGCGCTGACCGGCGGGTTGTTCTTCACCCCCACCCTGGATTTTCTGGATGATCCCCCGCCGCTGCCGGGTACCCCGGCAGCATCCGCGGACCCGGCACCGGCCGGCCCACCCGGCACGTTGACCATCGGCAGCCTGAAAGGACACCCGCAATGAACAACCTCTACCGTGAGCTCGCCCCCGTCACCGACGCCGCGTGGGCGGAGATCGAGGAGGAGGCGTCCCGCACGTTCAAGCGCCACATCGCCGGGCGGCGGGTTGTCGACGTGTCCGACGCCGGCGGCCCGGAGGCCGCCGCGATCGGCACCGGCCGGCTGACCGCCGTCGACGCCCCCGGCGACGGGGTGATCGCCCAGCTGCGGGACAGCAAGCCGCTGGTGCGGCTGCGGGTGCCGTTCACCCTGTCCCGCGCGGAGATCGACGACGTGGAGCGCGGCTCCAACGACGCCGACTTCGACCCGGTCAAGGACGCCGCCAAGAAACTGGCGTTCGCCGAGGACCGGGCGATCTTCGAGGGCTACCCGGCCGCCTCGATCGAGGGAATCCGCGCCACCAGCTCCAACCCGGCGCTGACCCTGCCCGCCGACGCCCGCGAGATCCCCGACGTGATCAGCCAGGCGCTCTCCGAGCTGCGGCTGGCCGGTGTGGACGGGCCGTACTCGGTGCTGCTGTCGGCCGATATCTACACCCAGGTCAGTGAGACCACCCAGCACGGCTACCCGATCCGCGAGCACATCCGCCGGCTGGTCGGTGAGGGCGACATCATCTGGGCGCCGGCCATCGACGGGGCGTTCGTGGTGACCACCCGCGGCGGCGACTTCGACCTGCAGCTGGGCACCGACGTGTCGATCGGCTACCTGGGCCACGACGCCGACACCGTGCAGCTGTACCTGCAGGAGACGCTGACGTTCCTCAGCTACACCGACGAGGCGTCCGTCTGCCTGCAGACGGCCTGATCGTCAGGGGTCCCGGGCTCAGGCGGTCAACGCTCAGGCGGTCCGAGCTCAGGCGGTCAACACCGCGTCCAGCGCGGAGTAGAACAGGCCCAGGCCGTCGTCGGACGGGCCGGTGAGCGCCTCGATGGCGTGCTCGGGGTGCGGCATCAGCCCGACCACCCGGCCGTTCGGCGAGGCGATGCCGGCGATGTCGCGCTGGGAGCCGTTGGGGTTGTCCAGATAGCGGAACACCACCCGGCCCTCCCCCTCGAGCTCATCGAGCACGGCGTCGGGGGCGACGTAGCGGCCCTCGCCGGATTTCAGCGGGACCAGCAGGTCGGCGTCGGGCTCGAACCGCGTCGTCCAGGCGGTGCGCGTCGAGGTGACCCGCAACCACACGTCGCGGCAGACGAAGTGCAGCCCGGCGTTGCGGGTGAGGGCGCCGGGCAGCAGGCCCGCCTCGCAGAGGATCTGGAAGCCGTTGCAGATGCCCAACACCGGCAGACCCCGCTCGGCGGCGCTGACCAGCTCGGTCATCACCGGGGCGAACCGGGCGATCGCGCCGGCGCGCAGGTAGTCGCCGTAGGAGAAGCCGCCGGGGACCACCACCGCGTCGACGCCCTTGAGGTCGGCGTCGGCGTGCCACAGCGCCACCGGTTCGGCGCCGACCAGTCGCGCCGCGCGGGCGGCGTCGACGTCGTCGAGCGAGCCTGGGAAGGTGATCACCCCCACCCGGGCGGTCACTGCGGCTCCCGGCTGATCGACCAGTCCTCGATCACGGTGTTGGCCAGCAGCGACTCGGCGATCTCGGCGAGTTCGTCGTCGCCGATGGTGTCGTCGACTTCGAGTTCGAAGCGTTTGCCCTGCCGCACCCCGGAGACCCCGGTGTGGCCGAGCCGGCCCAGCGCCCCGACGATGGCCTGGCCCTGCGGGTCCAGGATCTCCTCCTTGGGCATTACGTGCACGACCACCCGGGCCACTGCCGCTCCTCGCTGTTGGTCTTCTGGTTCCGCGCCAACTCTATCCGCACGAACCCAGATAGGCCGCACACAGCGGTTCGGCCAGCGCATCGAGCACCCGGGTGTCGTCGAGGATCGGCCAGGCCACCGCGGGCGGGGCCGACGACCACAGGGTGAGCGCGGTCACGGTGCTGCTCGCCGGATGCGACACCAGGTAGACGTGCGCGAGCACCGGCCCGGAGATGACCGCGGCCATCCGCTGGCCGTCCTCGACGGTCAGCGACGGGGACTGCGCCGGGCTGGTGCGCTGGCAGGACAGCACGGTGTCGACGGCGGCGCGGTAGGTCTGGGCGGCCAGCTGTCCGCCGCGCCAGGTCTCGCCGCGCCAGTGCAGGATCTGCGCCTGCAGCGACCACTGCCCGTCCGGGTTGACGACGGTGGCCTGCCCGGTGACCGCGTAGCCACGCGGGTCATCCGGCGGGGGCGCGGTGGCGCAGAGCTCCTCAAAGCGCCACCGCGGTGCACCGGTCTGGGCGATGTCGGCCAGCCGCGGCCAGCGGTAGACGGTGTTGAGCGGGATGGCGCGGGCGGCGATCCAGGCGGTGTCGGGGATGCGGTCGCAGACCGCCGGGCAGGTCTGCGGGTCGGCGTGGGCGGTCGGGGTCAGCGGCAGCGCGGCAGCCAGCAGGACCGCGGTAAGGACACGTCGCACCGAACCTCACCCCCTCCGCGGCCAATCGTCGCACAATCGAAGGTATGCAACTGACGCATTTCGGACATTCCTGCCTGCTGGCCGACTTCGGCCACACCACCGTGTTGTTCGACCCCGGCACGTTCTCCCACGGCTTCGAGGGCATCACCGGATTGTCGGCGATCCTGGTCACCCACCAGCACCCCGACCACGCCGACACCGCACGGCTGCCCGCGCTGATCGACGCCAATCCCGGTGCGGCGCTGTACGCCGACCCGCAGACCGCCGCGCAGCTCGGTGAGCCGTGGCAGGCGGTGCAGGTCGGTGACCGATTGACGATCGGCGAGCTCACGGTGCGCGGGGTCGGCGGCAAGCATGCGGTGATCCACCCGGAAATCCCGGTGGTGGACAACATTTCGTATCTGGTCGACGACGGCGCCAAGCGGGCGGCGTTCATGCACCCCGGGGATGCGCTGTTCGTACCCGACGAGCCGGTGGCGGTGCTGGCGACCCCGGCGGCGGCGCCGTGGATGAAGATCGCCGAGGCCGTCGACTACCTGCGGGCGGTGGCCCCGGCCCAGGCCGTGCCGATCCATCAGGGCATCATCGCCCCCGACGCCCGCGGCATCTACCACTCGCAGCTTGCCGAGATGTGCGACACCGACTTTCAGGTGCTGCCCGAGGAGTCTGCGGTCTCGTTCTGAGCGGGTCGGCTTCGCGCTGCCGCAGCGCCCTGCCGCCCAGCGCCCTGCCGGCCACCGCCCTGTCGCCCACCGCCCTGTCGCCCAGCGTGAAGTTATGTTCACGTTCGAGCCCCAGCGTGAACCTGGCTTCACGTTGGGCACCAGGTGAGTTGGGCTGCCCGCCCCCCATTGCCCCCCTACCGCCGAACGTGAAGGTGCGTTCACGTTCGCACGCGAGCGTGAAACCAGCTTCACGTTGGGCATGGGGCGGGGTCGACAGCCGCGGCCCCGCGCCCGCCGCTAGGCGGTGTCGCGCGCGGCGGCACGCCCCGCGGCGCGCCCGGAGAAGATGCAGCCGCCCAGGAAGGTGCCTTCCAGCGCGCGGTAGCCGTGCACCCCGCCGCCACCGAACCCGGCGACCTCCCCGGCCGCGTACAGCCCGGCCAGCGGCGTGCCGTCGGCGGTGAGCACCCGCGAGTCCAGGTCGGTCTCCAAGCCGCCCAACGTCTTCCGGGTCAGGATGTGCAGCTTGACCGCGATCAGCGGGCCGGCCTTGGGGTCGGTGAGCCGGTGCGGCGCCACCACCCGGCTCAGCCGGTCGCCCAGGTAGGCGCGCGCACCGTGGATCGCGGTGATCTGGCCGTCCTTGCTGAACTTGTTGGCCACCTCACGGTCGCGGGCGGTGACCTCGGCCTCCACGGTGGCATAGTCCAGCGGCAGCACGTCGGGCAGCGCGTTCATCGCCGCCACCAGATCGCGCAGCGAGTCGGCGTGCACGAAGTCCACGCCGCGGTCGACGAAGGCCTGCACCGGCGGCGGCGGACCGGATTTGGCCCGCGAGGACAGCAACTGCCGCAGGCTGCGATGGGTCAGGTCCGGATTCTGCTCCTGGCCGGAGAGCGCGAATTCCTTCTCGATGATCTTGGCGTTGAGCACGAACCAGGTGTAGTCGTAGCCCGAGCCGGCGATGTACTCCAGCGTGCCGAGGGTGTCGAAGCCGGGATACAGCGGGCCGGGCAGGCGTTTGCCCGCCGCGTCGAGCCACAGCGACGACGGTCCCGGGATGATCCGGATGCCGTGGTCGGGCCAGACCGGGTCGTAGTTGGTGATGCCTTCGGTGTAGTGCCACATGCGGTCCCGGTTGATCACCCGACCGCCGGCGGCCTCGGTGATGCCGATCATCCGGCCGTCGACGTGCGCGGGCACCCCGGCGAGCAGCTGCTCGGGCACCCGCCCCATGCGCGACGGCCAGTTCTTGCGCACCAGGTCCAGGTTCGCCCCGATCCCACCGCTGGTCACCAGCACCGCGGGAGCACGGAACTCGAAGTCACCCACCGTGGTTCGCGACGATTCCACCCCGCGTGGCAGCGACGACGGCTCCAACACCGCGCCGCGCACCCCGGTCACCGCGCCCTGCTCGACGATCAGGTCGTCCACCCGGTGCCGGTAGGCGAACCGCACCCGCGGGTGGTCCAGCAGCCGGTTGGCGAAGATCTCCACCAACCCGGGGCCGGTGCCCCAGGTGATGTGGAAGCGCGGCACCGAGTTGCCGGGCCCCCGCGCGCCGTAACCGCCGCGTTCGGCCCAGCCGACCACCGGGAAGATCTTCAGTCCGCGCTGCCGCAGCCAGCTGCGCTTCTCCCCGGCGGCGAAGTCGACGTAGGCGTGCGCCCACTGGCGCGGCCAGTGGTCCTCCGGCCGGTCGAAGCCGGCGGTGCCCAGCCAGTCCTGCAGCGCCAGCTCGTGGCTGTCGCGCACGCCGAGGCGGCGCTGCTCGGGGCTGTCGACGAAGAACAGCCCGCCGAACGACCAGTAGGCCTGCCCGCCGAGGTTGGCGGCGTTCTCCTGGTCGACGATGAGCACCCGCCGGCCGCGCTCGACCAGTTCGCAGGCGGCCACCAGCCCGGCCAGCCCCGCTCCGACGATGATGGCGTCAGCATCCATGGCGTCGAAGCCTAGTCGCTGCCGGCTGCCCCGCGCCGGGTTCTGCGCGCGCCGATTCGTCGGCGAGTGAACCGTGAGGGAGGAATCCGGCGCGTTCGGCCGCCCACGTTCTTCACTCGCGGGGTCAGGCGACCTCGGGGCTAGGCGGCCCGTTAGGCGACGCGCGGGGGTCAGGCGACCTCGGGCACCGTGCTCGCGCGCTGCCAGCGGTAGACAGCCGGGACCGCGCCGTGGGCCAGGGCGACGTCGACGGCGTCGAGCATCGCCTGGAACGGGGCGGGCTTGTCCAGCTGGGTGGCGGCCACAGTCAGCCGCACGGTGCCGCCGCGGCTTGCGGTGCGGTCGGCGGCGCGCACCAGCATCCGGCACCACCACGGCTCGGTGAGGAAGCCCTCCCCGATGCCGAGCACCCGGGCCGACGCGACCCGGCCGGTCACCAGGTCGGTGACGCCGTGCAGCCCGGCGACCAGCCGGAACCCGTTGCGGGGCAGCACCTGCAGCGCGCCGGGTGAGACCACCCAGCCCGGCGCGGCGAACAGCCGGGTGCGCAGGCCCACGTGCTCTAAGACCCTGTCGGCGCCGATCAGCCGCAGGTTGGCCTCGTGAGCGGGCAGCAGCGCGAACTCCGCGCGCCGGCCGCGGGTGGCGGCCTCGTCGTAGCCGTGCAGCACTACCGCGTCCCCGCCGGCGCGGCGCTCGGTGAGCCAGGTCACGGTGTGCGGGTCGTTCTCCAGCCGGTAGCCGTTTTTCAGCCGCGGCGCCACCAGCAGCGAGGTCGGGATGTTGCGGGCGTCCAGTTCGGCGCAGAAGCGTGCGACGTCGTCGCGGGTCTGCGCACCGATGCGCGATACCGAAACGATCAGTTCTCCAGTCACGGCCCCAGCCTGCCCGACTCAGGTGTCCGGCCGGTGAAGCCCAGGCGACCCGGCGATGTTCAGGGGGCCATGCCGCGGTAGGTGTGGTCGGCCGGGTCGGCGGCGTTCATCGACACCGCGCGCAGCCGTTTGAGGTCGTGCGGGGTGAGGTCGGCCTTGTCGAGGCCCTCGAGCAACAGATCGATCTGTTCACGCAGGGCGGGAACGTGTTCGGGACGGTCGTGCTGTTCGACGTGGAAGATCAGCATCCGCAACACCCGCAGCAGTGTGGCGGCCACCAGCGGCTGACGCGGCGCGACCTGGCGCAACTGGTCGAAGCCGTGAGCGATGTACTCGTCGGCGTCGAGTTCCCAGGGCCGCAGCAGGATCCGGCCGTCGGCACCGGCGACCGCGCGCGGCGGCGGCGGCACCAGCAGCAGGTGGCGCAACAAGCTGCCGACCCGCAGCGTGGCCTCCACCGCGGTGGTGGGGTCGTTGATGGCCGAGCTCAGCGCGCGCAGCCCGATGTCGACGAGCTGACGGAAGGCGAAGTCGATGTCCTCCTGCATGGTCCGGCTGCCGCTGACCGCAATCGCGCGGGTCACCTGCCGCTCCAGCCGCTTCGGACGCGGCGGCGGCGGCCAGACGGTGGCCAGCGGCTGCCCGCGATGGATGTAGGCGCCCACCCGGGTCTCCAGCCGGATGGTCGCCCCGGCCGGCAGCACCGCGAACAACCGGGCGACGTCGATGCGGCTGATCCAGCCGTTGAGCGGGGACGTGATGCGCTGCGCGTCGTCGGGGGCACGCATGGTGCAGTCGGTGGCGGGCTGCTCCCGGGCGGTGGCGGCGGCGACGGCGTCGATCACCGTCGAGCCCTCGGCGGCGATCTCGCGAACCACCTGCCCAACCTCGAGGCGGTGCGCCAGGTGATCCAGGTGCGCGATGATCACGATGATGGTGACGATGGTGAGCGCGACGGCCACCGTCACCGAGATCGGCGGGGCGGGTACCGCGCTCTCCCCGGTCAGGGTCGGCAGGGTGAGCACGCAGTAGACGAAGGTAGCCACCAGCAGCCCGATCACCAGTTGGCTGAGGCGGTCGCGGATGAACCAGCGCATCACCCGCGGGGACAGCTGCGAACTGGCCAGCTGCAGGCTGACGATGGTGAGCGAGAAGATCACCCCGGCGGTGGTGATCGTCGCGCCCGCGATGGTGGCCAGCAGCGTGGTGGCGACGTTGCTGTCCATCGGCAGCGTGAACGGCACGCTGTCGCGGTCCGCCAGCGCTTTGTCGACGGCGTGGGTGATCACCGCCAGCCCCATCCCGGCGACCACCACCAGCACCGGCAGCAGGAACAGGCTCTCGCGAAAGCGGTAGCCGACCGACGCGGCGTGCACGTTGGTCAGCCGGAGCCGCGACAGCATCATCAGCCGGGAAGGACTGCCTCGATGGCCTCGGTCACCTCGGCGGCGTCCGGGGCGGTGGTCGGCCGGAACCGGTTGACCACCTCCCCGCCGGGGGCGATCAGGAACTTCTCGAAGTTCCACTGCACGTCGCCGGCCTGCCCGTCGGCGTCGGCGGTCTCGGTGAGCCGGGTGTACAGCGGGTGGCGGTCGGCGCCGTTGACGTCGGTCTTGGCCAGCAGCGGAAAGCTCACCCCGTAGGTGGTCGAGCAGAACTCGGCGATCTCCGCCGGGCTGCCGGGCTCCTGGCCCATGAACTGGTTGCACGGCACACCGATCACGGTGAGCCCGCGGTCGGCGTAGTCCTCGGCGAGTTGCTGCAGGGCTGTGTACTGCGGGGTCAGCCCGCATTTGGAGGCGACGTTGACCACCAGCACCGCCCGGTCGCGGTAGTCGGCCAGCGAGGTGGGTCGGCCGTCGAGGGTGGTCAGCGGGATGTCGGTGAGCGCGGTCATGGCGCTGACGTTACCGTGCGCGAGTGCACCACCACGGTGGGAAGCGGTGCGTTTTTTCGCCCTACAGCTTCACTCGATGCGGGTGCGACGCGGACCCGCCGGCGCACGAGCGAGCCGTGCTCAGCCCGCCCCGACGACGTCGAGCAGCCAGGCGAACTGGAACGCGGTCTCGTTCCAGCGTTCGTAGCGCCCGGACACCCCGCCGTGCCCCGCACTCATCTGGGTCTTCAGCAGCACGGGCCGGCCGTCGGCGTTGGCCTGCCGCAGCGCGGCCACCCATTTCGCCGGCTCGACGTAGTACACCCGGGTGTCGTGCAGCGACGTCATCGCCAGGATCGCCGGATACGGCTGGGCGGTGACGTTCTCATACGGCGAGTAGGACTTCATGTAGGCGTAGACGTCCGGGTCCTCCAGCGGGTTGCCCCACTCGTCCCACTCGGTGACCGTCAGCGGCAGCGACGGGTCCAGGATCGTGGTCAGCGCGTCCACGAACGGCACCACCGCCAGGATGCCGGCGAACAGTTGCGGGGCGAGGTTGGCCACCGCGCCCATCAGCAGACCGCCCGCGCTGCCGCCGTAGGCGGCCAGCCGCTCCGGGCGGGTGACGTCGCTGTCGACGAGATGCTGTGCGGCGGCGACGAAGTCGGTGAAGGTGTTCTTCTTGTCCAGCAGCTTGCCGTTCTCGTACCACAGCCGGCCCATCTCGCCGCCGCCGCGGATGTGGGCGATGACGAACACCACGCCGCGATCCAGTAGCGACAGTCGCGCGATCGAGAACTGCGGGTCCTGACAGGACTCGTAGGCCCCGTAGCCGTAGAGCACTGCCGGGGCGGGGAATTCGAGGTCGCGGCGGTGGATCACCGACAGCGGCACCCGGGTGCCGTCGTCGGCGGTGGCCCAGTCGCGGCGCTCGACGTAGTCCTCGCGGCGGTAATCGCCGAGCACCGGCTGCTCTTTGAGCAGGATGCGTTCCCCACTGGCCAGGTCGAGGTCATAGACCCGCATCGGGGTGAGGAACGAGGTGGCGCCGATGCGCAGCCGCGGGGCGTCCCAGTTCGGGTTGGCGCCCAGTCCCGCCGACATCAGTTCGGAGTCGAAGGTGATGTCGCGGGCGGCGCCGTAGCCGTCGGCCTCGATCGGCCACAGCTGCATGCGCGGCAGCGCTTCGGCGCGGTAGCTGACCACCAGGTGCGACGCGAACGCGTCCACCCCGTCGAGGCGGACGTCGTCGCGCGGGGCGATCAGCGTGGTCTGCGCGGTCGGGTCGGAGACCGGCGCCTCGACCAGGGTGAAGTTCACCGCGCCGTCGTTGTGCAGGATCAAAAACCGGTCCTGCCCGCCGACCACGGCGTGCTCGACGCCGTATTCGACGCCCTCCCGGCGCGGCAGTACCACGGTGAACTCGGCGTGCGGATCGGCGGCGTCGGCGTAGCGCATCTCGGTGGTGATCGCCGAGCCGGCCGCGATGATCAGGTAGGCGTCGCTGCGGGTGCGGCCCACGCCGAGCCAGAACCGTTCGTCGGGCTCGTGGTGGACCCGTTCGGCGGGCAGCCCGGCGCCGAGGCGGTGCCGCCAGACGGTGTCGGGGCGCCACGCCGCGTCCACGGTCAGGTAGTAGACGGTGCGGTTGTCGGTGGCCCAGGTGGCGCCGGCGGCGATGCCGGTGATCTCGTCGGGGTAGTGCTGTCCGGTGGTCAAGTCCTTGAACCGCAACGTGTATCGCTCGTCGCCGACCACGTCGACCGAGTAGGCCAGCACGGTGCCATCGGGACTGACCGTCGCCGCGCCGAGTGCGAAGAAGTCGTGTCCGTCGGCTTCGACGTTCTCGTCGAGCAGCACCTGCTCGCCGGGGATGTCGGTGTGCTCATCGAGCTGCGGTGGGGTCCAGTCCGACGGTGCGGTGACCGGGCAGCGGCAGTGCACGGTGTACTGCCGGCCTTCGAAGCTGCGCGCGTAGTACCACCAGTCGCCGCGGCGGGTGGGCACCGACAGGTCGGTTTCCTTGGTGCGGGCCTTGATCTCGTCGAAGATCCGGCGGCGCAACGGTTCCTGGTCGGCGGTGAGCGCGTCGGTGTAGGCGTTCTCGGCTTCCAGGTGGGCGATGACCTCGGGGTCGGTCTTGTCGCGCAGCCACTCGTAGGGGTCGACGAACACGTCGCCGTGGTGGGTGCGGGTGGTCTCCACCCGTTTGGCGACCGGCGGGACCGCGCTCACCGGGCACCGATCCAGTCGTCGAAACGCAGCCCCGAGATCCGTTCGTAGGCTTCGATGTAGCGGCTGCGGGTCGCCTCGACCACGTCGTCGGGCAGCGGCGGCGGCGGATCGGAGCCCTCGCGGTCCCAGCCGGATTCGTCGCTGGTGAGCCAGTTGCGGACGAACTGCTTGTCGAAGCTGTGCTGGGTTTTGCCGACCTCGTACTGGTCGGCGGGCCAGTACCGCGAGGAGTCCGGGGTGAAGATCTCGTCGGCGAGCACGACGTGCCCGCCGGCGTTGACACCGAACTCGAACTTGGTGTCGGCGATGATGATTCCCTTCGTCAGTGCGTGGTCGGCGCCTTGGACATAGGTCTGCATGGTGCGGTCGCGCAGCTGGTTGGCGCGTACCCCGCCGATCAGCTCGATCATCTTGGCGAACGGGATGTTCTCGTCGTGTTCGCCGATGTCGGCTTTGGTGGCCGGGGTGAACAGCGGGGTGGCGAACCGGCTGGCCTCCTGCAGCCCGGCGGGCAGGTCGATGCCGCACACCCCGCCGGTGCGCTGGTAGTCGACCAGCCCGGAGCCGGTCAGGTAGCCGCGCGCCACACACTCCACCGGCAGCATCTCCAGGCGCTGCACCACCAGGGCGCGGCCGAGCACCTCGGCGGGGATGCGCTCGTCGTCGGGACCGCCGGCCAGGTGGTTGGGGGCGTCGACGAGGTCGAAGAAGAACACGCTCATCGCGGTCAGGATCCGGCCCTTGTCGGGGATCTCGGTGTCCAGCACGTGGTCGTAGGCGGAGATGCGGTCGGTGGCCACGAACAGCAGGTGCTCGTCGTCGATGCGGTAGAGCTCACGGACCTTGCCGCTGCCCAGGTGCTCGTAGTCAGACAGTGCGGGACGGGCCATCAGGCCAGCCTAACCCGCCGGTGCCGGCCGTCCGCCGCGGGTGAAGACCCTCCGCAGCCCGGCGACCACCACGATCACCCAGACCGCCAACGCGTCCCAGAAGAACACCAGCGAGACGGTTTGCAGCGCCGGGCGGCCCAGCTGCTCGGCGGTGGCGAAGCTGGCGACCGCGTACATGCCCAGCGGGAACACCAGCGCCCACCACACCCCGTGGAACTGCAGCATGCCCGGGCGCAGGTGGATGCGGTGCAGCATGAAATAGATCAGCGGCGGGATCCACAGCGTGGCGCCGACCCAGGTGGCCAGCGTGACCGCGTGCACCACCCCGGTCAGGTTGTCCGGGACCAGCGCGCCGAGGTGGTCACCGGCCAGGGTGGCGATCGCCAACCCACCCATCAAGATCCAGGTGTCGGGTTCGAAGCCGTCGCGCACGGTGCGCTCGTGCCCGGCACGCCACAGCAGCAGCCACACCATCAGCAGGTATACCGCCAGCGCGGCCAGCCACACCGGCACCGCGACCGCCAGCCACCGGCTCTGGCCGGTGGAACGCACCATCTGCGCGATCACGATCGCCAGCCCGGAGGTGCCGACGCTGCCCAGCAGCCAGGCGCCGTGCGCGCGGTCGCGCAGTTGCGCCCACCGCTTCGCCGCCATATCGCGCACGGTCAGCACCGACAGGCCCAACCACGACACCAGCGCCACCAGGCTCAGCACCTGCACCCAGATCCGGTGGTGCTCCAGCCGGCTGTCCAGCACCGCGCAGGCGGCGACGAAGGTGAACAGCCCGAGTGCGACGTCGGGGTCGGAGAAGTCCCAGATCGCGACCCGCCGCCGACGCACCATGACCGCGGCCACCAGCAGCACCAGCACCGCCAAGCCGACGGAGGCCAGCACGCCGAGCGCCTCGCTGAGCAGCCGGTAGCCGTGTTTGCCGGCGGCGATCGAGAGCACCCCGGTAGCCATCACCGCGGCGAACACGTCCGGCGACGGGGTGACCGTGCGCAGCGCGGCGGTCATGGCGCCGCGGCGAATTCCACCACCAGGTGCCGGATCCCGGTGTGCCGGTTGCTGCGCGCCCACTCCACCGGCGCCACCACCGACACCCCGGCGAACCGGGCCAGCAGTTCCTCGTAGAGCACCCGCAGCTCCAGGCGGGCCAGGTTGACCCCGAGGCAGAAATGCACGCCCTGCCCGAACCCGAGGTGCGGGTTGGGTTTTCGGGCCACGTCGAAGGTGTCGGCGTGCTCGAACGCGGCCGGGTCCCGGTTGGCCGAGCCCTCCCACACCAGCACCTTCTCGCCGGGACGGATGCGCTGGCCGGCCAGGGTGACCTCGCGGGTGGCGGTGCGCCGCTTCGACGGCGACGGCGAGGTCCACCGGATGATCTCCTCGACCGCGCTGGGCAGCAGCTGCGGGTCGGCGCGCAGCCGGCGCAGCTGCTCGGGGTGCTCGGCCAGCGCCAGCAGCCCGCCGGCGATGGCGTTGCGGGTGGTTTCCGCGCCCGCACTGAACAGCAGGTTGAAGAACAGGTACAGCTCGAGGTCGCTGAGCTCTTCACCGTCCGGGTCGTCGATGGTGGCGTTGGCGACCACCGAGAGCATGTCGTCGGTCGGGCGCGCGCGCTTGGCGGCGATCAGGTCCTGGCCGTAGGCGTAGATGCGGGAGCCGGCCTCCTGCACCGACAGCCGGGACACCACCGCTTCCCGCGAGCCGCGGAAGTCGAAGTTGGGCTCGATCGCCTCGAACAGCCAGTGCCGGTCGGCTTCCGGCACGCCGAGCAGGATGCAGATCATCTGCATCGGCAGCTCGACGGCGACATCGACCAGAAAGTCCAGCGGCACACCGGGTTCGATGCCGTCGAGCAGCAGCCGCGCCCGGTGACGCAGGTCCTCCTCGACCCGCCGGATCATCCGCGGGGTCAGCCCGCTGCTGACCAGTTTGCGGATCGCGGCGTGCCGCGGGTCGTCCATCATGTTCAGCACCTGCCCGGCCACCGGCAGGTCCTGCAGGATGGTGCCACCGTAGGGGCGCTCGCCGCCGGTGACCGAGGAGAAGGTCTCCGCGTCGCGCAGCACCGCGAAGGTCTCCCGGTAGGTGGCCACCGACCAGAAGCCCTCCCCGTCGGGGGTGTGCTCGGTGGGCTCGTGGAAGTAGACGGGGGCTTCGCGGCGGTGGATCGCGAACAGCGGGTGCGGGAAACCACCGGCGAAGTTGTCCAGGTCGGTGAAGTCGATGCCCGCCAGCGCGGCCGGAACCCCCATGGCGGCTACAGGATCGCGCCCGGTCGGTAACGGGCGGCCTCGGGATGGCGGGCCACCAGCGCGTCGACCTCGGCGGCCACGGCGTCGACCTGGTCGGCGGCCACCCCGGTGAACGCGGCCCGGTCGGCCAGCGCGGCGTCCAGCGCGGCGGCGTCCAGCGGCAGCCGCGGGTCGGCGGCCAGCCGGTCGATCAGGTCGGGTTCGGCGCCGCGTTCGCGCATGGCCAGCGCGACCGCCACCGCGTGCTCCTTGATCACCTCGTGGGCCTCCTCGCGGCCGGCCCCGGCGCGCACCGCGGCGATCAGCATCTTGGTGGTGGCCAAAAACGGCAGGTAGCGGTCGAGTTCGCGGCCGATGACCGCCGGGTAGGCGCCGAACTCGTCGAGCACGGTCAGAAACGTCTCGATCTGTCCGTCGAGGGCGAAGAACGCATCCGGCAGCGCGACCCGGCGCACCACCGAGCAGAACACGTCGCCTTCGTTCCACTGCGCGCCGGCCAGCTCGGCGGCCATCGCGGCGTAGCCGCGCAGCACCACCTGCAGCCCGTTGACCCGCTCGCAGCTGCGGGTGTTCATCTTGTGCGGCATCGCCGAGGAGCCGACCTGGCCTGCGGCGAAGCCCTCGGTGACCAGTTCGTGGCCGGCCATCAGCCGGATGGTGTGCGCCAGCGACGACGGCCCGGCGCCCAGCTGGACCAGCGCGGAGAGCACGTCGTGGTCCAGCGAGCGGGGGTAGACCTGCCCGACGCTGGTCAGCACGGTGGTGAACCCGAGGTGGCCGGCGACGCGGCGCTCCAGCTCGGCCACCTTGGCGGTGTCGCCGCCGAACAGGTCGAGCATGTCCTGGCCGGTGCCCATGGGGCCCTTGATGCCGCGCAGCGGGTAGCGGTCGATCAGCTCGCGCACCCGGGTCAGGGCCAGCAGGGTCTCCTGGGCGGCCGAGGCGAACCGCTTGCCCAGCGTGGTGGCCTGGGCGGCGACGTTGTGGCTGCGCCCGGCCATCACCTGGTCGCGCTGGGCGACGGCGTGTTCGGCCAGTCGGGCGACCACCGCCACCGCGTGGTCGAAGACCAGCTCGAGGGCCTGGCGCACCTGCAGCTGTTCGACGTTCTCGGTGAGATCGCGGCTGGTCATGCCCTTGTGGATCTGCTGGTGGCCGGCCAGGGCGTTGAACTCCTCGATGCGGGCCTTGACGTCGTGGCGGGTGATGCGCTCGCGCGCCGCGATCGAGTCCAGGTCGACCTGCTCGAGCACCCGTTCGTAGTCGGCGATGGCGCCGTCGGGGACCTCGACGCCGAGTCCGGCCTGGGCGCGCAGCACCGCCAGCCACAGCCGCCGCTCGGCGATGATCTTGGCCTGCGGCGACCAGATCGCGGTCATCGCGGCGCTGGCATAGCGGGTGGCCAACACGTTGGGAACGCTCACGCCGGTCAGCTTACGGTCCCGGTCCCCGGCCGGCGGGTCCGGCGGTTTTCGGTTCAGAACCCGGCGGCGTGCTGCGGGTAGGGCGCGACCGCGTCGATGACGCTGAGCACCGCGCTGCGGGCGGTCTTGCGCGGGTCCTGACGCTCGTCGACCAGGGCCGCGATCACCGCGCCGTCGACCGCGCAGACCATGGCGGACAGTTGCTCGGCGCGCACGCTGCGCCCCGACCGGTCCAGCACCTCGACCACGGCCTCGGTGCGCTGGCGCAGCAGCCGCAGGTGGATGTCGCGCAGCGCCGGCTGGCGGGCGCAGGCGATGTAGCGCTCGTAGCGGGAGATCAACCCGGCGCCCAGCCGGGCGCCGTCACGCTCCCCGACCAGCAGGTCCACCAGGACGTCGGCGATGGCCTGGCTGCCGCGGCGGCGGCGGGGCAGCGCGTTGACCCGCGACCGCAGCTGGGCGATCTCGAGCATCCCGGCCTCGTTGACCGCGCTGACGATGAGGTCGTCGAGCGAGGCGAAGTAGTAGGTGGTCGAGGCCAGCGGCAGCCCGGCCCGCTGGGCGACCGCCCGGTGCCGCACCGCCCCGAAACCGCCCTCGCACAGCAGTTCAGCCGCTGCGCGGACCAGCGCGTAGCGGCGGCGTTCTCCTTTGGGAGTGACGGCGGCGGTCACAGTCGATCATGCTGCCAGTTCGCCTGCCGCCGCATTGTGCTTTCGGGTAAACGCTCTACCGCCTGGCATGATGACGCCCATGCCCGCAATGAGCCGCCGGTCGGTGCTGCGTCTCGGGGTGGGGGTGACGGCCGGGGCGCTGGGCGTGGCCGCCCTCGACTCGCCGAGCGCCGCGCGCGCCGAACCGACCCGGGCGGCGCCGACGATGGCCACCGGGTCGTTCACCTCGGCGGCGCGCGGCGGGATCCGGACCAACTGGGCGATCGCCCGCCCGCCGGGGCAGACCGAGCCGCTGCGCGCGGTGATCGCGCTGCACGGCAAGGGCAGCGACGCGGCGACGGTGATGGCCGGCGGTGTCGAGCAGGGCCTGGCGCAGGCCGTCGACGCCGGGCTACCGCCGTTCGCGGTGGCCGCGGTCGACGGCGGCGGCAGCTACTGGCACGCTCGGGCCTCCGGGGAGGACGCCGGAGCGATGGTGCTCGATGAGCTCCTGCCGCTGCTCGCCGAGCAGGGCCTGGACACCTCCCGGGTGGGTTTTCTGGGCTGGTCGATGGGCGGCTACGGCGCGCTGCTGCTCGGCGGGCGGCTCGGCCCGGCGCGCACCGCGGCGATCTGCGCGGTCAGCCCGGCGCTGTGGCTGTCCCCCGGCGCGACCGCGCCGGGCGCCTTCGACGGGGCGCAGGACTTCGCCGACAACTCGGTGTTCGGCATGCCCGCCCTGGCCGAGATCCCGCTCCGGGTGGACTGCGGTGACGCCGACCCGTTCTACGACGCCACCGCGCAGTTCATCGCCTCGCTGCCCAGCCCCCCGGCGGGCGGGTTCTCCCCCGGCGGGCACAACGCGACGTTCTGGAGTTCCCAGCTGCCGGCCGAACTAACCTGGATCGCACCGCTGCTCGTCGCCTAGGAGGTGCTGCGATGTCCGCGCCGTTCTCCTGGGACCTGCCGTATCGCTGGCCGCGCGTCCCGCTGCTGGCGGCCAACGCGGTGTGCACCTCCCAACCGCTGGCCGCGCAGGCCGGGCTGCAGATGCTGGCCGCGGGCGGCAACGCGGTGGACGCGGCGATCGCCGCCGCGGTGGCGCTGACCGTGGTGGAGCCGGTCTCCAACGGCATCGGCTCGGATGCGTTCGCACTGATCTGGGACGGCGAACACCTGCACGGGCTGAACGCCTCCGGCCGCTCCCCCGCCGGGTGGAGCCCGGAGTTCTTCGGCGCCGACGGGATTCCGCGGCTGGGCTGGAACTCGGTGACCGTGCCCGGTGCGGTGTCGGCGTGGGCGGCGCTGCATGAGCGGTTCGGGGTGCTGCCGTTCGAGCGGCTGGTGGCCCCGGCGATCGGCTATGCCCGCGACGGCTACCCGGTCTCCCCGGTGGTGGCGGCGCAGTGGGCCCGTCAGGCCGAGATCTATGCCGGCCAGCCGGGATTCGCCGAGACGTTCCTGCCCGGCGGGCGCGCCCCGCAGCCGGGCCAGTGGGTGCGGTTGCCCGATCAGGCGGGCGCCCTTGAGCAGATCGCGACGACCCGCGGGGAGGCGCTGTACCGCGGCGCGCTGGCCGAACGGGTCGCCGCCGACGCCGCAGCGCACGGCGCGGTGCTCACCGCCGCCGACCTCGCCGAGCACCACCCGGAGTGGGTGGAGCCGATCGGCATCGACTACCGCGGCTACACCCTGCACGAGATCCCGCCCAACGGGCAGGGGCTGGTGGCGTTGATCGCGCTGGGCATCCTGGCGCACTTCGACCTGGCGGCGCTGCCCGCCGACTCACCCGATTCGCTGCACCTGCAGATCGAGGCGGTCAAGCTGGCGTTCGCCGACGCCCACGCCCACCTCGCCGACGCCGACCACATGACGGTTCGCGCCGCGCGGCTGCTGGATCCGGCGTATCTGGCGCAGCGCGCGGCGGGCATCGATGCGCGCCAAGCCCGCCCGGCCGCCGCCGGGGTGCCTGACGGTGGCACGGTGTTGCTGACCGCGGCGGATGCCGCCGGGATGATGGTGTCGATGCTGCAGTCGAACTACGCCGGGTTCGGCTCGGGGGTGGTGGTGGCGGGCACCGGGATCGCGCTGCACAACCGGGGCGCGGGATTCGTCACCACCCCGGGGCACCCCAACCTCGTCGGGCCGCGGAAACGCCCCTACCACACCATCATTCCCGGCTTCCTCAGCAAAGACGGGCGGCCGGTGATGAGTTTCGGGCTGATGGGTGCGGCGATGCAGCCGCAGGGACACGTGCAGCTGGTGGTGCGCATCGTCGATCACGGCCAGAACCCGCAAACCGCCTGCGACGCCCCGCGGTTCCGGTGGATCGAGGGCAACGAGGTCGGGCTGGAAGGCGGGTTGCCCGAAGCCACCGTCGACGAACTCACCCGGCGCGGGCACCGGTTGACGACGGTGGCCGACTATTTCCGATTCGGCAGCGCGCAGGCGATCTGGCGGTTACCGCAGGGCTATCTGGCGGTCAGCGATCCGCGCCGCGACGGACAGGCCGTCGGGTTCTAGAGCCGGATGCGGCCCTGGGCGGCGGCCAGCCCGATGTCGCGGCGGAAGTGGCTGCCCGGCAGGCGAATCTGCTCGACGGTGGTGTAGCAGTCCGCGCAGGCGGCGGTGAGGTCGTCGCCGATCCCGACCACCGAGAGCACCCGACCGCCACAGGAGACGATAGTGCCGTCCTCGTTGCGCCGGGTGCCGGCGTGCAGCACCTTCTCCCCGTCGGCGCCGACGATGACGTCGCCGATCCGCGGCCGGGCCGGGTAGTTCTCCGCGGCGACGACGACGGTGACCGCGGCGCCGGCGCGCCAGCGCAGCTCGGGGAACTCGGCGAGCCGGCCGGTGGCCGCGGCGTGCAGCAGCTGGCCGAGCGGGGATTCCAGCAGCGCGAGCACCGCCTGGGTCTCCGGATCGCCGAAGCGGCAGTTGAATTCGACCACCGACGGGCCGTCGGGGGTGATCGCCAGCCCGGCGTAGAGCAGCCCGGAGAACGCACAGCCGCGCCGGACCAGTTCGGCGGCCACCGGTTTGACGATGTCCTCGACGATCGCGGCGGTGGTCTCGGCCGGCAGCCACGGCAGCGGGGCGTAGGCGCCCATCCCGCCGGTGTTGGGGCCGGTGTCGCCGTCGCCGACCCGTTTGAAGTCCTGCGCGGGTAGCAGCGGCACCACCGAGTCCCCGTCGACGACGCAGAACAGCGACACCTCGGGACCGTCGAGGAAGGATTCCAGCAGCACCGGGTGGCCGTCGTCGAGCAGGCTCGCGGCATGGGCGCGGGCCAGGGTGCGGTCGTCGGTGACCACCACGCCCTTGCCCGCGGCCAGGCCGTCGTCCTTGACTACCCAGGCCCGGTTGCCCGCCGGCGGGCCGAACCGGTCGAGGGCGGCGTCGAGGTGGGCGGGGTTGTCGACGACCTCGCTGAGCGCGGTGCGCACCCCGACGGCGGTCATCACGTCCTTGGCGAAGGCCTTGGAGCCCTCGATGCGGGCGGCCGCGCCGGTGGGGCCGAAGCAGGCGATGCCCGCGGCGCGCACGGCGTCGGAGACCCCGAGCACCAGCGGGACCTCCGGGCCGATCACCACCAGGTCGGCGCCGATCTCGGTGGCCAGGTGCGCCACCGCCTCCCCGGAGGTGATGTCGACGTCGTAGGTGGTGGCCAGGGCGGCGGTGCCGGCGTTGCCCGGCGCGATCGACAGGGCGTCGACCTGCGGGTCGCGCTGCAGCGCCAACAGCAGTGCATGTTCGCGGGCGCCGGATCCGATGACGAGGACGTGCACGACGATCAGCCTACTTGGGGCGGGGTGTACCGCGGTCCCGGCGGGTCACGGCTCGAACCGAATGCATGCACATGTCATGTGCATGCACTATGATGGCGGCCATGGCGGTGGCGATTCAGATCAAAGACGTTCCCGAAGAAGTCCGCGACGCGCTGGCGGCCCGCGCTGAGGCGCGCGGCCAGTCGACTCAGACGTACCTTCGAGCGTTGCTGGAACGGGAGTACCAGGCGGGGCGCAACCGGCAACTCTTGGCGGAGCTGGCCAGTCACCGCAGCCTCACCATGACAGCCGAAGAAGTGGCGACCGCCATCCGCGCCGACCGCGACGATTGAGCTCGCGCTGTGATCGTCGTGGACGCGGGTGTGCTGGTGTTGGCGCTCACCAGCGGCACCGCCCAGGGCGACGCGGCGCGTGCTGCTCTGAGCGGCGACGATCGCTGGCTCGCGCCGGCCCACATGCCCGGCGAGGTACTTCGCACCCTGCACAAGGCCGTCGTGCGAAAACAACTGGAACCACATGACGCCGAGGCCGCAGCCGACGTCGTCACCGCACTCGCCATCGAGTACGTGCTTCCCGATCCCCTGCTGTTACGCACCGCTTGGGCTTGGCGGCACAACATCTCGGTCTACGACGGACTGTACGTCGTCATCGCCGCCGAATACTCCGCTGCCCTTGTCACCTTCGACAGACGCCTGGCCGATGCCACCGGTCATCTCGACATCCCCGTCGCGATCACCGTGCTCTAAGACCGGCCGAGAAACGCGGCATTGACCTCCTCGACGCCGTGACCCGTTGAGCTACCGCACCAACTGTCACCGATCACCGCGTCTCGGCCATACAAACCACATCACAATGTATGGTCCAAGAAGTCCCGCGAAAGGAGAGACCGTGACCGCGACTTTGGGGTCCTGTCCGTTCGGGCCCGGCTTCGACTTCACCGATCCCGACGTGCTGGAACGCGGGCTGCCGGTCGACGAGTTCGCCCAGCTGCGCAAGACCGCGCCGGTGTGGTGGAACGAGCAGGCGCCCGGCGCCAGCATCTTCGACGACGGCGGCTACTGGGTGGTCAGCAAGCACGCCGACATCAAGGCCATCTCGCGCGACTCGGATCTGTGGTCCACCAACGCCAAGGGCGCGGTGATGCGGCTGCCCGACGGGGTCACCGCCGATCAGCTGGAGCTGACCAAAGCGCTGCTGATCAACCACGACCCACCCGAGCACACCCGGCTGCGCAAGATCGTCTCCAAGCTGTTCACCCCGCGCGCGGTCGGCGCCATGGAGGACAAGCTGGCCGCCGCCGCCCGCGACATCGTGGCCGCGGCGGCGGAGAAGCAGACCGGCAACTTCGTCGACGACATCGCGATGAAGCTCCCGCTGCTGGCGATCGCCGACCTGATCGGGGTGCCCGAGGAGGACCGCGAGAAGCTGTTCCACTGGACGAACCTGATCATGAACACCGACGACCCGGACTTCGAGTGCGATCCGGCGGTGGCCAACGCCGAGTTGATGGGTTACGCGTACACGATGGCCGAGGAGCGGCGGCGCTGCCCGGCCGACGACATCGTGACCCGGCTGGTGCAGGCCGACGTCGACGGTGAGGCGCTCGGCGAGACCGAGTTCGCCTTCTTCGTGATCCTGCTGGCGGTGGCCGGCAACGAGACCACCCGCAACGCCATGACGCACGGCATCGACGCGTTCATCGAGCACCCCGAACAGTGGGAGCTGTACAAGGCGCAGCGCCCGGAGACCGCCGCCGACGAGATCGTGCGCTGGTCCACCCCGGTGGTCTGCTTCCAGCGCACCGCCACCGCCGACACCCGGCTCAACGGGGTGGACATCAAGCAGGGCCAGCGGGTGGGGCTGTTCTACGGCTCGGCCAACTTCGACGAGGACGTCTTCGACGACCCGTTCACCTTCGACATCACCCGCCACCCCAACCCGCACCTGGGCTTCGGCGGGCAGGGCACCCACTACTGCATCGGCGCCAACCTGGCGCGGATGGAGATCAACCTGATATTCAACGAGATCGCCGATCAGCTGCCCGACATCACCAAGCTCGCCGAGCCGCAGCGGCTGCGCTCGGGGTGGATCAACGGCATCAAGGATCTGCAGGTCGCCTACCGCCGGTAGTGCGCACCCACGGTTGGGCCGGGAACACCCCGGCCGATGACGACGAGGCGACGACACGGATCCTCGACGCGGCCGACGCGGTCATCGACGCGCGCGGCACCGACGTCGCCATCACCGATGTGGCGCGGCTGCTCGGGGTGACCCGCCAGACCATCTACCGCTACTTCCCGAGCGCCGAGGCGCTGCTGACGGCGGCGGGCACCCGGGCAGCCGCCGGGTTCCTCGACCGGCTCGTCGCCCACCTGGCCGGCATCACCGACCCCGCGCAGGCGGCCACCGAGGCGGTCGCCACCGCGCTGGAGTGGCTGCCGGACGAAACGCATGTGGCGGCGCTGCTGGCCCGCGACCGCGGCAACGCGTTCGTCGCCCGGGTGACCTCACCGGTGGCGCTGGAGTTCGCCTGCTCACTGCTGCGCCGACTCGACGTCGACTGGGCCGCACACGGTTTCGGTGACGACGAGCTCCCCGAGCTGGCCGAGCACCTGCTGCGGACCATCCAGTCGTTCGTCGTCGACCCGGGCGATCCGCCGCGGCGCGGCGCGGCGCTGCGCGACTACCTGCGCCGGTGGACAGTTCCGGCGCTGGGCGCT
>NZ_LZLJ01000068.1 GCF_001668625.1 Mycobacterium sp. 1274756.6
GATCGAGCAGGCTCACCACCGACCGCTCCACCTGACCGTCGGCGTCCAGCGCCAGCACCGCGACACTGAGCACCCGGGCCCGGTCGGGATGGATGCCGGATGTCTCGACGTCGACGACCGCCCAGCCCGACCCCGGCTCCCCGGCGGGCCGACCCCAACCGTTCATCGGAGCCTCCTCATGTCCCGAGCATGGCATGCGCAGCGGACATCGCCGTGTCGCCGCCGGTCGTGTCGCCCCTTAAACTCAGCCGGGTGATCAGCGTCCGTGGCCGACTGGCCCTGGCAGCCGGCGCGTGCGCGCGCTGGGCGTCGCGAGCGACCGGGCGCGGCGCCGGCGCCATGATCGGCGGGCTGGTTGCGATGACGCTGGATTCCTCGCTGCTCGGCCAGCTCGGCCGGGGCCGCAGCTCGGTGGTGATCACCGGGACCAACGGCAAATCCACCACCACCCGGATGGCCGCCGCTGCGCTGCGCGAGCTGGGCGCGGTGGCCACCAACGCCGAGGGCGCCAACATGGACGCCGGGCTGATCGCCGCTCTGGCCGCCGACCGCACCGCCCCGCTGGCCGCACTCGAGGTCGACGAGATGCACGTGCCGCACGTCTCCGACGCCGTCGACCCGGCGGTGGTGGTGCTGCTCAACCTCTCCCGTGACCAACTCGACCGGGTGGGGGAGATCAACACGATCGAGCGGGCGCTGCGTGCGGGCCTGGCCCGCCACCCGGCGACCGTCGTGGTCGCCAACTGCGACGACGTGCTGGTCACCTCCGCCGCCTACGACCACCCGCGGGTGGTGTGGGTCGCCGCCGGCGGCAGCTGGTCGGGGGACTCGGTGAGCTGCCCGCGCAGCGGCGAGGTGATCGTGCGCGAGCAGGAGCACTGGCGTTCGACCGGGACCGACTTCGCCCGGCCCACCCCGCACTGGTGGTTCGACGCCGACACCCTCTACGGGCCCGGCGGTCTGCGGCTGCCGATGCGCCTGGCGCTGCCCGGCGCGGTCAACCGCGGCAACGCCGCGCAGGCGGTGGCGGCGGCGGTCACCCTGGGCGCGGACCCGGCGGCCGCGGTGGCCGCGGCGGCCACCGTCGACGAGGTCGCCGGCCGCTACCGGACGGTGACGCTCGGCGCGCACACCGTGCGGGTGCTGCTGGCCAAGAACCCGGCCGGCTGGCAGGAGGCGCTGTCGATGATCGACCCGACCGCGGCGGGCGTGGTGATCGCGGTCAACGGGCAGGTGCCCGACGGGGTGGACCTGTCCTGGCTCTGGGACGTCCGGTTCGAACACTTCGAGAACACCGTGGTGGTCGCGGCCGGGGAGCGCGGCACCGACCTGGCGGTGCGGCTCGGCTACGCCGGGGTGGAGCATTCCCTGGTGCACGACACCGTCCGCGCGATCGCCTCCTGCCCGCCGGGGCGGGTCGAGGTGATCGCCAACTACACCGCCTTTCTGCAACTCAACCGGGTGCTGGACCGCCATGGCTGAAGCGCACAGCGAATCCGTCGTCCGGATCGGGCTGGTGCTGCCCGACGTGATGGGCACCTACGGCGACAGCGGCAACGCCGTCGTGCTGCGCCAGCGGCTCCGGCTGCGCGGCTACGCCGCGGAGATCGTCGAGATCCCGCTGGCCGACCCGGTGCCGGACTCGCTGGACCTCTACACCCTCGGCGGGGCCGAGGACTACGCGCAACGGCTGGCCACCCGCCACCTCAACACCCACCCCGGGCTGCAGCGGGCAGCCGCCCGCGGCGCCCCGGTGCTGGCCATCTGCGCGGCCGTCCAGGTGCTGGGGCAGTGGTATGAGACCGCCGCCGGCGAACGCGTCGACGGCGTCGGGCTGCTGGACCTGACCACCGCCCCGCAAGCCGAACGCTCCATCGGCGAGGTGGTGGCCACCCCCGCCCTCGCCGAACTCACCCAGCCGCTCACCGGATTCGAGAACCACCGCGGCGGAACCGTTCTGGGGGGCGACGCGGCGCCGCTGGGCCGGGTGGTCAAAGGCGACGGCAACCGTGTCGGCGCCGGGGTCGACGGCGCCGTACAGGGCAGCGTGATCGCGACCTATCTGCACGGTCCGTGTCTGGCCCGCAATCCCGAACTGGCCGACCTGCTGCTGTCGCGGGTGGTCGGCGACCTGGCGCCGCTGGAGCTACCCGAAGTCGAACTGCTGCGCCGGGAACGGCTCGCCGCGGACTGAACCCGCGTCTACCGCAGCCCGCCCCCCGCGGCGCCGGGATCCGGCGCGAAGGCGGCCGGCGGTTCGATCGGCTCGGCGCCGAACAACTGCCGGGCACGAGCCAGCAGAGCCCGGACCTCGTCGAGTTGCTCCTGCAGCACCGAGTCGGCCACACCGCGACGCTACCCACCGCGCCGCGGCGCGACAATTCAGTTCCCGGCGGCCAAAAATTTGAATTGACGCTGCGGACAATGCGGTCGGATACTGAGACGATGCCGGGCCCGGGCAGGCGCACGGAACTGGGCGACAAGGATCTTGTCGAGGCAGTGCTGCGCGACCTGCGGGAAGCGGCCGAACGCTGGGAGGCGCTGGTCGCCGAGGCCGAGACCATCACCTACAGCGTCGACCTCGGTGACGTGCGCGCGGTCGCCAACACCGACGGCCGGCTCATCGGGCTGACGCTGCACCCCAGCGTCACCACCGACTACACCCACACCGAACTCGCCGACCGGCTCAACCTCGCCTTCACCGCGCTGCGCGAGGAGGCCCAGGCCGACAACGACGCCCGATACGGCGGCGCACCGCGGTGAGCACCGACCCGCAGCTCGCCCACGCACTGGACCTCCTGGCCCGCGGTCACCGGCTGTACGCCGGGCCCGAACCCGCGGCGCCACCGATGCCCGACCACGGCCCGCCCGGCGCCCCGCCCGCCGGCGTTCCCGCGCGCGCGGCGGCCGAACTGGCCACGACGCTGCACCGGATCAGCCGGGCCGACCGCGAACTGGCCGCGCTGCTGGCCCGCGCCCACACCGCACGCAGCGTCGGGCGGCACGCCACCGGCCGCATCCTCGACGATGCCCACGCCGACACCGCACCCGGTGCGGACACCGCGATCGGACGCCGGGAAGCGCTGCGCCGCATGGCTGCCCGACTGCACAGCCAGCGACACCACATCCACCGCTCCCGCCGCGGCGCCCGCGCTCTCACCCGGCGGATGCGTCGCCTGCGCTACCCGAGCAGCCACGCCATCCCGCTGACCCGGGTGCGCTACCACCGTCGGCATCCGCCCGGAGCGGTGCGGGGCCGCATCCTGGCCGCCCTCGACCGGCTCGGGATCACCGACCCGCGCGCCCGGCAGCGCTGGCTGCGCGGCTACCAGACACTGATCGCCCGGGAATCCGGCGGCGACCCGACGGCGATCGCCGGGCAACCGGCGGCAGCGCTCGGGCCCGTCCAACCCGACGGTCACCCGCTCGGCTACGCCCGCGGCCTCACCCAGACCCTCCCGCAGACCTTCGCCCGCTACCACCAGCCCGGCACCGCCACCGACATCTACGACCCGGTCGCCAACATCTGTGCGTCGATGAACTACGTCATGCACCGGTACGGCGTGCGCGTCGACGCCGCCAACCTGACCACCGCCGTGCAGCAGGCGGACGCCGGGCGCCCGGCGAAGGGCTACTGAGCATGCCGCTGAACCTGTCCAACCGCGACCAGAACTCCGGGCACCTGTTCTACAACCGCCGGCTGCGTGCGGCGATCACCCGGTTCTCCGTGCGGATGCGCCACGACGACCGCAAACAGCAAGCCGCGGTGGCACTGTCGATCGTGTTCGTGCTCATCGGCATCGGCTGGATGACGTTGCTGCACCTGATGAAGCCGGCCGGGCTGATCGGGCAGTCGGCACTGATCGGCAACCGCGATACCGGGCAGGTCTACGCCCGGATCGACGGCCGGCTCTACCCGGCGCTCAACCTCACCTCGGCGCGTCTGGCTGTCGGCAACGCCGCCACCCCGGTCTGGGTGACCGGCACCGAGATCGCCAAATACCCGACCGGCCCGCTGATCGGCATCCCCGGTGTGCCCGACGCCCTGAGCGCTGCGTCCGCGCCACGATCGGCGTGGGCCGTCTGTGACAGCTCGGCTGCGCGCACCGCGCCGACGGTGACCAGCATCGCCGGCGACCCGGGGGCCACCGATCGGGCCGGACCGCTCGGCGCGGACCGGGCCATCCTCGCCACCCACCGCGACGCCACCTACCTGGTCTGGGCGAACCAGCGCGCCCGCATCGACCCGACCGACCGCACCATCACCTTCAACCTCGGCCTCGACCCGGCCGACGCCCACCCGATCGAGATCTCCACCGCGCTGTTCGACGCCATCCCCGCGGTGGAACCGATCGTGGTGCCGCCCATCCCCGACGCGGGCGCCCCGTCGTCCTGGCTGGCCGGGGCCCGCATCGGTGACGTGCTGACGACCCGCGACGCCGCCGGCTCGGCCACCGACTTCTACGTCCTGCTGGGCGGCGGGGTGCAACGCGTCAGCGGCTTCGTCGCCGACCTGCTGCGCACCGCCCTACCGCGGCACGCCGTCGCACCGCGGCTGGTCTCCCCCGACACGGTGGTGGCCATCCCGGTGGTCGACGTCCTCAACGTCGACTATTACCCGACTGGCCGGCTGCAGTTCGTCGACACCACGGCCAACCCGGTCACCTGCCTGGCCTGGACCAAACAGACCGGCGACCCGCAAGCGGCGGTGCACGTCCTCAGCGGTCCCGGGCTGCCGGTCCCCGCCGACGCGGAGGCCGCGACCGTGCCGCTGGTGCGCGACGACCGCGGGCCGGACTCGGTGGAAGCCGACCGCGCCGTCGTCCTGGCCGACGCGGCCACCTTCGTGGCCACCACCGGCGGTTTGGCCACCGCCGCAAGCCGGGAGAGCCTGTACTGGCTGTCCCCGCAAGGGGTGCGCTACGGCGTCGAAGCCGACCAGCAGACCCTGCGCGCACTGGGATTGGACCCGGCGACCGCGGTGCAGGCGCCGTGGCCGCTGCTGCGCACGTTCGCGGCGGGCCCGGCGATCAGCCGCGACGCCGCGCTGGTGGCGCGCGACACCGTTCCCGGTGCGGCAGCGGCGGTCCCACGCGGAGGGTAGCGATGGCCAAACGCGGATTCGTCCGCAGTACGCGCGCTGCGGTGCCGGTGGTGCCGCCGGCGCGGGTCGCGGTCGCCCCGCCGCTGGCGCTGCCCGAACGCGAACCCCGCAACATCCTGCTGATGATCGCCATCCCGGCGGTACTGGTCGGCATCCTCGGCACGCTGATCGTGATGTACGCGTCGGGGATCCGCAGCCTGCGTTCGGGATTCTTCCCGATGATGGGACTCGCCGGCTTCGGCGCGCTCATGTTCAGCGGCCGTCTGGGTCGCGGCCGCCGGGTGAGCTGGGGCGAACAGGAACGACAGCGCCGAAGCTATCTGCGCCAACTCGACGACGACCGCGACGAGATCCACCGCGCCGCCGCGCAACTGCGCCGCAGCCAGCTGTTCGTCCACGCCGATCCCCGGCGCCTCGACACCGTCATCGGCAGCCGCCGCATGTGGGAGCGCCGGCCCGGCGACCCCGACTTCCTGGACGTGCGGCTCGGCGTCGGCGTCCAGCAGGCCGGCGATTGCGCGGTCTCGCTGCAGTGGCCCGACGTGCCCGTCGCCGAGGAACTCGAACCGGTCACCGGCGGGGCACTGCGCGACTTCATCCTGGAACAGAGCAAGATCCGCGACATCGGCAAGGTGGTGAGCCTGCGATCCAAGCCGGGCTTCAGCTTCCTGGCCGACGACACCGCCGCACTGCACCCACTGCTGCGCGCTGTGCTGTGCGCGCTGGCGGTCTACCACAGCCCCGACGACCTGAAGATCATGCTGGTGACCCGGCACCCGGAGCGGTGGTCGTGGCTGGTGTGGCTACCGCACAACCAGCACGCCGAGCTGATCGACGCATGCGGGCCGCGCCGGCTGGTGTTCACCAGCCCCACGGCGCTGGAGGAAGCGCTGGACGCCGAACTGCACCGCAAGGGGCGCGGGCCCTGGACACCGCCGATCGGCAGCAGCCCGTCCACCATGCCCTCGCCGATGGAATCACCGACCGGCCGCGAGCTGGGACCGCACTGGCTGATCGTGGACGACAACACCGGTACCCCGGAGCAATGGGAAGGCGTGACCGGACAAAAAGGGATGGCCGGCATCACCGTGCTGCGCCTGGCCACCCGCGCCGGGACCGGGGTGGGATTCGGCGAGGACCAGCGTTTCGAACTGCGCGGCGACCGGCTGTGGCACCGCGGCGGCTTCTACGCCGTGGCCGATCAGCTCGCCGCCAGCACCGCGCACCGCTACGCCCGCGCGTTGGCGCGCTGGTCGCCGATGACCGCCGGGGAACTGGCCGAGACCGACGGCCGCGGGGGCGAACTGCTGCGCAGCCTGGGCATCGCCGACCCGCGGCGCCTCGACGTGAGCCGGCTGTGGGCGGAAAGCCGCGGCCGCGGCGACCCGAAGTGGGCGATGGTGCCGGTCGGGGCGAAACCGGGCGGCGAGCTGCAGTACATCATCCTGCGCGCCAAGGACTTCGGCGGCTTCGGTTTCCATTCGGTGGTGATCGGCACGTCGGGGTCGGGAAAATCCGAGTACTTCCTGTCGCTGTGCAGCGGCATCGCCCTCACCCACTCCCCGGAGACGTTCATCGTCATCTTCGTCGACATGAAGTTCGAGTCCGCCGCCCAGGACCTGGACGGCTTCCCCCATGTGGCCGGCTCGCTGTCGAACCTGGGCAACGACGAACGCCACCTCGCCGACCGGATGCGCAAGGCCGTCGACGGCGAGATCACCCGCCGCTACCGGCTGTTCAAGGAGGCCGGGGCCCGGGACGCCAACGAATACGAGGAGATGCGCCTGGCCGGGCGGCAATTGGAACCGATCCCGATCCTGCTGGTCATCATCGACGAATACCTGGAGCTGTTCATCCACCACCCGGAATGGATCGACCTGGTCATCCACATCGGGCAGGAAGGACGCGGCTGCAACGTGTTCTTCACCCTCGGCGGGCAGCGCCTGGACCTGTCGTCGCTGAGCAAGGTCAAGAGCAACATCGCATTTCGGGTGGCGCTTCGCGCCGAGACCGCCGAGGACTCCCGCGACGTCATCGGTAGCGACGCGGCGCTGCACCTGCCGTCGGCGGAGAACGGCTACGGACTGCTCAAGGTCGGCCCCCGGGATCTGGAGCAGTTCCGCTGCTTCTACGTCTCGGCCCCGTTCGTGGTGCCCAAGCACACCGGCGACGACGGGCACACCGCGCCGGTCTCGTTCGCCCAGCCGCGGCTGCTGAGCTGGGAGCACCAACCGCTCAGCCCCGCCGAACGCGCCGCCCTGCCGGTGGAGCGTCCCGCGGAACCCGACGAATACCTGTTCCACCCCGACGGATTCCGGCGCAAGAAGATCGTCGACGTGGTCCGCGAGGCGCTGGCCGCGCAGCCGACGCGCCCCCCGCACCGGATCTGGCTGCCGCCCCTGGAAACCAGCGAACCGGTCGATGCGCTGGTGGCGATCTGGCGGGGCCGGGCCTGGGACGTCGACTATGGGCAGAACAGCGGGCTGACCCTGCCCGTCGGGGTGGTCGACATCCCCGAAGAGCACGCCCAACGGGTCCACGTCGTCGACGCCGAGATGGACAACATCATGGTGGTCGCCACCGCGCAGCGCGGCAAGTCGACCACGATCATGACGCTGCTGGTGGCCGCGGCGCTGCTGTACCGCCCGGAGCGGGTGACGTTCTTCTGCGTCGGGGCGGCGCTCTACCCGGTCGAGGAGCTACCGCACGTCGCCGGGGTGGTCAGCCTCTCCGACGGCGAGGGCGTGTCCCGCACGATCGCCACCCTCGAGGGGCTGATCCGCGCCCGGGAAGCGGCGTTCAAGCACCACCAGATCGACATCGCCGAATTCCGGCAGCGTCGCTTCGGCACCGCCGAGGGCGCCACCGACCCCGACGACAAGTTCGGCGACGTCTTCCTGGTCGTCGACAACTACGGCGACCTCTACGACAAGGACCCGGCGCTGGGCGACCGCGCCATCGCCATCGCCCGCCAGGGGCTGTCCTACGGCGTGCACGTGATCACCAGTGCCACCGCCTGGTTCGTCGGCCAGAAACAGGGGCTGCTCAACGTGTCCAACGCGCGCATCCAACTGCGGTTGTCCAACCCCGACGAGTCCCAGATGGGCACCGGGCTGGAGCGGCGCAAGGCGGCGCGCAACACCCTCGACCGGCCCGGCTTCGGCCTGACCGCCGACGGTCATGAACTCCTGGTCGCCGTTCCCGAAATCACCGGCCCCGACGGCGCCCGCATCCCCACCCGCCGGATCGGCGCGGTGCTCACCGAGCGCACCGGCGCGACCCGGGTGGAGCGGCTGGCCCGGCTGCCGCACCGGGCCGGGCTAGCGGGCATCTGCGCGGCATTCGCCGGCAGCGAGGGCGCCGACGACCCGCTCAACGTCCCGTTCGCGCTCGGCGAGAGCGCCCTGCAGCCGGTCGCCGCGCCGCTGCGGACCCTGCCGAACCTACTGGTGATGGGGCGCCAGCTGTGTGGCAAGACCACGACGCTGACCACGATCGGCCACGCGATCATGAACCGGCTCAGCCCGGAGCAGGCGCGCATCACCATCATCGACCCGAAGACGACGTTGATCGGCCGGATCCAGGGCCCGCACGTCGATGCCTACGCCTACACCGCCGACGACATCGACGCGGTGCTCGGCGAGCTCGCCGAGGCACTGCGGCACCGGTTGCCGCCGTCGGGGCTGACCCAACGGGAACTGCTGGACTGGCCGGGCTGGGACGGCCCCCGCCGGGTGGTCATCATCGACGACGAGCAGGAGTTGCGCGGTCATGGCGGGATCGGCAAACCGGCCGCCACCGCTCCGCTGTGGCCGCTGATCGAGCGCAGCCGCGAAATCGGGCTGCATGTGATCGTGGCGCGGCTGCCCGGCAATTGGGTGGCGCAGGCGGTGATGAACCCGCTGCTGCAAAAACTCACCGCGGCGCGGACACCGACGTTGTTCATGGACAACGACCCGGCAACCGTGAAGGTGTTCGGGCGGATCAGCGCGCAACAACTGCCGGCCGGCCGGGGCCTGCTGGTGACCACCGAGGGCGCGATCGAAGGCGTGCTGGTCGGCACCGCCGAACCTAGTGCGGGCACTCCACCGGGCTGACCAGCAGGGCGGGCCACAGCACCGTCGCCAAACCCATTGCCACCAGGTCGAATTCGGTGCTCTGCGGTGCGCGCAACTGCAGCTGATGCCGCGCCGGGGTCAGGTGATCGGGTTGGAGGAAAACCAAACTCAGCCCGATCAGCAGATAGGGGATGGCCAGCCAGAAAACGGTCTCGGCGAGCGCGGCCACCGAAACCGGCCGGGTGGCCACTGCCCACACCCGCGCGGGCAGCTCCGCGATCCGCCGGCCCATCACGGCCCGCAGCCGCCGGCGAAGGCGAGCTGAACCGGCCAGGTCGCGATGCCCGCCAGGACCGAGAGCACCGCCTCGGGGCCGCCCAGCCCGGCGAAGCGGTCGCTGTCGGCGACCGCCCACACCAGCCCGGCCGCCAGGTACGGCGCGGCGATCAGCCCGGCCAGCAGGCCCCACTCGACCAGGCGCAGCTCGAAACGCAGCACGCTGCGCAGGATGCTGAGCACCGCAGGCCTCCTCGGGCACGTCGACCGGTTCGCGCTGCCGAGGCCAAAACTACCCGGTGCTCAGTCGCGGTGGCCGTACTCGTCGAACCAGTAGGCGAGTTTGCCGCGCCTGCTCACCGCCCGCAGCCGACGCTCGGTGGCCTCCCGGGTCGGCGGGTTGGTGACGATGAGCAACTCGTCGCCGGCCTTGATCGGGGTGTCGGGCTGGGGCACGAAAGTGTGACCGTTGCGGATGATCAAGGTGATCACGCTCGGCTCGGGCAGGCGCAGTTCCAGGATCGTGACGTTGCGCAGCCGCGACTCCGGCGCCACCCGCATCGTCAGCAACTCGGCTTCCAACACGTCCAGCGGCGCGGACTCGACGTGGATCTCGCGGGCGGCGTCGTGGGCCATCAGCCCGAGTCGCCGCGCGATCAGGCTCAGGCTGGGGCCCTGCACCAAGGTGAAGCCCACCACCAGGATGAACACGATGTTCAGCAGCCGCTGGCTATGCTCGACACCCTCGACGATGGGAAAGGTGGCCAACACGATCGGCACCGCCCCGCGCAAACCCGCCCAGGACAAGAAGACCTGTTCGCGCCAGGGCACCCGGAACCAGGTCAGACAGCCGGCCACCGACAGCGGGCGGGCCACCAGCAGCAGCACCAGGCCGATGACGAGCGCGGGGACCAGTTCGCGGGGCAGGTTGCGCGGGGTCACCAGCAGACCCAGCAGCACGAAGAGGCTGATCTGGGCCAGCCACGCCAGCCCCTCGGCGAAGGAGCGGGTGGCTGAGCGGTGCGGCAGTTTGGAGCTGGCCAGCACCATGCCGGCCACGTAGGCGGCCAGGAAGGCGCTGGCGTGCGCGGTGCCGGCCGCGGCGAACGCCACCATGCCGACCCCGAACGTCGCCAACGGGTACATCCCGGTCGCGGGCAGCGCGGTGTGGCGCAACGCGAACCCGCCCACCAGCCCGGCGCCCACACCGATCACCGCGCCGAGCGCCAACTCGAAGATGATCTCCAGCACCGCTTCGCCCAGCGACACCGTCAGCGGGGTCGCGCTGAACACCAACACCAGGATGGCCGCGGGCGGGTCGTTGAAGCCGGACTCGGCCTCGACCAGGCCGGCCAGCCGCCGCGGCAGCGGCAGCAGCCGCAGCACCGAGAACACCGCGGCGGCGTCGGTGGAGGAGATGATCGCCCCCAGCAGCAGCGCCAGCTGCCACTCGAAGCCCAGCAGCAGGTGCGCGCCGACCGCGGTGACCACCGTGCTGATGCCCACCCCGACGGTGGCCAGTACCCCCGCGGGGGCGAGCACGCTGCGCACGTCGGCGAACCGGGTGGTCAGCCCGCCCTCGACCAGGATCACGCCGAGCGCGGCGATGCCGAGATCCCGGGCGATCTCGTAGTTGTCGAAGACCAGCCCGAGCCCGCCGTCGCCGATCGCCATCCCGACCGCGAGGAACAGCAACAGACTGGGCAGCCCGACCCGGCTGGCGACCCGGGTGCCGACGATGCTGGCCAGCAGCACCAGGCCGCCGGCCAACAGCGCCAGGTACAGCTGCTCCAAGGTCATGTCGTCCCCGCTTGTGCCGGTGGGCTGGGTGGGCATCGAGCCCGGGTTGCTTCCGCCGGCCGTGGCGGCAAGGCCCGGAGGAGGTGTGCCGGTGCCAGTAAAGTTAACCCAGGAACGGCCTCGACGGGCCGGGGCATCAACGGTACGGGCCGAGAACAGGCGATGCGGATGGCGACAGGCGATGGGTAGGCGGGTGATGCGGGTCGGCATCGCCGGCGCCGGGGCTGTCGGTCGCGCGGTCGCCCGGGAACTGCTCGACAACGGCCACAAGGTGCTGTTGATCGAACGCCAGACCGGGCACTACCAGCCCGGCGCCGTCGCCGACGCCGACTGGCTGCTCGGTGACGCCGCGGAGCTCTCCACGCTGGAGGAGGCGGGCCTGCAGATCTGCGACGTGGTCATCGCCGCAACCGGGCAGGACAAGGTCAACCTGGCGGTGGCGCTGCTGGCCAAGACCGAGTTCGCGGTGCCGCGGGTGGTCGCCCGGGTCAACGAGACCCGCAACGAGTGGCTGTTCACCGACGAGTGGGGCGTCGACGTGGCCGTGTCCACCCCGCGGGCGATCGTCGCGAACGTGGAGGGTGCGATCGACGTCGGACACCTGGTGCCGGTGATGGGGCTGCGACAGAGCCAGGTCAACCTGGCGAAACTGACCCTGCCGGCCACCAATCCGCTGGTCGGACAGCGGATTTGTGACATAACGCTGCCACCGGACACCGCGCTGGTGGTGGTGCTGCGCGACGACGAGACGATCCTGCCGCGCTCGCAACGGATGCTGGCCGCCGGAGACGAGTTGGTGTTCGCCGCCAACCGCGCCACCGAGCACCGCATTCGCGCGGTCATCGAGGCGCAGGACCCCGCGTTGGCCGGTCCCGGGGCGGAGCCGGCGTAGTCAGAGCCGGCTTAGTCAGACCCCGGCGCCAGACCCCGGTGTCAGGCTTCGACGATGATCGGGTCGCCCAAGCTGACCTGGTCGAAATACCAGGCGGCGTTGTCCGGGCTGAGGTTGATGCAGCCGTGGCTGACGTTGGCGTAGCCCTGCGAGTCCACCGACCACGGCGCGGAGTGGACGTAGACGCCGCTCCAGGTGACCCGGACGCCGTACTGGCCGTCGATGAGGTACCCCTCGGGGTCGTCGAGCGGGATGCCGATGGTGCGCGAGTCGAACTTCACCGTGCGCTCCTTGGACAGCGCCGTGAACGAGCCGATCGGGGTGGGCCGGCTCGGCTTACCCAGCGAGGCAGGCATTTCGCGCAGCACCTCGCCGTTGCGGCTCACGGTGAAGCTGTGGCCGGAGATGCTGGCCACCGCGACCAGTGCGTCGCCGGTTTCGAAGCCGGTGGACAGGCCGCGCGCCTCCACATCGACGGTGGTGTGCGCGGGCCAGTAGTCCTCCGGCACCCAGTGGACCTCGCGGTCACTGACCCACTCGAAGTGTCCGGGGGTGTTGCTCGAGGACGTGACGACGATGGTGCGTTCCGCGGCGGTCCGGTTGCGCACCGGAGCGAGGAAGGTGACCACCACCGGGTGGGCCACGCCGACGACCGCGCCCTGCGCCGGCAGGACCTCGGCGACCGCCGGGACGGGCTGCGGCGGTGCGATCGCCGCCCAGCTGGCGTTACTCGACCCCACCGCGAGCAGTGCGGTAATCGAGGCGATGACGCCCAACCAGCGAGCCACGCGGCGCACGGCGTCCCCCCTTCTTGAAGTGTCAAACCCGTCCGTATTCTATCCGGCCTTTGCCGGTTCGTTGCTCAGCAAAGGGCAAATCCGCGGCCTCGGCCGTGCTCCACGCTGGTGAAGCGCGTTGTGATGTAGCGCCAGCAAATATCAAATGTGTACTTTGCCGGTGGGCTCTTGTGCCGGTCGCCGGTTGGGGGAAAGCTTGACACCCAGGAGGATCGGCATGGCGGACAAGACGTACCGATCGGCGGGTGCCGGCCCGGCCGTGGACCGCCCCACCGAGATCCGCAACGTGGCATTGGTAGGGCCCTCCGGATCGGGAAAGACCACCCTGGTCGAGGCCCTGCTCGTTGCCGGTGGGGAGTTGTCCCGGCCCGGAACGATCTGCGACGGCACCACGGTCTGCGACTACGACCCCGTCGAGATCCGCCAGCAGCGGTCGCTCGGTCTGGCGGTGGCGCCGGTCTGGCACGGGCGCACCAAGATCAACCTCATCGACACCCCCGGCTACGCCGAGTTCCTCGGGGAACTGCGCGCGGGTCTGCGCGCAGCCGACGGGGCGTTGTTCGTCATCGCCGCCAACGACGTCGTCGATGAAGCCACCCGGTCGCTGTGGCAGGAGTGCGAGCAAACCGGGGTGCCGCGCGCGGTGGTGATCAACAAGCTGGACCACCCCCGTGCGGACCATGCGACTACGCTGCGCATGGCACGGGAAGCCTTCGGCGTCAAGACGTTACCGCTATACCTACCCGACGGTGACGGCCTACTGGGCTTGCTCACGCAGACGTATTACCGGGTGATCGACGGTCAACGCCGCGCCCGGCCGCCCGATACCGAGCAGCGGGCACGCATCGACGCTCATCGCGGTGACCTCATCGAAGGGATCATCGAAGAGTCCGAAGACGAGACACTCATGGAGCGCTACCTCGCCGGCGAAGAGCTGGACGAGGACGGACTGATCGCCGATCTGGAGCGTGCGGTGGCCCGCGCGACGCTATTTCCGGTGTTCCCGGTATGCGCGGCCACCGGTCTGGGCGCCATTGAACTGCTCGACGGGATCGCCCGTGGCCTGCCCCCGCCACCGGAGCGCCGGCCGCCCGAGGTGTTCACCCCGCAGGGGATCGCCCGCCGGGCGCTGCCCTGCGACCCCGACGGCCCGTTGCTGGCCGAGGTCGTCAAAACCACCTCCGATCCCTATGTGGGCCGGATCAGTCTGGTGCGGGTGTTCTCCGGAACCTTGCGACCCGATTCCGCGGTGCACGTCTCCGGACACAGCACCGCGTTCTTCGGGAACGGTTCGACGCCAAGCCATCCCGATCACGACGAGGACGACCGCGTCGCCGCCGTGTCGTTCCCGTTCGGCAAGCAACAGCGGCGGGCCGACCGGGTGATCGCCGGCGACCTGGGTGCCATCGCTCGACTCGGCCACGCCGAAACCGGCGACACCGTGTCGGACTGCGCCGACGCCTTGGTGCTCAAGCCCTGGCCGATGCCCGAACCGCTGTTGCCGGTGGCGATCTCACCGCACGCCCGGACCGATGACGACAAGCTGGCCGTGGCGCTGAGCCGGCTGGTTGCCGAGGACCCGGCGTTGCGGGTCGAGCAGAACCGGGAGACCCATCAGGTCGTGCTGTGGTGCACCGGGGAGGCACACGCCGACCTCGTCCTCGAGGCGCTCACCGACCGCTACGGGGTGGCCGTAGACGTTGTGGAGCTGCGGGTACCGCACCGCGAGACCTTCGCCGACACGGCACGGGGTCGCGGTCGACATGTCAAACTGTCCGGAGGACACGGACAGTTCGCGATCTGTGACATCGTCGTCGAGCCACTGTCGCCGGGCGCGGGATTCGAATTCGTCGACAAGGTGGTCGGTGGTGCGGTGCCGCGCGCTTTCATCCCCAGCGTGGAAAAGGGTGTGCGGAACCAGATGGCTGCCGGCGTGCACAGCGGCTGCCCGGTGGTCGACATCCGGGTCACCCTGGTCGACGGCAAGGCCCACAGCGTGGACTCCTCGGATATGGCCTTCCAGCTCGCCGGCGCGCTGGCGCTGCGGGAGGCGGCGGCCACCGCGCGCATCGAGCTACTCGAACCTCTCGACGCGATCGTGGTGGTGGTGCCCGACGAGCTGGTCGGTGCGGTGTTGACCGACCTGTCCGGGCGGCGGGCCCGGGTGTCGGGCACCGAGAAGGCGGGGCAGGACCGTAGCGTGATCCACGCCGAAGTGCCCCAAGTGGAGCTGATCCGCTACGCGATCGACTTACGCTCACTCAGTCACGGCAGCGGGTCGTTTCACCGCGCGTTCGCCCGCTACGCCCCGATGCCCGCGGCGGCCATCGCCCGGGCCGACTCGTGAACCGCGCCGACGGCCGAAGACAGGAAGGTGACCGTTGTCGACATTGCAGGGCCTGCCCGCCCACATCCTGCTGAACCACTTCGTAGTCGTGTTGATGCCGCTCACCGCGGTCCTGGCGATTCTGTGCGCCGTGTGGCCGGGCGCGCGGCAACGACTGGTCTGGCTGGTTTTGGTGCTCGCGATCGCGACCGCGGTCATCACCCCGTTGACCGTCAGCTCCGGGCAGTGGCTGATCGACCACGCCGACAAGCAGACCCAGATGCTCAACCACCACGCCGATCTCGGCGACACCATGGCCTACTTCGCGGCGGCACTACTGGTCGCCGCCATCCTGCTCGCCGTGCTGCAGGTCCGGAAGAATCGGGCCAGTGAGACGAAACCGCTGGTGCAGCTGCTGATCATCGCCCTGGTGATCGCCGCCTCCGGCGCTTCACTGGTGCAGATCTACCGCACCGGCGAATCCGGTGCCCGCTCGGCGTGGGGGAGTTTCGTGTCGTCGGTGAGCGGGTGAGGGCGGCCGGCAGGCGCCGGCGGCCGTGACCTTCAGCCCAGCCCGCCCAGCCGGGTCGATGCCCAATACTCCCGCAGCGCACAGATCCGCTCCCCGTCGAACTCCAGCAACGCCACTTCCCGCATCAGCTTGCGTTCACCGGCGACCAGATCGTCGAAGCGGGCCTCCCACTCGGCGATCGCGGTGGCGCCGTCCAGATACAGGTTCAACAGCGCCACCTCGATGTTCGCCTGCTGCTCCACGACCTTGGTCTGCCAGTACCGCCGGATCCCGGCCGCGTCGCGGATCGGTTCATCGAGCACCCGCTCGTGATAGGTCGCCGTCGGCGTGAAGATGCTGACGATCAGGTCCGGGTCTTGACTCGCCCAGGCGCGGAGATAGGTGGCGACGACCCGGCGGACAACGTCCTTGGTGAGAGCGGTGGCCACGTTGCATTTCTACCCGGCCGTTCGGTTGACCGACCGGTCTTCTGCTCGATCGGACCGTTCGGTTCCCCGGCGACTGTGACGCAGTCCAACCTGTGTACTTCCTGTTAGCCCGCCCGGTTAACGCGGAGCAAAACCCCGATCACAGCAACTCGGTAGCTGACTAGCACGAATCTTCCACCCAGCAAACTGCTGATGCGCACGGGTGCGGACACCCGGGACACTTGCCACGCCTGGTCAGGCACGGCCCGGACCACATTTGGGTTGACGCCGATCAGGGGTAGCGGCATATCGTTTCAAGTACTTGTCGGCATGGGCAGGGGCCCGTTCAGCGCTGCACGGACGCACATACCCGCCCAGGCCCTTCGCCACGAGAACGACAAGACCGAAGCAGCGCCGGCCCGCCGTCTTCGGGGACCCGGCGCCACGCTCGCCGGCCCGGAAACGACGCGCCCGTTTCCGAAGGGGCAGGTGATATGACCCCCACCCGAGTCGGGCTCTACAACCCCGCCTTCGAGCACGACGCCTGCGGTGTCGCGATGGTGGTCGACATGCACGGCCGGGCCCGCCGCGACATCGTCGAGAAGGCCATCACCGCCCTGGTCAACCTCGACCACCGCGGCGCCGCCGGCGCCGAACCGCACAGCGGTGACGGCGCGGGCATCATGATCGGTGTCCCCGACACGTTCCTGCGCGCGGTGCTCGACTTCGACCTGCCGCCGGCCGGCAGCTACGCCACCGGCATCGCGTTTCTGCCGCAGTCCGCCAAGGACGCCGCCACCGCCTGCGAGGCGGTGGAGAAGATCGTCGAAGCCGAAGGATTGGCGGTACTCGGCTGGCGCGAGGTGCCCGTCGACGACTCGTCGCTGGGGGCGTTGGCCCGCGACGCCATGCCGACGTTGCGGCAACTGTTCCTGGCCGGCGCCGACGGCATGACGCTGGAACGGCGCGCCTATGTGATCCGCAAACGCGCCGAACACGAACTGGGCAGCAAGGGCCCCGGCCAGGACGGGCCGGGACGCGAGACGGTGTATTTCCCCAGCCTTTCCGGCCGCACCCTGGTCTACAAGGGGATGTTGACCACCCCGCAGCTCAAGGCGTTCTACCTCGATCTGCAGGATGAGCGGCTGACCAGCCCGCTGGGGATCGTGCATTCGCGCTTCTCCACCAACACCTTTCCGTCCTGGCCGCTGGCCCACCCGTTCCGGCTGGTCGCCCACAACGGTGAGATCAACACCGTCACCGGCAACGAGAACTGGATGCGGGCCCGCGAGGCGCTGATCAAGACCGACGTGTTCGGCTCGCCCGCCGACGTGGAGAAACTCTTCCCGATCTGCACCCCCGGCGCCTCGGACACCGCCCGCTTCGACGAGGTGCTCGAACTGCTGCACCTGGGCGGGCGCAGCCTGCCGCACGCCGTGCTGATGATGATCCCCGAGGCGTGGGAGCGCGACGAGACGATGGACCCGGCGCGGCGGGCCTTCTACGAGTACCACGACTCGCTGATGGAACCGTGGGACGGCCCGGCCTCCATCACCTTCACCGACGGCACCCTGGTGGGCGCGGTGCTCGACCGTAACGGCCTGCGCCCCTCCCGGATCTGGGTCACCGCCGACGATCTGGTGGTGATGGCCTCGGAATCCGGTGTGCTGGATCTGGATCCGGCCATCGTGGTACGACGGCTGCGGCTGCAGCCCGGCCGGATGTTCCTGGTCGACACCGCCGCCGGCCGCATCGTCGCCGACGAAGAGATCAAGGCCGAGCTGGCCGCCGAGCAGCCGTACCAGGAGTGGGTGCAGCGTGGTCTGATCCCGCTGGACTCGTTGCCGGTCGGTGACTACCAGCGCATGCCGCACCACCGGATCGTGCTGCGCCAGCACATGTTCGGCTACACCTACGAAGAGCTGAACCTGCTGGTCGCCCCGATGGCGCGCAGCGGCGCCGAGCCGATCGGCTCGATGGGCACCGACACCCCCATCGCGGTGCTCTCCGCACGCCCGCGCATGCTTTTCGACTACTTCCAGCAGATGTTCGCCCAGGTCACCAACCCGCCGCTGGACGCGATCCGCGAGGAAGTGGTCACCAGCCTGCAGGGCGCGCTCGGTCCCGAGGGTGATCTGCTCAGCCCCGATGAGGCCTCCTGCTACCAGATCGTGTTGCCCCAACCGATCCTGCGCAACCACGAGCTGGCCAAGCTGATCAACCTCGACCCGGCGACCGAGATCAACGGCAGGCAGGTGGGTCTGCGCACCGAGATCATCCGCTGCCTCTACCCGGTCGCCGACGGCGGCGTCGGACTGCGCGCCGCCCTCGACGACGTGCGGGCCCGGGTGTCGGCGGCGATCGACGCCGGTGCGCGCATCCTCGTGGTCTCCGACCGGGAATCCGACGAAACCCTCGCGCCCATCCCGTCGCTGCTGGCGGTCGCCGCGGTGCACCACCACCTGGTGCGTACCCGCTCCCGCACCCAGGTCGGGCTGGTCGTGGAATCCGGCGACGCCCGCGAAGTGCACCACATGGCCGCGCTGCTGGGCTTCGGGGCGGCCGCCATCAACCCCTACATGGCCTTCGAGTCGATCGAGGACATGCTCGACCGCGGCGTCATCGCCGACCTGGTCCGCGAACACGCCCTGGCCAACTACGTCAAGGCCGCCGGCAAGGGCGTGCTGAAAGTGATGTCGAAGATGGGCATCTCGACGCGGGCCTCCTACACCGGCGCGCAACTGTTCCAGCCGGTCGGCATCGCCCAGGACCTGCTCGACGAGTACTTCACCGGGCTGAGCTGCCCGATCGGCGGCATCACCCTCGACGACATCGCCAGCGACGTCGCCGCGCGCCACCGGTTGGCCTTCCTGGACCGGCCCGCCGAACGGGCCCACCGCGAACTCGAGGTCGGCGGCGAATACCAGTGGCGCCGTGAAGGCGAGTACCACCTGTTCAACCCGGACACGGTGTTCAAGCTCCAGCACTCCACCCGCACCGGCCAGTACTCGATCTTCAAGGAATACACCGCCTTCGTCGACGACCAGAGCGAGCGGCTGGCGACGCTGCGCGGCCTGCTGAAGTTTCAGACCGGGCTGCGCCCACCGGTACCGCTGGAGGAGGTGGAACCGGCCAGTGAGATCGTCAAACGGTTCTCCACCGGTGCGATGAGCTACGGCTCGATCTCCGCCGAAGCCCACGAGACGCTGGCGATCGCGATGAACCGGCTCGGCGGGCGGTCCAACTCCGGTGAGGGTGGGGAGCACCCCGACCGCTTCGTGCCGGACGCCAACGGCGACTGGCGGCGCAGCAGCATCAAGCAGGTCGCCTCCGGCCGGTTCGGGGTGACCAGCGACTACCTGACCAACTGCACCGACATCCAGATCAAGATGGCTCAGGGCGCCAAACCGGGTGAGGGCGGCCAGCTTCCGGGCAACAAGGTGTACCCCTGGATCGCCGAGGTGCGGCACTCCACGCCGGGCGTGGGGTTGATCTCCCCACCGCCGCACCACGACATCTACTCCATCGAGGACCTCGCCCAGCTGATCTACGACCTGAAGAACGCCAACCCGGCCGCCCGGGTCCACGTCAAACTGGTCGCCGAGAACGGCGTCGGCACCATCGCCGCAGGGGTGTCCAAGGCGCACGCCGACGTGGTGCTGATCTCCGGTCACGACGGCGGCACCGGGGCCGCGCCGATGACGTCGCTCAAACACGCCGGCGGGCCGTGGGAGCTCGGACTGGCCGAGACCCAGCAGACCCTGCTGCTCAACGGATTGCGCGACCGCATCGTGGTCCAGGTCGACGGCCAGCTCAAGACCGGCCGCGACGTGATGATCGCCATGCTGCTCGGCGCCGAGGAGTTCGGGTTCGCGACCGCGCCGCTGGTGGTCTCCGGCTGCATCATGATGCGGGTCTGCCATCTCGACACCTGCCCGGTCGGGGTGGCCACGCAGAACCCGGTGCTGCGACGGCGGTTCACCGGTCAGCCGGAGTTCGTGGAGAACTTCTTCCTGTTCATCGCCGAAGAGGTCCGTGAACTGATGGCCCAGTTGGGGTTCCGCACCGTCAACGAAGCCGTCGGCCAGGTCGGCGCGTTGGATGCGACCCTGGCCCGCGCGCACTGGAAGGCCCATAAACTCGACCTGACACCGGTGCTGCACGCCCCGGAGTCGGCGTTCATGAACCAGGACCTGTACTGCAGCTCCCAACAGGACCACGGCCTGGACAAGGCCCTGGACCAGCAGTTGATCGTGATGTGCCGGGAAGCGCTCGACACCGGCACACCGGTGCGCTTCACCACCGCCATCTCCAACGTCAACCGCACCGTGGGCACCCTGTTGGGCCATGAGGTCACCAAAACCTACGGCGCCCGAGGCCTGCCCGACTCGACGATCGACATCACCTTCGACGGCTCGGCCGGCAACAGCTTCGGCGCCTTCCTGCCCGCGGGCATCACCTTGCGCATCCGCGGCGACGCCAACGACTACATCGGCAAGGGCCTGTCCGGCGGCCGCATCGTGGTGCGGCCCTCCGCCCAGGCGCCTGCGGACTACCGGGCCGAGGAGAACATCATCGGCGGCAACGTGGTGTTGTTCGGCGCCACCAGCGGCCAGGCGTTCCTGCGCGGGGTGGTGGGGGAGCGCTTCGCGGTGCGCAACTCCGGTGCGCACGCGGTGGTCGAAGGGGTCGGCGACCACGGCTGCGAGTACATGACCGGCGGCAAGGTGGTGATCCTGGGCCCCACCGGACGCAACTTCGCCGCCGGCATGTCCGGCGGCGTCGCCTTCGTCTACGACCCGCACGGGCGGCTGCCGGCGAAGCTCAACACCGAGATGGTGGAGATCGAAGCCCTCGACGACGCCGACCGGACCTGGTTGCGCGACATGGTGTCCGCGCACGTCGAGGCGACCGACTCCGCGGTCGGGCGGCAGATCCTCGACGCCTGGGACCGCGAGAGCGGCCACTTCGCCAAGGTCATGCCGCGCGACTTCAAACGGGTGCTGGAGGCGATCGCGGAAGCCGAACGCGCAGGCACCGATCCCGACGAGGCGATCATGGCGGTGGCGCATGGCTGATCCCCAGGGTTTTCTCAAGCACACCCGGCGTGAACTCCCCAACCGCAGGCCGGTGGACATCCGGCTGCGCGACTGGAACGAGATCTACGAGCCGTTTTCGGAGCAGACGCTGCGCGACCAGGCCAGCCGCTGCATGGACTGCGGGATCCCGTTCTGCCACAACGGGTGCCCGCTGGGCAACCTGATCCCGGAGTGGAACGACCTGGTGCGGACCGGGCGCTGGCGGGAAGCCAGCGAGCGGTTGCACGCCACCAACAACTTCCCCGACTTCACCGGCCGGCTCTGCCCGGCGCCCTGCGAAACCTCCTGCGTGCTCGGCATCAACCAGGAGCCGGTGACCATCAAGCAGGTCGAGTTCGAGATCATCGAACGCGCCTTCGCCGAGGGTTGGGTGCAGCCGGTGGTGCCGACCACCCGCACCGGACGCAGCGTCGCCGTGATCGGGTCGGGGCCGGCCGGGCTGGCCGCCGCCCAGCAGCTCACCCGCGCCGGGCACGCGGTCACGGTCTTCGAGCGCGCCGACCGGATCGGCGGGCTGCTGCGCTACGGCATCCCCGAGTTCAAGATGGAAAAACGCATCATCGACCGGCGCCTCGAGCAGATGCGCGCCGAGGGCACCGAGTTCCGCGCCGGCGTCGACGTCGGCACCGACCTGACCGCCGCGGAGCTGCGCGCCCAGTTCGACGCCGTCGTGCTCGCCGGTGGCGCCACGCTGTGGCGGGATCTGCCGATCCGCGGCCGCGAGCTCTACGGCATCCATCAGGCGATGGAGTACCTGCCGTGGTCCAACCGGGTGCAACAGGGCGACGACGTCCTGGGCCCCGACGGCGAGCCGCCGATCACCGCCAAGGGCAAGAGCGTCATCATCATCGGCGGCGGGGATACCGGCGCGGACTGCCTGGGCACCGCGCACCGGCAGGGGGCGGTCGCGGTGCACCAGTTCGAGATCATGCCGCGCCCGCCGGACACCCGCGACGCCTCCACGCCGTGGCCGACCTACCCGCTGATGTACCGGGTCAGCGCCGCGCACGAGGAAGGCGGCGACCGGCTCTTCGCGGTCAACACCGAGGAGTTCACCGGCCGCGACGGCCGCGTCACCGGCCTGCGCGCCCACGAGGTGACGTCGCGGGCCGGGAAGTTCGAGAAGGTGGACGGCACCGACTTCGAACTGGATGCGGACCTGGTGTTGTTGGCGATGGGCTTCGTCGGGCCCGAGCGCACCCGGTTGCTCACCGATCTGGGGGTCGAGTTCACCGATCGCGGCAACGTGGCCCGCGACCGCGACTACGCGACCTCGGTGCCCGGCGTCTTCGTCGCCGGGGACATGGGGCGCGGGCAGTCGCTGATCGTGTGGGCCATCGCCGAGGGGCGGGCCGCGGCCGCCGGTGTCGACCGTTACCTGGCCGGGGACACGGCGCTGCCGGCACCGATCAAACCCACCGACGTCGCGCAGCGCTGACCGGCAGGATGCGAGCGAAAAGATTGCTGGCGATGCGATCCGGTGTTCCGATGCGGGTGACGGTGGCATGGGTCCTCGCCCGGTGTCCTGCTGTGAACAGGGGAAACCCACCGCATCGCGCCGTCTTAAAGTAACATGCGTCACAATAGAAACAGATGAGGCGTTCTCCGGCGAGTCTCGATCTGTTTGCCAGGAGTTCAGTGTCTAATGGCGCTGTGTGGGCCTTCCGGTAGTCGGGGACCCGGTTCAGCCAGTTCGATCGCAGGAGTGATCATGGTGTACGCCAACCCGGTAATCCGTTTTCGTCGCGCGCGCGTCGCGTGGTCGCTGCTCCGTCACCCGGTCAAGAGTCGGGAGTTCCCGGCCAAGCATGAGCGCCTGGTGACCGCCGACGACCTGCTGCGCTTCGGCGTGGTGAGCTAACCGCTCGGAAGCGCGCTGGGATAGGCGCGCCCGGCGGGTGGGCCCGGCCTTGCCGCCGGTCGCGACACAGAAGCTATGCAGGCGACACGCCGAGCGAGGCCTGCGTCAGTTCTGTCTCGCGGAGTGAGGAGCGGCGCGCGGAGCGGTGGCCTCGGGCGGCGGGCGAGCGGCGGCCTCGGGCGGAGAGCGGAGCGGCGGCCTCGCGGGATGAGCGCCGGGCGGGCCGGCGCGGGCCGGTCACTAGACTCGGGGTGTGCACGCTGACCTCGGTATCGACACCCTGCTGACGCTGCTGGCCGCCGGCCTGATCTTCCTGCTCGCGCTGGTGTTGGGCGTGTGGAAATACCAGCAGATGATGGCCTCGGAGAACCGGCTGGCACACCCCTACGTCGACATCGCCCACCGGGCGGCGCTGCTCTACTCGTTCGCCACGCTGCTGCTCGCCCCGTTCGTCGAACTCAGCGCCTGGCCCACGTGGGTCAACCTGACCGCCGCGGCGGTGGTGGTGTACTTCTTCCTCACCGCCATCGGCAGCTACATCTACCACGGCGCCCGGCGCGACACGACCAACCAGTTCGAGCGCGCCGGCGTCCTGCTGCGCGCCGGGATGGTGCTGCTGATCCTCGGCGAGATCGGCGGCTTCGCCGTCCTGCTGGCCGGATTTATTGCGGGCCAGTTGGTTTGAGCGCCGCCGCGGGCGTCTCCCCGTAGATACTGGTCACCCAGATGTGGGCCAGGGTGTCCACCAGCTGCTCGTGGTCGACCGCCGGTTTCTCATCGGCGAGGGTGGCGATCATGGTGCGCTCGTTCATCTGGTTGAGCGCGGTGGACAGGCTCAGCGCCGCGATGGTGTCCGGCGCCGCGCCGCGGGCGCGCTCGGCGGTGATCATCGCGGCGGTCTGCTCGATCCACTTGCCCATGTAGTCCTGCCACATGGCGCGGAACTCCGGGCTGGTGGCCAGCGCCTCGGTCCCGGCCCGCGCGACCGCGCGATGCGAGCCGAACGCGGTGAAGAAGGCCTTGATGCCGCTGCGCCACATCCCCCGCGGGTCGGTGGGCAGCCGCTGCACCGCGCCGTCGAACTCCGAGTCGGCGCGCGCGATCATCGGCTCCAGCAGCGACAGCAGCACCGCGTCCTTGGACTTGAAATAGAAGTAGAAGGTGGGCCGGGAGATGCCCGCGCCGCGGGCCAGGTCGTCCACCGAGATCTCGGCCAGCGGTCGCTCGGCCAGCAACCGTTCGGCGGTGGTCAGGATCGCCGCCTCCCGGTCGTCGCCGGAGGGGCGCGAGGTGCGGCGCCCGTGGGTGCGCGCGTGGTTGGCGGTGGTCACCCCGCACACTTTACACGCCGTCGAGTTACTCAACAGGGTGTTGACGGGATCGACATGCCGTTGATAGCCTGGCGCCATGACCGAACACTTCGACGTTGTGATCGTCGGCGCCGGCATCTCCGGCATCAGCGCCGCCTGGCACCTGCAGGAACGCTGCCCGACCAAGAGTTACGTGGTCCTGGAGCGGCGCGAGCACCTCGGTGGCACCTGGGATTTGTTCAAGTACCCGGGTATCCGGTCCGACTCCGACATGTTCACCCTCGGGTTCCGGTTCAAGCCGTGGACCTCGGCCAAGGGCATCGCCCAGGGCTCGGCGATCTGGGACTACATCAACGAAGCCGCCGTGGAGAACGGCATCGACAAGCACATTCGTTACCGGCAGAAGGTGGTCGCCGCCGACTGGTCCGACACCGACAACCGGTGGACGGTGACCATCGACGAGGCCGGCGAGCAGAAGGCCGTCACCGCGTCGTTCCTGTTCGCCTGCAGCGGCTACTACAACTACGACGAGGGCTACAGCCCGACCTTCGAGGGCGCCGAGGACTTCGAGGGCACCATCATCCACCCGCAGCACTGGCCCGAGGACCTCGACTACCAGGGTAAGAAGATTGTGGTGATCGGGTCCGGCGCCACCGCGGTGACCCTCATCCCGGCGCTGGCCAACACCGGCGCGGGTCATCTGACCATGCTGCAGCGCTCGCCGACCTACATCGGGTCGCTGCCGGAGGTGGACCCGCTGGCCGTGCAGGCCAACAAGTTCCTGCCGCCCAAGGCCGCCCACGTGGTCAACCGGTGGAAGGCGATCGGGTTCAGCATCGCCCAGTACCAGCTCTCCCGGCGGTTCCCCAAGTACATGCGCAAGACGCTGATGACGATGGCCAAGCGCCGCCTGCCCAAGGGCTACGACGTGGACAAGCACTTCGGTCCGCGCTACAACCCGTGGGACGAGCGGCTCTGCCTGGCGCCCGACGGTGACCTGTTCCGCACCATCCGGCAGGGCAAGGCCGACGTCGTCACCGACACCATCGACCGGTTCACCAAGACCGGGATTCGGTTGGCCTCCGGCGAGGAGCTCGCCGCCGACATCATCATCACCGCGACCGGGCTGAACCTGCAGCTGTTCGGCGGCGCGGAGATCTACCGCAACGGCGAGCCGATCGAGCTCAGCGACACCATGGCCTACAAGGGCATGATGCTCACCGAGATGCCCAACATGGCGTTCACCATCGGCTACACCAACGCGTCCTGGACGCTGAAGGCCGACCTGGTCTCGGAGTTCGTCTGCCGGGTGCTCAACTACATGGACGTCCACGGCTTCGACACGGTGGTGCCGATGCACCCGGGCAACTCGGTCGACGAGCGCCCGCTGATGGACTTCACCCCGGGCTACGTGTTGCGGGCGCTGGACTACCTGCCCAAGGCGGGCTCACGCACCCCGTGGCGGCTCAAGCAGAACTACCTGTTCGACGTGCGGCTGATCCGCTACGGCAAGGTCGACGACGAGCCGCTGCACTTCACCAAACACCGCGTGCGCCAAGCGGTCTGACCGCGCGGGCGCTGCTCAGGTGCTGCTCAGGCGACGCCTGCTCAGGTGACGACGATGCCGTCGTCGTCGCTGAAGACGGTCTCCCCAGGTGCGAACGTCACACCGCCGAAGCTGACCTCGACGTCGCGCTCGCCGGCGCCGGTCTTGGAACTCTTCCGCGGGTTGGTGCCCAGGGCCTTGATTCCGATCGACAGCGTGCGCAGCACAGCCGAGTCGCGCACCGCGCCGTGCACGATCAGCCCGGCCCAACCGTTGGACCGCGCCAGGTCCGCGATGAGGTCGCCGACCAGCGCGGTGTGCACCGAGGCGGCACCGTCGACCACCAGCACCCGGCCCTCCCCGGGCTCGCCGAGCACCGACTTCAGCAGCGCGTTGTCCTGAAAGCACCGCACCGTGCTGATCGGGCCGGCGAAGGTCGAGACCCCGCCGAACTGACGGAACTGCACGTCGCAGCTGCGGACCTCCGGCCCGATGTCATCGACCAGATCGGCGGTGGGCCGGAACTCGGTCGTCACGGCGTCAGTCGTCGCCGCGCACCAGCCGGCGCACCACCAGCACGGCCAGCAGGCTCAAGACGGCGGCGACAGCGAGCGGGATCAGTGGCGGCCCGGCTTCCGGTGCCGGTGCGGGCGCCGGTGCGGGAACCGGGTTCTTGGCGGTGTCCACCGTCGACTTCGCCTGAGCCGCGGCTTGTTTGGCACCATCGGCGAGCTGGCGCGAACCGTTGGTGGCCTCCGCGGCCTTGGCCGGGGCCTTCTTGGCCGGAGCGCTCTCGGCCGGTGCCTTCTTCGCGGCGGCCTTCTTCGCCGGTGCCTTCTTGGCGGGGGCCTTCTTGGCCGGAGCGTCCTTCGCCGGTGCCTTCTTCGCCGCGGCTTTCTTGCCCGGTGCCTTCTTGGCCGGCGCGTCGGAGGCCTCCTCGGCCGACGGTGGTTCCGGCTTCTTGGCGGGATCCGGCGGCATCGACAGCCCGCCCGGCGGCGGTGTCGTGTCCGGCTTGTCTTCGGGCCGATCCGGGGAGTCTGCCATCGGGCCGCTCCTTCGCAGTTTCTCGTCGCCTACACCAGCAGCGGTACCCATCATGCCAGCACCACCGATGACGCCCTACGTCTGGCGTCGCCGCATGCTCCACGCCAGGCCGGCGGCGACGATCACCACCGCACCCACGACGAACGGCCAGACCGGCATCTCCTCCGGCTCCCCGGCGGCGTGGCTGCCGACCGGCGGGCCGGGCTCGCCGGTCCCGGCCACCGTCAGCTCAAAGGCCCACGACCCCGACACCGGGTGCCCATCGGCGGAGGTCACCCGGTAGTTGACGGTGTAGCGGCCGACCGGTCCGAGCGGGCGCAGCGCGATGCTGACCACCGGCCCGTCCACCGCCGGCTCACCGGTCGACCAGAGCCGCTCGTCGGGCCCGACCACGGTCATCTGCGCATAGGCGCTCTGCAGGCGTTCGTTGAAGGTCGCGCTCACCCGCTCCGGCCCCTCGGCGAGCTGGGCGTTCTCTACCGGATCGGTGCTCATCAGCTGCGAGTGGGCCGAGGCCGTCGCGGCCGGTAGCGCCATCAACAGCAGCAACGCCAGCCCGAGCGCGGCCAGCTTCGCGGTGGCCGCCCGCATGCCCGCCGCCCTCATGCCCGCCGCCGAGCCATGGCGACACCGATCGCGACCGCACCGAGCAACAGCGCCGCACCGCCGAGAACCCGGGCGGTGCTGTCGGCGGCGTGGACCGGGTTCGACGGGTGGGTGCCGACCTCCACCGAATGCTGCCCGGTGTGATCGGGTGACCCGGTCACCAGCGACAGCGTCGGTGCGGGGTGCTCGGGCTCGGTGCCCTCGGCCGCGGGCTCCTGATCCCAGTCGACCCGGGTGCCGTCGGCGTAGACCTGCACGGTCGGGAAACTCACCGTGTCGGCGTCGGGCAGTGCCATCGAGACGCGGAACAGCCCGAACTGCTCGGCGGGGATGCCGCCGTCGGCCGCCGCGGTGAAGGTCACCTTCCCGACGGTGCCGGCCTCGACATCGCGGTCGAGGTCGACCGACCAGCCGGGCACCGCCTCGGTACGCACCGCCGCGGCATCCGGCAGCGTGATGATCAGCTGGGTGGTCGCCGCGCCGGTGGTCGACTCGTTGGGGACCGCGAAGGTGACGGTCGCGTACCCGCCGCGGACCGGGTTCTCGCTGTTGGCGGTGACGTGTGCGGCGGCGGGCGCGATGCCGACGGTGGCGCCGAGCAGCGCCGCGGCGACCGTGGACATCAGGACCCGGCGCAGCGGGCGGATGTGGACCATGTGACTGGGTACTTCCTGTCTCGAGGGGTCAGGGCAGGCCGAGCCGGGCCATCAGGTCGGCATCGATGCCGTCGAGCTGCTCGGCGATGGCGTTGTGTGCGTCCCGGCGGCGCTGGGCCGGCATGGTCTCCGCGGCGCTGACCGCCGCGGACAGGTCGACCAGGCGCTCGTTGATCGCGGCGGCGAACTTCTTGGTCTCGGGGTCCTTCGGGCGGTGTTCCTGCACAGTGTGCAGCGTCTTCTCCGCTCCCGCGATGCGCGCCGACAGCTCCGCTCCGTGCCCGGAGAACCGGCCGACCTGGGCCAACGGCACCCCGAGGCGGTCCGCGCGGCGCTCGTCGAGCAGCCCGCGGACGGTGGTGGCGGCCCGGTAGGCCAGCGGCACCAGCACCGGGGCCAACAGCCGGGCCACCGTCAACAGGCGCCGGATCCGCACCGGAGAGAGGACGCGACCCTCACGGACGGCCTTGAGCCGCGTCTCGGCCGCCTTCTGCACCGCGCGGTCACTGTCGCGCTGCGCCTTCAGTTGCGCCTTGAGCGCCTTGGCCTCGGCTTTCTGGGCGGATTTGAACCGACGGACCTCGTTCTTGGCCGCCAGCCTGGCTTCCAGCTTCGCGCGGGCCTTGATCGCGCGCGCCTCGGCGCGACGCTCGGAGCGGCTCTTGCGCTTGCGGAACAGGCCCACGGTCGCCTCCCGGTGTGTTGTGCCCGATCGCGGCCAGCCGGGCCGGATCGCTCCGCCAACCCTATCGGGTGGCGCCGGACGGTTAGGCCTCCTGTTGCTCTTTGCGATGCAACTCGGTGGCCTGCTGCAGCAGATCCTGCTGGGCTTCCGCCGACAGGTCCGCCACCAGCGTGGCGATGCGCCGGACCGTCTCGTTGCGGGCGGTCGCCAGCCAGGTCAGTTCCCGGTCGATCTTCGCGTAGTACTCGTCGTCGGTGAAGAACGCCGGTTTGATCCGGAAGAAGTTGGCCAGCGCCGCCATCGTCGTCGCCGACGGGTTGGTGCGGTTGCCCGAGCGCAGCTGGGACAGGTACGGCGCCGACATCGTGATGCCTTCGGACTTCAGGGCCGCGATGACCTCGGCCGAGGTGTGGGGTCCCCGCCCGGGGGGATAGACCGTATCGAACAGGCGGTTCAGGCGAGCAGCGAATGTCGTGCTCATCGGGGGGGACCTCCAACCCGGGCGGAACAGAACGACGCGATACGCGCAGCGATTTGCTGACCATCGTAGCGACCGTGCTGCTCACAGCCAAGAGCGAACTAAACCGGCGCTGGTGCCGGTGGGACGCGAACGGCCCCAGGCCTTCGTCACCCGGCGGCGACGGCGGCCGAACCCGCTAAACGTACGACGTACACCAGGGTAAACACCCGGTTTCGGGTTGCGGCGCGGTTTTCGTATCGGCGGGTGCGAGCAGCGGCGAACGGCTCTCGGCGCACGCGAGCTAGCTGCCGAGATTCTTATCTGAGTGATTGGTGAGTTTGCTATCTATGACGGCTGAGGGATCGTGCGGTTCCCGAAGCGACGGTGGCGCCGCGGGGGTCCGGCGGCGTCGCGCCAGGGCGACGATCGAAACGGCGAGCACCGCCACCGTGATCGCGACGACCGCCAGCCCGGGCGCCCCGAGCACCCGGTCGAACAGCATCCACAGCCCAAAGACCAGGAACAGCAGCCCGGCCAGCACATGCAGCAGTCGCTCGGGCAACCGGCGATGCAACACCGTGCCGACCACGATCGCCACCGCGTCGGCCACCACCATCCCGACCGTCGCACCGATCCAGACCCCGGCCCAGTTATGGTCGGCGGCCAGGGCGACCGTCGCGAGCATGGTCTTGTCGCCCAGCTCGGCGAGGACGAACGAGGAGACCACCGCGAAGAGCACGAACCGCGGGGCCCGGGGCGTGGGGGCGTCGTCGGGGCTGCTCTGACCTTCCCGCCAGGTCCAGGCGGCGAACCCGAAGAACGCGACCGCGGCCGCCGCGGCGATCGGTCGGTCAGGCAGGGTCGCGCCCAGGAAGTGCCCCACCGCCACCGAGATGCCATGGACCAGGCCGGCGGCGACCGCCACCCCGCTGAGCACCACCCACCACCGGTAGCGCAGCGCATAGGTCATCGTGATCAGCTGCGACTTGTCCCCGAGCTCGGCCAGGAAAACCACGCCGAGGCTGACGAGGATCGCGGTGGACATCGACGGGAATCCTTTCGACGCGGCACCGGTGGCCGCGTGTCCGGCGCGACGCCCGGTGATCGGTCGAAGGTCTCGCCCACCGCCGGGAACGCGGTTCGCCGGCCGGGCTGTGCGCCAGTGTGTCGACACGACGATTGGGGGCTACTCCCCTTCGGTTATCGATGCCAGGCTAGCCGTCCGGCGCCGGGTGCGCCAACGCGGCGACCAAGTTCGGACCGCCGCAACTTTTGGTGTGGGCGACGGCGAAAACACTTGGCGCGGGCCGGAATCCTCGCTGTCACCGATCGTTTCGAAATACCACCGGAAAGACGACGATGCGGGTGCCGCCGACAGGCGGCACCCGCATCGTTCGGGGTGGGGCAGATCGGATCAGCCGAAGATCAGACCCTGGCCCTTCGAGGTCGCCGCGGCGAACCGGGACTGCACGTCCGCCCAGTTCACGACGTTCCAGAAGGCCTTGACGTAGTCGGCCTTGACGTTCTTGTACTGCAGGTAGAAGGCGTGCTCCCACATGTCGACCTGCAGCAGCGGAATGATGCCCAGCGGCACGTTGGCCTGCTGGTCGTAGAGCTGGAAGGTGAGCAGCTTCTGGCCGAGAGTGTCATAGCCGAGCACCGCCCAACCCGACCCCTGCAGTCCGTTGGCGGCAGCGGTGAACTGGGCGCGGAACTTGTCGAACGACCCGAAGGCGTCGTCGATGGCGGCGGCCAGCTCGCCGGTCGGCTTGTCACCGCCGTTGGGGGACAGGTTCTTCCACCAGATCGTGTGGTTGACGTGGCCACCGAGGTGGAAGGCGAGGTTCTTCTCGTTGAGGAAGATCGCCGCGTGGTCGTCGTTGGCGCGGGCCTCCTCGAGCTTCTCCAGCGCCGAGTTCACGCCCTTGACGTAGGCGGCGTGGTGCTTACTGTGATGAATCTCGTTGATCTGGCCGGAGATATGAGGCTCGAGCGCTCCGTAGTCATAGTCCAAGTCGGGCAGGGTGTATTCAGCCACCGGAGTCCTTCCTTCCGTCTACGCAAATCTTGAGTTGTTGATTCTGCGTGCACGGTTCAACCGCGCCGCATCCCCAGCCTAGTCACGACTGTGGGCGCCCGGCAGGCCCGGGAACCAGATTGGGCGGGCATCCGCCGCTGCCCCTGCCGACCGTCAGAGCAGCACCAGCAGCGTGAACAGGATCAGCAGCACCAGCGCGATCAAGCCGGCCCGCAGGCCCGCCATCAAATAGGAGCGGTTGCACGTCGCCGGGTTGGTGTGCCCGTACCGCGTCGCGCCGGACGCCATCCCGGCGGTCAACCCGTACGGCGCCGGGCGCGGCGACCCCGATCCCATTGGTTGTGATGCCATATACAGCCCTGACCTCGACATTCAACGATGCTCGACGCGTTTCTCGGTGAGATGAATCACAGCACTGCTGTGACAGTCATCATAGCGGTTTGAGGTTTAGGTAGCGAAGTCGGTGGCTTCGTCCGGCGGGCGAGATGAGAACCACTAGCGATTTCGCTCGAAACCGCGACGCGCCGGTACCCGGAACAGTCGCGTCGGCGGCGTGTTGTCCACAGGTGCAGCCCACGGACCGGCATCGAGCGCGGGCGATAGCGCCCCGGCGCGCACAACGCCCTGTGGATAACCCTGTGGAAACTGTGGATACCGGAAAGTAGCTGTCGTCGCCGCCGCGGTGTGCGCGCCCGCCGCCCCGGGCAACTCCCGCTACGCTGAGGCGGTGATCCAGCGGTGTTCTCAGTGCGGTACGCGCTGGAACGTGCGTGACCGGCAGCGGCAGTGGTGCCCGCGGTGCCGGGGGGCGCTGCTGCCGCCGCGTGCCGAGCCACCGGCCCCGCCGCCGCGCGCCCGCGCCCCACGGGTGCCGGCCGGCTACCGGTGGATCGCGGTGCGTCCGGGAGCGCCGCCCGCTCGCCGGCCGCGCCGCGCACCACGCGGGCCGACCCCGCGCTACGCGGTCATCCCACGCTGGGGACTGACCGACCGAATCGACCCCGCCGCCGCCGAGCCGGTGGCCGAGCGGCCGCAGAATCCCGCGACGGTGCGCCGCGCCCTGCAGATCAGTCAAGGGGTGCTCGCCCTTGCCGCCGGCGTCTACCTGCTGCAATACGCACTGCTGATCCTCAACCGGGGCAAGCTTTTTCACCCGGCGGTGGCGATCGGCGAGATGGTGCTGGCGGTCTTGGCCAGTGCGGCTGCCCTGACGGCGATCATCGTCACCGCGCTGCTGCTCACCGGGTGGCTGATCGCCCGCCGGCGCGCGGCCTTCGATGCGCTCGACCGGCCGGAGACCCGCTCGCGGCGGGCGCTGCGCGCCGGCTGTCTGGTGCCGCTGGCCAACCTGTTCTGGGCACCGGTCTATGTCACCGAGTTGGCCGAACTCGAGCAGCGGCAGGACCGGCTGCGCAAGCCCATCCGCCGGTGGTGGCTCGCCTGGATCGCCGCGACCGGCATGGCCATCTTCGCCACGCTCACCCGCTGGGTGACCGACGCCCAGGGCATCGGCAACAACACCGTGGCCATGGTGGTGGCCTACGTCCTGGGTTGGGTCGCGCTGCGGGGCACCGCCGCGGTCTTCGACGGCTTCGAGCGCAGCACCGCGGTCGGGCCCGCCCACCGCTGGGTGGTGGTGGGATCGGATCGGCCCGGCGCGGTTGAGCCGGTGGACGACGAACCGGCAGCATAGAAGCTATGGACACGGGCGGGCATCCCTACGTCGTCGCCCATCGGGGTGCCTCGTTCCACCGGCCCGAACACACGCTGGCCGCCTACGACCTGGCCCTGCAGGAAGGCGCCGACGGCGTGGAATGCGACGTGCGGCTGACCCGCGACGGCCATCTGGTCTGCGTGCACGACCGGCGGGTGGACCGCACCTCCAACGGCGTCGGCCCGGTCAGCACGATGACCCTGGCCCAGTTGCGCGACCTCGACTACGGGACCTGGCACAGCGCCAGCGCCGCGAAGGACGCGGAGGGCATCGGGCACACCGGTCTGCTGACCTTGGATGCGCTGGTCGGGCTGGTGTTGGACTGGCGCCGGCCGGTCAAGCTGTTCATCGAGACCAAACACCCGGTGCGCTACGGCGCGCAGGTGGAGAACGCCCTGCTGGCGCTGCTGCATCGGTTCAGCATCGCCACCCCGGCCTCGGCGGGTCACTCCCGTGCGGTGGTGATGTCGTTCTCGGCGTCGGCGTTGTGGCGGGTCCGGCGGGCCGCGCCGTTGCTCCCGACGGTGTTGTTGGGCAAAGCGTACCGCTACCTCAGCGGCGGCGCCCCGACGACGGTCGGTGCCACCGCGATCGGGCCGTCGATCGCCACGCTGCGCAGTCACCCGGAGTTGGTCGACCGGGCCGCCGCTCAGGGCCGCGCCCTGTATTGCTGGACGGTGGATCGCTTCGACGACGTCCGGTTCTGCCGGGAGGTGGGGGTGGCCTGGCTGGCCACCCACCACCCCGGCCAGGTCAAAGCCTGGCTGCGCGACGGGTTGCCGACCGGCGGTTAGAGTCGCCCGCCGGCGGCGCGGGGCGCACCGGATTCGGCCGGGGCCGATCCGACCTCGCGGGCCAGGTAGTTCTCCAGGTCGAACAGGTTGGAGCCGGCCCGTTCGGCGATCCGCAACAGCGTGCTCATCAGGGCTTCCTCCTCGACCTGCTCCTTGAGGAACCACTGCATGAACTGCTCGCCGAGGTAATCGCTCTCGTCGCGGGCCGCTGCCGCCAGTCGGGTGACCTGCTCGGTGACGGTGCGCTCGAGCGAGAGGGTCAGTGCCAGCGCGTCGCGCGCGGAGTCGAAGTGGTTGCGCACGGTGTCGGTGCCGGGGATCTCCACCGGAGCATCGCGGTCGAGCAGATACCGCACCATCATCATCGCGTGGTTGCGCTCTTCCAGCGCCTGCGCATAGAAGAACTTCGCCAATTGCGGCAGGTCTTCCCCGTCAAAATAAATGGCGACAGCGACATATTGCTGCGACGCCGTGAATTCATGCTGAATCTGTTCTTGGAGAAGTGCGTGGAATTTCGTTTTGTGAGAATCGTGATCGTTCATGGTTCCAAGGTTATCGCAGGTCAGCGCCGTTGTCATGGAAGGTCTGCCTTACTCAGCCAAGGTTTGCCTAAATAAAGGAAGGCTTGGTTGATCGCATTGTTCGCAGGTGTTTGCGCTATTTTTAGTGCCGCACAAAAGGCCAACAGCGGTCAGGGCTGGCTGTCGAGTACGTCGGCGGGCAGCGGCGAATCGCTGCGCAACGCCTCGAACAGCTGCGCGGCCGCGCCCTGGTCCCAGACCACCACCGCGCCGGAGTCGCCGACGGTGAACTCGCCGATGGGCACGGTCGCCGTCGCGGTGGCCCCGCGTAGCGCCCAGGCCAGCCGTGCCAGATCCCAGACCCGGTCGCCGTCGTCGACGGTGAGGGCAGCGACGGCGGCGCGCGGCACCGTGGCCCAGCGCCAGGGGTTGAGCAGCACGGCGGGGCTGGCCGCCCGGTGCAGCAGGGCGCTGAGAAACATCCGCTGGTCGACCATCCGGTCCAGATCGGCGCGGGGGGTGGCGCGGGTGCGCACGTAGCCGAGCGCTGCCGCCCCGTCGAGTTGCTGGCAGCCGGCCGGCAGGTCGATCCCGGCCAGCGGGTCGGTCATCGGCTCGGACAGGCACATGGTGACCCCGCCGAGCGCGTCGACCAGTCCCGCGAACCCACCGAACCCGACCTCGAGGTAGTGCTGCACGCGCAGGCCGGTGGCCTGCTCGACGGTGCGCACCAGCAGCGGCGCGCCGCCCATCGAATAGGCGGCGTTGACCTTGTCCTCGCCGTAGTCGGGGATCGGGAGGTAGGAGTCGCGCGGGATCGAGACGACGGTGGCGGGCGTTGACGATCCCCACCGCGGCAGGTGGACCAGCAGGATCGTGTCGGTGCGGCCGTCGCCGAGGTCGCCGCCGGTGGCGAGGCTGCCCTGCTGCTCGGCGGAGAGCTGCTGGCGGCTGTCGGACCCGACCAGCAGCCAGGTGGTGCCCGATCCGGCCGCCGGACGATCGGGGTAGTCGGTCAGGGCGGCGATGCGGTGCAGCGCGTTGTCGACCCAGATGCCTGCGCCGATGACCCCGGCAGCGGCCAGCACGGTGAGCACCAGCACCGCGGTGCCCAGCCGCCGGCCCCAGCGGGCTTTGCGCCGCGGTGGGCGGCGGGTGGGTGCCGCCGCGGGCGGTGGTGCCGGTGCGCGGCGGTGGTCGAGTTGCCGACCGATCGGCCGTGGT
>NZ_LZLJ01000069.1 GCF_001668625.1 Mycobacterium sp. 1274756.6
CTTCCGTTGACGGTCAACGGCAAACTGGACAAGCGTGCTCTGCCGGCGCCGGACTACGTTGATGCCGAGCGTTATCGTGCTCCGACGAACCTGACCGAAGAGATCTTGGCTGGGATTTATGCCCAGGTGCTCGGCTTGCAGCGGGTGGGGGTCGATGACTCGTTTTTCGACCTCGGTGGGGATTCGTTGTCGGCGATGCGGGTCATCGCCGCCATCAACACCAGCTTGAACATCGATGTGGCAGTGCGGGCGCTCTTCGAGGCGCCCACAGTAGCCCAGCTCGCCCGTCGCCTCGCGGAGAAGACCGGCACCGCCGGGCGGGTGGCGTTAACACCGATGCCGCGCCCGGAGACCATCCCACTGTCCTACGCCCAAAACCGGATGTGGTTCTTGAACCGGTTCGAAGGCGCGGTAGCGACGTACAACATTCCGGCCGCGTTGCGTATCACGGGTTCGCTCAACGTGGAGGCGCTGGGACAAGCTCTGGTCGATGTGGTGGAACGCCATGAGAGTCTGCGCACCGTATTCCCCGCCGTGGACGGGATTCCGCAGCAGGTAGTCCGTTCGGTCGAGAAGGTCGATTTCGGGTGGCAGGTTATCCAGGCCACCCAATGGAGCCCGGAGCAAATCGCCGAGGCCATCGGTGCGGTCGTCGGGTACAACTTTGATCTGACAGCCGAAACCCCGGTTCAAGCAAAGCTATTCCGAATCGGCGAGGGCGACCACATATTCGTTGCGGTGGTGCACCACATTTCCGCTGACGGGACCTCGATCAGCCCGTTGGTCGGCGACATCGGGACAGCCTACGCATCCCGTGCGGCTGGACAAGCGCCGCAGTGGGCGCCGCTTCCGGCACAGTACATCGACTACACGCTCTGGCAACGGAAGAACCTCGGCGACCTTGATGACAAAGACAGCCCCGTTGCCGGGCAATTGGCGTACTGGCGGAACACGTTGGCGGGCTTGCCGAAGTGGTTGGAGTTGCCGACGGATCGGCCCTATCCACCGGAGGCCGATTACCGGGGCGCCAGTGTGGCGGTGGACTGGCCGGCTGAGTTGCAACAGCAGGTCCGCGAACTGGCGCGCTCCCACAATGCGACCAGCTTCATGGTGGTCCAAGCTGGGTTGGCGGTGCTGCTGGCAAAACTGAGCGCCTGCACCGATGTCCCCATCGGTTTCCCGATCGCCGGCCGCCAAGACCCCGCCAACCGGCCCGCCCACTGCCCACCAGCAACCACCACCACCGGAGCCGCATCAGCCAACATGAACAAAACCCGACCCGCCGGCAACCCCACATCCACCGGCACATACCCCGCCCCGGTCTTCAACACCCCCAACACCGCAGCCACCGCCACCGCCGAACGCTCCACCACCAACGCCACACACCCACCCGGGCGAGCACCGTATTCGGCCAGCAGATGCGCCCACCGATTCGACGCCTCATCCAACTGCTGATACGTCCACGACACACCCCCACACCGCAACGCCACCGCCCCCGGCGCCCGGACCACCTGCACCCCAAACAACTCCGGAATCGACACCCCACCCACAACCGGGCGGGTCAACACCGACCGATGACCCAACCCATCAAGACGCGCCGACTCCGCCTCATCAACCACACCCACCGACGACACCAGCCGACCCGGATCAGCCACCATCGCCACCAACACCCGCTCCAACCGCGACACCAGCTCACCGTCAGCGAAGTCCGCGAAGGGCTGCCCCGCCCCCATGGTGCTGAGAAAAAGCTGATTCCCTGCGGAGGAAAAGATGAGTCCGAAGCCGCCGACCAGCCCGATATTGGTCAATTCGGCGGTCGCTGTCGCTCCGCCGAAATCCAACGTGAACGTGGACGGCAGGAAGTTGATATTGACACGGTTGGTCAATTCGCCCGGGCGAAATTCTCGCAGCTTGCGCTCCAGGGCTTGGACCGGAAACCGCTGATGACGCACCGCCTCCCGAATACGCTGCCCGACGTGTTCGCAAAAGGCCAGCACTGAGGCGTCCGGCGCCGCCTCGAGGACCAGCGGCACAACTCCCGCCAGCATCGCCGGGAGCGTCTTCGACTCCAGGCTCACCCGCCGGGTCACCGGGAAATCGAGCACTACTTCCGGCCCGCCGGAACACCATCCGCGCACCAGAAGCGCGCACGCCGCCGTCAGCACCGCCGTCCGCGGGACGTTCGCGACGTCGGCGAGCTCGTCGACCCGGCGCAACAGCGATGCGTCAAGTTCGACCGGTGCGGTGGGCCCGTTCAGGTCCGTGCCGTCCTGCTGCTTCGGCGAACGGTCATCCGATTCGCTGAGCGCAGAAAGGCATTTTGTCCAATAGGCTTCGTCATCGAGGTAGTCGGTTGATTCTTCGTATTCCAGCTCGCCGGTTACGAAGTCGGAGAGGGTGCCGAAGAAAGCGGGCGGAATGGGTTCGCCCGTCACGGCTGCCGTGTACACCGCGGCGATCCGGTGTCCGATCAGCGCGATCGCGGTACCGTCGGCGACGATGTGGTGACCACACCCGAAGAAGCAATACTCCGCGGCGCCGGTCTGGAAGAGAGCAAATTTAAATAGCGGACCAGTCAAGGCCATGGGCGTGCGCTGGATGTCCGCGGCTGCCTCGCGGGCCGCCAGCATCGGAACTTCGGCGCCACGCAGATCACAAAAGACCAACTCGACGTCGGGGTAGTCCTGCAGCGTTTGGCGCACTTGACCGTCGAGATCAGTGAAGGCAACCCTAACCGGTTCCGTTTCCTGAATTACGCGCCGGATCGCCCACTCCAGGGCGTCTCGTTGAACCGCGCCGCTGATTTTCACAAACAGACCGAGTTGCCACTCCGCGCCCGATCGGCCGGTGTGCCCTGCTAGCCAGATGTCCAGTTGTGCACGAGTTACTGGGAATGATCGATCGTTGAGCTGCATGCCCCCTCCAGCTCCGGTTTAAGCCGCGCGTTTCCCCCGGGTTATCGCGTCAGGCCCCGGCGCCTTCGGCGAGCCTGTCCCGCAGGCTCTTTGGCCGGATATCCGGCCAGTTCTGTTCGATGAACTCCAGACACGACGCTCGGTCCGCTTCGCCGTGGATCACCCGCCAACCGGCCGGAACCTCGGCGAAAGTCGGCCAGAGGCTATGTTGCTCTTCGTCATTGATGAGCACGACGAAGCTGCCATTGTCATCGTCGAATGGATTAACACTCATTTGGAACTCCCCACTTTCCAAGCAGCAAGGAGCATCGTTCAACAACCCGTAGGTAAGACCGCGTCCCCTTCGCGCTTACCTCGCGCTATATCTGTGGCCCAGCCCAGTGATGTCCTGGCTGCCGTTCCTGGAGCATATCTGTTCGGGACGATTTCGTATAGATTAATTCGATTCTCAGGTTTGTTTATCGCGACATCACGCTGCGTGGCATCAACGACCACGGGCGACGCCCGACGCGGTTTCGCGTGGCGCCAGGCCGCCGAGCCATCCGAAGGGTCGATTCCGGGTCGCTCCAGGCGTCGCCGTTCGCGTCCTGTGGCTGGCGTGCGGCGATTCGGCGTACGGTCGCACAGTCGGGGTGTCCCGCCGGTGAGAAGCTAACCTCTACTCTGGTGGTGCCGCCCGTCAGCTGAGAAAGGATTCTTGTGGCGCTCATCGTGCAGAAGTACGGCGGATCGTCGCTGGCCGACGCCGATCGGATTCGCCGGGTCGCCGAGCGCATCGTGGAGACCAAGAAGGCCGGCAACGACGTGGTCGTGGTCTGTTCGGCGATGGGTGACACCACCGACGACCTGCTCGACCTCGCCCAGCAGGTCTGCCCGTCCCCGCCGGCGCGGGAGATGGACATGCTGTTGACCGCCGGTGAGCGCATCTCCAACGCCCTGGTGGCGATGGCGGTCGAGTCGCTCGGGGCGCAGGCCCGGTCGTTCACCGGATCACAGGCCGGGGTCATCACCACCGGCGCGCACGGCAAGGCGAAGATCATCGACGTCACCCCCGGCCGGCTGCGGTCGGCCCTCGACGAGGGGCAGATCGTGCTGGTCGCCGGGTTCCAGGGCGTCAGCCAGTCCACCAAGGACGTCACCACCCTGGGCCGCGGCGGGTCGGACACCACCGCGATCGCGCTGGCCGCGGCGCTCAACGCCGACGTCTGCGAGATCTACACCGACGTCGACGGCATCTTCAGCGCCGACCCGCGCATCGTGCCCAACGCCCAGCACCTCGACCGGGTCACCTTCGAGGAGATGCTGGAGATGGCGGCTTGCGGCACGAAAATCCTGATGCTGCGCTGCGTCGAGTACGCCCGGCGCTTCAACATCCCGGTGCATGTGCGTTCGTCGTACTCGGACAAGCCCGGCACCCTCGTTACCGGATCGATCAAGGACATTCCCATGGAAGACCCCATCCTGACCGGCGTCGCGCACGATAACAGCGAGGCGCAGGTCACCGTCGTCGGCATCCCGGACACCCCCGGCTACGCGGCGAAGGTGTTCCGCGCCGTGGCCGACGCCGACGTCAACATCGACATGGTGTTGCAGAACGTCTCCAAGGTCGAGGACGGCAAAACCGACATCACCTTCACCTGCCCCCGCGCCGACGGACCCACCGCGGTGGACAAGCTGGAGTCGCTGCGCGACGAGATCGGCTTCTCCAACGTCGTTTACGACGACCACATCGGCAAGGTGTCGCTGATCGGTGCCGGGATGCGCAGCCACCCCGGGGTGACCGCCACGTTCTGCGAGGCGCTGGCCGACGCCGGGGTCAACATCGAGCTGATCTCCACCTCCGAGATCCGCATCTCGGTGCTCTGCCAGGACACCGAGCTGGAGACGGCGGTGCGCGCACTGCACGAGGCGTTCAACCTCGGCAGTGTCGAAGAGGCCACCGTCTACGGCGGGACGGGTCGCTGATGGCCGGGGTCGCACTGGGCGTCGTCGGCGCCACCGGACAGGTCGGTCAGGTGATGCGCGCGCTGCTGGCCGAACGGGACTTCCCGGCCGACAGTGTGCGGTTTTTCGCCTCGTCCCGCTCGGCCGGACGCAAGCTGCCGTTCCGCGGGGCCGAGATCGAGGTCGAGGACGCCGAGACTGCCGATCCGTCCGGTCTGGACATCGCGTTGTTCTCCGCCGGCGGGGCCATGTCGAAGGTGCAGGCGCCGCGGTTCGCCGCGGCCGGCGCCACCGTGATCGACAACTCCTCGGCCTGGCGCAAGGATCCCGAGGTGCCGCTGGTGGTGGCCGAGGTCAACTTCGACCGGGATGTGGCGCAGGCCTGGCCGCTGAAGAAGGGCATCATCGCCAACCCGAACTGCACCACCATGGCCGCGATGCCGGCGTTGAAGGTGCTGCACGACGCCGCCGGGCTGCGCCGCATCATCGTCTCCACCTACCAGGCGGTCTCCGGCAGCGGGCTGGCCGGGGTCACCGAGCTGGTCGATCAGGCTCGGGCGGTGGCCGACGACGCCGAGAAGCTCGTTTACGCCGGGGACGCGGTGTCCTTCCCGGACCCGAATACCTATGTCGCGCCGATCGCCTACAACGTGGTGGCGCTGGCCGGTGCGCTGGTCGACGACGGCTCCGGGGAGACCGACGAGGACCAGAAGTTGCGCAACGAAAGCCGCAAGATCCTCGGCATCCCGGAGCTGGCCGTCAGCGGCACCTGCGTGCGGGTGCCGGTGTTCACCGGCCACAGCCTGTCGATCAACGCCGAATTCGACCGGCCGATCTCCCCGCAGCAGGCCACCGAACTGCTCGAGCAGGCCCCCGGGGTGAAGCTGGTCGACGTGCCCACGCCGTTGGCCGCCGCCGGCGCCGACGAGACCCTGGTGGGCCGGATCCGCACCGACCCGGGTGTGCCCGACGGTCGGGGGCTCGCGCTGTTCCTGGCCGGGGACAACCTGCGCAAGGGCGCCGCTCTGAACACCATCCAGATCGCCGAGCTGCTGGCCGCCCGAACCTGAGCCGCGGTGAGCCCGGCCCAGTCCCGCAGCGGGTTCCGCCGATGGTCGGCCCTCGTGTTCGCGGCGGCCTGCGTCCTGCCGGTGCTCCCGCCGGGCGCCGCCCACGCCGATCCGCCGGCATCGGACTCTCGGCTTCCGCCACTGGCGCCCGGCCAGGTGGTGCGGCTCGGCCCCACCGCCGGGACCGGTACCCCGACCCGGGACTACGGGGTCGGTGCGACCGACCTGTGCGAGTTCATGCAGTTCCCCACCGAGGTGCTGCAGGTCTGCGGGGACAGCTTCGCCGGGCAGGGCGTCGGTTTCGGCGGCTGGTACTCCCCGATCGCGCTGCATGTGGACACCGACTCGATCGGCGCACCCGACGGGGTGACCTACACCGGGGTGACCGGAGTGTTCGAACCGCTGCTGGCCGAGCCCACTCCGCCGGGATCGTCCCAGCTCCCGGCCGGGATCGTCGAGATCAACCGCAAGAACTATCTGCTGGTCACCACCACCACCCGTCTGGTACCCAAGTCGTCCCGGCTGGTGCGCGCCGAGGCGGGCCGCGCCGGGTGGGAGACCGTGCCCGGTTCGCTGCGCGCCGCCGACTACCAGGACGGCGGACAAACCCAGATCAGCGGCTACTACGATCCCATCCCCACCCCGGAATCCCCGACCGGCTGGGTCTACATCGTGGCCAACAACTTCGACCGCAGCGCCCCGGTGGTGCTCTACCGGGTGCCACCCGAAGGCTTCGGTGACCGCTCCGGTTGGCAGGGCTGGGCCGCCGGCCCGGAGTTCGCCGGGGGCGGCTGGGGCAACCCGCCCACCCCGCTCTGGCCCGACCAGGTCGGCGAGATGAGTTTCAAGCAGATCGACGGCAAGGCGGTGCTGTCGTATTTCAACGCCACCACCGGCAACATGGAGATCCGGGTGGCCAACGACCCGACCGCGCTGGGCAGCGCCCCGGTGACCACGGTGGTGCAACACGCCGACTGGCCGGTCTGGCCCGAGCCGGTCGAGAGCCTGCCCGATCCCGGAGACAACCGGTTGGCCCAGCCCTACGGCGGCTACATCTCCCCCGGCTCCACACTCGATGAGGTGCGGGTGTTCGTCAGCCAGTGGAACACCTCCCCGCGCGACCGCTCGCCGTATCGCGTCATCCAGTTCGCGGTGAATCCGTTCAAGCCCTGGTGAGGCTCCCCCGCCCGGCCCGAACCGTGTGTTTCAATGGAGAAATCGACGTCTTGACCGGCCTGCGCGGCCTTCCCTCGCAGCTCCTGGCGACCAAACTGCCGGGAGCGGAAGCGCTTGGTCCCAGCCCCACCGGTCGTCTTCTCGACCTGCCCGGCCGGGGCCGCACCTATGCGGTCGACAGCGGCCCGACCGGCGGCGGCCCGACGTTCCTGCTGCTGCACTCGGTGGCCTGCACCGGCATGCTGACCTGGTATCCGTCGCTGGCGATGCTGCGGCAGTTCGGTCGGGTGATCGTGTTCGACCAGCGTGGGCACGGGTCGGGCATCACCGCGTCGCGGGTGCTGCTGGAGGATTGCGCCGACGACGCGGTCGCCGTGGCCGACGCGCTGGGCATCCGCACCTTCATCCCGGTCGGGTTCTCGATGGGTTCGCTGGTGGCACAGCTGACCTGGCGTCGCCACCGCGCCCGCGTCGAGGGCCTGGTGCTGTGCGCCGCGGCCGCGACCTTCGCCGAGGCCATGCCGATGCGGTTGGGCACCAGCCTGTTCGCCGCGCTGCTGGACGCGTTCACCCCGATCCCCGGCCCGCCGGCGGCCGCGTTGCGAGAAGTCGCCACCGCCAACAACATGCAGTGGGCGCTCGACGAGTTCCGGGCGACCAGCGTGCCGGGCATGCTGCGTTCGCTGGCCGAGATCGTCCGGTTCGACTCCCGGTCCTGGATCGCGCAGATCGACGTGCCGACCGCGGTGGTGGTGCCCCGCCGCGACCGGGTCATCTCCCCGCGCCACCAGCGCTGGCTCGCCGAGCAGATCCCCGGCGCCGACACCGTCGAGGTCGCCGGCGGGCATGCCTGCTGCACGCTGCAGCAGGGAGCTTTCGTTCCGGGCCTGCAGCAGGCGGTCGCCTCGGTGCTCGCCCGCAGCCGTCCCGCCGGCTCTGCTTCCGCGGCGAGCTGAACCCGGCGGCTACCCGCCGATGCGGCCCAACAGTTCGCTTCGCACGATCTTGCCGGTGGCGTTGCGCGGCAGCTCATCGAGAACGGTGATCTCCCGCGGCACCTTGTAGCCGGCCAGGTTCTCCCGCACGTGCTGCTTGAGCGTATCCGGGTCGGCCGTCGCCCCCGACTCGAGCACCACGAACGCGGTCAGCCGCTGGCCGAACTGGTCGTCGTCGACGCCGAGCACCGACGCCTCGGCCACCTCCGGGTGGGCGGCGAGCACCTTCTCCACCTCGATCGGATAGACGTTCTCCCCGCCCGAGACGATCATCTCGTCGTCGCGGCCGACCACGAACAGCCGACCGGCGGCGTCGAGGTAACCCATGTCGCCGGAGGCCATGTACTCGCCGTGGAAATCCTTGGTCTTCCCCGACGTGTAGCCCTGGAAGCCGGTGGTGTTGCGCACGAAGATCTGGCCCACCTCCCCGACCGGCAGTTCGCGCAACTCGTCGTCGAGGATGTGGATCTCGGTGCCCTCGGCGGGCCGGCCCGCGGTGTCGGGGGCCGCCCGCAGGTCGGCGGGGGTGGCGGTGGCGATCATGCCGGCCTCGGTGGCGTTGTAGTTGTTGTAGATGACGTCGCCGAATTCGTCCATGAACGCGGTCACCACGTCGGGGCGCATCCGCGAGCCCGACGCGGTGGCGAACCGCAGGGAGCGGCCGCTGTAGCGGCGGCGAACCTCCTCGGGCAGTTCCATGATCCGGTCGAACATGACCGGCACCACGCACAAGCCGGTGGCCCGATGCCGGTCGACCATCGCCAGGGTGGCCTCGGGGTCGAACTTGCGTTGGGTGACGATCGTGCAGGCCAGCGACGCCGACAGCACCAGCTGCGACCAGCCCCAGGCGTGAAACATCGGGGCGACCACCACCGTGGTCTCCTCCGCGCGCCACGGGGTGCGTTTGAGCACCGCGGCGAGCTCGCCCGGCCCTCCCCCGGATCGCTTGGCGCCCTTGGGTGTTCCGGTGGTTCCCGAGGTCAGCAGGACCAGGTTGCCCTTGCCGCTGCTGCGCGCCGGACGCCGGCCGGCATGCTCACCGATCATCGCCTCCACCGTGCGCTGCGCGGGTTTCGTCGAGTCGGTCCAGGCGAGGATCCGCACGGTGTCCGGCCGGTCGGTGAGCGCACGATCGACCATCGCGGTGAACTCTTCGTCGTAGACGATGGCGTCGGGTGCTTCGCGGGCCACCACCTCGGCCAGCGCCGGACCGGCGAACGAGGTGTTCAACAACACCACGTCGGAACCGATCCGGTTGGCCGCGACCAGGGCTTCGACGAAGCCCCGGTGGTTGCGGCACAAGATCCCGATCACTGCGGGCGCCCCGCCGGGCAGTGCCTGCAGCGCCGCCGCCAACGCGTCGCTGCGCCGGTCGAGTTCACGCCAGGTGAGCGTGCCGAGTTCGTCGATGAGGCCGGGCCGATCCGGGCAGCGGCGGGCGGCGGAGGCGAAACCCGACGTGGATCCCAGGTGCTCGCGGCGCATCGCGGCGATCATCCGCACGTACTTGTCGGGGCGCAGGCCGGCGATGAGTCCCGCCCGCCGAAGCGTCGCGACCAGGTCGCCGGTCGAAGCGAGCCGGTCTCTCACGTCTCTCCCTCGTTCGGTGGGCCGGAACCGCACGCGATATTACCGAGCGGGGACCCCGGCTGCGGGCGGTCCGGCGAACGCCGTCGTCGGTGGCGCCGCACCGACTACATTAGGGACATCACCGGTTCGGCCCCGGCCGGCCCGACCCGTCGTATCGAGGTGGACCATGAAACGGCTGCACGGCATGGACGCCCTGCTGCTCTACACCGAGACACCCAACGTGCACACCCACACGCTCAAGATCGGCGTTCTGGACGTCTCCCGCTACGGCGGCGCGTTCGACGTCGCCTTGTTCCGGGAGTTGTTGCGCACCCGCCTGCACCTGTTGACCCCGTTCCGCTACCGGCTGGTGCCGGTGCCGCTGCGCCTGCACCATCCGGTGTGGCTGGAGAACGCCGACATCGACCTCGAGGAGCACGTGCGCCCGGCGAGCGTCGCCGCCCCCGGCGGCCGGCGCGAACTCGATCAGCTCATCGGTGAGGTCGCCAGCACCCCGCTGGACCTGAGCAAGCCGCCCTGGGAGATGCACGTCGTCGCCGGGATGGCCGACGGTTCGGTGCCGGTGATCGTCAAGATCCACCACATCCTGGCCGACGGGGTGGCGTCGGGGAACCTGCTGGCCCGCACGATGCAGTTCACCGGGACGGCGGCCGACGAGCGGGAGCCCGCACCGCCGAGCCCGTCGCCGCCGGCAGCCGCGCTGCTGCTGTGGGCCGGACGCGACCACGCCCGCCAGCTCCTCGGCCTGCCGCGCCTGCTGGTCCAGACCGTGACCGGGGTGTGGCGGCTGCGGCAGGCGAGCCGCCGCCGCGGCCGCCATCCCGAGCTGGCCGGCCGATTCTCCCCCGCACCCACCTTTTTCAACCATGTGCTCTCCCCCGGGCGCGAATTCGCCACTGCCACACTGGCGTTGTCCGACATCAAGCAGACCAGCAAGCAGCTCGGGGTCACGATCAACGACGTGGTTCTCGCCGTCACCGCCGGCGGCCTGCGCGAGTTGCTGCTGCGCTACGACGGTCGCGCCGACCGGCCGTTGACCGCCTCGGTGCCGGCCAGCCTGGACACCGACCCCGACCGCGTCACCGGCAACGAACTGGGCGCGATGAACGTCTCGCTGCCGGTCCAGATCGACGACCCCCTGGAGCGGCTCCGCCTGGCCAAGCTGAGCTCGGCCCAAGGCAAGGAGGACTTCCTCGCGCTCGGCCCGGGTTTGCTCAAGTCCTGGCTGGAGTTTCTTCCGCCGTTGATCGCGCCGGCCCTGTTCGGCTGGCTGTCCACCCGCCGCACCCAGACCCGGCTGCAGAACCTCACGGTGTCCAACGTGCCGGGACCGCGCGAACGCGGCAGCGTCGGCGGGGCGATGCTGCGCGAGTTCTATTCGGTGGGTCCACTGCTCGCCGGCAGCGCGCTGAACGTCACGGTGTGGAGCTACGTCGACCAACTCAACATCGCGATACTCACCGACGACCAGACGTTGCGCGACCCGCACGAGGTCACCGACGCGATGGTCCACGCCTTCCGCGAACTGCGTGCCGCCGCGGGGCTCTTCGGCGACCTCACGCCGGTCACCACCGCGCTGGCCGCCGCCCCGGCGATCGCCTGAGGCGCCGATTCATCCCGGCGAACCGTAGCGCGCTCGCGACCTCATCGGCATGATGGCGGTATGACCGAGACTCCCCAGCCGCAAGGCGACCCCGCCCCGGCCAGCACGGCACTGAGCCGGCCGGCTCCGAATCGGCTCTATCAGGTGGCCGCCTGGGTCGTGATCATCTCCGGCGTCGTGTTCACCACCGCGGTGATTTTCTTCTCCGGTGCGATCCTCACCCACCGCGGGCATCACCATCACCACCACGACGGCATGCACCCGTGCATGATGCATCACGACCAGAAGGACCGTGGTCCCGGCAGCGAGAAGCCTCCTCCCCCGCCGCCGCCGCGCCGCTGACCGCGCCGCCGCCTTGACAGACTGTCGAAAAGGACCAAACTGGTGCTGGTGATGTCCCCGCTCGTCGGCTGGCGCTCAGCCCCCGGCACTCGGACACCGATGCCCCGCTACCGCGCCTCTGACGCGATTAGCGTTGCAGCCCTGCTGTTTTCGCCTCAACGCTCACGCTGTGCAGCCAACGCGCAGCGGATCCGCCTTCCGTCCGGTTCAGCCTCAGCCCGCCTCGACAAGGAGTTTTCGCGATGACCGAAAAGTTCACCACCACCGACGCCGGTGCGCCTGCTCCCAGCGACGACACCTCTTTGACAGTCGGACCCGACGGCCCGATCGTCCTGCACGACCACTACCTGATCGAGCAGATGGCCAACTTCAACCGCGAACGCATCCCGGAGCGCCAGCCGCACGCCAAAGGCGGCGGAGCGTTCGGCCATTTCGAGGTCACCAACGACGTCAGCGCCTACACCCGCGCGGCGGTCTTCCAGCCCGGCACCCGCACCCAGACGTTGAGCCGGTTCTCCACCGTGGCCGGTGAGCGGGGCAGCCCCGACACCTGGCGCGACCCGCGCGGTTTCGCGCAGCGGTTTTACACCACCGAGGGCAACTTCGACATCGTCGGCAACAACACCCCGATCTTCTTCATGCGCGACCCGATGAAGTTCCAGCACTTCATCCGGTCCCAGAAGCGCCGTCAGGACAGCAACCTGCGCGATCATCACATGCAATGGGACTTCTGGAGCCTGTCACCGGAGACCGCCCACCAGGTCACCTGGCTGATGGGGGACCGCGGCATCCCCAAGACCTGGCGGCACATGAACGGCTACTCCAGCCACACCTACAGCTGGATCAACGCCGACGGCGAGATCTTCTGGGTGAAGTACCACTTCATCACCGACCAGGGCAATGACTTTCTCACCCAGGACGAGGCCGACCGCCTCGCCGGCACCGACTCCGACTACCACCAGCGGGACCTGTTCACCGCGATCGAGGGCGGGGACTACCCGAGTTGGACGCTCAAGGTGCAGATCATGCCGTTCGAGGAGGCCAAAACCTACCGGTTCAACCCGTTCGACCTGACCAAGGTCTGGCCGCACGGCGACTACCCGCTGATCGACGTCGGGAAGCTGACGATCGACCGCAACGTCACCGACCACCACACCGAGATGGAGCAGGCGGCGTTCGCACCCAGCAACACCGTGCCCGGCACCGGCCTGAGCCCGGACAAGATGCTGTTGGCCCGCGGGTTCTCGTACGCCGACGCCCACCGCGCCCGCCTCGGGGTCAACTTCCGCCAGATCCCGGTCAACCGGCCGGTCTGTCCGGTTCGGGCCTACACCAAGGACGGCCTCCTGCGGGTGGACAACTACACCGAGCCGGTGTATGCGCCGAACTCGGTGGGCGGGCCGCAAGCCGACCCGGACCGGGCCGCCGAAGTGCGTTGGCACACCGACGGCGAACTGGTCCGGCAGGCCTATACGCTGCGCGCGGACGACGACGACTGGGGCCAGGCGGGCGCGCTGGTCCGCGACGTGATGGATGACGCCGAACGGGAACGCTTGGCGGCCAACATCATCGGGCATGTCAGTGGCGGTGTGAAAGAACCGGTGCTGTCCCGGGTCTTCGAGTACTGGCGCAACGTCGACCCGGACCTCGGCCGCAAGGTGGAAGAAGGGGTCCACGCCAAGAACGGCTGACGCCCTGCCGAGGTGCTGGCATGATCGGAGCCATGAGCATCGCCGCGACGCCGACCGGCGTCGCCGGCGCGACGAAGGGTCGACCGAAGGCTCGACGAAGGGGTAACCCATGCACAGGACCGCGCCGTTGCGCGTGGCCGCCGTCGCAGCGGTAGCCGCGCTGGCCGCGGCGCCGCTGGCCGCCGCGGCGCCCTCCGACCCCGGGGTGGTGACCTACGCCGTGCTCGGCAAGGGGTCGGTGGGCAACATCGTCGGCGCCCCGATGGGCTGGGAATCCGTCTCCGGCCGGCCCTACCAGGGCTTCTGGGTCGACAACGCCGCCTGCAACAACTGGGCCGACATCGGCTTGCCGGAGGTGTACAACGACCCCGACCTGGCCTCGTACAACAGCGCCCTGACCCAGACCTCGGCCACCGACAACACCCATATGACCAAGCAGGCCGTCGGGGTGTTCGCCACCCCGGAGGCCGCCGGTCGCGCCTTCCACCGGGTGGTGGACCGGACCGTGGGCTGCTCCGGGCAGACCACCGCGATGCATCTGGACGACGGCGCCACCCAGGTCTGGACCTTCGATGGCGGGCCGCCGGGGGAGAGCGACGCGGCCTGGACCAAGCAGGAAGCCGGCGTCGACCGACGCTGCTTCAACCAGACCCGGTTACGCGAGAACGTGCTGTTGCAGGCCAAGGTCTGCCAGCCGGGCAACGGCGGCCCCGCCGTCGACGTGCTGGCCGGAGCGATGCAGAACAGCCTGGGGCAGTAGCACGACGGCGACCGCGAACGGCAGAAGGCGGGGGTGATCCGGGAATGCGACCTCTAGCATCACCGGGTCGCCGCGCGGCGGTGGCCCCGGCCCACCCGGCCCCCGAACCCGGTGCACCGGACGACCTCGGCGATTCGGCCGCCGCCGCCGACCACATCACCGCCGACTGCCTGAGCGACACCGCCGTCGGCCCGGTGGGGCTTGAGGTCGAGGCGCACTGCTTCGATCTGGCCCGCCCCCACCGCCGACCCAGTTGGGCGCGGATCGCCGCGGTCTGCGCCGCGTTGCCCACCCTGCCCGGCGGCAGCAGGGTGACCGTGGAACCCGGTGGGGCGGTGGAGTTGTCCAGTCCGCCGCTCGACGGGGCGGTCGCCGCGATCGAGGCGGTCGCCGCCGACCAGGCGGTGCTGCGGTCGGTCTTCGGCCGGGCCGGTCTGGGGTTGGTGCTGTTGGGCACCGACCCGCTGCGACCGACCCGGCGGATCAACCCCGGCGCGCGCTACCGGGCCATGGAGCGGTTCTTCGCCGCCAGCCACACCGGGGAGGCGGGCGCCGCGATGATGACCGCCACCGCGTCAATCCAGGTCAATGTCGAGGCGGGCCCGCGCAGCGGATGGACCGAGCGGGTCCGGCGCGCCCACGCGCTGGGCCCGACGATGGTGGCGATCTGCGCCAACTCCCCGATGTTGAGCGGCACCTTCTCCGGCTGGGTGTCGACCCGCCAGCGGGTGTGGAGCCTGCTGGACTCCGCGCGCTGCGGCCCCATCCTGGCTACCGACGGGCAGGACCCCCGGACCGCCTGGGCACGGTACGCGCTGAAGGCGCCGGTCATGCTGGTGCACAACCCCGATGCGGCACCGGTGACCCGTTACGTGCCGTTCGCGGACTGGGTCGACGGCTGGTCACCGCTGGCCGGCCGGGCGCCCACCGCGGCCGACCTCGACTACCACCTGACCACGTTGTTCCCGCCGGTACGGCCGCGCGGCTGGCTGGAGATCCGCTACCTGGACAGCGTCCCGGGCCCGGTGTGGCCCGCGGTGGTGTACACCCTGGTCACCCTGCTCGACGATCCGGTCGCCGCCGACCTGGCCGCGGCCGCCGTCGCGCCGGTGGCCACCGCCTGGGACATCGCCGCGCGGATCGGGTTGGGGGACCGGCGGCTGTACGCGGCCGCCAACCGGTGTGTCGCCGTGGCCGCCGAGCGGGCCCCCGCCTCGCTGGCGCCGTCGATGGCCCTGCTGGCCGAGGCGGTGGAGCAGGGCCGCTGCCCCGGAGAGGTCTTCGCCGAGCGGGTGATCCGGGACGGGATCGTGGCGACGGTGACCCGGATGGCGCGGGAGGACGGATGAGCGCGCCCGGGGCACTCGCCGGTGCCGCCGCCGCACTGGCCGGGCAGCTGGCCGGGGCGCGGGAGCGCACCCTGGCGCTCACCGACTTCGACGACGCCGAGTTACTGCGGCAGTACGACCCGTTGATGAGTCCGCTGGTCTGGGACCTGGCCCACATCGGCCAGCAGGAGGAGCTGTGGCTGCTGCGCGGCGGCGACCCGAGCCGACCCGGCCTGCTGCCCGACGACGTCGCCGACCTCTACGACGCGTTCCGCCACCCGCGCGCCGGCCGCGCCGAGTTGCCGTTGCTGACACCGGATCGCGCCCGGGCCTACTGCCACGCGGTGCGTGCCCGCGTCCTCGACGAGCTGGCCCGCGTCGACACCGAGGCCGCCCTGTTCCCGTACGCGATGGTGGTCAGCCACGAACACCAGCACGACGAGACCATGCTGCAGGCCCTCAACCTGCGCCGCGGCGCACCACTGCTCGGCCCCGGCAGCGCGCTGCCGACCGGCCGGCCGGACCTGGCGGGCACGTCGGTGCTGGTGCCGGGCGGCCCGTTCGTGTTGGGGGTGGACACCGAAAGCGAACCGTTCGCCCTGGACAACGAGCGGTCCGCGCACGTGGTGGAGGTGCCGGCGTTCCGGATCGGGCGGGTGCCGGTCACCAACGGCGAGTGGCGCGCCTTCATCGCCGACGGCGGCTACACCGACCGGCGCTGGTGGACGGCGACGGGCTGGGCGCACCGGTCACGGGCCGGGCTGCTCGCCCCGCAGTTCTGGCGCGCCGACGGCACCCGCATCCGGTTCGGCCACGTCGAGGAGCTCCGCGACGACGAGCCGGTCCAGCACATCGGCTTCCACGAGGCCGAGGCGTACGCCGCCTGGGCGGGTGCCCGGCTGCCCACCGAGATCGAGTGGGAGAAGGCCTGCGCCTGGGACCCCGCCGCCGGCCGGCGGCGCCGTTACCCGTGGGGCGACGAGCCGCCGTCCGCGCGGCACGCGAACCTCGGTGGTGCGGCCCGGCGGCCCGCCCCGGTGGGGGCCTACCCGGCGGGCGCGTCGGCCTACGGGGCTGAGCAGTTGCTCGGTGACGTCTGGGAGTGGACCGCCTCGCCGTTTCGGCCGTGGCCGGGTTTCGCGCCGATGCTCTACCGGCGCTACTCCGCGCCGTTCTTCGGCGACGACTACCGGGTGCTGCGCGGCGGCTCGTGGGCGGTCGCCCCGGAGATTCTGCGCCCGAGCTTCCGCAACTGGGACCTTCCCATCCGCCGTCAGCTGTTCGCCGGGCTGCGCCTGGCCTGGACGGTGGGGGAGGACCCGCACTGATGTGCCGTCATCTGGGCTGGCTGGGCCGCGAGGTCAGCGTCGCCTCGCTGATCTACGACCCGCCGTTCGGGTTGGCGGTGCAGTCGTATGCCCCGCGGCGCCAACGGCACGGCCTGATGAACGCCGACGGCTGGGGAGTGGGGTTCTTCGACGGTTCGGTACCCCGGCGGTGGCGTAGCTCGGCACCGCTGTGGGGGGATGCGTCGTTGGCGTCGGTGGCCCCGGCGCTGCGCAGTCACTGCGTGGTGGCCGCGGTGCGTTCGGCGACGGTGGGGATGGCGATCGAGGCCACCGCCACCGCGCCGTTCAGCGACGGTCGCTGGCTGCTCTCGCACAACGGCGTCGTCGACCGCGCCGTCATCCCGGCACCGCCGGCGGCGGAATCCACCTGCGACAGTGCGGTTTTGGCCGCGTTGATCTTCGAGCGCGGACTGGACCGGCTTGCCGAGACGATCCTCGAGGTCGGCGCCGCGGATCCGGCGGCCCGGCTGAACATCCTGGCCGCAGACGGCACCCGGCTGCTCGCCACGACCTGGGGCGACACCCTGTCGGTGCTGGTCCGGCCCGACGGGGTGGTGCTGGCCAGCGAACCCTACGACGACGACAACGCCTGGCAAGACGTCCCCGACCAGCATCTGGTCGAGGCCGGGCCGGGCGGAGTGGCCCTCAGCCGGCTGGAAGGAGCGCCATGACCGTCTCCCTGGCGAATTATCTCGCTGCCGACACCGCGCACACCGCACTGCGCCGCGACGTCGCCGACGGATTACGCCGAACCCCGAAATCCCTGCCGCCCAAATGGTTCTACGACTCGGTCGGCAGCGACCTGTTCGACCGGATCACCCGGCTGCCCGAGTATTACCCGACCCGAACCGAAACCGGCATTCTCACCGACCGCGCCGGGGAGATCGTCGCGGCCAGCGGCGCGGACACCCTCGTCGAGTTGGGCAGCGGCACGTCGGCGAAGACCCGGCTGCTGCTTTCGGCGATGCACGCCGCGGGCGCTTTGCGCCGGTTCGTCCCGTTCGACGTGGACGCGCAGGTGCTGCGGGAAGCGGCCGATGCGCTACAGCAGGATTACCCGGGCATGGAGATCGACGCGGTCTGCGGTGATTTCGAGCGTCACCTGGCCCACATTCCCGACGGTGGGCGCCGGCTGTTCGTGTTCCTCGGCTCCACCATCGGAAATCTGACCCCCGGCCCGCGGGCGGTGTTCCTGGCTGACCTCGCCGCGGCCATGGAGCCCGGCGACACCCTGCTGCTGGGGACCGATCTGGTCAAGGACCCCGGGCGGTTGGTCCGCGCCTACGACGACGCCGCCGGGGTGACCGCGCAGTTCAACCGTAACGTGTTGGCGGTGATCAACCGGGAGTTGCAGGCCGACTTCGATCTCGAGGTGTTCGACCATGTCGCGAGATGGAATCCGGCCGCGGAACGGATCGAGATGTGGCTGCACGCCGAATGCGCGCAGCGGGTCGGGATCGGCGCCCTGGATCTGATCGTGGAGTTCGCCGCGGGGGAGGGGCTGCTCACCGAGGTGTCGTGCAAATTCCGGCCGTCGGCGGTGGCAGCCGAACTGACCGCGGCGGGCCTGCAGCCGACTCGATGGTGGACCGACACCGCCGAGGACTTCGGCCTGTCCCTGGCGGTCAAGTAGCGCGCCGCTGCGGCGCCGGGTCAGGTCGCCTTGCGCGCGCTGACCAGGAAGGCCGGCATTTTCAGCCGGCCCTTCTCGTCGGTGCCGTGCGGCGGGAACTGCGGTGCCTCCTCGCCGAACTGCTGCATGGTGGAGTGGATGAACGCCGGGCGGATCTCGTCGATGTCGAAGTATTTGCTCACCGCGGCCCGCAACTCGTCTTCCTCGACCTCGTTCGGTTTCTCTTCGAGTTCGGCGGGGAAGGCGCCCTTGGCGAACACCAGGATGAAGAAGTTGGCGCCCGGAGCGGCTGCCCGTTGCACCGAGGACAGGTAGCCGTCCCGGCTCTCCACCGGGATCGAGTGGAACAGGGTCGAGTCGAAGACGGTGTTGAACCGCCCGTCATAGCCGGTGAACGCGGTGATGTCGCCCTGCACGAAGGTGGCGGTGGTCAGCCCGCGCTCCTCGGCGGCCGCGGTGGCGGCGGCGACGGCAGTGGGGCTCAGGTCGATCCCGACCACGGTGTAGCCCTGCGCCGCCAACGCCAGCGAGAGTTCGGCGACCCCGCAGCCGGCATCGAGTACCTCGCTGCGGACCTTGCCGGCCCGGATGAGTTCGGCCAGTTCCGGCTGCGGTTCACCGATATTCCAGGGCGGCGGCCCGTCGAACACGCCTTCGCCGCGGTAAACGTTGTCCCAGTCCATTACCTCCGAAACCATGGGTTGAGCCTACTCGGGGCCCCACCTCCCGCAGCGGGCCGAGCCGGTCGGCCACCCGGACTCCGGCCGGCTCGACGGCCCGACGCGGCGCGGTGACTAGCCGATTCGCGAAGTTTTGGAAAAAGTTCGGAAAAGATGTCCGGTTGCGGGCCGGTCGCCGCTCCTACCTGTGAGAGCAGCCCATCCGGGGTTGCGAACCCAGTGAGGAAGACCGATGAGCACCATCCACCCCCCCGAATCGAACACCACCGCGTTGCGCAACGCCCGCGACGGCGGCTGGTCCGACCGGTATGCCGATTCGGAGTTCACCCCGAGCGCCAACCCTGCCCGGTCCCGGCTTCGACTGATCGCCGGCGCGGCGGCCCTGACCGGATCGGTGGCCGCGGCCGCCGCCATCGGTGTGCTGCTGTTCGGCCCCGGGCAGCAACCGCGCCTCGACGTCGGGCCGGGCGCCAGCGTGCCGGCGACGCAGCCGCTGCCGGACAGCGCCGCGGTGGTCAACCCGCCGGCCAGCCCGGTCGTGCCCGGTCGCGTCGCCGGCCCGATCGTTGACCTGCCGACGGCGCCGCACCAAAGCGTTCCGGTGCCGTCCGCGCCCGCACCGCAGGCGCCGGTGGCGCTGCCGGCCCCGGTTCCGCCACCGGTGCAGGAGAAGCCGGTTCTGCCGCCCGAGGCCACCCCGACCGACCCGATCGTGTCGATCGGTCCCGACGGGGTGGGCGTCAATGTGCCGGCCGGTCCCAATGTTTCGGTCGGCGCCGACGGTGTCGGCGTCAGCACCCCTGGCGGGCCGGATGTCTCGGTGCGCGGCGACGGGGTCGGCGTCAGCACCCCTGGCGGCCCGGATGTCTCGGTGGGTGCCGACGGAGTGCACGTGGGGGTGCCGGGCGCGCTCGACCTCACCCTTCCGCCGCTGTTCCCGTAATCGGCGAAACCTTTGCGCTATGCCGATGATCCGAGCATGCTTATACCCGTGGGTTACGCCCACGGGTATAAGCGCTGTCAGGAGGGGTGACGGGGAGTCCGACGAATCTCCCCGGCAACGGTGCGATCGAAAGGCGTCGTGATGACTGCCTTACCGGATTGGGACGCGGCCAGCGACGCCGAGTTGGTCGATGCGACGGCCGCCGGGGACCGGCAGGCATTCGCCCGAATCTACGACCGGTACGCCGATCGGCTGCACGACTTCTGTATCGGCATGGTGCGCGACCGCGATGCGGCCGCCGACTGCGTGCAAGACGTATTCTGCGTCGCCGCGACCCAATTGGGAACCTTGCGCGATCCGACCAAGCTGCGCCCCTGGCTGTACGCCATCGCGCGCAACGAGGCGCTGCGCTGCATCCGACAGCGCAACCGGGAACGGGTGTTCGAGGAGATTCCCGAGGAACCGTCGAGGGACGCCGGCCCGGATACGCTGGCCGCCCGCGATGAGCTGGCGGCGCTCATCGCCGCGGTTGCCGATGGTCTCTCCGAACGGGATCGGACGGTCCTGGATCTGACCTACCGGCACGGTCTGGACGGGCCGGAACTGGCTCGGGTACTCGACGTCAGCGCCGGCACCGCCACCAAACTGGTGTACCGGCTGCGTGAGACGGTGGAACGGTCACTCGGCGCCTTGTTGGTGGCCCGGCGGGCACGGCAATTCGGCACCGGCTGCCCGGATTTGGCGACGATCGTGGCGAACTGGGACGGCAAGTTCACCATCTTGATCCGCAAACGCATAGCCCGCCATATCGATTCATGCGAGCGCTGTGCGCGGGAGCGCAGCCGGATGGTCAACCCGGTGGCCCTGCTCGGCGGTGCGCCGGTGTTCATCCCGGCGCCCGAGTGGCTGCGCCACCAGACCTTGGATCGCATCCAGCTGACCAGCGCGGCCGGCCGGCTGCCCGGCAGCGGTACCGCTGCGTCGGCGCCGCGCATCGCTCGACCGCCGGCACCGCGCATCGCTCACCCGCCCGCGCCGCGGATCGCCGACTCGCCCGCGCCGCCCACCCTGGCGACCGACGCCGCCGCGGGTTCGTCCCGGCGGGCCGATGCGCTTCGCCGCGCGGCGATCGGTGTGGCCGCGGTGATCGCCGGGATCGCGCTGGTGATGATGTGGCTCTACCGCCCGGCCGCGGTCGAGGTAACGCCG
>NZ_LZLJ01000070.1 GCF_001668625.1 Mycobacterium sp. 1274756.6
TGGCTGCGCGGCCGCGTCGCGGAGGGCCTCACCTGGTTCGACGACGCCCTCGATGACGAGCCGACCCCACCGCCGCCGCATACCCGGCGTCATACACCCCGAACCGCACCTGCCCACTGCGCTCCCGCATCCCCTGCGCCGCACCGAACAACCGCGCCGCCTCCGCCCCCCGACCGCACTCAGCGCTCAACACCGCCACACACTCGATCACATCCGGCACCATCAAAAACGCGTCGATCTCCCCCGCAATCACCAACGCCGCCGCCGCATCCCGACCCGCCAAATCCACCTCCCCCTGCACTAACGCCACCCGAATCCGCACTGCCAGCAAGGTGATCCGGTGGCCGCCGCGTGCAACCGCGAGGGCGTCGTCGACGGAGCGGCGCGCGGTGGTCACATCGCCGACCGCCAGCGCTGCCCGCGCGACCGGGTTGCCGTTTGTAGCGAGCAGTTCGGCCAGCGGACACGCTTCCCACGCTTCGTCACCGGCTGCGCTGGCCGACGCGGTGTCCCCGGCCGCCAGCAATGCCTCGGCAACCGCACCCATGGCCGCACCACGCTGGAACCCGGGCAGGTCGGCGGCCGTTTCGACCGCTGTCACCGCCACCGCGTGCGCGGTGTCGGTGGCGCCGCGGTGGGCCAATGCAACGGCGAGAAGCATCTGACCGCAGGCTTCGAACATCAGATCGTGGGCCGCGCGGGCCTCGTCGATGACTTCGACGGCCTGTGCCGCGGCGGCTGCCGGGTCGCCGCTGACCCACTGCACCAGCCCCAGGCACCAGCGGCACAGCCGGGAAACCAACCCGTCACCGACGGCCTCGGCACGACGGTGTCCTTCGGTGGCTGCGGCGCGAGTCAGGGCGAAATCGCCGGCGATGTACGCCGAGTAGGCCTGCCAACCCAGTATCTGGCTCACCAGGGCGTCATCGCCCGCTGCGCGTGCCACGGTGAGTGCCTCGGCGAACAGCGGCAGCGCGCGGTCGGGGAAGTAGCAGGAGGTCAAGCCGGCCGCGGTCAAGGCGCGGGCCAGCAGGCCCGGCTCGGCACCGGTTCGGGCGATGGCCAACGCCTCGTCGGCCTCCTCGAGGTGATACAGGGTGCCGGACAAGTGGTTGAGCATGAGCTTGTCGGCGAGTGCGCGGGCACGTACGGCGGGGGTGGCGGGCGGCTCGTCATCGAGGGCGTCGTCGAACCAGGTGAGGCCCTCCGCGACGCGGCCGCGCAGCCACAGGGCTTGCAGCGCCGACGCCAACTGCAGGGCCGAGTCGGTATCGCCGCGCTCGCGGCTGTATGCGTATGCCGTGCGAAGGTTGTCCAGTTCCGCTGCCAGCTGCGCGATCCACCGGCGCATCCCCGCAGTGGGCTGCGCGTCGGCCAGCGCGGTGTAGTGGGCGCGGTGCCGTGTCCGGATCGGGTCGGCTTCACCGGATTCGGCGAGTTTCTCGGCCGCATAGTCGCGCATGGTCTCCAACAGCCCATACCGCTTGCCCTCGTCGTGGTCTTCCACGACCACCATGGACTTGTCGATCAGTTGGGCCAGCTCATCGATCAGGCGGTGTCGCGGCCGGCCGGGGTCGCCGACCACGGCGTGCGCGGCGTCCAGATCGAAGCCGCCGGCGAAGACCGCCAGCCGCCGAAACAGCACCTGCTCGGATCCGGTGAGCAGCGCATGGGACCAGTCCGCCGAGGCACGCAGGGTCTGGTGGCGCGGCAACGCCGTGCGGGATCCGCCGGTGAGCAGTTGGAAGCGGTCACTGAGGCCGTCGATGATTTCGTCGGTCGACAGGGCGCGCACCCGGGCGGCGGCCAACTCGATGGCCAACGGAACCCCATCCAGCCGTCGACAGATCCGGTCCACCGCGGTCCGGTTGTCCTCGGTGAGCGTGAAATCCGGCCGGGCCAGTCGGGCGCGGCTGGTGAACAGGTCCACTGCCTCTTCGGTCGACAGCGGGGGCAGCAGCCAGGTCACTTCGCCGGCGGCGGCCAGGGGCTCGCGGCTGGTCGCCACGATGGTCAGGCGAGTGCAGGCCGCGAGCAGCGATTCGGCCAATGCGGCGCAGGCCGGCCGCAGGTGTTCGCAGTTGTCCAGGATCAGTAGCATCCGGCGCGACCCGATGACCCGGCTCATGGTGGCGAGGTTGCTGCGTCCCGGCTGGTCTGGCAGCCCGAGCGCGCGCGCCACAGCGGCCGGCACAAGTTCGCCGGCGCGGAGCGCTGCCAAACCCGCCCATGCCGCTCGGTCGCGATGCGCGTCGGTCAGGCGAGCGGTCAACTCCAGCGCGATCCGCGTCTTCCCTATTCCGCCCGCCCCGGTCACGGTCACCAGCCGAGTCCGGTCGGCCAGGCGGGTCAGTTCGGCGAGTTCGGCCTCCCGGCCGACGAAGCTGGTCAGTGGCGCCGGCGGACGGAGACGGGCTGCCGGTTGCAGCGCTCGTGGTTCCGGCTCGGCAAGCTCAGCTACGTCGGATGCCGTCGATCCGGTTGGCAGTAGCTTGCTCACGTCTGGACCGCCCTGTCCGGGTGCGGTGCACCGTCGCA
>NZ_LZLJ01000071.1 GCF_001668625.1 Mycobacterium sp. 1274756.6
CTGTGATGTCCGGGGAGGTTGGTCAGTCGGGTGACCGGTGGCCGGCCTCCGAGGGCGGAGTGGGCTCGGTGGTGATTGTAGAAGTGCAGCCAGCCGGGGAGGGCGGCGTTGCGTTGTTCAGTTGAGCTGTAGAAGCGGGCGTAGGCCCAGCCGTCGGCCAGGGTCCGGTGGAAGCGCTCTATTTTGCCGTTGGTCTGGGGCCGGTAGGGTCTGGTCCTTTTCGCGGTGATGCCCAGTTCGGCGCAGGCGTCGCGCCATGCGTGGGACTTGTAGGCGGACCCGTTATCTGACAGGACTCGCTCGACGATGACACCGCGTTGGATGAACCAGGCGACCGCATTGCGGAGCACGGCGACTGCAGTGTCTGCCTTCTCGTCGGTGCAGATTTCGGCGTAGGCAGTTCGGGAGTGATCATCAATGACGGTGTGCACGAACGCGGTCCCGACCTTGCGGTGACGCCTGTTGCCGCCGGCTCGCCGGGATGTAGCTCGGGCGTTGCGTTCGCCCTCGCGGCGGCCGACGTAGCGCCAGCCGCCCCCATCAGGGATATTGCCGAACTTGGTGACGTCGACGTGGATCAGCGAACCGGGGCGGTCGTGCTCATAACGGCGCAGCGGCTCGCCGGTGACACGGTCAATATGTCTGAGCCGGTTGATCCGGCAGCGCACCAACACCGCGTGCACCGTCGAGGTCGCCATCTGCAACCGCGCGGCGATCTGCATCGGCCCGAGCCGGTGACGCCACCGCAGCGCCACGATCTGCTTGGTCGTTGCAGTGCTGGTTTTCGTCGGGCTGGTGTGTGGTCGTGAACTGCGGTCGGTCATGCCCGCCAGCCCTTCGGCTCGGTAGCGGTCAGCCCATTTCTTGGCCGTGCGCGCGCAGACCATGAACATCTTGGCCGCGGCTGCGTAGGTCCAGCCGCAGTCGACGACCAGTCGCGCGAGCCGTAACCGGGTGATCGGGGTGAGGGTGGCGTTAGCGTGGGACACGAGGGCCTCCTGGTTGGCGAAGCGGTTTCTAGACAGCTCCACTTCACAACCGGAGGCCCTCACCTGTCAGGGCGACTCACCGCCAACGGGCGGGACAACCTCTCCGGACATCACA
>NZ_LZLJ01000072.1 GCF_001668625.1 Mycobacterium sp. 1274756.6
CCCGGGCGCGGGCGGGGGGGGCGGATCGGCCTCGCCGCGCCCCGCCGCGGCGGCCCGGCTGGCCCGCGGCCGGCGCCGCATCGGCGAATGGAGCGGCGGGCACCGCAGCGAGGGCGGCCGCCGCGGGGTCAGCGTCGGGGTGATCGCCGCGCTGATCACCGTGATCGTGGTGGTCGCCGCGGTCATCCTGTGGAAGTTCTTCGGCGCGGTGCTCGCCGACCGCTCCGGCACCGCCGCGGCCCGCTGCGTCGACGGCGACGCCACCATCGGGGTGGTCGGGGTCGGGGATGCTGTGCTTGCCCATCGCGCTGGTGTTATCTCCGTTGCTGCCCGCCGGATCCGGATCCCTTCAAAGACCGAACTGGGCTTTGAACTCGCGGCGCCTGCGGTGCAGGATCGGCTCGGTGTAGCCGTTGGGCTGGCTGGTGCCGGCCATGATCAGTTCCTCGGCGGCCAGGAACGGGATGCTGTCGTCGAAGTTGGGGCCCATCGCCGGGTAGCCGGAGTCGCCGGCGTTCTGCTCGTCGACGACGGCGGCCATCCGCTCCAGGCTGGCCCGCACGTCGGCGGCGGTGATCACCCCGTGGCGCAGCCAGTTGGCCAGCAGCTGGCTGGAGATGCGCAGCGTGGCCCGGTCCTCCATCAGGGCGACGTCGTGGATGTCGGGCACCTTCGAGCAGCCCACCCCCTGCCCGACCCAGCGGACCACGTAGCCCAGGATCGACTGGCAGTTGTTGTCGACCTCTTCGTGGATCTCCTCGGGCGCCCAGGCCAGCTCCTTGGCCAGCGGGATCGTCAGCAGCTGCTCGAGGCTCGCGCGCCGCTTGCCGGCCAGGTCCTGCTGCACGGCGGCCACGTCCACCTGGTGGTAGTGGATGGCGTGCAGGGTGGCCGCCGTCGGGGAGGGCACCCAGGCGGTGGTGGCCCCGGCGCGGGGCTGGCCGATCTTCTGCTCCATCATGTCGGCCATCAGGTCGGTCATCGTCCACATGCCCTTGCCGATCTGGGCGTGGCCGGCCAGCCCGCACTCCAGGCCGACGTCGACGTTGTTGTCCTCGTAGCCGGCGATCCAGGGCTGGCTCTTCATGGCGCCCTTGCGCACCATCGGCCCGGCCTCCATCGAGGTGTGGATCTCATCGCCGGTGCGGTCCAGGAAGCCGGTGTTGATGAACACCACCCGGTCGGCGGCGGCGGCGATACAGGCCTTGAGGTTGACCGTGGTGCGCCGCTCCTCGTCCATGATTCCGACCTTCAAGGTGGCCTCGGGCAGGCCGAGCACCTCCTCGACGCGGCGGAACAGCTCGACGGTGAACGCGACCTCGTCGGGGCCGTGCATCTTGGGCTTGACGATGTAGATCGAGCCGGTGCGGCTGTTGACCAGCGGGCCGTTGTCGTCGCCGGAGCGCAGCCCGTGCATGGCGATCAAGCCGGTGAACAGGGCGTCCTGGATGCCCTCGGGGGCCTCGTCGCCGTCGGCGAACACGATCGCGTCGTTGGTCATCAGGTGTCCGACGTTGCGCACGAACAGCAGGCTGCGCCCGGGCAGGGTCAGCTCGCCGCCGTCCGGGGTGGTGTAGCCGCGGTCCTCGTGCAGCACCCGGGTGAACGTCTTGCCGTCCTTGAACACTTCTTCGGCGAGGTCGCCGCGGTTGAGGCCCAGCCAGTTGCGGTAGCCGAGCACCTTGTCGTCGGCGTCGACGGCGGTGATCGAGTCCTCGAAGTCGATGATCGTGGTCACCGCGGACTCCAGCACCACGTCCTTGATGCCGGCCTTGTCGGTGGCGCCGACCGGGGAGTCCGGGTCGATGAGGATCTCCAGGTGCAGGCCGTGGTGGCTGAGCAGCAGCGCGGTCGGGGCGTCCGGCGCGCCGGTGTAGCCGACGAAGCCGGCCTCGTCGCTGAGCACCGTGGAGCGGTCCTCGCCCAGCGACACCATCAGCTGGCCGTCGGCGACCTCGAAGCCGGTGACGTCGGTCCAGGAGCTGGTGGCCAGCGGGACCGCCTCGTCGAGGAAGGTCCGGGCGTAGGCGATGACCTTGTCGCCGCGCACCTTGTTGTAGCTGGTGCCCTTCTCGGCGCCGTCGTCCTCGGGGATCACGTCGGTGCCGTACAGCGCGTCGTACAGCGAGCCCCAGCGGGCGTTGGCGGCGTTGAGCGCGAACCGGGCGTTGGTGACCGGGACCACCAGCTGCGGACCCGCGGTCGTGGTGATCTCGGCGTCGACGTCGGCGGTGGTGACGCTGACCTCGGCCGGCTCGTCCTGCAGGTAGCCGATGTCGGTGAGGAACTGCCGGTATTCCTCGGGGTCGTGCGGGCCGATCACCCGGGCCCGGTGCCACTTGTCGATCTGGGCCTGCAGGTCGTCGCGGCGCGCCAGCAGTTCGCGGTTACGCGGGGTGAGGTCGGTGACGACGCGGTCCACCCCGGCCCAGAAGGCGTCGGGGTCCAGCCCGGTGCCCGGCAGCGCCTCGGTGGTCACGAAGTCGTAGAGCACGCGGGCGATCCGCAGGTTTCCCACCGAGACCCGGTCAGTCATGCTTCCTCCCTTTTCGCGGACAGTGCGTCCACCTTACCGGGGTGTACCCGCCGGTAGGTTTGCCGGTGGCAGCCGCTAGGCCGGCGTGTCGTGCAGCCGCCGGCAGTGCTCCAGCAGCCGGGCGCGCAGCGCCGCGGCCCGCTCGGCGATCGCGGCCTGCCCGCGCACGTATTCGGCGCGCCCGGCCGGGGTCTCGACCGGCACCGGGGGGTAGCCGAAGCCGCGCAGGTCATAGGGGCTGGCCCGCATGTCGAGCACCCGCGCGGTGTGGGCCAGCGCGAAGCAGTCGGCGGTCAGTTCGGAGCCGATCAGCGGCTCGAGGTGGTAGCAGTGCTTGTAGAGGTCCATCGCCGCGTGCAGGCAGCCGGGCTGCTCGTGGTCGATCTGGCCGTCCCGGCTCAGTGCGGTGCGGTTGCGCGGGGCGGCGGCGGGGCTGAAGAACCGGAAGGCGTCGTAGTGGGTGCAGCGCAGGTCCATCGCCTCAACGACGGCGTCGGTGCCCGCCCGGCCCAGCCGCAGCGGCACCCGGTGGTGGCGCACCTCGCCGCCGCGGTAGACCATGGCCCACTCGTGCAGCCCGAAGCAGGACAGCTGCGCCGGGCGGGCGGCGGTCGCCGCGAGCAGCCGGCCGGTCGCAGCGATGGCGGGCCGGCGGCGGGCCAGGAACCGCGGGTCGGCGGTGACGCCGCCGTCGCCGCGGGTGTAGCCGCGGTGGCCGAGATAGTCGCGCAGTTGGGCGTCGGTGCCGGTCAGCACCACCCCGAAGCCGGGGTGCCAGCGCAGCAGCTGTGCCGGCCGCGGCCGGTAGTAGGTGAACAGGAAGTCCACCACCGGGTCGGGTTCGCCGGCGGCGCGTCGGCTCGGGTAGTCGCCGAGCACGGTGTGGATGCGGGCGCGGTGCGCCGCGGCGCGACGCTGCCACTGGGCGGCGGTGAGCTGCCGGGTCGCCGTGGTGGTCATCAGATGCGGTGGGTGCCGTCGCGGACGGTGCCGACGAGGTCCTCGACCAGGTCTTCCAGCGCCACCATCGACACCACCCGGCCGTCGTGGGCGGTGGCCAGGGCGAGGTGGCTGTTGGTGCGGCGCAGCCGGGACAGCGCCTCGGGCAGCGGCAGCGATTCGAAGACCCGCGGCAGCGGGCGTACCGCCGCGCGGTCGAGCACCGCGTTGGGGTCGTCGCCGAGGGCCAGCACGTCCTTGATGTGCAGGTAGCCGACGAATCCGCCGGTCGGGTCGACCACCGGGAACCGGGAGTAGCCGGTCTCGGCCAGCGCGGCCTCCACCGCCGCGACGGTCGGGCCGGTGCCCGGGGCGGCGGCCGGCACGGTGCGGATGTCGCCGAGCGGGACCGCGACGTCGGCGACCACCCGGGAGCGGATCTGCAGGGCGCGGGTGAGCCGGGTGTGCTCCTCGTGGTCGAGCAGGCCCTCGGAGACCGATTCGGCGATCATCTCGGAGAGTTCGACGGTGGAGACGGTGATGTCGAGTTCGTCTTTCGGATCCACCCGCAGCGCGCGCAGGGTCAGGTTGGCGCACCAGTTGTAGAACGCGATGAACGGGCGGGCGGCGCGCACATAAACCAGGTAGACCGGGATGAGCAGCATCGCGGCGGTCTCGGGTCCGGCCAGCGCGATGTTCTTGGGCACCATCTCGCCGAGCAGCACGTGTAAGGTCACCACGATCGCCAGCGCGATCAGAAACGCCAGCGTGTGCAGCAGCGGGTCGGGGATGCCGGCCAGGCCGAGGGAGTGCCCCAGCATGGCCGCCACCGCCGGTTCGGCGACCCGGCCGAGCAGGATCGAGCAGACCGTCACCCCCAGCTGGGCCCCGGCCAGCATCAGCGAGAGCTGTTCGCCGGCGGCGATGACGGTCCGTGCGCTTTTCTTGCCCTGCTCGGCGAGGGCTTCCAGCCGGTCGCGGCGCGCCGAGATCAGCGAGAACTCGGCGCCGACGAAGAAGGCGTTGGCGCCCAGCAGCGCGACGGTGAGCAGGATCGCGGCGAGGTCGGCCATCACGGTTGCGCCCCGCCGGTTTCGCTGAGCTCGAGCAGGTCGATGCGGCGGCCGTCCATGCGCACCACCCGGGCCCGCCAGCGCACCGGCAGGTCGGGGTCGAATTCGGGCAGCTCCACGCTCTCCCCGACGGCCGGGATGTGACCGAGTTGCTGCAGTACCAGCCCGCCGATGGTGTCGTACTCGCCCTCCGGGCCGCGGTAGCCGGTGGCGGCGGCGACCTCGTCGATGCGCAGCAGGCCGGAGACCTGCCAGCCGGTGCCCAGCGCGACGACGTCGGGGGTGGCGTCGTCGTGTTCGTCGCGGACGTCGCCGACGATCTCTTCGATCAGGTCCTCCACGGTGACCATGCCCGCGGTGCCGCCGTATTCGTCGACGACCATCGCGGTCTGCAGCCCGTTGGCCCGGATCTGGGTCATCACCGCGTCGCCGTCGAGGGTGGAGGGCACCACCGCCACCGGCTGGGCGATGTCCGCCAGCGCGGTGCCGGCCCGCCGTGCGGGCGGGATCGCGAAGATCTGCTTGACGTGCACGATCCCGATGGTCTCGTCGAGGTCGCCGCGCACGATCGGGAAGCGGGAGAACCCCGATTCGGTGGCGGTGGCCGCCAGGTCGGCGACGCTGTCGTCGGCCTGCAGCGCCACGATCTTCGAGCGCGGGGTCATCAGTTCCTCGGCGGACAGCGTGCCGAACTTCAGCGAGCGACCCACCAGGGCGGCGGTGGCGCTGTCGAGTGAGCCGCTGCGCGCCGAGCTGCGCACCAGCGCGGTCAGCTCCCGCGGTGAGCGCGCCGAGCGCAGCTCCTCGGCCGGTTCGATGCCCAGCCGGCGCAGGATCGCGTTGGCGGTGCCGTTGGTCAGCCGGATCGCGGGCGCGAACATCGCCGAGAACAGCAGCTGCGGGCCTGCGGTGGCGCGGGCGGCGGGCAGCGGCCGGGCCACCGCGAAGTTCTTCGGCACCAGCTCGCCGAAGACCATCGACAGCGACGTGGCCAGCAGCAGCGCGACGAATAGCGCGATCCCAGCGACCAGGGTGGCCGGCACCCCCACGGCCGCCAGCGCGGGCCGGATCCAGCGGGCCAGCACCGGCTCGGCCAGATATCCGGTGGCCAACGTGGTGATCGAGATCCCGACCTGGGCGCCGGAGAGCTGGAACGACAGGGTGTGGTGGGCGCGCTGGACGAACCGGTCCCGGCGGCCGCCGCGGCGGGCGTTGGCGTCCACCGTGGAGCGTTCCAGCGCGGTCAACGAGAACTCGGCGGCCACGAAGACCGCGGTGCCCGCGGTGAGCACCAGGATCGCCAGCAGCGATCCCGCGGTGAGCGCGATCGTCATCGGCTCGGTCATCGCGCGGCGATCACCACCCGTGGGGCAGCGGGTGCCCCTCGGCGAAGCCGGCCGCCGACTGGACCCCGAGCACCACGCGCTCGTGCAGTTCGGGCAGGCTCGCCGCCCCGACGTAGGTGCAGGTGCTGCGCACCCCGGAGGTGATGTGGTCGAGCAGGTCCTCGACGCCGCCGTGATCGGGGTTCACCGCCATCCGGGAGGTCGAGATGCCCTCCTCGAACAGCAGCTTGCGGGCCCGGTCGTAGGGGCTGTCCAGGGCGGTGCGGGCGCCGACCGCCCGCTTGGAGGCCATCCCGTAGCTCTCCTTGTAGGGCCGGTCGTCGCGGTCGTGCAGCAGGTCGCCGGGGGACTCGTAGGTGCCGGCGAACCAGGATCCGATCATCACGTTCGACGCCCCGGCCGCCAGCGCCAGCGCCACATCCCGCGGGAACCGGATGCCGCCGTCGGCCCAGACGTGCGCGCCGAGGTCGCGGGCAGCGGCGGCGCAGTCGAGCACCGCGGAGAACTGCGGGCGGCCCACCGCGGTCATCATCCGGGTGGTGCACATCGCGCCGGGGCCCACCCCGACCTTGACGATGTTCGCCCCGGCCTCGACCAGGTCGCGGGTGCCGGCCGCGGAGACCACGTTGCCGGCGACCAGCGGCAGCCCGAGCCGCAGCCCGGCCACCGCGCGCACCGTCTCGATCATCTTGTCCTGGTGGCCGTGGGCGGTGTCGACGACCAGCACGTCGGCGCCGGCCTCGGCGAGCGCGGCGGCGCGCGCGACCGCGTCGGTGTTGATGCCGATCGCGGCGGCCACCCGCAGCCGGCCCGCGGCGTCGAGGGCCGGGGTGTAGATCCCGGCGCGGATCGCGCCGGTGCGGGTGAGCACCCCGGTCAGCCGGCCGTCGGACCCGGTGAGCACCGCCACCCCGACCGGTGCGGACTCCAGCAGGTCGAACACCTTGCGCGGGTCGGTGCCCGCCGGGGCGGTGACGAAGTCGGTGTGCTGCACGTCGGCGACCCGGGCGAACCGGTCCACCCCGGCGCAGCCGGCCTCGGTGACCAGCCCGACCGGGCGGCCGTCGGCGACGACCACCGCCGCGCCGTGGGCCCGTTTGTGGATCAGCGCCAGCGCCGCCGACACCGAGTCCTCCGGCGTGAGCACCACCGGGGTGTCGGCCACCAGGTCACGGCTCTTGACGAACGCGACCGTCTGCCGCACCGCGGCGATCGGCAGGTCCTGGGGGAGCACCACCAGCCCGCCGCGGCGGGCGACGGTCTCGGCCATCCGCTTGCCTGCGACGGCGGTCATGTTGGCCACCACCACCGGGATGGTGGTGCCCGAGCCGTCGACGGTGGCCAGGTCGACGTCGAAGCGCGAACTCACCGTCGAGCGGTTGGGGACGACGAACACGTCGTCGTAGGTCAGGTCGTAGGTCAGGTCATGACCGGGTCGTTGTCCGTCCAGAAACCTCATCGCCGCTCACCTCGCCGGCCGGGGCGGCCGGGTCTCGGACTGTCGTCCGCCAATGGTCATCCTGTCGTCGTGGTGTGCTCCGGGTCGGTGGCCGTGCCGCGGCTAGGCCGGTACCTCGCTGCGGTCGCCGCTCCACTGGGTGTGGAACATGCCGGGCCGGTCGGTGCGGCCGTAGGTGTGGGCGCCGAAGTAGTCGCGCTGGGCCTGGGTGAGTGCGGCGGGCAGCCGCTCGGTGCGCAGACCGTCGTAGTAGGACAGCGCCGAGGCGAAGCCCGGCACCGGGATGCCCAGGCCGGTCGCGGTGATCACCACCCGGCGCCAGCTGTCGATCGCGGTCTCCACCGCGGCGCGGAAGTAGGGCGCGGCGAGCAGGCTGACCAGCTGCGGGTCGGTGTCGAAGGCGTCCTTGATGCGGTCGAGGAACTTGGCCCGGATGATGCAGCCGCCGCGCCAGATGGTGGCCAGGTCGCCGGGGGTGATGTTCCAGTCGTATTCCGCACTGCCGGCCTGGATCTGGTTGAACCCCTGGGCGTAGGCGACGATCTTGGAGGCGTACAGCGCCTGGCGGACGTCCTCGGTGAACGCCGCGGTGTCGGCGGGCCGGTCACCGAGCCGGCCGGCCACCAGCCCGGCGCCGGCGCGGCGCTGGTCCACCGAGCCGGACAGGGCGCGGGCGAACACCGCCTCGGCGATGCCGGTGACCGGGACACCCAGGTCCAGCGCGGATTTCACCGTCCAGCGGCCGGTGCCCTTCTGTTCGGCCCGGTCGAGGATGACGTCGACCAGCGGCCCGCCGGTGGCGGCGTCGACCTGGCGGAGCACCTCGGCGGTGATCTCGATCAGGTAGCTGTCCAGGTCGCCGGTGTTCCACTCGGCGAAGACCTCGGCGATCTGCGGTGCGGTCAGCTCCAGGCCGTCGCGCAGCAGGTGGTAGGCCTCGCCGATGAGCTGCATGTCGGCGTATTCGATGCCGTTGTGCACCATCTTGACGAAATGGCCGGAGCCGTCCGGGCCGATGTGGGTGCAGCACGGCACCCCGCCGACTTTCGCGGCGATCTCTTCGAGCAGCGGGCCCAGCGAGGCGTAGGACTCGGCCGGCCCGCCGGGCATGATCGACGGGCCGTTGAGCGCGCCCTCCTCGCCGCCGGAGATGCCCGCGCCGACGAAGTGCAGGCCGCGCGCGGCCAGCGCCTTCTCCCGGCGGATGGTGTCGGTGTACAGGGCGTTGCCGCCGTCGATGATGATGTCGCCGGGTTCCATCGCGGCGGCGAGTTCGTCGATGACGGCGTCGGTGGCGTCGCCGGCCTTGACCATGATCAGCACCCGCCGCGGCCGTTCCAGGGCGGCGAGGAATTCGGTGATGGTCTCGGTGCGCACGAAGGAGCCGTCGTCGCCGTGTTCGGCCAGCAGCGCGTCGGTCCGGGCCACCGACCGGTTGTGCAGCGCCACGGTGTAGCCGTGCCGGGCGAAGTTGCGGGCGATGTTGGAGCCCATCACGGCCAGACCGGTGACCCCGATCTGGGCACTGCCGGTGGCGGCGGTGACTTCCGACGGACTCATTCAATCGCCTCCCAGGCTTGTCGAGGACGGTGCGGAACCGATGCGGTGAGCACCCCGGGCCGGGGTGCGCGGGGTCAGGGCAGCATCAGCCGTTGCAGCTCGAAGAGCCACGGTACCGCCACGGCCACGGTGGGAACCCCCACGATCGCCGCGGCGGCGGTGTAGGCCAGGGCGGCCAGCGCCCGGCTGTTGGCGTGCCCGGCGAGCCGGCGCACCCGGACCACCGTGTGGGTGCCGGCCCCCAGCGCGCCGGCGGGCACCGGGGCGGCGGCGCAGGCCACCAGCGCCCGGCCCAGCGAGCCGGGCCCGGAGGTGCGGACGGCGGCGTCGTCGGCGAGCAACTCGATGAGCAGCCGGACCGCGTCGAGGGCGTGGGCGCTGCGCACCACCCGCGGGAACGCGGTGTGCACCGCGGTGAACGCCTCCAGCACCAGGTCGTGGCGGGCGCGTAAGTGGGCGCGTTCGTGGCTGAGGATCGCGGCGAGTTCGTCGTCGTCGAGCCGGGTGAGGGTGCCGTCGCTGAGCACCACCCGGCTGCGCACGCCGGGCAGGCAGTAGGCCAGCGGCTCGGGCACTTGCAGCACCCGCAGCGGCGGGTGGCCGCGGGGAGCGGGGGAGACCCCGCCGATCAGGTCGACCAGCATCCGGTGCCGGGCGCGGCGGCGCCGGGTGCCGATCATGACCCGCAGGCTGGTGAACACCAGCCGGGCGCCGACCAGCACGGTGAGCACCAGCACGGCGAGGTAGAAGCTCCACAGCGGCCAGCCCAGCCGGCCGATGTCGCCGGCGAGGGTGGCGGTGGGCCGGCCGTCCGGCCCGGGCATCAGCAGCCGGCTGGCGGTGGCGATGCCGGCGCTGAACGCCGAGAGCACCGCGGCGACCGCGATGGCCTGCCAGAGCACCAGGGCGGCGCGGGGGGCGCGCAGCGGCCAGCGGGCGCGCGCCAGCAGCGCCGGGACGGGTGCGGCCAGCAGCAGCGCGAGGAGGGTGAAGGCCAGCGCGGACACGTTGTCAGTGTCTCTCAGCCGAGCGGTCGACCGCCAGTAGGGTCGCCGTCGCGGTGGGCGGTCTGCAGGTCGGCCAGCGCCCGCCGCAGCGCGTCGGCCTCATCGGCGCCGACCCGTTCGACGAAGTGCATCAGCGCGGCCTGCCTGCCGGTGCGGTCGGCGACCTGGTCCAGGGCGTCGACCATGAGGCCGGCGACCAGTTCGTCACGGCTGTAGCGGGGGGTGTAGCGGTGGGCCCGGTCGTCGCGCAGCTGGACGACCAGGTCTTTTTTGGCCAGCCGTTGCAGCACGGTCATCACCGTGGTGTAGGCCAGGTCGCGGCGCAGCGCGAGCAGTTCGTGGACCTGGCGGACGGTCTGCGGCTCCGACGCCGACCACAGGTGCTCCATCACCGCGCGTTCCAGGTCACCCAGCCGCGTCAGGTTGGCCATCGTCCGTCTCACCCCTCCCGTACTGTGCTGCAGCTTACTCCGGTCCACTACACGGTGTCGTACCGGCCCCTCTTGCGCGGTTAGGGCAGCCTTGCCTATGCTGTCGTCGTCGAGTGACACACGGGCCGCGCCGGCGTCCTGAGGGCTGCAGAGACCCCCGGTCCGACTCGACGGGCGGGCCCCGCGCACATCGGCCGGGGCCCGCCCGCACTCGACCGGTGGTGTAAACACAGGGTGTGCAACCGCCCGACTCGCCCGCCTTCCCGCCCGAACTCGCCGCCCCGTTCGACCAGGAGCTGGGGCTCGTCTACACCGAAGTGACCGCCGAGGGCGCCCGCGCGCATCTGGACGTGACGCCGAAGTTGTTGCAGCCCATGGGTTTGGTGCACGGCGGGGTGTTCTGCTCGGTGGTGGAGAGCATGGCCAGCGTGGCCGGGTTCGCCTGGCTCGCCGAGCACGGCGGCGGCAACGTCGTCGGCGTCAACAACAGCACCGACTTCCTGCGCGCCGGCCGCGCCGGCCGGCTGCACGGGGTCGCGACCCCGCTGCACCGCGGCCGCCGCCAGCAGTTGTGGCTGGTGACCATCAGCGACGCCGAGCAGCGGACGCTCGCCCGCGGGCAGGTCCGGCTGCAGAACCTGCCGGCCGACGGCGCCTAGCGGTACGCGGCGGCGGCCGCTAGTTTGCGACCCGGTGCACCTCGGCGCGCTGTGCCTCGGTAGCGAACATCTCCAACTGCTCCATGCGGGTGCGGCCGAAGGCCTGCTGGTCGGTGATCGTCAGCTGACTGCGGGCGTCGGACAGGAAGGTCATCGTCCACGACAGCAGGGTGCTGATCTTGGATTTGAACCCGACCAGATAGACCAGGTGCAGCACCAGCCAGGCCAGCCAGGCCAGGAAGCCGCTGAACTCCAGCGGGCCGATCTTGGCGACCGCGGAGAACTTCGACACGGTGGCCATCGAGCCCTTGTCCAGGTACTGGAACGGTTCGCGCTGGGCGGGGTCGGCGCCGCGCAGCTCGGCCCGGATCAGGTTGGCGGCGTACTTGCCGCCCTGGATGGCGCCCTGCGCCACGCCCGGCACGCCGTCCACGGCGGCCATGTCGCCGACGACGAACACGGTGGGGTGGCCGGGCACCGACAGGTCGGGCAGCACCTTGACCCGGCCGGCCCGGTCGAGTTCGACGTCGGACTGCTCGGCGAGGTCGCGGCCCAGCGGGCTGGCCGACACCCCGGCCGACCACACCTTGCAGGTCGACTCGATGCGACGCTCGGTGCCGTCGTGGTCCTTGACCATCAGCCCGTTGCGGTCGACGTCGGTGACCATCGCCCCGAGCTGGATCTCCACGCCCATCTTCTCCAGCCGTTCGGCGGCCCGCCGGCCCAGCTTCTCGCCCATCGGCGGCAGCACGGCGGGGGAGGCGTCGAGCAGGATCACCCGCGCCGAGGTCGGGTCGATCTTGCGGAAGGTGCCCTTGAGGGTGCGGTCGGCCATCTCGGCGATCTGGCCGGCCATCTCCACCCCGGTGGGCCCGGCGCCGATGACGGTGAAGGTCAGCAGCTTGTTGCGGCGGGCCGGGTCGCTGGAGCGTTCGGCGCGCTCGAAGGCGGACAGGATCCGGCCGCGCAGCTCCAGGGCGTCGTCGATGGACTTCATGCCTGGCGCCCACTCGGCGAACTGGTCGTTGCCGAAGTAGGACTGCCCCGCGCCGGCGGCGATGATGAGGCTGTCGTAGGGGGTTTCGTAGACGTGGCCCAGCAGTTCGGAGACCACGACCTTGTTGGCCAGGTCGATGCGGGTGACGTCGCCGAGCAACACCTGGACGTTGCGCTGTTTCCGCAGGATGACGCGGGTGGCCGGGGCGATCTCGCCCTCGGAGATGATCCCGGTGGCGACCTGGTAGAGCAGCGGCTGGAACAGGTGATGGGTGGTGCGCGCGATCAGTTTGATGTCGACGTCGGCGCGCTTGAGCTTCTTCGCGGCGTTGAGGCCGCCGAAGCCGGATCCGATGATGACGACCTGGTGGCGACGCCGGGGCTCGGCAGCGACTTCGGGTTGGGCACTCACGGTTGATTGCTCCTCGACACCGGCAGCACGTTCGCCCTTAACCGTAGCCGTCCCGTTCGGGGCCCGCCCGGCGGGTAGCTGTGGGGTTGACCACCGCCGGCGGTCGGGCGATCAGCCGAAGTTCGCCAGCGCGCCGTGGCTGACGTGCAGGGTCTGCCCGGTGATGTGACGCGCGGCCGGTGTGGTGAGGAACAGGCTCAACCGGGCGATCTCGGCGGCGACGGTCGGCGTGGCGCGGGTCAGGCCGTCGTAGCCGGGCTGGTAGTTCTGTCCGCCGGCGACCACGTTGATGGTGATCCCGCGGGTGCCGAAGACTTCGGCCTGACCGGCGCTCCAGTTGCCCAGGGCGGCCTTCATCGCGGCCGTGACCGCCCCGCCCTGCGGCTCGTCGGCGATCACGCTGACGATCGACCCACCCGAGCGCAGGTGGTCGCCGACGGTCTGCACGGTCAGCACCGCGGAGAGCACGGTGGCGTCCAGGCCGCTGCGCCACGCGGCGGCGTGGTCGGCCAGCGTGTAGGTGCGCGGGTCGCCGGGTTCGGTCTGCGGTGCGGGCACGTTGACGATGGTGTCGAGGTGGTGGGGGAACAGTCCGCGCGCCTCGGCGAGGCTGGCCGGGTCGGTGTTGTCACAGACGATCGCGTCCACGTCGAGCTGCCGGGCGACGGCCTGCAGCTCGTCGGGTCGGCGGCCGGTGAGCGTCACGGTGTGGCCCGCTTCGCCGAAGCTCTCGGCAATCGTGCGGCCCAGTTCGGTGTCCCCGCCGGTGACCAGGACCTCCATCGCCATACCCTCCTCGTACGCGGCGCCCGACTGCGGCGCCGACCCGGCTCATGTTACTGGACAGTAGCTAGCTCGTGCACCGGGGCCGACACGATCCGGACACGGTTTGGCCTCCGCACCGGTTCGGCCCTGCCGCGCAGCGTCGGGCGGTGACTAGGGTGCAGCCCATGCGTCGAATCTCCTTGCTCGCCGTCGGTGTGTCCGCGCTGATGGCGACCGCCCTGAGCGGGTGCAGCTCCGCCGATGACCAGGCCTCCTCGATCACGGTGTTCGCCGCGGCGTCGCTCAAGCCGGCGTTCACCGAGATCGCCGAGCAGTTCAAGACCGACCACCCCGGCGTGACCGTCGAGTTCGACTTCGGCGGCTCGTCGGCGCTGGCCACCCAGCTCACCGAGGGCGCGACCGCCGACGTCTTCGCCTCCGCCGACACCGCGCAGATGGACAAGGTCGACCAGACCGGGCTGCTGGACGGGCCCCCGGTCGATTTCGCCGCCAACACGCTGGTGATCGTGACCGCACCGGACAACCCCAAGCAGGTGGAGTCCTTCGCGGATCTGGCCCGGCCCGAGCTCAACGTGGTGGTGTGCCAGGCGCCGGTGCCGTGCGGCGCGGCCACCCGCCGGCTGGAGGAGAACACCGCAGTCCACCTCAACCCGGCCAGCGAGGAGCCCAGCGTCACCGACGTGCTCACCAAGGTCACCAGCGGTCAGGCCGACGCCGGGCTGGTCTATGTCACCGATGCGCTCAACGCCGGGGACACCGTGACCACGGTGCGCTTCCCGGAGTCCGACGACGTGGTCAACGTCTATCCGATCGCGGTGCTGAAGAAGGCCCCCGCCGCCGGGCTCGCGCGGAGCTTCGTCGACCTGGTGACCGGGGAGGCCGGCCAGAAGGTCCTGGACCGGGCCGGCTTCGCCCAGCCCTGAGTCGACGCCCGGTGAACCGGCCCGCCGGCCTGCCGGGGTGGGTGTACCTGCCCGCCGCGGCGGGGGCCGCGTTCGTGGTGCTGCCGCTGGCGGCGGTGGCCCTGCGGGTGGACTGGGCGAACTTCTGGTCGCTGCTGACCAGCGAGTCCTCCCGGGCGGCGCTGGGCCTGAGCGTGCGCACCGCGACGGCGAGCACCCTGCTGTGCATCGTGCTGGGCGTGCCGATGGCGCTGGTGCTGGCCCGCAGCCGGGCCCGGGTGGTGCGGTGGGTGCGGCCGCTGATCCTGCTTCCGCTGGTGTTGCCGCCGGTGGTCGGCGGTATCGCGTTGCTGTACGCGTTCGGCCGGCTGGGGCTGGTCGGGCGTTATCTCAGCGCCGCCGGGATCGACGTCGCCTTCACCACCACCGCGGTGGTGCTGGCGCAGACCTTCGTGTCGCTGCCGTTTCTGGTGATCGCGCTCGAGGGGGCGGCGCGCACCGCCGGGGCGGACTACGAGCTGGTGGCCGCCACCCTGGGGGCGCGGCCGAGCACGGTGTGGTGGCGGGTGACGCTGCCGCTGCTGGTGCCCGGGCTGGCCTCCGGGGCGGTGCTGGCGTTCGCCCGCTCGCTGGGGGAGTTCGGCGCCACCTTGACCTTCGCCGGTTCGCGGCAGGGCGTGACCCGCACGCTGCCGCTGGAGATCTATCTGCAGCGGGTGACCGACGCCGACGCCGCGGTGGCGTTGTCGCTGCTGCTGGTGGCGGTGGCCGCGGTGGTGGTGGTCGGGTTGGGCAGTCGCCGGCTGACGACCGGGGTGGGCTAGGTGGACGCACCGGGCCTGGAGGTGCGCGCGACGGTCGCCGAGCGCGGGCTGGCGGTGGCCTTCGGTGTTCCGGCCGGGCAGGTGCTGGCGATCGTCGGGCCCAACGGCGCCGGGAAATCGACGGCGCTGCACGTGATCGCCGGACTGGTGCGGCCCGACGCCGGGCTGGTTCGGGTGAGGGAGCGGGTGCTCACCGACACCGCCGCGGGGACGCAGGTGGCCACCCATGATCGCCGGGTCGGGCTGCTGTTGCAGAACCCGCTGCTGTTTCCGCATCTGAGCGTGGCCGCCAACGTGGCGTTCGGGCCGCGTTGCCGCGGCGGCCGCGGGTCGGTCACCGCGATCGCGCGCCGCTGGCTGCGCGAGGTCGACGCCGAGGCGCTGGCCGACCGCAAACCGCGCCGGCTCTCCGGCGGGCAGGCCCAGCGGGTGGCGATCGCCCGGGCGCTGGCCGCCGAGCCGGAGGTGCTGTTGCTCGACGAGCCGCTGGCGGGGCTGGACGTGGCCGCGGCCAGCGCGGCGCGGGCGGTGTTGCGCCGGGCGGTGACCGGGGCGCGCACCGCGACCGTGCTGATCACCCACGACCTGCTCGACGTGGTGAGCATGGCGGACCGGATCCTGGTGCTCGAGGGCGGCGCGGTCGCCGAGTGCGGGCCGGTCAGCGAGGTGTTGGCGGCCCCGCGCAGCGCGTTCGGTGCGCTGCTCGCCGGGGTGAACCTGGTGGCGGGCACGGTGGCGGCCGACGGGTTGCTGCACGCCGCCGACGGCACCGCCTGGCATGGGTTCGGCAGCGTCGGGGCCGGTCAGGCCGGGGTGGCGGTGTTCGCGCCGGCGGCGGTGGCGGTGTTCGCGCAGCCGCCGCAGGGCAGCCCGCGCAATCTGGTGGCGGTCACGGTCGCGGAGTTGGACACCCGCGGGCCGGTGGTGCGGGTGCGGGGCCGCGAGCAGGCCGACGGCACACCGGGGTTGGCGGCCGACATCACCGCCGAGGCGGCCGCGCAGCTGGGCCTGGCCTCCGGTCAACGGGTCTGGTTCGGCGTCAAGGCGCACGAGGTGGCGATCCATCCGTCGGCCCGACACACCGACGGATGACGCCGGTTGGAAACGGTTTGCCGCTCGTCGGGTGATTTTCCGTGCCGGTTACCGGCCGATGTTTGCAATTCGAACTTGCGTCACGGCCGTAACACGGTAGATTTTTGCGCCATGGAGCAGGTGGATCCGACATCGAACCGTAAAACACTGTGGGGGACGTTGGCGGTCGCGGCGGCGACCGGAGCCAGCGCGGTGACGATCGCGTTGCCGGCGACCGCACTCGCCGACCCGCCGCCGCCGCCGGCGCCGCCGACCACGGAGCAGGCGCCACCGCCGGAGAACCCGCCCGCCCCGCCGCCACCGCCGGGTGAGGCCCCGCCGCCGGCACCCGGGCAGGCCCCGCCGCCCGCGCCGGGACAGGCTCCGCCACCGGCCGACCCGCTGGCCCCGCCGCCACCGCCCGCGCCGCAGCCGGCCCGCATCGACAACCCGGTGGGCGGGTTCAGCTTCGTGCTGCCCGCCGGCTGGGTGGAGTCCGATGCCACCCAGCTCAACTACGGTTCTGCGCTGCTGAGCAAGGAGATCAGCCCCGGCGAGTTCGGGCAGCCCCCGGTGGTCGCCAACGACACCCGCATCCTGCTGGGCCGCCTCGACCACAAGCTCTACGCCGCATCGGAGGCCGACAACGCCAAGGCGGCGTCGAAGCTCGCCTCGGACATGGGCGAGTTCTACATGCCCTACCCGGGTACCCGGGTCAACTCGGAGAACGGTGAGCTCACCGCCGGCGACCTCGCCGGCAACTCGTCGTTCTACGAGGTGAAGTTCACCGACGAGACCAAGCCCAACGGCCAGATCTGGTCCGGTGTGGTCGGCGACGCCGGCACCGACGACGCCAGCAGCAACCGCTGGTTCGTGGTGTGGCTCGGGACCGCCAACGACCCGATCGACAAGGCGGCCGCCACGGCGCTGGCCGAGTCGATCCGCCCGTTCACCGCGCCGGAGGCCCCGCCGGCCCCCGGTGAGCCGCCGGTGCCGGGCGCCCCGCCGGCTCCCGAGGCACCCGCTCCGCCGCCGGCACCCGGTGCACCGCCCGCCCCGGAGGCCCCGGCACCGCCACCGGCACCGGGCGCTCCGCCGGCGCCTGCCCCGGCGCCCGGCGTCCCGCCGGCTCCGGCGCCGCCTGCACCACCCGCACCGCCCGCGCCACCGGCACCGCCCGCACCGCCGGCTCAGCCCGCCTGATCAGGCGCGGGCCGGTCCCGTGGGTCGTTCGTACGCATCGAGCGCCGTCGAGTGAAGAACCTCGGCGGCGCTCGACGCGTCTGACCGCCAGGGTTCAACACTCGGCGGGGGTTATCGCTCGCGCCGGGCTGCGCCGCCGGCGCGGACGGGTCAGGCGCGCGTCAGGCGGAGAGCTGCCAGACCAGCGCCGCGGCGAGTGCGCCCATCCCGTTGAGCGACCAGTGCAGCGCGATCGGCGCGATCAGGCTGCCGCTGCGCCGCCGCAGCCAGGTGAACACGAACCCGGCGGCCCCGGTCGCCAGCACCGCCAGCACCACCCCGGCGAGCATGCCGAGCACGCCGCCACCGAACAGCCGGGTGAACCCGACGTTGCTGCTGGTCAAGCCCAGCGAGGTCGCGACGTGCCACAGCCCGAACAGCAGCGACCCGGCGGCCGCGACCCCACGGAAGCCCCAGGCGCGGTCCAGCGCGCCGTGCAGCACCCCGCGGAACGCCAGCTCCTCGGGGATCACCGTCTGCAGCGGGATGATGATCATCGAGGCGACCAGCGCGCCGGAGAGCGTGGCGTAGTGGTTGTTGAGGAACATCGCCCGGGTCCACGGCAGCGCCGCCCCGACGGCGACGACCGAGAGCACCACCGCGACGGCGCCGAGCGCGTAGCCGGCGCCGGAGCGCCAGTGGTCGCGGCCGAGCCCGAGTTCGGCCCAGCCCAGCCCCTGGGCGCGGACCAGGATCACCAGGCCGACCGCCGCGAGCGGGACGGTGGCCACCCCGGCCCACGGGGTGGTGAAGTGCGCGATGAGGTTGGTCAGCGCCAACACCACCACCACGACCGCGATGTCGACGTACACCCGCGCCTGGGTCAGCGCGCTGAGCTGCAGGGATAGCGGGTGGGGGTGGGGCGCCGCGACGGCGGGGGCCTGCTGCATTCGGCCCAGTTTACCGGCTGTTCGACCAGGTCCAGTCCGTGATCGCGGGGTCGTCCTCGCCGTGCTCGCGGGTGTAGGCCCGCGCCGCCAGCCGGGCGTCGACCATTCGTTGGCGCAGCACCGCGGCGCGACCGCCCAGGCTCGGCACCCGGTCGATGACGTCCATCACCAGGTGGAAGCGGTCCAGGTCGTTGAGCATCACCATGTCGAACGGCGTGGTGGTGGTGCCCCGCTCCTTGTAGCCGCGCACGTGCAGTCCGGCGTGGTTGGTGCGCCGGTAGGTGAGCCGGTGGATCAGCCACGGATACCCGTGATAGGCGAAGATCACCGGCTTGTCGGTCGTGAACAGCGTGTCGAACTCCCGGTCGGACAACCCGTGCGGGTGGTCGGTGTCCGGCAGCAGCCGCATCAGGTCGACGACGTTGACCACCCGGACCGCCAGGTCCGGCAGCTCGCGACGCAGGATGTCGGCGGCGGCGAGGGTCTCCAGGGTGGGCACGTCCCCGGCGCAGGCCAGCACCACGTCGGGTTCACCGGTGGTGGTGCCGGCCCACTCCCAGATCCCCACCCCGCGGGTGCAGTGCGCCACCGCGTCGGCCATGTCCAGGTAGCTCAGCTGCGGCTGCTTGCCGGCGACGATGACGTTGACGTAGTTGCGGCTGCGCAGGCAGTGGTCGGCCACCGACAGCAAGGTGTTGCCGTCCGGCGGCAGGTAGACCCGCACCACCTCGGGGCGCTTGTTGGCCACCAGGTCGATGAACCCGGGGTCCTGGTGCGAGGCGCCGTTGTGGTCTTGGCGCCACACGTGCGAGGTCAGCAGATAGTTCAGCGAGGCGATCGGGCGCCGCCACGGCAACTCCCGGCTGACCGTCAGCCATTTCGCGTGCTGGTTGAACATCGAGTCGACGATGTGCACGAACGCCTCGTAGCAGCTGAACAGCCCGTGCCGCCCGGTGAGCAGGTAGCCCTCCAGCCAGCCCTGGCAGAGGTGTTCGGAGAGCACCTCCATCACCCGGCCGTCGGGGGAGAGGTGCTCGTCGCTGGGCAGGGTGTCGGCCAGCCACACCTTGTCGGTGGCGTCGTAGACGGCGTCGAGCCGGTTGGAGGCGGTCTCATCGGGGCCCATCAACCGGAACCGGTCGGGGTTGCGGGCCATCACGTCGCGCAGGAAGCCGCCCAGCACCCGGGTGGCCTCGTGGGTTTCGGTGGCCGGCTGCGGCACCGCGACCGCGTAATCGCGGAAGTCGGGCAGGTCCAGATCGTGCAGCAGCAGCCCGCCGTTGGCGTGCGGGTTGGCGCTCATCCGGCGGTCGCCGTCGGGTGCCTGGGCCCGCAGCTGCGAGCGCAGCCGCCCGGCCTCGTCGAACAGCTCCTCGGGGCGGTAGCTGCGCAGCCACTCCTCGAGCTGGGCGCGGTTCTCGGCGTTGTCGCGGGTGCCCGCCAGCGGCACCTGGTGGGAGCGCCAGGTGCCCTCGACCTGCAGGCCGTCGACGGTCTTGGGTCCGGTCCAGCCCTTGGGGGTGCGCAGCACGATCATCGGCCAGCGCGGCCGCTCCCCGGACCCGTCGGCGCGGGCGGCCCGCTGGATGGCCGCGATCTCGTCGAACGCCTCGTCGAGGGCGGCGGCCAGCGCGCGGTGCACCGCCGCCGGTTCGTCGCCGGCGACGGTGATCGGGCGGTGGCCGTAGCCGCGCAGCAGGCTGTCGAGTTCTTCCTCGGGGATGCGGGCCAGCAGCGTCGGGTTGGCGATCTTGTAGCCGTTGAGGTGCAGGATCGGCAGCACCGCGCCGTCGCGGGCCGGGTTGAGCAGCTTGTTGGAGTGCCAGCTGGCGGCCAGCGGCCCGGTTTCGGCCTCCCCGTCGCCGATCACGCAGGCCACCACCAGCTCCGGGTTGTCCAGCGCGGCCCCGTAGGCGTGCACCAGCGAATAGCCGAGCTCGCCGCCCTCGTTGATCGAGCCCGGCGTCTGGGCGGCCACGTGGCTGGGGATGCCGCCGGGGAAGGAGAACTGGCGGAACAGGGCGCGCAGCCCGTCGGTGTCCTCGGTGATGCCGGTGTAGACCTCGCTGTAGGTGCCTTCCAGGTAGGCGTTGGCGACCAGGCCGGGACCGCCGTGGCCCGGCCCGGTGACGTAGATGACGTCGGCGTCGCGTTCCCGGATGACGCGGTTGAGATGGGCGTAGACGAGGTTGAGGCCCGGGGTGGTGCCCCAGTGCCCGAGCAGCCGCGGCTTGATGTGCTCCGGTGCCAGCGGTTCGCGCAGCAGCGGGTTGTCCAGCAGGTAGATCTGACCGACCGACAGGTAGTTGGCGGCTCGCCAGTAGGCGTCGATGGCGGCCAGGTCGTCCTCGTCCAGGGTGCGGGAAGGAGCGGTTTGTGCAGTCATCTCTCCCATTGTCCCGATTTCCGGCCCGGCCGTGGGACGTCGCCGCGGCCTCGTTGCCTACGCTGGCGGGGTGTTGCTGGAATCGGTACGGGTGCTGGATCTCTCCGGCGGCGACGCCGACGCGGTGACCCGGGTCTTCGCCGACCTGGGCGCCGACGTCCTCAAGATCGAACCGCCCGGCGGCTCCGCGGCGCGCAGCGCCGCGCCGACGCTGGCCGGGGTGAGCATCCCGTTCGGGCTGGACAACGCCAACAAGCGCGCCGCCGTGCTCGATCCCGACGACGACGCCGACCGGCGCCGGCTGGCCGCGTTGGCCGCCGGGGCCGACATCGTCGTCGACAGCAACGGCCGGGCCGGCGCCTACGGAACCTCCTGCGCGGAGCTGGCCGACCGCCACCGGCACCTGGTCGCGGTGGCGGTCAGCGACTTCGGCGCCGACGGCCCGCGCGCGTCCTGGCGGGCCACCGACCCGGTGCTCTACGCCTTATCCGGGGCGCTGTCGCGGTCCGGGCCCACCCACGGGACCCCGGTGCTGCCGCCGGTGGGGATCGCCTCGGCCACCGCGGCGGTGCAGGCGGCCTGGGCGACGCTGGCCGCCTACTACCGGCGGCTGCACTGCGGGGTCGGTGACTACCTGGACTTCGCCCGGTTCGACGCGGTGGCCATCGGCCTGGACCCGGTGTTCGGCACGCACGGCCAGACCGCCGCCGCCCAGCGGTCACCGGACCGCTGGCGGGGCCGGCCCCGCAACCAGGACGCCTACCCGATCTTCGCCTGCCGGGACGGCTATGTGCGGATCTGTGTGATGTCGCCGCGGCAGTGGCACGGCCTGCGGGCCTGGCTGGGCGAGCCGGACCGGTTCCAGGGTCCCGAGTTCGACCGGATCGGGGCGCGGTTCGCCGCCTGGCCGCAGATCAGCGAACTGGTGGCCGCGCTCTTCGCCGATCAGACCCGCGCGGAGCTGGTGGCCGCCGGGCAGGCGCACCGGGTGCCGATCGCGGCGGTGCTGGACCCGGCCGAGGCGCTGACCGCCGAGCATTTCCGTGCCGTCGGCGCGATCACCGACGCCGACCTGGCTGCCGGGGTGAGCGCCGCGGTCCCGGTCGGCTACTTCACCGTCGACGGCGCCCGCGCCGGGCTTCGCCGGCCGGCGCCGACCGTGGGCGCCGACGCAGCGGACTGGTCCGACGCCGCGCCCGCCGCGCCGTCGGCACCCGGCGACACCGGCGACTACCCGTTCACCGGCCTGCGCATCCTGGACCTGGGCATCATCGTCGCCGGCGGTGAGACCAGCCGGCTGTTCGGGGATCTGGGGGCGGAGATCATCAAGGTGGAGAGCGCCGAGCACCCCGACGGGTTGCGCCAGACCCGACCCGGCCAGCCGATGAGCGAATCGTTCGCCTGGGCGCACCGCAACAGCGCGGGGCTGGGCCTGGACCTGCGCAGCGCCGAGGGCGCGGCGCTGTTCGAGCGGCTCGTCGCCGACGCCGACGCGGTGTTCGCCAATTTCAAGCCGGGCACCCTGGCCGCGCTCGGCTTCGACTACCCGCGCCTGCACGCGATCAACCCGCGCCTCGTGCTGGCCGAGAGCAGCGCCTTCGGCGACACCGGGCCGTGGAGCGACCGGATGGGCTACGGCCCGCTGGTGCGGGCCACCACCGGGGTCACCCGGCTGTGGACCGCGCCGGCCGGCGCCGACGACGGCGACGGACGGCACCCGTTCTACGACGCGACGACGATCTTCCCCGACCACGTCGCCGGGCGGGTCACCGCGATCGCCGCCCTCGCCGCGCTGATCCACCGCCGCCGTCGCGGCGGCGGCGCCCGCGTCCACATCGCCCAGACCGAGGTCGCGGTCAACCAGCTGGCCGTGCACTACGTCACCGAGGCGGCCCGCGACCGCGGCGCGGCCCCGGTGGCGGCCGACACCGAACTGCACGCGGTCTGCCCGGCCGCCGGCGACGACGAATGGTGCGTGGTGTCGATCTGCGACGACGCCGACTGGCACACGGTCAGCGCGGTGCTGGGCCGGCCCGAGCTCGCCGCCGATCCCCGCTTCGCCGACGGCGCCGCGCGCCGGGCGCACCGCGCCGAGGTGACCGGGCTGCTGGCGGAGTGGACCCGGCTGCGCGCACCGCTGTCGGCGGCCACCGAGCTGCAGGCCGCCGGGATCGCGGCGGCCCCGATGAACCGGCCGCCCGAGCTCGCCGAGGATCCGCAGCTGCGGCACCGCGAGGTCTTCGCCGCCATGACCCATCCGCTTTTCGACAACCCGCTGCCGGCCGAGACCGGCCCGGCGCGGTACCGGCGCATTCCCGCCGCACCGACCCGGCCGGCCCCGCTGCCGGGTCAGGACACCCGCCGGATCTGCCGGGAGGTGCTGGGGCTGCCCGCGGCCGAGATCGAGCGCCTGATCGAGGCCCGCGTACTGTTTGCCGCACCCGGGTGAGCGCAGCGCGCGGCCGGGTTCGTCCGTTGGCGTTCGTTCGAGATGGGAAGGTTTCGCGATGACGCTCGACCCGAGGACCCCGGTGCTGGTCGGCTACGGGCAGGTCAACAACCACGACGACGAAACCGTCGAACCGGTCGACCTGATGGTCGCCGCCGCCCGGCAGGCCGGCACCGCGCCGGTGCTCGCGGCGGTCGACGCGATCCGAGTGGTCAACATCCTCTCCGCCCAGTACCGCGACGCGGGCCGGTTGCTCGGGGAGCGGCTCGGCGCCGCCGCGCCGGCGACCGGCTACACCGGGGTGGGCGGTAACACCCCGCAGTCGTTGCTCAACCGGACCTGCCTGGACATCCAGCACGGCCGCGCCGAATTGGTGCTGCTGGCCGGCGCCGAGACCTGGCGCACCCGCACCCGGCTGCGCGCCCAGGACAAGCGGCTGGCCTGGACCCGGCAGGACGAGTCGGTGCCGATGGCCGAGTGCCTCGACGAGAACGTGCCGATGGCCGGGCCCGGCGAGGAACGGATCCGGTTGGACCGGCCCGCCTACGTCTACCCGCTCTTCGAGCAGGCGGTGCGGGTGGCCGCCGGGGCGGGCGTCGATGCGCACCGCCGCGCGATCGGTGCGCTGTGGGCGCGGTTCGCCCAGGTCGCCGTGGACAACCCGCACGCCTGGATCCGCCGGCCGGTCACCGCCGAGGAGATCTGGCGGCCGGGCCCGTCGAACCGGATGATCAGCTGGCCCTACACCAAGCTGATGAACTCCAACAACATGGTCGACCAGGGTGCGGCCCTGCTGCTCACCTCGGTGGAGAACGCACGGCGGTTGCAGATCCCTTCGGAGCGTTGGGTTTTCCCGCACTCGGGCACCGACGCCCACGACACCTACGCGATCGCCGAACGCGCGGAGCTGCACCGGTCGCCGGCGATCCGGATCGGTGCGGCCCGCGCACTGCAGCTGGCCGGCTGCGGCGTCGACGACATCGCCCACGTCGACCTGTACTCGTGCTTCCCGTCCGCGGTCGAGGTGGCCGCCGCCGAGATCGGGCTGGCGCTCGACGATCCGGCCCGCCCGCTCACCGTCACCGGGGGCCTGACGTTCGCCGGCGGCCCGTGGAACAACTACGTCATGCACTCGATCGCGACGATGGCCGAGCGGCTGGTCGCCGACCCCGGCCGGTACGGGCTGGTCAGCGCCAACGGCGGGTATCTGACCAAGCACAGTTTCGGTGTCTACAGCACCGAGCCGCCGCGGGCCGGGTTCCGCTGGGCGGACGTGCAGGAGGCGGTCGACGCCGAGCCGACCCGGGTCGCGCTGGTGGAGTATGCCGGGCCGGGCACCGTGGAGTCGTGGACCACGCCGTTCGACCGGGACGGCCGGCCCGCCAAGGCGTTCCTGACCGTGCGCACCCCCGACGACGCGCGCACGCTGGCCTGGATCGCCGATCCCGCGGCGGCCGCGGACACCGTCGAGGCCGAGTTGGCCGGCGCGCCGGCCACCGTGCACGCCGACGGCTCGGCCACCCTGGACTGAGGCGGCGCTCAGCCGGTCAGGTCGCTCACCGGGACCGCGGGGTCGGCCAGCCGGGACGGGTCGACCGCGGTCTTGGCGCGGATGAGCGCCTTGATGTCGTCGAGGCCCTCCCAGATGTTGACGTTCATCCCGGCCAGCACCCGGCTGTCCTCGTCGAGCCAGAACGCCACGAACTCGCGGCCCGCCACGTCGCCGCGGGTCACCACCTGCGCGTAGTGCGGGGCGTGGCCGACGTACTCCATACCCAGGTCGTATTGGTCGGTGAAGAAGTAGGGCAACTCGGTGTACTCGGCGGATTGGCCGAGCATGCCCGCGGCGGCCACCGCCGGTTGCTTGAGCGCGTTGGCCCAGTGCTCGGTGCGGATCCGGGCGTCCAGCAGCGGGTGCTGGGCGGCGGCGATGTCACCGACCGCGTAGATGTCGGGATCGCTGCTGCGCAGCCCGGCGTCGACCGCCACACCGCCGTCGGCGGTCTCCAGCCCGGCCTGTTCGGCCAGCTCCAGGTTCGGTTGCGCCCCGACCGCCACCAGCACCGCGTCGGCGCGGATCTGGGTGCCGTCCTCGAGCTTCAGCCCGGTCGCGGTCCCGTCGGCGGTGGTGATCTCGGCGACGCCGGTCTGCAGCCGCAGGTCCACGTCGTGCGCACGGTGCAGGTCGGCGAAGACCTCGCCGAGCTCGGCGCCGAGCGCGCGCAGCAGCGGCGCGGCGGCGGCCTCCACCACGGTGACCGTGGTGCCGCGCTGGCGGGCCGAGGCGGCCACCTCCAGACCGATCCAGCCGCCACCGATCACCGCCAGCGACGCCCCCTCGCCGAGCACGCCGTCGAGGGCGGTGGCGTCATCGACGCTGCGCAGATAGTGCACGGCGGCGGCGTCGGCGCCGGGGATCGGCGGGCGTCGGGACCGCGACCCGGTGGCCAGCAGCAGCTTGGCGTAGTCGACGGTGGCGCCGTCGGCCAGCGTGACGGTGTGGGCGGTGGGGTCCACCGCCGTGGCCCGCGTTCCGAGCCGGAGGTCGACGCGGTGGTCGCGGTACCAGTCGGCGTTGTGCACGGTGAACTCGGCGAGGGTCTTCTTGCCGGCCAGAAACTCCTTGGACAGCGGCGGGCGTTCGTAGGGCAGCTGCTGCTCGTCGCCGATGAGCACGATGTTTCCGTCGAATCCTTTGTCGCGCAAGGCTTCCACGGCTTTCGCCCCGGCCAGCCCGGCTCCGACGATGACGAAGGTCTGCGAATCTGCCATGATCATGTGCTCCGTTCGGCCGGGGACCCGTTGTTGCGCGCAACCGGTGCCCCGGCAGATTTGTTCCCGACCCGGCTCAAGGTTAAGGAAACCCGGCGCGGCGCGCACCGGTTATCGCGCCGCTACCGGTTCAGTCCAGCAACTTCACGTGCGCGGGGGTGAGTTCTTCCAGGCAGGTCACGCCCAGCAGCCGCATGGTGCGGGTGATCTGGTCGGTGAGGATCTCGATCGCGCGGGTGACGCCGGCCTGCCCGCCGGCCATCAGCCCGTAGAGGTAGGCCCGGCCGATCAGGGTGCAGCGCGCCCCGAGCGCGACCGCGGCGACGATGTCGGCGCCGGACATGATGCCGGTGTCGAGCAGGATCTCGGTGTCGGCGCCCAGTTCCCGCGCCACCGTGGGCAGTAGCCGGAACGGGGCCGGGGCGCGGTCGAGCTGCCGGCCGCCGTGGTTGGACAGCACGATCCCGTCGACACCGAGGTCGGCCATCCGGCGGGCGTCGTCGAGGGTCTGCACGCCCTTGACCACGCAGCGGCCGGGCCACCGGCTTGTGATCCAGGCCAGATCGTCCCCGGTGACGCCGGGGTCGAACATGGTGTCCATGTACTGGGCGACGGTGCCCGGCCAGCGGTCCAGCGAGGCGAACGCCAGCGGTTCGGTGGTCACCAGGTTGAACCACCAGGCCGGTCGGCGCGCCGCGTCGAGCACGGTGCGCAGTGTCAGCGCCGGCGGGATCGCCATGCCGTTGCGGCTGTCGCGCAGCCGGGCCCCGGCGGCCGGGCAGTCGACGGTCACCAGCAGCGTGTCGTAACCGGCGGCCGCGGCCCGGTCCAGCAGCGCCATCGAGCGATCGCGGTCGCGCCACATGTAGAGCTGGAACCACCGGCGTCCGTGCGGGACCGCGGCCGCGACGTCCTCGATCGCGGCGGTGCCCAGCGTGGACAGCGAGAACGGGATTCCGGCCGCGGCGGCCGCGGCCGCGCCGCCCAGTTCGCCCTCGGTCTGCATCAGCCGGGTGAAGCCGGTCGGGGCGATCCCGAACGGCAGCGCGACCGGACCGCCGAGTACGTCCCAGCCGGTGCGCACCGTGGTGACGTCGCGCAGCACCGATGGCTGGAATTCGATGTCGCGGAAGGCTTGTCGCGCCCGTGCCAGCGAGATCTCCTCCTCGGCAGCGCCGTCGGTGTAGTCGAACGCCGCCCGCGGGGTGCGACGCCGGGCGATGTCGCGCAGATCCTCGATCGTCAGTGCGTTGCGCAGCCTGCGCCGCGTCGGGTGCAGGTCGGGCCGGCGCAGCCGGATCAGTGGCGTCAGCTCACCGAGTCGGGGCACCCGCCGGGTGACGGCCACCGGTCAGCCCTCCGTGCTGGCCAGTGCGCGCTGCAGACCGTCGCGTTGCTCTTCGATGGCGCGGCTGATCTCTTGTAGCAGCAGGGGTTTGCGGTGCACCAGGGCGATCAGGTAGTTGCGGTCGACCTCGACCACGGCGGTCTCCACCACCGCCCGGGCGGTCGTGACCACCGATTCCCGGGTCAAGGTGGTCTCGCCGAGGTAGCCGCCGGTGGTCAGCGTCCGGACCGGGACCGGCTCGCCGTCGGCGCCGAGCGCGCTCACCTGGACCTGCCCGGTCATCAGGCAGGTCAGATGGTCGGGCACCTGACCGGGCGATTGCAGGATCTCGTCGGCCCCGTAGCGGGTGAGCCGGACGTGCCCGCGCAGTTCGTGGCGGTCGTCGGCGCCCAGGCGCAGGATCGGCGCCAGCATGTCCAGCGCCTCGTCGATCCGGTCGGGGGTGGCGAAGTCGTCGGTGTAGCGGTCCAGGTGCAGGCCCTCACGGCGAGCGGCGTACCACAACCAGCGCAGGAAGGTGGTGCGGGCAGCGAAGTCGTCGGCGGGGGAGCGCAGCGGAATCGACGTCGAGTACTCGTTCGCCCCGGTCGGTACGCTGCTGACCGCGGTTCCGGCGCGCCGCTGCGGGAGCCCGTCACCGACCCGGTTCAGCAGCCGGCACACCCGGTCGGGCGCGTCACCCAGACCGAACACGGTGCTCACCGAGATGGAGTGTTCGGCGGGCGGCCGGCTCAGGTTGGTGAACGAGGCGGCCGCGAGCACCGAGTTGGGGATGACCAGCACCCCGGTGCCCGCGCGGATGTGGGTGGCCCGCCAGTTGACCTCGATGACCCGGCCGCGCCCCGAGGTGGTGTCGATCCAGTCGCCCAACTGGAAGGGCTGCTCGAACAGCACCAGCAGCCCGGAGATGATCTGGCCGACCGAGTTCTGCAGGGTCAGGCCCAGCACGATCGAGGTGATGCCCAGCGCGGTGAACAGCCCGCCCACGTTGGCGCCCCAGATGTAGGACAGGATCAGCGCGACCCCCACCGCGATCAGCACGAACCGGGCGACCTCGAGGAAGATCGCCGGCATCCGGCGTCGCCACGACCCTTCCGGGGCGCTTTGGAACAGGGTCGCGTTGAACCCGGAGAGCACCAGCAGCAGCACCGCGAACCCCAACAGGGTGGCCACGATGCGCACCCCGGTGACCTCCGGCGAGATGTCGCCGGCCTTGACCAGCAGGATCAACAGCGCGGCCAGCGGCAGCAGATAGGTGCGCACCAGCGCGACCGGCCGGGCGAGGGCGCTGTCCCGGCGCAGCAACGCCTGATGGAGTTCGGTGAGCACCAACAGTGCCAGCGGCAGGCCCAGACCGACCCCGGCGGCCCAGAAGAACCAGGGCTCGTGCAGCACGCTGGTCACGGCTCGTGCTCCACCTGACGCCAGACGGTCTGTTCGACGCCGTTGACGATGATGGTGCCCGCCGAGACGAACTCGTGGTCATTGCCGGCGACCTCGTGGACCGCGGAGGTGAGGTAGACGCCGGGGCCGGTCATGTCGTTCTTCAGCCGGTAGGCGAGGTTGACCGTCGATCCCCACATGTCGTAGGCGACGCCGGACCGGCCGATCAGCCCACTGGTCACCGGCCCGCTGTTGATGCCGACCCGCAGGCGCAACGCGGTGTCGTTCTCCCGGTTGAACCGGTCGACGATGTGCTGCAACTCGACTGCGAAATCGACTGCGCGCCGGCCACTGTCGAGGCGGGGCACGCTGAGCCCGCAGGCGGCCAGATACCAGTCGTGCAGGGTCTGCACGGGTTCGACGCCCAGGCTCTCCGCGGCCGCGTCGAATTGGCGCACCAATTTGTTGACCACAGAAAGCGATTCGTCGGAATCCAGTTGGGCGGAGAACGCATCGAGGTGGTCGATCTCGGCGGCGATGACGGTGAGGTCGGAGTGTTCCAGGGCGGTCGTGTCGTCGCCGTCGCGATAGTGCTCGGCCGCGGCTTCGGGCATCACCGAGCGCAGCAGCCGCTCGTTCTCTTCGCGCTGTTGGCGGATGAGGTCTTCCTTGGCGGTCAGGTTGTGCCCCATGTTGTTGAACGCCACGGTGAGATCGCCGAGTTCGTCGTGCGAGAGCACCGGCAGGTTCAGGTCGTAGTCGCCGGCGCTGACCTGCCGCGCCCCGGCCATCAGTTGCCGGACCGGGCGGACGAAGATGCGGGCGAGGGCCATCGCGGCGAGGCAGATGACGAAGATGATCGCCACCGTCGACAGCACCAGGGTCTTGGTGAACGCGGCCACCGGGGCGAAGGCCTCGGCGGTGTCGATCTTGGCGATGATGACCCAGTTCAGCCCGCGCAGGGTGACCGGCGCGTAGGACTGCAGTGTCTGGTTGCCCAGATAGTCGCGGGTGATGAGGTTTCCGGTCTGGCCCTGGGCGGCCAGCCGGGTGGATTCCTCGGCGATCGGCTGCACCAGCATGGTCCCGCCCTGCCGGATCGCCTTCTCGACCACTTCCGGTGCGGTCCCGGCCCGCACCACCTCGCGCTCATAGCGCTCGGGGTCCTCCAGGAACAGCCGCGAGTCCGAGCGCATCAGGTTGTCCGGGCCGACCAGGATGGTCTCGCCGGTCTGGCCGAGCCCGGCGCCGGTCCATTTCTGGGCCACCGTCATCAGTCGGTTGAGCTTGGCGATCGGGAACTGCAGCGCCAGCACGCCGAGACGCGCCGAGCCCCGGTTGACCGCGGCCAGCACCCATGCCGTCGGTTCGCCGGCCGGCTCGTATTCGGCGAAGTCGGCGCCCCCGACGTAGTCCACCGCGCGGGAGTTCAGCGTCGCCCGGTAGGCCGCGGCGAGGTTGCTGTTCTGGTACGGGCCGGAGAACACATTGGTGCCCAGGTCGACGTTCTTGTAGGCCGAGTAGACGACGTTGCCGTGGGTGTCGAGCAGCAGCGCGTCCTCGAAACTCGACCGGGTCACCAGGGTCCGGAAGAAGTCGCTGTACCGGGCGTTCGCCGCCGACCAGGCGCTGCCGTCGCCGGCATCGTCGTCGTCGATGCCTGCCGCGGGCTCCGAGCGGGTGATGGTGTAGTTCAGCTGCAGGTATTTCTGGGCGCGGGAGGTGGGCAGCAGCCCGGTGATGTCGACCGCGGAGCCGGTCTCGACTTCCTCGCGTTCGCCGATCGTGTGCTCGTAGTAGCGCCGGATCTCGGCGTCCTGCTCCCGGGTGATCCTGGCGGTGGTCAGCTTCGCGAAGCCGTTGGTGAACGCGGTGAGCGCGTCGGCGACCGTCTCGCCGCGGGTGTGGACGATCATCGTGTCGCGCATCTCGTCGAACTGCGCTTGCAGCGTTCGTTTCTGGGCGGACCGGATCGAGGTCAGCCGGTCCATCGCCGCGGTTTCCAGCGAATCGCGGCCGGACCGGAACCCGATGTACCCGACCACGGCGGCCGAGACGACGCTGGTGACCAGCATCATCAACAACAACTTGGATTGGATGCTCACCCGCCGCCGGCGGGGCGCCGGCGGCGGGGGGCCGGCGGACTCTGCCGAAGAGTCGCTCATCGGTTCCTTCGCGGTCGGTGTGTCAGCTGCCCTCTCGGGTTCGAATCGCCTGACAGCCTAGCTCGCGAGGGGGCGCCGCTCAGGCCGAACGCCGGTACCGCGCGGCGTAGAGCGCCTTCATCTCCTCTTCGAATTCGGCGGCCGGACCGTCGACGACCGCCCGCGGGAGCACGGTGGTGATCGGCAGGGTGGCCACCGGCGCCGCCGGCGCGCCCCACTCGCTGAGCCACCCGCTGAGCTGCACCGCGGAGGTGGCGTAGACGATGCGGCCCAACCCGACCCAGCCGTGGGCGGCCGCGCACATCGGGCAGTGTTCACCGGAGGTGTAGACCGTCGCCCGCACCCGTTGGACGGGAGCCAGGTGCTCCGCCGCCCAGCGGGCGAGCGCGAATTCGGGGTGTGCGGTCGGGTCGCCGCCGCCGGTCCGGTTCCGGTCCTCGGCGCGGATGGTGCCGTCGCCGTCGACCAGCAGGGAGCTGAACGGCTCGTCGCCGTCGGCCAGCGCCTCCCGGGCCAGCTCCACGCAGCGACCCAACCGCTGCAGATCAGCCTCGCTCAGCGCCACGCGGCCAGTCTACGGTCGGGGTGGGCGCGCTTCAGCTGCCGGCCAGCGCCTCGCCGGCCATGATCGCCTGACCGACGCCGGCGACGATCGACGCCGCCTTGAGGGCCTCGAAGATCGCCTCCCGGCCGACGCCTTCCTGGCGCAGCGTGTTCTCGTGGGCGACCACGCAATGCGAGCAGCCGTTGATCGCCGACACCGCCAGGCACCACAGCTCGAAGTTCGCCTTGCTGACCCCGGGGTTGCCGATGATGTTCATCCGCAGTCCCGGTCGCAGGTCGTCGTAGGCGCCGTCGAGGAAGCCGCGGCCCCGGTAGAACACGTTGTTCATGCCCATGATCGACGCGGCGCCGAGGGCGGCGTTGTAGGCCTCGGCCGACAGGATGTCGGCCGCCTCGGCACCGATCTCGGCGAGCACCCGCTGGTTGCGGGTGCTCGCGGCGCAGCTGAGCAGGGTGCCCCACAGCTGCTCTTCGTCGAGCGCGGTGGTGCGGGTCAGCGACCCGAGGCTGAGCTTGAGATCCTTGGCGTACTCCGGCAGGGCGTTTCGGAGGTTCTCGACACTCATCAGCGCTCTCCTTTACACCGACTCTTGCAGCAGCTCGCCGGCGTCGATCGTCGGGTCGCCCTTCTTCCAGTTGCAGGCGCACAGCTCGTCGGACTGCAGCGCGTCGAGCACACGCAGCACCTCGTCGACGTTGCGGCCCACCGAGCCGGCCGTCACCGAGACGAACTGGATCTCGTTGTTCGGGTCGACCAGGAAGGTGGCGCGGTCGGCCACACCCTCGTCGTTGAGGACGCCGGTGGCCTCCACCAGCTCCCGCTTGATGTCGGAGAGCATCGGGAAGGGCAGGTCTTTCAGGTCCTCGTGCTGGGCACGCCACTGGAAGTGCACGAATTCGTTGTCCACCGAGGCGCCGAGCACCTGCGCGTCGCGGTCGGCGAACTCATCGTTCAGCTTGCCGAACGCCGCGATCTCGGTGGGACAGACGAAGGTGAAGTCCTTCGGCCAGAAGAACACGACGCGCCACTTACCCGGGTGGTCGTCGCTGGAGATGGTGGTGAAGTAGTCCTCCGGCGCCTTGGCGTCGACCTTCGACAGATCTCCGGGCACCAACGCCGTGAGCCGGTAGCTGGGGAACTGGTCACCGATGGTCAACAGAGACATGACACTCCTTTTTTGAGTTACTTCAGGTGGTTGAAAACTCGGCACCACTCATTCTGCCGCATCACCACTATAAATGAAAGGTGATACTTCCCACTATACTGATAAGCATGACCGATAAGAGCTATCAACCTACCCTCGCCGGTCTGCGTGCGTTCGTGGCCGTCGCCGAGAACCATCACTTCAGCACGGCGGCAACAGTTCTCGGGGTCAGCCAGTCGACCCTGTCGCAGGCGCTCGCCGCGCTCGAGGCCGGGCTCGGGGTGCAGCTGATCGAACGCTCGACCCGCCAGGTCTTCCTGACCCCGGAGGGCGAGGAACTACTGCCGTCCGCGCAGGCGGTGGTCGACGCCGCTGCGGCGTTCACCGCGGCCGCGGCCGGGTCGTCCGACCCGTTGCGCGGCACGCTGCGCATCGGCCTGATCCCGACGGTGGCGCCCTATGTGCTGCCGGGCATGCTCACCGGGCTGGCCCGGCGGCTGCCCGAGTTGAAGCTGCGGGTCGTCGAGGACCAGACGGCGCGGCTGTTGACCACGCTGCGCGAGGGCGCCCTCGACGCGGCCCTGATCGCGCTGCCCGCCGAGGTGGGGGGCCTGACCGAGCTCCCGCTGTATGACGAGGATTTCGTCCTGGCCCTGCCGGTCGGGCACCCGCTGGCCGGCAAACGGAAAGTGGACCCGACGGTGCTGGGGCGGCTGCCGCTGCTGTTGCTCGACGAGGGCCATTGCCTGCGGGATCAGACGCTGGACGTGTGCCGCGGGGCGGGCGTGCGACCCGAGTTGGCCGACACCCGGGCGGCGTCGCTGGCCACGGCGGTGCAGTGCGTGGCCGGCGGGCTGGGCGCGACGCTGATCCCGGCGAGCGCGGTCGAGGTGGAGGCGGCCCGCAGCCAGCTGGCCCTCGCCCGGTTCGGCGTCCCGCGGCCCGGCCGGCGGATCGGGCTGGTGTTCCGCACCTCCAGCGGCCGCGAGGAGCACTACCGGCGGCTGGCCGACGTCCTCATCGAGGCGCTGGGGGCCGACCCGGCGGTGCGGCCGTGGCGCACGACGGCCGCCGCCGCGCGCGGTTAGGCTGCCGGACGTGATATTGCAGATCGATGACCACGACCGGGTGCGCACCCTCACGCTGAACCGGCCGGAGGCCCTCAACGCGTTCAACGAGGCGCTCTACGACGCGACCACCGACGCGCTGCTGGCCGCGGCCGAGGACCCGCAGGTCGCCGTGGTGCTGCTCACCGGCGCCGGACGGGCCTTCTCCGCCGGCACCGATCTCACCGAGATGCAGGCCCGCGTCACCGACCCCGACTTCACCCCCGGCAGGCACGGGTTCACCGGGCTCATCGAGGCGTTGAGTCGCTTTCCCAAACCGCTGGTCTGCGCGGTCAACGGGGTCGGGCTGGGCATCGGGGCCACCGTGCTCGGCCACGCCGACCTGGCGTTCATGGCGACCACCGCGCGGCTCAAGTGCCCGTTCACCAGCCTGGGGGTGGCGCCGGAGGCGGCGTCGTCGTATCTGCTGCCGCAGCTGATCGGGCGGCAGAACGCGGCGTGGATGCTGTTGTCCTCGGAGTGGATCGACGCCGCCGAGGCACAGCGGATGGGGCTGGTTTTCAAACTCTGCGAGCCCGCCGAACTACTGGCCGAGGCGCGCCGGCACGCCGAGATCATCGCCGCCAAGCCGATCGCCAGCCTGATGGCGGTCAAACACGCCATGGTCGAGCCGACCCGTCCCGAGATCGCGGCGGCCAGCCGACGCGAGAACGCTCACTTCGCCGAGTTGCTCGGCGGTCAGGCCAACGCCGAGGCACTGGCCGAATTCACCGGCCGGCGCAGCGAATGAGGTTTTAGACCAGCTCGAGCATCTTGGCGCCGGGCGGGCAGAGGGACTCCGAGACCGTGGCGATGATGGAGCGGACGGTGCACCGGCAGCGACCGCAGTCCGAGCCGGCGCCGCACATCGCCGCTACCTCGCGGGAATTCGAGGCGCCCGCGGCGACCGCGTCGGACACTGTCTGAGTCGTCGCACCGACACACAGACACACATACATCAACGCACCCCTACTGGATCTGGTCGCATCACCGGTTCGAAAACGGTTCGACGAAGTACCTCATGTTAGCCGAGTCTAACCTAAGCTCGTTAGTGGAGTCTAACCTAACTAGTCGGGCGTGCCGCGCACGAACGCCACGCCCGGAACGCGGTTGCGCGCAAAGCTCGCCCCGCGGTGTCGCGCTGGACTAAATTCGAAGCTGGCAGCCCTCGGCGGTGCACAGCCCGCGCCGCCGGCGCCGCTGGCTATCAGACGATTGCGACAAGGGAGTGACCATGCAGGGCGATCCGGAGGTCTTACGCCTCCTCAATGAACAGCTCACCAGCGAGCTCACCGCGATCAACCAGTACTTTCTGCACTCGAAGATGCAGGAGAGCTGGGGTTTCACCGAAGTTGCCGAGCACACCCGGGCCGAGTCGTTCGAGGAGATGCGGCATGCCGAGCTGCTGACCGACCGGATCCTGCTGCTCGACGGGTTGCCGAACTACCAGCGGCTGGGTTCGCTGCGGATCGGCCAGACCCTGCGCGAGCAGTTCGAGAGCGACCTGGCCATCGAATACGACGTGCTCGACCGGCTCAAGCCCGGGGTCATCATGTGCCGCGAGAAGCAGGACAGCACCAGCGCTGCACTGCTGGAGAAGATCGTCGCCGACGAAGAGGAGCACATCGACTACCTCGAGACGCAGCTGCAGCTGATGGACAAGCTCGGCGAAGAGCTCTACTGCGCCCAGTGCGTCTCCCGGCCGCCTTCCTGAGCCGACCGCGGGATCAGCGCTGCTCGGCGACGGCTTTGATCCGCTCGAGCGTGCGGGTCATGTCGCGAATGTTGTTGCGGCGGCGCAGCCAGCCGCCGAACACCCAGTAGTACAGGGTGGTCAGCGGGGAGTCGGCCAACCGGAACGACTCGGTGACCGACACCCCGTCGGCGGTGGGGGCCAGCCGGTAGTGCCAGGTGTTGAGGGCGCGGTCGCCGGCGAGCACCGCGAAACCGAACTCCTCGCCCGGGACGCAGGCGGTGACCCGGCAGGTGGTCCAGTAGACCGGGCCGATGCCGTTGCGCCGCACATGGCCGCGGAACCGGGCGCCGAGCGCCGGGCCGGTCGCGCCGTCGAGCCACTCGGCTTCGAAGGTTTCGGGGGAGTACCGGCCGATCTGGGTCACGTCGGCGATAAGCTCCCACACCGCCTGCGGCGGGGCTGCCATGGTGACCGTCGCCGAACCCTGCATGAAACCATCCAAGCACGGATCAGTACGCCGCGGTACGGCGGCGGATGGTTCAGCGGCCCGGGACGAACAGCCCGATGATCTCGTTGACGCTGTTGACCAGGTAGGAGCCGCGGGGCGCGCCCCAGGTCGCCGGCGGGGCGCCGCGGTGGGAGCGCGCGCAGGTCGGCCAGGCGCCGGGGCCCTGGTTGGCCATGATCCGGTTGGCGACCGCGATCTGCTGTTCGCGGCTGGCGGTCGCCGGGGAGCCGGTGCCGCCGTGGGCGCGCCAGGTCGACTGGCTGATCTGCAGACCGCCGTAGAAGCCGTTTCCGGTATCGGCGGACCAGTTCCCGCCGGATTCGCATTGTGCGACGGCGTCCCAGTTGACGGTGTCGGCGGCGGCCACCCCGCCGGACAGCGCCAGACCTGCGGCGGCGACGGCGACGACGGTGGCGGCTCGGGTGGCGCGGCGGGCGGCGATCATGCCCGGTATGTCGCCGATTGTTCACGAAGTGTTACCCGGCCGTTACCGAACGCTGCTCGGGGCGCCTCAGCCGCCGGCGGCGTCGCTGTCGTCGTCGAGGTCGTGGCGCACCACCCGGACCCGGCCGCGGCGCAGGCAGGCGGCGTAGCCGTGGTATTTGCAGTACAGCTCCCAGGCGGGTTCCGGGCCGGGGGAGACCTCGATGCGGTGACCGCTGGCCAGCTCCAGCCGGAGCTCGCCGTCGTCGTCGAAGGCGAAACCGGTGCAGCGGGTGCCGGCGAAGTCGAACAGCGGCCGCTGCACCGCGGTGGCGGCCCGGGGATCGATGGCGACGGTTTCAGCGGGATGCGGGCCGGTGGGCGGCAGGTGCAGCCGGATCGGCACCGAGATCACCAGCTCGTTGTAGCCGTCGAGGCTCAGCACCAACCCGTCGCGGAAGGAGATCCGCTCCACGACGCAGTCCTCGATCCAGGGCCCGGCGGGCCCGGCACCGGCCATGGCACCATCTTGCCGGTTTCTGCGGCGCGGGCAAGGGGTGGCGCACAGGTCCGCCCGGACGGGGCACCAAAAGAACTGAGGCCCGACCGGGTATCCGGTCGGGCCTCAGCCTCAGTGCTGCGGAGCGTCGCTCAGGCGGCGCCCAGGTGGCTCTGCAGGTCCGGCTTCATCTGCTGAAGCTGCGCACCCCAGTACTCCCAGCTGTGCGTGCCGTAGTCCGGGAAGTCGAACACCGCGTTGGTGCCCCCGGCGGCCTCGTAGGCCTCCTGGAACTTCTTGTTCTGGCCGATCATGAAGTTGCTCTCCAGGAAGGTGGCCGGGATGTTGTCGCCGCCCAACTCGTTGGGGGTGCCGTTACCGCAGTACACCCACAGCCGGGTGTTGTTGGCGACCAGCTTGGCCACGTTGACCGTCGGGTCGTTGCGCTGCCAGGCCGGGTCGTCGTCCGGGCCCCACATGTCTTCCTTCTTGTAGCCGCCGGCGTCACCCATGGCCAGGCCGATCCAGCCCTTGCCCTCGGAGGGGTTGACGTAACCGGACAGCGACCCCGCGTAGGTGAACTGGTTCGGGTGGTAGATGGCCAGCGTCATCGCCGAGGACCCGGCCATCGACAGGCCGACCGCGGCGTTGCTGGACTGGCTGACGCCGTACTGCGAGGCCAGGAACTGCGGCAGCTCGCTGGTCAGGAAGGTCTCCCACTTGTAGGTGGTGCAGCCCGCCTTACCGCAGGCCGGCTTGTACCAGTCGGCGTAGAAGCTGGACTGGCCGCCGACCGGCATGATCACCGACAGGCCGGAGTCGTAGTACCACTCGAAGGCGGCGGTGTTGATGTCCCAGCCGTTGTAGTCGTCCTGGGCGCGCATGCCGTCGAGCAGGTAGAGGCCCGGCGACCCCTGGCCGCCGCTCTGGAACTGCACCTTGATGTCATGGCCCATCGAGGCGGACGGCACCTGCAGGTACTCCACCGGAAGGCCGGGCCGGGAGAACGCCCCAGCTGTGGCCGTTTCTCCAGCCAATCCGATCAGCCCGGGCAGCGCTGCGGCCGTCACGGCACCGATCATCAGCCGGCGAACCCAGCTGCGTTTCTTCTCGTTGACGTTTCCCATACCTAACCTTTGCATCCGTGGGCAGTCCTTACGCCTCGGCAGAATTTACCGTGCAAGGGGCGCGATGTCGATTCGGGCACACCGCGGTGCCCGCCGGTTCATTGCGATTCTGCATCATCTGCCACCGTCGGCGCCAGATGATGATAAGGGACCCGTAGTGGCGGCGCCAGCCCCCGACACGTAGGCTCGGCGGGCGTTGAGCCGATGAAGACCACGCCGTCTCGGCCGGATCTGGTGCCTGCGCCACCCCCTCACCGTCAGACAATCCCGACGCGCCGGTGGCCGCGAACCGACCGGGCCGAGCGCGATATGAGGTAGGGATTTTGGACACGGTACTGGGGCTGTCGTTGACGCCGACCGCTGCGGAGCGGGTGATCGTCGCCGGGCGTGACGCCGGCGGATCCCTGCTGAACTGCGACACGGTCGAGACCCCGGCCGGCGGCGGCGCCAGCACCGCCGAGGCCGCCGCCCGGGTGGTGGAGACGGTCATGCGCTCGCAGGCGCTGAGCGCGGAGAACGGCAGGCTCATCCGCACCATCGGGGTGACCTGGGCCGACGATGCGGTCGCCGAGGCGGCGCTGGTGTTGGAGAAGTTGGCCGACGCCGGGCTGGACTACGTGGTGGCGGTGCGTTCGGCGCAGGCGGCCGAGGCCGTCGAGGCCGGGTCCGCGCTGACCGTCGGGCACGGCGCCGCGGTGGTGGCGGCACGGAACGTGGCGTTCCCCGACGCGGTGGTGGCCGGGGAGCCCGCCGCCGCACCGCCGGCGGCGGCGCCGGCCGCCTCACTGCGTTACACCGGTGCGGTGGCCGCGGTGGTCGTCGGTGCCCTCAGCTTCGTCGTCTCGCTCTCGCTGGCGGTCAGCCTGCAGAACACCCCCGAGCGGGACTTCGGGCCGATCGAGCGGGTGGCCACCACGACCGAGACCGTGTTCGATCGGGCGCCGCAGCAGATGACGCCGCCGGCCGCGCCGCTGGGGATCGATGCGCCCGAGCCGCCCGCCGACGCTGAGCCCGACCCGGAGCTTCACGTCGAGCCGGAACCCGAAGCCGATCCTGAGATCGAAGCCGGGGCCGAGCCGCCGGCCGACGCCCCCGGCGACGAATCGGCGCCGGAGTAACGCCCCGGCCCTCAGCCGGTCTTGGCGTGGGTGGCACCAAAGGAGACGCTGACCGCGTCGGCCACCCGCAACGTGCCCAGCAGCATCGCGTAGGGCCGCACCCCGAACTCGCTTTGGCGCAGCTCGGTGCGCGCCGACATCGCCCAGAACTCGTCGAAGTCCTCGGTGTGCAGCTCGATGACCTGCTTGCGTGTGACGCCGTGGATCTGCAGCGTCCCGGCCAGCCGGTAGCCGCCGGGGTGCGGGTCCACCGTGGTGGCGGTGAACTCGATGTGCGGATGGCTGCGCGCGCCCAGGACCCGCAGCGCGTTGAACCGCACCAGTGCTTTTTCCGGGCCGGTCAGCGCGCTGAGCCCGCCGTCACCGCGGCGCACCTGCAGCGAGCCGACGTCGGCGCGCAGGGCCGCCTCGACCGGCTCGCCCGCCCGCCAGCGCACTCGCGCCCGCCAGGACTCGACGGCGATCGTCAGCCGGTGGCCGAACGCGGCGGCCGGGCCGGTGACGTCGGTGTGGACCAGGAGTTGCCCGTCGGTTTCGTCGAGGGTCCACGCACTGTCGGACATCCCGCCATTATCGCAGCAGCAACCGCGCTGATTTCTCCAAACGGTCGGCAATCTCTTGGTAGGAGCCATATCCCATGCCTGCGCGCAGCAGCGCACCGGCGTACAGCAACTCCAGTGAGTCGACGAGTTCGGGGTCGGCCTCGCGTCCGAGCGCGTCGCTGAGTTGCCGCCTGATCTCCGCGCCGACCCGCAGCCGCAGGTGTTCGACGTCGGGGTCGGCGCCCAACAGCGCGCTGGTCACCGCGCCGGCCAACTCGGGCTCGTCGGCGACCAGCAGCGCGATGTGGCGCAGCACCCGCACCGCCTGTTCGGCGCCGTCGCCCCGGCCGGTCGGCGGTGGCGGGGGAGTGGAGGCCAGCCGGCGCCAGAAAATCTCGGCGACGAGGTGCTCCTTGGAGGAGAAGTAGGTGTAGGCGGTCGCCGCGCCGACCCCGGCCTCGGCGGCGACCAGCCGAACGGTCATGCCGGAGAACCCTTCTCGGCGCAACACCTCGACGGCGGCGCGCCCCAGCCGGTCGACGGTATCGGCTTGTTTCGCCGTCAGCCTGCGGCGCGTCGATTCCCGAGCAACCGGACTGGACACATGTCCAGACGCTACTACAACGCCCCGGGGGCGGCAAGAAACCCCACGCCGCCCGGGCGGTACCTTGCCCTGCATGGTCTCCTCGACGCCACCGGACACCGCACGCCTGTTCGCGCTCGCCGAGCGGGTGCGCGGATTCCTGCCCGCCGACGAGGGCACGGCGCTGCACGAGGCGGCGCTGGACGTCCTCGACGGCGGGGTGGCCGTGGAGATCGGCACCTACTGCGGCAAGTCGACGGTGCTGCTCGGCGCGGCGGCCGCAGCTCGCAACGCGGTGCTGTTCACCGTCGACCACCACCACGGCTCGGAGGAACACCAGCCGGGCTGGGAGTACCACGATGCGTCGCTGGTGGACCCGCACAGCGGCCGCTTCGACACGCTGCCGCAGGCGCGCCGCACCCTCGACGAGGCCGGCCTCGACGACACCGTGGTGGCGGCGGTGGGGAAGTCGGCGGTGGTGGCGCGGGCCTGGCGCACCCCGCTGCAGCTGCTGTTCATCGACGGCGGGCACACCGACGAGGCCGCGCAGCGTGATTTCGACGGGTGGGCGCCCTGGGTGCAGCCCGGCGGCGCCCTGGTGATCCACGACGTGTTCCCCGACCCGGCCGACGGCGGCCAGGCGCCGTATCGGATCTATCTGCGGGCTCGCGAGTCCGGCCAGTTCCGGGAGCACCGCGCGGTCGGGTCGCTGCGGGTGCTGCGCCGGGAGTCCGGGGTGCCCGGGCAGCCGATCTGACCGTGGCGCGCGAAAAGCTGACCGTGGCGGCTAAACGCGGCGCCCGGCCACGCAGGTGCAGTCGACGTCGCCGGCCAGCCCGACCGGCAGCCCGGTGCCGCGGAAGATGCCCGCGGCCGGGGTGCTGTCCGACAGCGCGTCGGCGGCCAGGATGACCGCCGCGCCGGTCCAGGTGGTGCGCTCCACCGGCCAGCGCTTGCCGTCGGCGTAGACCAGCCCGGTCCAATAGGAGCCGTCGGTTTCGCGCAGGTGCTGCATGGCCGCGAACTGGCGGCGCGCCTCGGCCCGCCGGCCGACCGCCTCCAGCGTCAGCACCAGCTCGCAGGTTTCGGCGCCGGTGACCCAGGGCCGGTCGTCGACGCAGCGGATGCCCAGCCCGTCGACGACGAAGTCATCCCAGCGCTCGGCGATGCGTTCGGCGGCGGCCGGACCGCGCAGCGCGCCGCCGAGGATGGGGTAGTACCAGTCCATGGCGTGGCGCGGCTTCTCGGTGAACGCCTCGGGATGGGCGGTGATGGCGTGGCCGAGACGCCCCACCGCCAGCTCCCACTCCGGTTGGGGCCGGTCCAGGTAGTCCGCCAGCGCCAGCGCGCACCGCAGTGCGTGGTAGATGCTGGCGCAGCCGGTCAGCAGGGCTTCGTCGACCGGCCCGGTGCGCGTCCGCGCCCAGGCGATCTCCCCGCCGGCGCGCTGCAGGCCCAGCACGAAGCCGATCGCCGCGGCGACCACCGGCCACATGGTGCGCGCGAAGCCGCGATCGCCGGTGACCAGCACGTGGTGCCAGACCCCGGTGGCCAGGTAGGCGCAGAAATTGCTGTCGCTGTTGGCGTCCTCGATCACCCCGGCGCGCAGCTGGATGGGCCACGACCCGTCCGGGCGCTGCTCGCGGCGCGACCATTCGAACGCCGCGCGGGCGGCATCGGTCCAGCCGGCCGCGGTGAGCGCCATCGCGCACTCCACGTGGTCCCACGGGTCGGTGTGCCCGGTCGCCGACCAGGGGATGGCCCCGGACGGCTCCTGCACCGCGGCGATGGCTGCCGCGGTCCGGCGGACCTCATCCGCGCTGAGCACACCGGGTACGGCCGGCACCGGATGGTCAGACCAGCGCGACATCGGCTACGGGTTTCTCGAAGTACAGCGCCACGCTCTTGCCGACCAGCGGGTCGAGCACCGCTTCGGCGATGCGGGTGGCCGCCGGCCGCGCCATCATGTCCCAGACCAGCAGCTTGTGATACGCGGCGACCAACGGATTTTCGGTGTTGTGCACCCCGACAAGGCATTTCAGCCACCAAAACGGTGCGTGCAGGCCGTGCGCGTGGTGGGTGTGGGTGTGGGTCAGCCCGCCGGAGCGGATCTTGTCGCGCAGCGCGCTGGCGCGGTAGATGCGCACGTGCCCGCCCTCGTTGCTGTGGTAGTCGCGCGACAGCGCCCAGCACACCTGCTCGGGCAGCCACCGCGGAACCGAGACGGCGAGCACACCGCCGACCTTGAGCACCCGGATCAGCTCGGCGATGGCGGCGTCGTCGCCGGGCAGGTGCTCGAGGACCTCCGAGGCGATGACGCAGTCGAAGCTGCCGTCGGGATAGGGCAGCGCCAGCGCATCGCCGACCACCGCCCGTGCGGTGGCCCCGGCCGGGGCCTCGCCGGCTTCGGCCATCACCTCGAGCATGGTGGCCACCCCGGCGATCTCGGCGGGGTCGCGGTCGACGGCGACGACGTCGGCTCCGCGCCGGTAGGCCTCGAAGGTGTGCCGGCCCGCGCCGCAGCCGACGTCGATGACCGTGCGGCCCGGCCCGACGCCGAGCCGGTCGAAGTCGACGGTCAGCACGGCGCACCCGCGCCGGTCCGCGCGATCGCCCGCCGGTAGACGGCGATGGTCTGGGCGGCCACCGCCTCCCAGCTGTAGACGTCCAGGGCGCGCCGGCGGCCGCCGGCGCCCAGCCGGCCCCGCCGGGCCGGGTCGTCGAGCAGCCCGGCCAGCACCTCGGTGAGTTCCTCGGCGTCGCCGGGGGTCACCAGTTGCGCGCAGCGCCCGTCGGTGCCGAGCACCTCCGGCAGCGCGCCGGCCCGGCTGGCCACGATCGGGGTCCCGCTGGCCATCGCCTCCACGGCGGGCAGCGAGAAACCCTCGTACAGCGAAGGGATGCAGGCGATCTCGGCCGAGGCGAGCAACCCCGCCAGCTCGGCGTCGGACAGTCCGCTGGAGGTGTGCACGATGTCGGAGATGCCCAGCTCGGCGATGAGCTTCTCGGTGGGGCCGTTGGGTTCGAGCCGGGCGACCAGTTGCAGCTCCAGGTCGCGTTCGGTGCGCAGCTTGGCGACCGCGGTCAGCAGGTGGGCCACCCCCTTGAGCGGGACGTCGGCGCTGGCGATCGCGATGATCCGCCCGGGCACCCGGGCGTCGCCGGGGCGGAACACCTCGGTGTCCACCCCCAGCGGCACCACCTGCAGCCGCTCGCGGCTCACGCCGAAGTCGGCGGCGATGTCGCCGGCCGAGGCGCTGGAGACGGTGAGCAGGTCCGGGATGGCCCGCGCGACCCGCTTCTGCATCGCGGCGAAGCCGTACCAGCGGCGCACCAGGGGCTTGCGCCACCAGCGCGCCGCCGCCAGATCCAGCTGGCGGTCGCGGGTGATGGGGTGGTGCACGGTGGCCACCACCGGCAGCCCGAGGGCGGCGATCGACAGCAGGCCGGTGCCCAGGCACTGGTTGTCGTGCACCACGTCGAAGTCGTCGCGCCGGGCGGCCAGCAGCCGGGCCGCGCGCAGGCTGAACGTGCGCGGTTCGGGGAAGCCGGCCGTCCACATGGTGGCGAGTTCGAGCAGGTCGAGCCGGTCGCGGATCTCCCCGGGGCGGGGGGTGCGGAACGGATCGGGCTCGCGGTAGAGGTCCAGGCTGGGCACCTTGCGCAGCACCACCGCCGGATCGAGGTCCTCCGGATAGGGTTGGCCGGAGAAGACCTCCACGTGGTGGCCGAGCTCGCTCAATCCCCGGCTGAGGTGGCGGACGTAGACTCCCTGACCGCCGCAGTGCGGTTTGCTGCGGTAAGACAGCAGCGCGATGCGCATGCGCTACACCCGGCCCGGCGGCACGGGCGCGGCCGGGCGGCGGCGGACGCGGTCAGCGAACTGTCTGGACATGTGTCTGGACTATAAGTTGATTGATACCGCGGCGCAACGCGCACCACTGCGGCGGCCCGGCCGCGGTGTGCGAGGATGCCCGGATGTCCAGAGAGGCCGCGTATTTCGTCCGCGACGACGTCGATTGCTTCCTGCCCACCGCCTACGCGAACAGTCATTGGGGCGCCGATCACCTCGGCGGGCCGGCGGTGGTGGCGCTGGCGGCCCGGGTGCTCGAGGAGCGCTACGGCGACCCGGAGCTGCGGCCCGCCCGGCTCACCGTCGACCTGGTCCGGGCGGCCCGCACCGCCCCGACGGTCACGGAGGTGCGCGCGGTGCGCGACGGGCGGCGGATCCGCACCAGCGAATGCGACCTCCGCCAGCACGGGCAGCTGATCGCGCGGGCCACGCTGGTGCAGTACCGGGCCGCCGAGGCGCCGCCCGGCCGGCTCTGGCGGGCCGAGCCGGACCTGGCTGTTCCGGCCGGACTCGACGAGCGGGACTGGAGCCGGTTGGGCAGCGCCGCCGCCGGCTGGTCCCCGACGCCCGGCGACCACCAGAACGACTCCCGGAAGCGGTTCCTGCACCGCGGGTTCCCGCTGGTCGCCGGCCAGGACAACACGCCGTTGGTCCGGGCCGCGATGGTCGCCGAGGCCACCAGCCTGGTGACCAACCTCGGCACGCACGGCATCGGCTACATCAACGGCGATCTCAGCGTCGGGTTGACCCGCCTGCCGCACGGGGAGTGGCTCGGCGTGCACGCCGAGTCGCACTGGGCGCACGACGGCATCGCGGTGGGGTCGGCGACCCTCTACGACGACCTCGGCCCGTTCGGCACCGGGCTGGTGACCGCGCTGGCCAACCCGGCCGCGCAGATCGATTTCACCGGGGTGTCGTTCGCGGCGCGCGAATAGCCACCGGCGACCGGGCCGGCGCGCCGGGAAAGACCGTCGCGGCGGCGGCGCAGCCGATAGGATGCCGTCGAACCGACGACGCGCTCCATGGCAAACCGAACCGGGGTAATGGGATGATTCGCCAGCTTGGCATCGCCGCTGCGGCCGCCGCGACTCTGGCCGCGACGGTCTGGGCCGCGCCGACCGCCGCCGCCGACCCGCAACGCTACGACACCGACGTGCCCGGCATCGCCTACGACGTCTCCGCCGGAGCGCCGTGCCACAGCTGGGAGAAGTTCATCTTCGGCCGCGGCCGGGACGGGCAGACGCTGGCCTGCCACTGGATACCCAACCAGGGCCCACCCTGGGACCCGCCGACCACCGGGTTCTGGGTGAACTCACCGCCGCTGCGCGGGGTGCACGACGTCGGCTCGCCGTGCCCGGACCCCAAGCGCAGCCAGGTCTCGGCGCAGTCGCCGGACGGGCTACCGATGCTGTGCACCGCCCGCGGCTGGCAGCCGGGCTGGTTCACCGGCGGCGCCGGCCCCTACGCGCCGCCGGGCTTCTTCCAGCCGTAGGCACCCGCCGCGGCGGGACTAGACTCGGGCTCAACCGCCAGCGAAGAGGAGACACCGATGGCCTTCAACCCCAAAGACGCGCTCGAATCGGCGCGCGACATCGCCACCCACGCCGTGGAGAAGGCCTCCGACATCGTCGAGAACGCCAGCGACATCATCCGCGGTGACATCTCCGGCGGGGTGAGCGGCATCGTGGAGAACTCCATCGACATCGGCACCCACGCGGCGGCGAAGGTCAAGGAGATGGCCACCGGCCGCGACGCCGACCTCGAAGACCCCGACGACCTGTAGGCCGCGCGGTCAGACGCTGGCCGCCTCGTTGAGCTCGTTGAGCCGGCCGGTGGCCGCCAGGTATTCCTGCACCCAGCGTTCGATCACCGTGGCGGTCTTCTCCACCTTCTGCAGCTGACCCACCACCTGGCCGACCGGGTTGAACGCGACGTCGACGGTCTCGTTGGGGTACTTGTGGGTGGCCTTGACCGCCATGCCCGAAACCATGTACTGCAGCGGCATGCCCAGCGGCTCGGGGTTGCCGGGCTGCTCCCAGGCCTCGGTCCACTCGTTGCGCAACATCCGGCAGGGCTTGCCGGTGAACGAGCGGCTGCGCACGGTGTCGCGGCTGGTGGCCTTGGCGTAGGCCTCCTGCTGCTTGGGGGTGTTGTTGGCCTCCTCGACCATCAGCCACTGCGAGCCGGTCCAGGCGCCCTGCGCGCCGAGGGCCAGCGCCGCGGCGATCTGCTCGCCGCTGCCGATCCCGCCGGCGGCCAGCACCGGCCGCGGGGCCACCGCCTTGACCGCCTGCGGCCACAGCACGATCGAGCCGATCTCGCCGCAGTGGCCGCCGCCCTCACCGCCCTGGGCGATGATGATGTCCACGTCGGCGTCGGCGTGTTTGACCGCCTGGGCGGGCGAGCCGCACAGCGCGGCGACCTTCACACCCTGGGCATGGATGTGCTTGATCATGTCCGCCGGCGGGGTGCCCAGCGCGTTGGCGATCAGCTTCATCTTCGGGTGCCGCAGCGCCACCTCCACCTGCGGGGTGGCGGTCGCCTCGGTCCAACCGATCAGCTGCAGGCTGTCCTTGGCGCTGTCCTCGACCGGAACGCCGTGGTCGGCGAGGATCTTGCGGGCGAAGTCCAGGTGCTCGGCGGGGACCATCTTCTTCAGGCTCTCGGCGAGTTCCTCGGCGGATTGGCCCGAGTCCTGGCCCTCGTACTTGTTGGGGATGACGATGTCGACGCCGTAGGGACGGTCGCCGATGTTCTCGTCGATCCAGTTGAGTTCGATCTCAAGCTGTTCGGGGGTGAAGCCGACCGCCCCGAGCACACCGAACCCGCCGGCCTTGCTCACCGCCACCACCACGTCGCGGCAGTGGGTGAAGGCGAAGATCGGGAATTCGATGCCGAGTTCGTCGCAGATCGGGGTGTGCATCGGTGCGTCCTTACCGGAGTCGGGAACGAATTGGAACGTGTTCTAGTTTACTACGCGGTGACCGAGATTACGGCACCTTGTCCGGCTCGCGCCGCACGGCCGTCACATACTGCGAGCGCAGTACCCGGTCGACGGCACGTTCCACCTCCGCCGGGGTCTCCCCGCGCGCGGTCTGCAGCCCCACGGTGGTGTCCACCTCGGTCACCGTCCAGCCGTGCGCGGCAAGCCAGTCGGCCGGGTCGGCGCGCTGCGCCGGGTCGTAGGTCAGCGCGCCGAAGTCCACCTCGCGGAAGGCCTGCAGCTGCGGGTGCTGCTCGATCACCGCATCGAGCGCCTCGGGGTCGAGGTGGGAGCCCAGCGCCCCGATCGCGATCCGGCTGCCCGGGGCCGACAGCGCGCCGATGCCGGTCAGCAGCGCGTCCTGCGCCGGGCCGGTCAGATACGGCAGCAGTCCCTCCAGCGACCAGGCGGCCGGGGCCGCGGCGTCGAAACCCGCCGCCCGCAGCGCCGCCGGCCAGTCGCGGCGCAGATCGCAGCCCACCGGGACATGACCGGCGACCGGGCGGGCGTCGAGTCCGGCGAGGACGTCGCGCTTGAACTCCAGCACCGCGGGCCGGTCGAGTTCGTAGACGACGGTGCCGGCCGGCCAGTCCAGCCGTAGTGCGCGGGTGTCCAGCCCGGCGGCGACGATCACCGCCTGGCGGATGCCGGCCCCCGCCGCGGCGGTGAAGAATTCGTCGAAGTGCCGGGTTTGGACGCCGTAGAGGTGCGGGAACACCGCCGCGGCGATGCCGGCGGGTTCGGCGAGCAGCCCGCTCAGATACGGATCGGCGGCCGCGGCGACGAACCGCGCGGCGTACTCGTCGCGCGCCACCGGGTCGGGTGACGCGGTGTGCAGCGCCCGCCAGGCGGCCACGACCAGCGCGGTGTAGCCGACCCCGGTGTGGATGTCCCACTGGTCGTCGTCGCTGCGGGCCGTCGGCGTCACGGCGCCACCGCGGCCCGGAACGCCTGTTCGGCGGCGTCGCCGTGGACGGCGAACACCACCTTCTGCAGGGTTGCCGAGCGGTGCTCGCGCGCCGCGCCGACCATCAGGCGCGCCGCCTCGTCGAGTGGGAAGCCGCCCACGCCGGTGCCGAAGGCGACCAACGCCAGTGTGGCGCAGCCGAGTTCGTCGGCCTTGACCAGTGTCGACCGGGTGGCGCGGGTGATGATGTCCGCGGACGTCGGTCCGCCCAGTTCCATCGTCGCGGCGTGGATGACGTAGCGCGCCGGCATCGCCCCGGCGGTGGTCGCCACCGCCTCACCCAAGCCGATCGGCGCCTTCTGCCGCGACTCGCGTTGCAGGTCGGCGCCGCCGGCCCGGGCGATCGCGGCGGCGACCCCGCCGCCGTGGCGCAACTCGGTGTTGGCGGCGTTGCTGATCGCGTCCACCGCCAGCGTGGTGACATCGGCCTGGACCACTTCGAGGTGCACGGGCTGCCGCTCCTTCCGCCGCTGCCGTTCCACGCTACCCAGACCGGTGCCCGCTCAGCCGCCCAACGCGGCGCGGCCCAGCCCGGCGAGCCGGCGCAACCGGCCGCGGTCGTCGGGCCGGGCCATGCGCAGCACCGGCCAGTCGCGTTCGACGGCCAGGGCGGCCAGCCCGGAGCGCGGGTTGACCGGCCGGGGATGGCCGACCAGCGCCATCAGCGCCGCATCCTCGTCGCCGTCGGCGTAGAAGTAGCTGCGCTGCAACTCGACACCGTGATCGCGGCAGAAATCTTCGACCGCGGCGGCCTTCTGCGGCCCCCACAGCACGGGCTTGATCACGTCACCGGTGAGCAGGCCGCGCTCGTCGAGTTCGAAGCGGTTGCACAGCACGTGCGCGATCTGCAGGAACCGGGCGACCGGTTCGGCGTGGATGGTCAGGGCCGAGGAACTGAGCACGACGGTGTGCCCGCGCTGCTGGTGCGCTTGCACGATCTCGCGCATGTGCGGGTACACCCGCCCGGTGATGCGGTGCACGAACAGCCAGTCGCCGAGGGCGTCGAGCCCGGCGATCGACTCCCCGCGCAGGTAGCCGGCGGCCCGCACCAGCAGCCGCTCGAACTGCATGCGGCCGAACCGGTAGCGGGTGGCCGCCTCGATCACCCCGAGGATCTCGCCGATACGCGCCTGTCCCCGCCGGATCCGGTGTCCGGCGTGCGCGGTCGCGGTGAACCCGGCGACCAGGGTGCCGTCCAGGTCGAAGAACGCCCCCACGCCCGGCCCGGCCGGGCCGGCGGCGATCTCGGCCACCGGGTCGGCGGGCGGCGGGGTCATGGCCGGGGCTCCCGTGGCCTAACCGCGGTCCCAGGCCCCGGCGAGGGTGGCCAGGATCTCCTCGGCGCGGCCCAGCCCGCCGAGGTGACTCTCGCCGGGCATGGTGTAGAGCTGCGCGTCGGGCAGCCGCGCGACGACGTGCTCACCGTGGGCGTAGGGGATGATGTGGTCGGCGTCGCCGTGCCACCAGTGCACCGGCACGGTCACCTCCTCGAGCCGGAAACCCCAGTCGTGGGCGAAGACCACCGCGTCGGCGAACGGCGCCGCCAGCTGTTTGCGGCTGCCGTTGAGCAGGTCGTCGAGGAACATCGCCTTGAACTCCGGGCGGCCCAGCAGCCGCCGGTCGCCTTCGGGGGACAACCGCGCGTACAGCCCCAGCGCCGGGGAGGCCACCGGCCGCACCATGCGGATCAGGCTGCTGGCGACGAAGCTGATCGGCTGGCCGGCCTTCTCCAGCACCGGCGCGGCGATCCCGGCCAGGGTCATCAACCCGGAGGCAATCCCGTCCGGGCCGGTGGAGGGGGCGACCCCGCCGAGCACCCCGGCGGCCAGCACCCGCTCGGGCATCAGCGCCGCGGCGGCCAGGGTGTAGGGGCCGCCGCCGGACAGGCCGATCACGGCCATCTTGTCGATGCCCAGCGTGTCGGCCATCGTGCGCAGGTCGTCGGCGAACTGCAGCACGGTCTCGTACTGATGCGGAGTCGAGGACCCGATGCCGGGCCGGTCCACCCCGATCAGCCGGATGTCCTGGTGCTCGGCGAAGATCCGCGCCTCCAGCGGGATCTGTCGCCGCGCGCCGGGGGTGCCGTGCAGCCAGAACATCGGCCGTCCCTGCGGGGCGCCGAACTCGGCGAACCCGAGCTGGCGGTTCTCGCCGACGGCGACATTGCCCTCGATCTTGGGGCGGGCGATCGCAACAACCATGACCAGCAGTCTCGCATGCGCGGCCGCCGGACCGACACCTTGATCAATTACGGGACTCGTAATAGCGTAATTGGGTATGCCGTCGCGCAACCGGTACTCCGGCCGCCCCTTCACCACCGCCACCGCCGACATCGCGGCGGCCCTGGAGCAGGTCAGCGTCCCCACCCTGCTGCTGTCGCTGGTGCACATCACCGGCGACCCGCGCTACATCCGCGAATATCATCAGGCCGGGCTGTTCCTCAACGAGATCCAGGGCTTCATGTCCGAGGAGGACAAGGCCCGCGCCCGCGCCGACGCGCTGGCGGTGCTCACCGACTACCGCGACCGCGGCTGCCCGGAGCCGGCCCCGCTGGATGCCGGGCTGATCGCCGAGATGCTGGACTGGGCCGCCTGCGAACCGGTGCCCGCGCAGTATCTGCCGATGCTGGCCGAAGAGCTGGACCTGGCCGGCCACGACCCGCGGAAGCCCGCCCCGCTGCCCGCCGCGGCGGCCGCCCGGTGTCCCGTGGTGGTGATCGGTTGCGGGCAATCCGGCCTGCTGGCCGGGATCCGGCTGCGCCAAGCCGGGATTCCGTTCACCATCGTCGAGAAGAATCCCGGGCCGGGCGGAACATGGTGGGAAAACAGCTATCCCGGCGCCCGGGTCGACGTCGCCAACCACTTCTACTGCTACAGCTTCGAACCGAACAACGCGTGGTCGCACTACTTCGCCGAACAGCCCGAACTGCAACGCTATTTCGCCGACCTGCTCGACCGCCACCGGATCGCCGAGCACGTCCGCTGGCACACCGAGGTGACCGCCGCGACGTGGGACGACGACGCCGGGCGCTGGACGGTGTCGCTGCGCGGGCCCGACGGTTCGACCGAAACCCTCACCGCGCGGGTGCTGATCAGCGCGGTCGGGCAGCTGAACCGGCCGCACATCCCGCAGTTTCCCGGCGCGGACAGCTTCGCCGGCAGCGCGTTTCACTCCGCGGCCTGGGACCACTCGATCGACCTGCGCGGCAAGCGGGTCGCCCTGATCGGCGCGGGCGCCAGCGGGTTTCAGATCGGCCCCGCCATCGCCGCCGACGTCGAGCAGCTCACCGTGTTCCAGCGCAGCGCGCAGTGGATGTTCCCCAACCCGATGTATCACGACGAGGTGGGCGACGGAGTGCGCTGGGCGATGGAGCATCTGCCGTTCTACGGTCGCTGGTACCGGTTCCTGCTGATGTGGCCGGGCGCCGACAAGGGCCTGGACGCCGCGCGGGTCGACCCGGACTACCCCGACCAGAACTACGCGGTCAGCGAGTTCAACGCCCTCGGCCGGCTCATGTTCACCGACTGGATCACCGGGCAGATCGGCGACGACCCGGACCTGCTCGACAAGGTGCTGCCGGACTACCCGGCCACCGGGAAACGGACCCTGCAGGACAACGGGACCTGGCTGGCGACGCTGCGCCGCGACAACGTCGAGTTGGTGCGCACCCCGATCAGCCGGATCACCGAGCACGGGGTGTGCACCGAGGACGGCCACAACTACGCCGCCGACGTCCTCATCTACGCCACCGGGTTCCGCCACACCGAGCTGCTCTGGCCGATGCGCATCACCGGTCGCGACGGGGTGGACCTGCGCACCCTGTGGGGTCGCCGCCCGTACGCCTACCTGGGCATCACGGTGCCCGCGTTCCCCAACTTCTTCATGATCTACGGCCCCGGCACCCACCTGGCCCACGGCGGCAGCCTGATCTTCCACTCCGAGCTGCAGATGCGCTACATCGACCAGTGCCTGGCCGAGATCATCACCGCGGACCTGCACGCGGTGGAACCGCGCGAGCAGGCCGCCACCGACTGGCATCGCCGCACCCGGGAGGCGATCGCCGGGCTGGTGTGGTCGCAGCCGACGATCAAACACTCCTACTTCAAAAACGCCGACGGCGAGATCCACACCCTCAGCCCGTGGCCGCTGCCCGAGTACTTCGCCGCGGTGCGCACACCGGACTGGTCGCAGTTCGTGCTCCGCCGCCACACCGCGCCGCGGGCCACCGCGGACATCGGCGGCGGGTGAGCCCGATGTCGGTGGTGGTGGCGTTCTCGGTGACCCCGCTCGGGGCGGGGGAGAGCGTGGGCGAACTCGTCGCCGAGGCGGTGCGGGTGGTGCGCGAGTCGGGGCTGCCCAACCGCACCGACGCGATGTTCACCGTGCTCGAGGGCGACTCCTGGGACGAGGTGATGGCGGTGGTGCAGCGCGCCGTGGCGGCGGTGGCCGCCCACGCCCCGCGGGTGAGCACCGTGATCAAGGTCGACTGGCGGGCCGGCGTCACCGACGCGTTGACCCACAAGGTGGAGTCGGTCGAGGCGCACCTGAAGCGGCCGCGATAGCCTCACTAGCGGTGAGCACACGCGCGGGCATCGTCGTCACGGGAACCGAGGTCCTGACCGGGCGCATCCAGGACCGCAACGGTCCGTGGATCGCCGACCGGCTGCTGGAGTTGGGCGTGGAGCTGGCCCACGTCACGATCTGCGGCGACCGGCCGCACGACATGACCGCGGCGCTGCGGTTCCTCGCCGACGACGGGGTCGACCTGATCGTCACCAGCGGCGGGCTGGGCCCGACCGCCGACGACCTCACCGTGGAGGTGGTGGCCGGGTTCTGCGGGCTCGACCTGGTGCTCGACGCCGCCCTGGACGACACGATCGCCGCGATCCTGCGCAAGCTGATGAGCCGCTACCCGCAGGCCGACTTCGAAGCGGTGCGCGCCGCCAACCGCAAGCAGGCCCTGATCCCGGCCGGGGCCACCGTCATCGACCCGGTCGGGACCGCGCCGGGGCTGGTGGTGCCCGGCAGCCCGACGGTGGTGGTGCTGCCCGGGCCGCCCCGCGAACTGCAGCCGATGTGGCATTCGGCGCTGGAGACCGCCGCGGTGCAGCGGGCCATCGCCGGGCGCACCCGCTACGAGCAGGCCACCATGCGGATGTTCGGCCTGCCCGAATCCGAGCTGGCCGACGCGCTGCGGGCGGCGCAGCGCACCATCACCGGCTTCGACCGGCTGGAGATCACCACGTGCCTGCGCCGCGGCGAGCTGGAGATCGTCACCCGCTACGAACCCGACCTCTCCGACACCTACACCGAGCTGGTGGAGTTCCTGCGCGACCGGCACCCGCGCGAATTATTCTCCGACGACGGCGAACTCGTCGACGAACAGGTGGCGCGGCTGCTGGCCGGGCGCACCGTGGCCACCGCCGAATCGTGTACCGCCGGGCTGCTGGCGGCGCGGCTGACCGAGCGGCCCGGCTCGTCGGCGTATGTCGCCGGGGGAGTGGTGTCCTACTCCAACGAGGCGAAAACCGAGCTGCTCGGCGTGGATCCGGAGTTGATCGCCGGCCACGGCGCGGTCTCCGAACCGGTCGCCCGGGCGATGGCCGCCGGCGCCCTGGCCCGGTTCGGCGCCGATGCGGCGGTGGCGATCACCGGGATCGCCGGCCCCGGCGGCGGCACCGCCGACAAGCCGGTCGGCACCGTCTACTTCACCGCGCTGCTGGCCGACGGACGCTCGCTGAACCGCAACGTCCGGCTGCCGGGCAACCGCGCCGACGTCCGGGAACGGTCGACGACGGTGGCGATGCACCTGCTGCGCCGGCTGCTGGACTGAACCCGACCTCCCGGCGGCTCAGCGTTGCGCGGCGACCAGCGCGTGCGCCTCTTCCTCGGTGCTGACCGCCGGGGCGGCCCCGGGCAGCGGCTTGCCGTTGGTCTCGTGGATCAACGCGATGCTGATCGCGCCGATCACGCCGGCCCCGATCAGGTAGTAGCCGGGCCAGTTGAGGTCCTTGGTCGCCGAGAGCAGCGTGCTCATCACCAGCGCGGTGGTGCCGCCGAACAGCGAGACGAAGATGTTGAAGGAGATCGCCAGCCCGCTGTAGCGGATCTCGGTGGGGAACAGCGCGGGCAGGGTCGACGGCGCGGTGCCGGAGAAGCACGCCAGCATCAACCCGATCATCAGCAGCCCCACGAACGTCAGCACCGTGGAGCCGTGCCGCATCAGCAGCACCGCAGGGAGTGAGAACAGCACCAGCCCGGTGGCGCCCACCGCCAGGATCGGGCGGCGCCCGAACCGGTCGCTGAGCCACCCGAAGCTGGGAATGAGCACCAGCAGCATCACCAGCACCGCGATCTGCATGAACTGCGCGGTGGTCTGGTTCACCCCGGTCAGCCCGTACTCGGGCAGATCGGCCAGGTAGGTGGGCATGAAGCTGGTCAGCATGTAGTTGGTGATGTTCCAGGTCGTCACGATGCCGCCGCACAGCAGCAGGGCCCGCCAGTGATGGACGAACACGCTGCGCACCCCGACCGGCTCGGTGTCGTGCTGCTGCTCGGCGGACTGCTCCAGCAGCTGCTCGAACGCCGGGGTCTCCTCCAGCCGCAGCCGCAGGAACAGCCCGACCATGCCCAACGGCAGGGCGAGCAGGAACGGGATGCGGTAGCCCCAGCTGAGCAGCTCCTCCTGCGGCATCACCGCGGTCAGCACCGCCACGGTGGCCGCCCCCAGCGAATAGCCGGTGAAGGTCCCCATTTCCAGGAAGCTGCCGGTGAAGCCGCGCCGCTTGTCCGAGGTGTATTCGGCGATGAACGTCATCGCCCCGCTGTATTCCCCGCCGGTGGACAGCCCCTGGCCGAGTTTGGCCACCAGCACCAGGATGGGTGCGACGATCCCGATCGAGTCGTAGCTGGGCACCAGGCCGATGCTGAACGTGCTGACCGCCATCAGGATCACCGTCATCGCCAGCACCTTGGTGCGGCCGATCCGGTCGCCCAGGGAGCCGAAGATCACCCCGCCGAGGGGGCGGACCAGAAACGACGAGGCGAACACGGCGAAGGTCGCGATCAGCGACGCGGTGTCGGAGAGCCCGGCGAAGAAGACCTGCTGCAAGGTGAGCACGAAGTAGCCGTAGACACCGAAGTCGTACCACTCGGTGACGTTGCCCACCGCCGCGGCGGTCACCGCACGTTTGACCACCTTGGGGTCGGTGACGGTGATGTCTTCCGCCCGGAGCGTGGGCTCCTGCGTGGCGTCTGCAGCCGAAGTTGCCACGCGGGTGCACCCCTCCTCATGCGGTCGACGGTGAACGGTTGCCGTTCAGCCAGCGTAAGGTATCGGCTCAGCGCGGCGCGATGTCGCCGGCCGGTGTGGCGACCGCGGTCACGGTCCCGGCACCTGCCCGCCGCCGTGCAGCAGCGACCCGAGGTTGAGCCGTCCGATGTCGCCGCGGAGCCGGGCTTCGGCGCTCGCGGCGTCCAGCGGCGCCTTCGCCTGCGCGGAGTTGTCCAGCGTCCAGGGCTGGCATCCGCTGGTGCGGAACTCGGTGTCGGTCGGTTCGATCCGCACCACCTGCGGCTTCTTGGTCATCGCGTTGTCGACGAGCTTGCCGTCGCGGCTGCGCTTCCAGTAGCAGGTGCCGTCCTCGACCGGCCCGGCCGAGGTGTAGGTGCCCGGTGCGATGTCGGTCCCGACCGCGTAGTGACCGTCCGCCTCGATCACGGTGGCCGGCCCGGCGGCCGGCGCTTGCGACGGGCCGGGGGCCGGTCCCGGTGACGGCCCGGTCGGGTCGGCGGGGTCGGCCGCGGCCGGCCCGAGCGTCACCGCGCCGGCGACCACGAACATCGCCGCGGCCACCGCTGCTGCTTTCGATCTCATGGCCCCCCAGCGTACGCGTGCCGGCCCGCCGCCGGGCCGACGTGGCCGCCGCAGATCCCCGGTCTTCCCCGGCGGGGCTGTTACCCTGCGAAAGCCGTGGCCGCGCCACGGCCGGGGACGCGGCGGCACCGAATCCTGCAGGGACGAGCCGGGAAAGAGAGTTGTGGGCGGCGGAGAGATCAGGGCGTTAACCGGCCTGCGGATCGTGGCTGCCCTGTGGGTGGTGCTGTTCCACTTCCGCCCGCTGCTCGCCGAGGCCGCCCCGTATCGGGCCGAGGCCCTCGCCCCGGTGCTCGACACCGGCGCGCAGGGCGTCGACCTGTTCTTCATCCTCAGCGGGTTCGTGTTGACCTGGAACTATCTGGACCGGATGGGGGAGCGCTGGTCGGCGCGGGCCACGCTGCGGTTCCTGTGGCTGCGGCTGGCGCGGGTCTGGCCGGTCTACCTGGTCACGCTGCACCTGGCCGCGGTGTGGATCATCTTCACCCTCAACGTCGGTGACACTCCGTCGCCGGACGCGGAGAACCTGACCGCGGTCAGCTACCTGCGCCAGCTGCTGCTGATGCAGCTGTGGTTCGAGCCCTACTTCGACCGCACCAGCTGGGATGGTCCGGCCTGGTCGATCAGCGCGGAGTGGCTGGCCTATCTGCTGTTCGGGCTGCTCATCCTGGTCGTGTTCCGGCTGGCCCGGGTGACGCGGGCGCGCGGCTTGCTGTGGCTGGCGTTCGCCGCCTCCCTGCCGCCGCTGCTGCTGCTGGTGGCCACCGGCGAGTTCTACACCCCGTGGAGTTGGTTGCCGCGGATCGTGATGCAGTTCACCGCCGGGGCGCTGGCCTGCGCCGCGGTCCGCAAGCTGCGGTTGTCCCCGCGTGCCCGGGCCGGGGCGGGGGCGCTGTCGGTGGTGCTGGTCGCGGTCATCGTCGGCGCCCTGTACTGGCTGGACGCCCACCCGGTGGCGACGATCCCCGACGCCCGCGGCCTCGTCGACGTCCTGTTCGTGCCGCTGGTGGTGACGCTGGCGATCGGCACCGGCGGGCTGACGCGACTGCTGTCGACCCGGCCGCTGGTCTACGGCGGCCAGATCTCGTTCGCGCTGTACATGGTGCACGAGATCGTGCACACCGCATGGAATTGGATCGCCGACGAACACCAGGTCGTGCTGAACCCGGCCGGCGGCAAACTCGTGGTGCTCGGCACCATCGGGATCTCGCTGGCTGCCGCGGCGCTGCTCTACCACCGGGTGGAGGAGCCGGCCCGCCGCTGGATGCGCCGGATGGTCGAAGTCCGCGACACCGACCTGCCTGCGGGGGCGTGGGCGCCGCCGCCCCCGCACCCGCCGGTCGGGGAGCCGGTCGGCGCGGGCCGTTTGGTTTGATGGTCCTCTTCGGTCGCGGCGAACTCCGCCGCGACCCGCTACGACATCGGGAGGCAGCGGTGCGCGGTCCGGCCTTGATCATCACGTCGCTGACCCTGCTGGCCGGGGTGCTCGGCTGTCAGGCGCGCCCGGCCTACCGGCTCTCCGACCACCAGGTGACCGTCAGCCACATCGCGGTGATCGGCGATTCCTACACCACCGGTTCGGATGAGGGCGGGGTGGGCCCGCAGGGTTGGCCGGCGCGGACCGGTCAACTGCTCGACCGGGACGGCAAACCGGTCACGATGACCGTGGTCGCCGAGGGCGGCGCCGGCTACGGGGTGCGCGGCAACCGCGGCAGCATCTTCACCGACCTGGCCAACCGCGCGGTCGGCCCCGACGACACCCTGGTGGTGTTCTTCGGATCCCGCAACGACGACGTCGCCGACCTCGCGGCGTTGCCCGGGCAGGTCCGCGACGCCCTCGCGGTGGCCCGCCGCGGCGCCCCGACGGCGCGGCTGCTGGTGATCGGTCCGCCGTGGCCGACCCCGGAGGTCCCCGACGCGGTGTTGCGGGTGCGCGACATCCTCGCCGCGGAAGCCGCCGCGGTGCGGGCCGATTTTGTCGACCCGCTGGCCGAGGGCTGGTTCGTCGGGTTGCCATTCCTGATCGGCGGGGACGGCATCCACCCCAACGATCTCGGGCACGCCTACCTGGCCGACCGGATCGCGCCGCTGATCAGCGCCCGCCTGCCGGGCTGACCCGCCCTACCGGCGGTTGAGGCGCTGGACCACGAAGTCGGCGGCCTGGCCGGTCATCCCGTTGGCCGCGTAGAGCCCGTGGGTGCCGCCGTCGTTGCCGGTCGGCGAGCAGATCGGATCGGTGTCGATGCACATGTTGATCGTCTTCGGCTCATACCTCGACCCGATCGTGATCGGCGGGGCGTCGATGCGGTCCAGGAACGCCGGGGAGGGCTCGCCGAACAGCGCGACGGCGGCCACATGGTCGGCCACGTCGGCCGGCATCGGCCCGCTCAGCCCGTCGGGCAGGGTGAAGTTCTCCGGCACCGAGTCGGAGGTGACGTAGCCGGCGACGGCCGCGCCCTGGGAGAACCCGCCGAGCACCATCTTGGTTTCGGGGCAGTTCGCCGCGGTGGCCTGCAGGTGGTTGCTCGCGTCGAGGACCCCCTGCGCGGCGGTGGGGAAGTCGGTGCTGGCCGGATAGTTGACCGGGTAGACCGTCATGGACTTGTCGCCGATCCGGCCGCGAAGCGCGTCGACGAAGCCCTGGCCGACCCCGCCGACCCCCGCCGGTTCGAAGGTGCCGCGGGCGAACACCACCTCCACGTCGGGGCAGGGCGCGGCGTTCGCGGCCGGGACGGCGGCGCTCGGCGCGGTCATCGCCGCGGCCGCGGCGAGCGCACCGGCACCGAGCAACCGCACCCATCGAAAGGAATTCACGTCCACGCCGTCCATGCTCGCCCACCGCCTCGTCATCGCCTCAGTCGTCTTCGGGTGCCCCCAGCGTAGAACGGGCGGCGACATCGCGCCGATGTGGCCCCGCGCCGCGGGCGGGGGAGGCCGGTCAGTCCTCCTTGCGGATCAGCTGCTGCAGCGCGGTGTGGTCGGGGGCCAGCAGCTCGCGGATGCGGTCCTGGTTGACCTCGGCGACGATGACCTCGCCGACCTCCTGGTGCACGTCGGCGAAGATGCCGTGCGACTTCATCTTCTCGGTCTGGTAGACGTTGTCCTCCGTCGGCGTCACGTAGTAGACCGCGTCGACCTTGAAGCGGTGCACCAGCCACAGGTGGATGAGGGTCATCAGGCGCTTCTGCCGCAGTTCCTCGGCGAAGGTGTTCTGGTCGCGCACGGTCAGGATGCTGCGGCCGTGGCGGTCCTTGATCGGGTCGACGATCACGTTGGCGAGCAGCTTGTCCTCCCCGCCGTCGCCTCCGTAGATGCCCAGTTCGAGCAGCTCCCCGCCGGGCCGGCGGGGCCGCAGCTGGACCCGCAGCTTCTCGTCGAGGCGGTAGTGCTCGCTCCACAGCGCCAGCCACTCCTCGAGCAGCTTCTTGGGCACCTCGGTCTGGACCAGGTGCTGGTGCTGGGTGGAGCCTTCGCCCATCGCCTTGGTGGTGGCGGTGCGTCCCGACGACGCGGCCAGCGCGGCGTCGCTGCGCGGCCCGCCGACCAGGGTCTGCGGGGTGCGGTAGGGCGACTCGATCAGCCGCATCTTGCGCTGCAGCCGCGCCAGCGCCAGCATGCCGTCCTGGCGCAGCGCCCCGGCGAACTCCTCGGCGGCCACCCCGTCGATCTGGTGACCGCCGTAGGTCATGAAGTTGAAGACGAAACCCATCTTGCCCAGTTCCTCGGGGAAGCGGCGCATCTCCTCGTCGGTCATTCCGGTGGTGTCCCAGTTGAACGAGGGGGAGAGGTTGTAGGCCAGCATCTTGTCCGGGTAGACCGCGTGGACCGCGTCGGCGAACTGGCGGGCGTCGTCGAGGTTGGCGGTCTTGGTCTCCATCCACAACAGGTCGGCGAACGGCGCCGCGGCCAGCGACTTGGCGATCGCGTACGGGATGCCGCCGCGGATCTGGTAGTAGCCCTCCGGAGTCTTGGCGAGCTCGCAGTCCCAGGTGGCGGCCGCCCCGAGTTCGCGGGCCTTGGCCTGCGCGGTGTACAGCGAAGCGGTGGTGGCGAATTCGCGCCATTCGTCGGCGCTCATGGCGCGGTCCTCGCCCTCGTTGGTGGCGAACTCCAGCAGGTCGGCGACCGCCTCGCCGTAGGTGGTCAGTCCGGCGTCGTCCTGCCAGGCCTCGACGAACCGGGATTCGACCTTGTCGTAGACGCTGTCGATCCGTTCCTCCCCGCCGCTCGAGCGCCAGGTCTCGACCGCCTCCGCGGCGGCCGAGAGCAGGCCTTGGCGCTCCAGCCAGGCGTCGGCGGCGGCGTACTCCCCGTCGGGCAGCGAGTACAGCAGGTGTCCGTTGAGCTCGGTGGCGCCCAGGTTGTCGTGGAAGTAGCGCATCAGCGCCAGGAAGCAGGATTTGTAGGACGGGATCGACACGTTGGTGGCGCCCAGCAGGAACGGCTGGTCGCGTTCGTCGGCGCGGCTGTCGAGCAGGTTGGCGGCTTCGGCGTCGGTGCGGGCCACGATGATCCCGGGCACCCGCATGATGTCGAGCTGGAAGCGGGCGGTGTTGAGCCGCTTGATCTGCTCGTCGGAGGGCACCAGCACCTTGCCGCCCTGGTGCCCGCATTTCTTGGTGCCCGGCCGCTGGTCCTCGATGTGATAGCCGGGCACGCCGGCCTCCACGAATCGGCGGATCAGGTTGCGCACGTGGGGATCACCGCCGTGGCCGGTGTCGGCGTCGGCGATGATGAACGGCCGGAAGTCGTGCGCCGGGGTGGCGGCGCGTTCGGAGTCGGTCATCCGGGAGCGCAGGTACTCCTGGTTGCGGTCGGCGGTGAGCAGCGCACGGACCAGCCCGGCGGCCTCGTCGGGCACCTGGCTCAGCGGGTAGCTGGCCAGGTCGGGGCCAGGGTCCTCGCTGATCGAGCCCTTCGCCGAGGTGGCCCAGCCGCCGAGGTAGATGCCCTCGATGCCCATCCGTTTGATGGTCACCGCCTGCCCCGGGGAGTACGGGCCGAACGTGGAGATGCTCTTCTTCTCCGCGAACAGCTCCCGCAGCCGGGTGTAGAACGCGCTGGCCGCGTCCCGGGCGATGGTGTAATCGACCGGGATGGTGCCGCGCTGCTCGACGACCTGGCGTGCGGTGTAGAGGCGGGTGATCTCGGCGAAGCGTGGACTGTCGAAGTACTGCTGGGTCGCAGCCACGTCCTGGTCGAAGGTGGTCTGCGCATCCGTTTCCGCGACGGCCATGATTGATCGCTCCTTCTCGGCGCTGGTGTTCTCGGCCCAGTCGGCACACCCCTGGGAAGACCTAGTGAGTCTGCCACTGCGGCCCAGTTTATGTGCGCGATTGCCGACCGTGCCGAGATCGCGCTGACCTGCTCGCACGCCGCTAGAATCGGCCCCGCGCCGAGGCGGTGGACCGCCGTCGAGGGCCGCGGACAGTCGAGGAGGCAGGGCGATGCCGATGCGCTGGACGCCGCGGGTCATCGGGCCGTCGATCGCGGCGCCGGCCCTGGCGCTGCTGGCCGCCTGCGCCGGCGGGGTGCCGGCCGCGCCGTCCGCCGAGCCGCCGGCGGAGTCGACCCCGCCGGTGACGACGGTGGCGCCCACGACCGCGACCGGCCGGCCCGCCGAGACCCGGCCATGGGTGGCGCTGCAGGTCGGTGACTGTCTGGCCGAGCCACCGCCGACCGACCCGGCGGTGGTGCTGGTGACCGTCGTGGACTGCGCCGCTCCGCACGCCGCGGAGGTGTTCGACCGGGTGCCGGTGCCGGTCAACGCGGCGATCGCCGAGGTCGCCGACGTCGAGTGCGCCGCCGGTTTCGTCGGCTACACCGGGGTCGCGGTCGCCGCGAGCGGCTACCGGCTGACCTATCTGATCGACTCGGTGCAGGACCGCACCGGCGCGGTGCCCGAACCCAGCACCGTGCTCTGCCTGCTGCACCCCGAGGACGGCAGCGTTGTGACCGGCACGGCACGCCGCTGAGCCGTCGGCGCCGGCTGGCCCGCCCTTACACTGCGGTTATGAGTGCCGCACCCGGACAGCAGTTCACCCCGCCGAAGGGCTTGCTGCGGATCGAGGACTGCCTCGATGCGCGGGGGGAGATCGTGTTGCCGGAGGGCACCACGCCGCTGTCGCTGATCGACCGCAACGTCGCCAACATCGGTGACACCGTGGCCTACCGGTATCTGGACTACGCCGGCAGCGGGGACCCGCGGGTGCTGGAGTGGACCTGGACCGAGGTCGGCCGGCGACTGCGCGCCGTCGGCGCCGAGGTGCAACGCCACGCCGGGGTCGGGGATCGGGTGGCGATCATGGCCCCGCAGGGCCTCGATTACATCGGCGGGTTCTTCGGCGCGGTCAAGGCCGGCGCCGTCGGGGTGCCGCTGTTCGCCCCCGAACTGCCCGGCCACGCCGAGCGGCTGGACACCGCCCTGCACGATGCCGCCCCCAGCCTGGTGTTGACCACCCGCGCCGCGGTCGGCGCGGTGCAGGACGCGCTGGGCGCGCTGCGCCCCGACGACCGGCCGCCGATTCTGCTCGTCGACGAGATCCCGGATTCGGCGGGGGAGACGTTCCGCCACGTCGACCTCGACGTCGACGACGTCTCCCACCTGCAGTACACCTCGGGGGCGACCCGCCCACCGGTCGGGGTGGAGGTCACCCACCGCGCGGTCGGCACCAACCTGGTGCAGATGATCCTGTCGATCGACCTGTTGAACCGCAACACCCACGGCGTGAGCTGGCTACCGCTCTACCACGACATGGGATTGTCGATGATCGGCTTCCCGACCGTCTACGGCGGACATTCCACGCTGATGTCGCCGACGGCGTTCATCCGCCGCCCGCAGCGCTGGATCCAGGCGCTCGCCGCGGAATCCCGGCACGGCCAGGTGGTGACCGCCGCGCCCAACCTGGCCTACGAGTGGGCCGCCCAGCGCGGCCGGCCCGGTCCCGGCGAGGACATCGACCTGAGCAACGTGGTGATGATCATCGGCTCCGAGCCGGTCAGCATGGACGCGATCGAGACCTTCACCGCGGCGTTCGCTCCCTACGGGCTGCCGGCCACCGCCATCAAACCCTCCTACGGCATCGCCGAGGCCACCCTGATGGTCGCCACCACCGCCCCGACCGCGCGGGCCGCGCTGACCCACTTCGACCGGGGCGGTCTGGCCACCGGCACCGCCGTTCGGGTTCCGGCCGATTCGCCGGCCGCGGTGCCGCTGGTGTCCTGCGGGCAGCTGGCGCGCAGCCTGCGCGGGGTGATCGTCGACCCGCGGGCCCGCCGGGAGCTGCCCGACGGCCAGGTCGGCGAGATCTGGTTGCACGGCGACAACGTCGGCCGCGGCTACTGGCGCCGCCCGCAGGAGACCGCCGCCACCTTCGGGGCCGTGCTCGAGGCGTCCCTCGAGGACGGCGGTCACGCCGCCGACGTTCCCGCCTCGGCGCGCTGGCTGCGCACCGGTGACCTGGGGGTCTACCTCGACGGTGAGCTCTACGTCACCGGCCGGATCGCCGAACTGATCACCATCGACGGCCGCAGCCACTACCCGCACGACATCGAGGCCTCCGTGGCCGATGCCGCCCCGATGGTGCGCCGCGGCTACGCGGTGGCCTTCACCGTGCCGCGCGACGGCGGGCACGACGCGCTGGTGGTGGTGACCGAGCGGGCGCGCGGCACCGGCCGCGATGACCCGCAGCCGGCGATCGACGCGATCTCGTTGGCGGTCAAGAGGGTTCACGGCCTCGATGTGGCCGATGTGCGGTTCCTGTCCGCCGGGTCGATCCCGCGCACCACCAGCGGCAAGCTGGCGCGGCGGGCGTGCCGCGCCCAGTACCTGGAGGGGGCGCTGTGACCGGCCGCCCGAACCGGCAGGTGCTGCTGCGCCGGCGCCCGACCGGTCTGGTCGACCCCGACGACACCGAGCTGGTGACCGCGCCGGCTCCCGAACCCGCCGACGGCGAGGCCCTGGTCCGCACCACCTACGTCGGCATCGACGCGGCGGTGCGGACCTGGCTCAACGATCAGCCCGGCTATCTGCCGCCGGTGCAGCTGGGGGAGGTGATCCGGGCGGCCGGGATCGGCGAGGTGGTCGCGTCGCGCTGCGCCGCGTACGCGGTCGGTGACGTGGTCACCACGCTGACCGGCTTCCAGGAGTACGTCCTGGTGCGCGACGACGTGTTCACCACCCCGGTGCCGGGCCCCGACGTCGACCAGCGGGCGGTGATGTCGGTGTACGGCCCGACCGGTGCCACCGCCTACTTCGGGATGACCGGGATCGGCCGGCCCCAGGCGGGGGAGACGGTGGTGGTGTCGGCGGCGGCCGGGGCCACCGGTTCGGTGGCCGGACAGATCGCCAAAATCGCCGGGGCCCGGGTCGTCGGGATCGCCGGGGGGCCGCGCAAGTGCCGCGCGGTGGTCGAGGACTTCGGTTTCGACGCCTGCATCGACTACCGGCGCGGGCAGGTCGCCGCCGACCTCAAGGAGCACTGCCCGCGCGGCGTCGACGTCTACTTCGACAACGTCGGCGGTGAGATCCTCGACGCGGTGCTGGGCCGGCTGGCCCACAACGCCCGGGTGGTGCTGTGCGGGGTGATCTCCAGCTACCTGACCGGTGAGCATCCCGGGCCCGCCAACTACGTCAACCTGCTCGCCAAAACCGCACGGATGCAAGGGTTCAACGCGCTCCATGAGTGGGGTCGCTTCGACGAGGCGTTCACCGCGCTGCGGGCCTGGGAGCGGGACGGTCTGCTGGTGCACCGTGAGCACATCGTCGACGGCATCGAATCGTGCGTCGAGGCGCTCAACGGCCTGTTCACCGGGGCCAACATCGGCAAGATGCTGGTCAAGGTCAGCGAGCCCACCGCGAGCTGAACCCGCCCCGCGGCATCGGCACAACCCGGCCCGACAAGCCCGGTCGCGCACTACGATCACTGTTGTGACCAGCCCGCCGCGCGGTGTTCTCGGCCCCGGGGGCGTGCTGCCGCCGCGGCAGGCACGCCGGATGAGCCGGCAGATGGCCGCGGTCGGCGTTCACCTCCCCGCCGAACGGTTGGTCGACATCGCCGCCGGTGCGCCCGCCAGCCCCGCCGAGATCACCGACATCCGGTTCGCGGCCGCGGCCACCGTCCTGCGCCGCGAACAGCGGCAGGCCCGCCGGGAACGGTGGCACCGTCGTACCATTCGCTGGTTTCTGATCGGCGGGTTGACGGTCGCGGCGTTGAACGCGCTGGTCTGCCTGGGCTATCTGCTGTTCAGCATGCTCGGCGCCGTCGCGGGTTTTTAGAAGACCCGGTCAGCGGCCTCGCCATTCGGGCCGGCGTTTCTGCTGCCAGGCCTGCAATCCCTCGGCGACGTCCTCGGTGGCGCCGACCACCTTGCGCATGGTCTCGCCGAACCGGACGGCCTCGGTCCAGCCCATGTCGGCGCTGCGCCAGGCCACCTCCTTGGTCGCCCGCTGGGCGAGCGGGGCGGCCCGGGTCAGCGTCTCGGCCCACTCGCGGGCGCTCTGCTGCAGCTGGTCGGGTTCCACGAGCCGCCAGACCAGCCCGATCTCGGCAGCGCGCTGCGCGCTCATCGGGCGCCCGCTGAGCAGTAACTCCATGGCGTTGGCCCAGCCCACCTTCTGCGGCAGCCGAATCGCCCCGACGATGGTGGGCATTCCCAGCGACACCTCCGGGTAGGCGAACATGGCCTCGGTGCTGGCGATGACGAAGTCGCAGAACAGCACTCCGGTCAGGCCGTAGCCGACGCAGGGCCCGTGCACCGCGGCGATGGTCGGCTTGAAAAGCTCCATCCCGCTTTCGAAGCTGTTGACCGTCGGCTTCTCCCAGAACGTGCCGCCGAAGGTGCCGACCGCGCCGGTGCTGTCCTTGAGGTCCGCGCCGGCGCAGAACACCTCGCCGGCTCCGGTCAGGATCGCCACCCAGGCGTCCTCGTCGTCGCGGAACCGGTCCCAGGCGGCGTTGAGGTCGGTGCGCAACGCGCCGTTGATGGCGTTGCGGGCGTCGGGGCGGTTGAGGGTGATCGTTGCGACGTGGTCGTTGAGTTCGTAGGTGACCAGGCTCATGGATGCAGCCTATGCGTGTGGTGGCCTGCGCTGCGGTCGGCGGGTGGGGCCTGCCTTCCCGCCGGCCGGGTCCACTTGGCAGACTGGCGGGTATGGCACAGGTTACGTTTCACGGAAATGCAGTCAACACCGTCGGCGAGCTGCCCGCGCAGGGCGCAGCGGCCCCCGGCTTCACCCTCACCGGCGCCGACCTCAGCGAGGTCAGCAACGACCAGTTCAGCGGTAAACGGGTGCTGCTGAACATCTTCCCGTCCGTGGACACGCCGGTCTGCGCGACCAGTGTGCGCACCTTCAACGAGAAGGCCGCCGCCGGTGGCCTGAACGTGCTGTGCGTGTCGAAGGATCTGCCGTTCGCGCTCAAGCGTTTCTGCGCCGCCGAGGGGATCGAGAACGTCTCCGCCGCCTCGGCGTTCCGCGGCAGCTTCGGCGAGGACTACGGGCTGACGCTGACCGACAGCCCGCTGGCCGGCCTGCTGGCCCGCGCGATTGTGGTGCTCGACGCCGACGGCAAGGTGACCTACACCCAGTTGGTGCCCGAGATCGGCGAGGAGCCCGACTACGACGCGGCGCTGGCAGCGCTGAGCTGAGCTCCACCGCGCCCGCCGCCGGGACGCGCTGGATCGTTGACGCGATGAACGTCATCGGCTCGCGTCCCGACGGCTGGTGGCGGGATCGCCGCGGCGCGATGGCGCGGCTGGTGACCCAGCTCGAGCGTTGGGCCGCCGCCGGGGACCGGCAGGTGACCGTGGTGTTCGAGCAGGCGGTCCGCCCGCCGATCCGCTCCGCGGTGATCACGATCGCGCACGCGCCGCGCGCCCGGCCCGACTCCGCCGACGACGAGATCGTCCGACTGGTCGACGCCGACGAGCACCCCGAGCAGATCACCGTGGTGACCTCCGATGCCACGCTGGTCCGCCGGGTTCGGGCGGCGGGTGCCGCGACGTGTCCGGCCGCGTCGTTCCGGGCGCGCATCGACGCGGCGAGCGGCTGAGCGCGCGGCTATCGTTTCCTGGAGCCAGAACCTGGCCTACGGCTTCGGAATCGGCACGCTCCCAACATTCTCGTGAGCGGCGCCTGGGCGATGCGGCGCCGCTGGGCCGCATCGACACCGCACTGCTGGTCGGCCCCGGGGTGGCGATCGTCGCGGCGACGGTGTGGGTCGATACCCGCTGAGGTCAGCCGTCGTCGGTGACCGCGGCGCCGGCCCGGCGCCCGGCGAACACGCAGTCGGCGATCGAGAGCCCACTGACATACGAGCCCGAGCAGATGCCGACCGCGGTGCGCCCCGCACTGTAGAGGCCGGGGATCGGCTGACCGGCGGCGTCGAGCACCGCGCCGGTGTCCTCGTCGACGCGGACCCCGCCCAGGGTGAGCATCGGGGTGGGGTAGAGGACGTTGGGCCGCACCGAGATGTCCATCAGCGTGAAGGGGCCGCGTTCGATGCGGCGGCGGAACTCCGCCGGCTTGCCCACCGGGTCGGCGGTGTCGGCGTCGATGGCGTCGTTGTGCGCCTTGACGGTGGCGGCCAAGCCCTCGGCGTCGATGCCGGCGGCCCGCGCCGCGTCGGCGAGCGTTGTGCCGCGCGCGGCGCCGTAGAACATCAGCGCGGCGGCCTGGGCCCGCTGGAACCACAGCGTCTGGGTGAACAGTTGGCGCCTGGCCTCGGCCATCAGCGTGGCGTCGGCCAGGATCCAGCCCTTGCCGCCGTGCTTGGTGACCATGGCGTGGCCCAGCGCGGCGCCGTAGCGGCTTTCGTCGATGATCCGCTGGCCGTGGTCGTCGACGACGATCGAGGAGATGAACGCGCTCGGCGGGGTGATGAACCGCCACACCGACACGTCGTCCATGTGCGCGGTCACCGCTCCAGCGCTTTGCGCCAGTGCGATGCCGCTGCCGTCGTCGCCGCTGGTGCCCAGCGGCAACCCGCCGCCGAACTGCGGGGCGTAGCGTTCCCGCCACTCGCTGTTGGCGTAGAAGCCGCCCGCGCAGACGATCACCCCGCGGCGCGCGAGGATGCGCAGCGGCCGACCGTAGCGGGCTTCCAGCGCTTTGAGCCGGGCGTCCATGGCGCGGCGTAGCGGCGGGTAGTAGACGCCGGGTTTGGTGGAGATCGCCGACAGCCGCGCGTAGCGGCGCCGGATCCGGCGCGGCGCGAAGTTCATCGTGATCGTCTGCACCCCGGTCACCCGACCGGAGTCGTCACGCAGCAGGTCGGTGACCGTGGTGTGTGGGCGGAACCGCACGCCGAGCCGTTGCGCCGCCGCGGCCAGCGGGGCGTACATCTTCTTGCCCGAGGTGCCCTTGCCCTTGAACCGGTGCCCGCGCGGGACCGGCGGGGTGTGGGCGCGAAAGGCGCCGGCGTTCTCGCTGCCCGAGTAGTACAGGTAGTAGCGGTTGTTGGGAAACGAGGTCTTGTACGGGCAGAGGCTGCCGTCGAATGGCACCCCGTGCTGCTGGAGCCATTCCAGGTTCTGCGGGCTGGTGCGCACGAACCGCTCCAGGGTTTCCGGGCGGACCGCGTCGCCGACCTCCAGTCGCAGGTAGTCCAGCATCTGCTCGACGGTGTCGTGCACCCCGGCCTGGCGTTGGATCGTGGTGCCGGCGCCGGCGTAGTAGATGCCGCCGGAGATGGCGGTGGCGCCGCCGCCGTTGGCGCGGTCGACGGCGATCACTTCGGCTCCGCGTTCGCGGGCGGTGATCGCGGCGGTGGTGCCCGCCGCGCCGAATCCGATGACGACGACGTCGGTGGTCTCGGTGATCTCTCCGGTCACGGCGGTCCTTTGCACGATGTTGCACGATCCTGTTTCGGCCGCCGTCACTGTAACAGCCTCTAGCGACGTTTCGAGTGCTCTGAGCAGCAGCGGAACCGACTGGTACGGCAAAGTCAGAACGCGTTCACCGCGGCGGTGGGCAGCGGTGTTTTCCCTCGTGGGCCACCGGGTACGACACACCGGAGGCCGCAAGGAGAGTGAGACGCTGATGAAACTTGCCGAGGTCGAGCCCGGCGCCGCCGCGATCGACGAACCGACCCGGATGACGATCCACGATCCACGCACCGGCGACCTCGTCGCCCGGGTGCCCATCGCCGATGAGGCGACATGCGACGACGCGCTCGCCCGCGCCGCGGCGGCCGCGCCGGGCTGGGCCCGGACCCCGGCGGTCGAACGCGCGGCGGCGATCACGGCGGCGGCGGCCGCGGTCGAAGACGCCGCCGACGAGCTCGCCGACCTCAACGAGGAGGAGACCGGCAAGCTGCGCGACGATGCGCTCGGCGGTGTCGAGGCCGGGGTCGGCACGTTGCGGCAGTACGCCGAGCTCGGTCCGCTGCATCGCGGACGCAGCCTGCACGGCGACTGGTCGGCGACCGACATGATGGTGCCCGAACCGCGCGGCATGGTCGCGGTGCTGACGCCGTGGAACGACCCGGTCGCGGTGGCCGCGGGGCTGCTCGGCGCGGCACTGGTGAGCGGTAACACCGTGGTGCACAAGCCCAGTGAGCGCTGCCCGCGGACCGGCCGCCGCTTCGCCGAGTTGCTGGCCGCCGCCCTGCCCGAGGGTGTGCTACAGATCGTCGACGGCGACGCGACCGTCGGCGCCCGGCTCGCGGGTGACGATCGGGTGGATGTGGTGGCCCAAGTCGGCAGCACCGCGGCGGGCCGGCAGATCGCACGCGCGTGCGCCGCGCGGGGCGCCAAAGCGCTGCTGGAGAACGGCGGCAACGATGCGCTGATCGTCGACGCGGGTGTCGATCCGGCCTGGGCCGCCGAACAGGCGGCACTGGGCTGCTACGCCAACGCCGGGCAGATCTGTGTATCGGTGGAACGGATCTATGTGGTGGCCTCGGCGGCCGAGGCGTTCCTGAACGCACTTGTGGCCCAAGCGGGCGTCTGGGGCGACCGGATCGGCCCGCTGGTCGATGAACGGCACCGGCGGGCGGTGCACCACCATGTCATCGACGCCGAGCAACGTGGTGCGCGCGTGCTTGCCGGCGGACAGCCGGGTTCGGGGCCCGGCTGCTTCTATCCGCCGACGGTGCTCGCCGACTGCACCGCGGAGATGCCGGTCTTCGCCGAGGAGACGTTCGGACCGATCGCGGCGGTGCGGGTGGTGCCCGACTTCGAGACCGCGCTGACCGAAGCGGCCGAGGACCGCTACGGGTTGGCGGCTACCGTGCTGACCGCGGATATGGACCATGCCCAGATCGCCTGGCGGACTCTGCCGGTGGGCACCGTGAAGATCAATGCGGTGTTCGGCGGGGCGCCCGGGGGAGCGGCGGAACCGCGTCGCGCCAGTGGCACCGGCTTCGGGTTCGGGCCCGAATTGCTCGATGAGATGACCGCGGTCAAGGTGCTGCACTGGACCGCGCCCCGCCCGGGCGCCTGACCTTTCTGTGTCCTACGTCATATTCTTGCTATGGTTGTGGCGTACGCCATAGTGAGGGGTGAGTCGGATGGGCCGGTCGGGAAAACGCGTCGTCGGCACACCGCGATCCGGCGCGACCCTGAGCCTGCGGCGGGTGATGATCGCGCTGTTCAGCATCGCGGTCCTCATCGTCGCCAGCGTGGGGATCGTCGCGACCGCATCCGCTGGCCAGAGTTCGAACGCGATCGCCATCGGCCTGGTGGCCGGCGCGTTCTTTTTCGCCGCCGCGTTCTGTTGACCGGTTGACGACGGGCCCGGGAAGGCCGCGGGCGCACGACGCGGGGGAGCGCGCCGAGATTTCGTGACGGTTGCGGTTCAGCAAAGGTATCGCAGCGGCGCGCGTGGCGATCGGTACGATCACCGGCGTGCTTTTAGGGTCGGTTGTTATGACCGGTCTGCGCGATCTCGTGAAACGGTGGCGCACAGCGCTTTCCGTGGCCTTCTCGACGTTGCTAATCGCCGCCGTCGGCCTGATCATCCCACCGGCCGCCCATGCATCTGCAGCCACCGCGACGTTGTCGGTGACCTCGACCTGGCAGACCGGGTTCATCGCCAGCTTCACCATCACCAATTGGAGCGGCGCGCCGCTGACCGACTGGCGGCTTGAGTTCGACATGCCGGTGGGGCAGTCGATTTCGCACGCCTGGAGCAGCAGCGTCGCCCAGTCGGGCACGCACTTCGTCGTGACTCCCGCGAACTGGAACCGCATCATCAAACCCGGCGGCACCGCCACCGGCGGCATGCGGGGCGTGCTTTCCGGCACATACGCGCCGCCGTCGAACTGTGTTCTCAACCGACAGATCCGCTGCACGGTGCAGTAGGAGAGTGGTCCTAACCCGCGTTACGGGTGCGCCGCTTTAGTTGTCGGTGGGTGGGGGTTGGGGTTGGAAGGGGTCGTACCACCACCAGTC
>NZ_LZLJ01000073.1 GCF_001668625.1 Mycobacterium sp. 1274756.6
AGCGCCCAGCGCCGGAACTGTCCACCGGCGCAGGTAGTCGCGCAGCGCCGCGCCGCGCCGCGGCGGATCGCCCGGGTCGACGACGAACGACTGGATGGTCCGCAGCAGGTGCTCGGCCAGCTCGGGGAGCTCGTCGTCACCGAAACCGTGTGCGGCCCAGTCGACGTCGAGTCGGCGCAGCAGTGAGCAGGCGAACTCCAGCGCCACCGGTGAGGTCACCCGGGCGATCCGCCGCGGCGCGGCGCGGCGCTGCGCGACTACCTGCGCCGGTGGACAGTTCCGGCGCTGGGCGCTCAGCCGTCGGCTTTGCCGGCCTCCTTGGCGCGGCGGGCGATCACCCGCTCGACCACCGAGTTGAACCCCGAGCCCAGCGGGAACCCCACGTAGTGGGTGATGAACAACGCCATCTCGCGTAGTTCGTCCTCGGTCATCTCCGCGTTGCCCAGCGCGGCGTTGACCTGGATGTCGGCCAGGTCGTGCTGACCGAGCGCGGTCACCACCGACAGGGTGATCAGCCGCTTGTCGCGCATCGACAGGCCTTCGCGGCTCCAGATCTTGGCGAACAGGTGGTCCACGGTCAGCGCGAAGTAGTCGCCGGGCATATCCGGCATCTCCCAGCCGTAGACCTCGTTCATCTTCGCCAGCCCGGCGCGGCGCAGCTCATCCATCGCGGTCTCTCCTATCGGTTCGTGCCGGCCACGCCCAGGCCGATCGCCAAGCGCTGCAGCGCGATCTGCGCCAGCGGCAAGTTCACCCCGGTCTCAGCGCCCAACTCCAGCGCCAAGCCCAGGTCCTTCTCCCCCAGCTCACTGGTGTGACTCAACGGCTCATACAGGAAGTCCTCCGGCGCAACCGGTTTGGTGGTGTCACGCAGCATGATCGCGCCCGGACCGCTGGTGAGCTGGTCGGTGTGGCGCACCACCCGGCCCAACGCCTGCAGGTTCAGTCCGGCCGCCTCGGCCAGCGCCATCGCCTCGCACGCCGCGGCGTAGGAGGTGAACGTCAACATGTTGCGCGCCAGCTTCATCCGGGTGCCCGCACCCGGCTGCCCGGCGTGGATCACCAGCGACGCCCAGGACTTGAACACCGGCTTGAGCCGCTCGTAGACAGCGCGTTCGGCGCCGACCATGGTGGCCAGCTCACCCTGCTGGGCCGCGCCGGCACCACCGCTGACCGGGGCGTCGACCACGTGGAGGTCGCGCTCGGCGTACCGCTTCGCGAGTTCCTCGGCAGTGGTCGCGCTGATCGTTGAGTGGATCGCGATGATGGTGTCCGGCTTGGCGTGCTCGGCGAGCGCTTCGACCACCTCGCGCACTTGGGCGTCGTCGAGCACGGTGACGCTGATGACGTCGGCGCCGGCCACGTCGGCGACGCTGTCGGCCAGGGTGGCGCCGGCCTCGGCCAGCGGGGTCATCGCCTCGGTGCGAACGTCGAACACCGTGACCCCGCCGGGCCAGTCGACGAGCCGCTGCGCCATCGGGGCGCCCATGTTGCCCAGCCCGATGTAGCCGAGCCGGAGGTCCTCGGTGGCGGTCATGAGCGGATGATCTGTCCGCCGTCGACGTTGAAGATCTGCCCGGTGATCCAGCGGGCCTCCTCCGACAGCAGGAACAGGCACATGCCGAGCAGGTCGTCGGTGGTGCCCATCCGGGACAGCGGGATGGTCTTGACCAGTTCGCCCTGCATCGACTCGGGCACCACCGAGCGGTTGGCCTCGGTGTCGATCGGTCCGGGCGCGATCGCGTTGACCCGGATGTTCATCCAGCCCAGCTCGCGGGAGAGCTGCTGGGTCAGCGAGTTCACCCCGGCCTTGGCCAGGCCGTAAAAGTTGGCGTACATCCAGGCCGCGGTGGAGGACTGGTTGATGATCGCGCCGCCGCCGCGGGACTGCATGCTCTTGTACACCGCCCGGGTGCACACCAGCGCGCCGTCGAGGTTCACGCTCATGAACTTCTTGAAGTAGTCCCAGTCCACGGTGAGCAGCTGGTCGAGCTTCATGCCGCCGAAGATCGCGGCGTTGTTGATCAGGAAGTCCACCCCGCCGTATTCGGCAACGGCGCGCTCGTTCATCGCCGCCGCCGAGTCGGGGTCGGAGACGTCGACGCGCACCGCCAGCGCCTTGCCGCCGTCGGCGCCGATCTTGCCGGCCACCTTCTCGGCGGCCTCCTCGTTGATGTCGGCGATCACCACGGCCGCGCCCTGGCTCGCCAGCGCCTCGGCGTAGGCCTGCCCGATGCCGCCGCCGGCGCCGGTGACGATGGCGACCTTGTCGTCGAACTGTGCCATGCGTTTGTTGTCCTTCCTCAGTTCACTGCCGTCGCAATGACTTTCGTCTCCAGATATTCCTCGAAGCCGGCCAGCCCCATCTCCCGGCCGACACCGGACTGCTTGTAGCCGCCGAACGGCGCGTCCGCGGAGTACCAGACTCCGCCGTTGACGTTGACGGTGCCCACCCGCAGCCGGGCGGCCACGCTCGCCGCCCGGTCCGGACTACCGAACACCGTGCCGGACAGCCCGTAGGGGGAGTCGTTGGCGATGGCGACCGCGTCGTCGTCGCCGTCGTGGGCGATCACGGTGAGCACCGGGCCGAAGATCTCCTCGCGGGCCACCCGCGCCGAGTTGTCCAGCCCGGCGATGACGGTCGGCTCGATGAAGAACCCGGTGTCGCGGTCGGCGGGCCGGCCGCCGCCGCAGGCGAACGAGCCGCCCTCCTCGATCGCCAGGTCGAGGTAGGACTGCACCCGGTCGCGTTGCCGCGCCGAGATGACCGGCCCGCAGATGGTGCCCTTGTTGGTGGGGTCGCCGGGCTTGAGGGAACCCATGGTGGTCGCCACCGCGGCGACCGCGTCGTCGTACTTCGCGCGCGGCACCACCAGCCGGGTGGTGATCGCGCAGCCCTGCCCGGCGTGCATCGCCGCGGTGAACCCGGCCATCGCGCACGCGCCGCCGAGGTCGGCGTCGTCGAGCACCACGAATGCCGACTTGCCGCCGAGCTCGAGGAAGACCTTCTTGATCGAGGCCGCGCCGTCGATCATCACCGCGCGGCCGGTGGCGGTGGACCCGGTGAACGAGACCATGTCGACCCGCGGGTCCTTGGCCAGCAGCGCCCCGACCGCGTGGTCGCTGGAGGTGATCACGTTGACCACCCCGGGCGGAATGTCGGTGTGCTCGGCGATGATCTCGCCGACGACCGCGGCGCACCACGGGGTGTCCGGGGCGGGTTTGAGCACGATCGTGTTGCCCGCGGCCAGCGCCGGACCCAGCTTGGCGAGGTTGATCTGGTGCGGGAAGTTCCACGGGGTGATCGCCCCGACCACGCCGATCGCCTCCCGGGCGATGGTGCGCCGGGTCGGAATGCCTTGCGGGGCGGCCTGGCCCAGGTCGGTGTGCCACGGGTAGTTCTCGGCGGTGTCGGCGCTGAAGCCCAGGTCGTCGATCGGGCCCTCCAGTTGCGCGCCCGCGGTGAGCATCACCGGTGCGCCGACCTCGGCGACGGTGATCTCGCGCAGTTCCTCGACGTGCTCGCGCAGCGCGTCGCGCAGCTGGCGCACGCAGCGCACCCGGAACTCGGTGTTGGTCGACCAGTCGGTGTCGTCGAAGGCGCGGCGGGCGGCCTCGATCGCGCGGTCCATGTCGGCGGTGTCGGCGTCGGCGGCGCTGCCGAGGGTCTCCTCGGTGGCCGGGTTGATCGTCGCGAACCCGCCGGCGCTGCCGTCGACGAGCTTGCCGTCGATGAGCAGCCTGCTCGCCCGGTCGGCCAATAGTGCCATCTGCGCGTCGCTCCCCTCTGGTGGATCCATTCCATTGGACAAGTGTCCATCGTGATCCGATGGAACCATAGTCGCAGCATCCGCGGCGTCGCAAGCATCCACCCGCGCTTGGGCGGAAAACAACGGCTTAACAGGCGGTTTCAGGGCGCTCTTGCCGGTCGCGACGGCCATCCGATACATTGGACACGTGTCCAGTGAATCGGCGATGACGGTCGCCACCGAACCGCACGGGCCGGACGGCGCCCGCGGGGCGGCGCCGCGGCGCAACCGGCGGCAGGAGGAGACCTTCCGCAAGGTCCTGGCCGCCGGTGTGGAGATGCTGCGGGAGTCCTCGCACACCGATCTCACAGTCCGCGCGGTCGCCGCCCGCGCCAAGGTGGCGCCCGCGACCGCCTACACCTACTTCTCCTCGAAGAACCATCTGATCGCCGAGGTCTACCTCGACCTGCTGCGCGCGGTGCCCTACTTCACCGACGTCAACGACACGATGCTGAGCCGGGTGAACAAGACCCTGCACCAGCTGGCCCTGGTGGTCGCCGACGAACCCGAGGTGGCGGCGGCCTGCACCACCGCGCTGCTGAGCAACGACGCCGGGGTGCAGCAGGTGCGCGACCGGATCGGGCGGGAGATCCACCGGCGGATCCGCTCGGCGATCGGGCCCGACGCCGACCCGCGGGCGGTGGCCGCGCTGGAGATGACCTACTCGGGCGCCCTGGTGCACGCCGGCACCGGCGCACTGAGCTACCACGAGATCGCCGACCGGCTCGCCTACGTGGTGGGCCTGATCCTCGAGCCCGAACAACCCCACGGAGGAAACCGATGAGCACCCCGATCGTGGAGCTGCTGCTCGACCCCTACGACTACGACTTCCACGAGGACCCGTTCCCCTACTACCAGCGGCTGCGCGACGAGGCTCCGCTGTACCGCAACGACGAGCTGAAGTTCTGGGCGCTGTCGCGGCACGCCGACGTCATGGCCGGGTTCCGCAACTCCACCGCCCTGTCGAACATCTACGGGGTCTCCCTCGACCCGATCTCGCGGACCAAGGACGCCCACAAGGTGATGTCGTTCCTGGCGCTCGACGACCCCGAGCACCTGCGGCTGCGCACCCTGGTCTCCAAGGGTTTCACCCCGCGGCGCACCCGCGAACTCGAGCCGCGCGTCGCCGAGATCGCCCAGGCGCACTTCGACTCCGCGCTGGAGAACAGCGTCGACGGCGGCTTCGACTTCATCGCCGAGTTCGCCGGCAAGCTGCCGATGGACGTGATCTCCGAACTGATGGGGGTGCCGCAGCCGGACCGGGCCCGCATCCGCGAACTCGCCGACGGCGTGCTGCACCGCGAGGACGGCCTGGCCGACGTGCCGCAGTCGGCGATGCAGGCCTCCGCCGACCTGATGGTCTACTACGCCGAACTGATCAAGGAATACAAGAAGACCCCGGCGGAGAACCTGACCTCCGCCCTGCTGCAGGCCGAGGTCGGCGGCGACCGACTCAGCGACGAGGAGATCCTGGCGTTCCTGTTCCTGATGGTGGTCGCCGGCAACGAGACCACCACCAAACTGCTGGGGACAGCGCTGTATTGGGCGCACCGCAACCCCGACCAGCTCGCCGGGGTCTACGCCGATCCCGACCGCATCCCGCTGTGGGTGGAAGAGAGCCTGCGCTACGACACCCCCAGCCAGATCCTGGCGCGCACGGTCGCCGAGGACATCACCCTCTACGACACCACCCTGGCGGTCGGGGACGTGGTGCTGCTGCTGCCCGGTTCGGCCAACCGCGACGAACGCGCCTTCGACGACCCCGACGCATTCCGCATCGGCCGCGACATCGGTTCCAAGCTGGCCAGTTTCGGCAGCGGAGCGCACTTCTGCCTCGGCGCCCACCTGGCCCGGATGGAGGCCCGAGTGGCACTGAACCAATTGATCAGCCGCACCCGCGGCTACCAGGTGGACGAGGACAACGCCGTCCGCGTCCACTCGTCCAACGTGCGCGGCTTCGCCTCGCTCCCGATCACCGTGGAGACCGTGTAATGGCTCGTTTCGACCCGCCCCCCGCCCGCCGCCCCGCCATCGTCAGCGGTGCCTCATCCGGCATCGGTGCCGCCACCGCGACCGCGCTGGCCGACCGCGGCTTCCCGGTGGCGTTGGGGGCGCGCCGCACCGAGAAGCTGGCCGAACTCGTCGACAAGATCCGCGCCGACGGCGGCGAAGCGGTCGCGTTCCCCCTCGATGTCACCGACGCCGACTCGGTGAAGAACTTCGTCGCCCAGACGATCGAGGCCCTCGGCGAGATCGAATTGCTGGTCTCCTGCGCCGGTGACATGGTGCCCGGCCGGCTGCACGAGATCTCCACCGAGGCCTTCCTCGACCAGGTCCGGGTGCACCTGGTCGGGGCCAACCGGCTCGCCACCGCGGTGCTGCCGGACATGGTGGCCCGCCAGCGCGGCGACGTCATCTTCATCGGTTCGGACACCGCGCTGCTGCCCCGGCCGCACATGGGCGCCTACGGCGCCGCCAAGGCCGGACTGGTGTCGATGGTCAAAACCATGCAGATGGAGCTGGAGGGCACCGGGGTACGCGCCTCGATCGTGCATCCGGGCCCGACGCTGACCGAGATGGGCTGGCAGCTCTCCGCCGACCAGGTCGGCCCGATGCTCGAGGACTGGGCGAAATGGGGCCAGGCCCGGCACAGCTATTTTCTGCGCGCCTCCGACATCGCCCGCGCGGTCGCGTTCGTCGCCGAGACCCCGCGCGGCACCAACATCGTGACCATGGAGGTTCAGCCGGAGGCCCCGCTGGGCGACGCTCCGCAAGAACGCCAGGAACTCCGTCTCGGCGAAGAAGGGATGCCCACATGACCACCCAACCGGCCACCACGATCCCGCGGGTCTCCGGCGGCGAGGCCGAGCACGGACACCTCGAGGAGTTCCGCACCGACCCGATCGGGCTGATGCAGCGGGTCCGCGACGAATGCGGCGACGTCGGCGTCTTCCAGCTGGCCCGCAAGAACGTCGTGCTGGTCTCCGGCGCGGAGGCCAACGAGTTCTTCTTCCGCTCCTCCGACGACGAACTCAACCAGGCCGAGGCCTACCCGTTCATGACCCCGATCTTCGGCAAGGGCGTGGTGTTCGACGCCAGCCCGGAACGTCGAAAGGAGATGCTGCACAACGCCGCACTGCGCGGTGAGCAGATGAAGGGCCACGCGACCACCATCGAGAACGAGGTGCGCGCGATGATCGCCGACTGGGGTGAGGAAGGCGAGATCGACCTGCTGGACTTCTTCGCCGAGCTGACCATCTACACCTCCTCGGCGTGCCTGATCGGCACCAAGTTCCGCAACCAGCTCGACGACCGGTTCGCCCGGCTCTACCACGACCTGGAGCGCGGCACCGACCCGCTGTGCTACGTCGACCCCTACCTGCCCATCGAGAGCTTCCGGCGCCGCGACGCCGCCCGGGCCGGTCTGGTCGAGCTGGTCCAGGAGATCATGCAGAGCCGCATCGACAACCCGCCGGCCGACAAGAGCGAGCGCGACATGCTCGACGTCCTGATCACGATCAAGGACGAGGACGGCAACCTGCGGTTCTCCGCCGACGAGATCACCGGCATGTTCATCTCGATGATGTTCGCCGGGCACCACACCAGCTCGGGCACCGCGTCGTGGACGATGATCGAACTGCTGCGCCACCCCGATCTGATGGTCGCGGCGGTCGCCGAGCTCGACGAGCTCTACGCCGACGGCGAGTCGGTGAGTTTCCATGCGCTGCGCCAGATCCCACTGCTGGAGAACGTGCTCAAGGAGACGCTGCGGCTGCACCCGCCGCTGATCATCCTGATGCGGGTGGCCAAGGACGACTTCGAGGTGTGCGGCCTGCCGATCCGCGCCGGTGACCTGGTGGCCGCCTCCCCGGCCATCTCCAACCGGATTCCCGAGGACTTCCCGGACCCGGAGAGCTTCCTTCCGGAGCGCTACCAGAAGCCGCGTCAGGAGGACCTGATCAACCGCTGGACCTGGATCCCGTTCGGGGCCGGCCGGCACCGCTGCGTGGGCGCAGCGTTCGCGACCATGCAGATCAAGGCGATCTTCTCGGTGCTGTTGCGCGAATACGAATTCGAGATGAGCCAGCCGTCCGAGAGCTACCGCAACGATCATTCCAAGATGGTGGTGCAGCTCGAGCAGCCCGCCCGGGTGCGTTACCGCCGCCGCTGATCCGACCCGAGGAGGCCATCATGGGCTACCGCGTCAAGGCCGACTACGACCTGTGCCAGGGTCACGCCTTCTGCGAACTGGAGGCACCGGACTTCTTCCGGGTGCCCAAACGCGGCCAGGTGGAGATCCTCAACGACACGCCTCCCGAAGAGGCTCGCGACGAGATCGAGCGGGCCGTCGAATCCTGTCCCACCCAAGCTCTGTCGATCATCGAAAACGAAGAGAAAGAGAACTGATATGCCGTCGTTTCCGCGCGCCGAACTCGAAGAGGTCGTCGAACGCTGGCTGGAGGCCAACCGGGAAGCCGAACGCCTCGGCGACTGGACGATCCTCGCGGCGTTCTTCACCGACGACGCCACCTACGGCTGGAACATCGGCCCGAAGGAAGACGTGATGTGCGTCGGCATCGACGAGATCCGCGACATCGCGCTCGGCCAGGAGATGGAGGGTCTGGAGGGCTGGAAGTACCCCTACCAGCGGGTGCTCATCGACGACAAGCAGGGCGAGATCATCGGGCTGTGGAAGCAGGTCGCCACCGACCCGAACAACCCCGACGCCGAGCACTTCGAGGTCTACGGGATCGGCGGCAGCTGGTTCCGCTACGCCGGCAACGGCAAATTCGACTGGCAGCGGGACTTCTTCGACTTCGGCCACGTCTCCAACCTGTTCATGGAGTTGATCAAGGCGGGCCGGCTCTCCGAGGGCATGCAGAAGCGCATCGAGCGGGGCATGTCCGGGGAGAAGGTGCCCGGCTACTACCCGATCGGGCAGGCCCCGGCGCCGCTGTGGGGATAGCGCAGATTCCGGTCCACGCGACCATTTCGCGCTATAGGCTTTCGGCAGCGGGTGGTTGACGACGGCTAGGACCGGTCGACCGCCGGCACGTCGGACTCGACACCCCACGCTCACCGCATCGATCGCCCCGGCACGGGGCCAACCCGGAGGAGAACCACCATGAAGACCAAGGGCGCGCTGCTTTGGGAGTTCAACAAGCCGTGGTCGATCGAGGAGATCGAGATCGGGGACCCGGTCAAAGACGAGGTCAAGATCCGGATGGAAGCGGCCGGGATGTGCCACTCCGACCACCACCTGATGACCGGCGACATCCCGATGGCCGGCTTCCCGGTGCTCGGCGGCCACGAGGGTGCCGGGGTGGTCACCGAGGTCGGCCCCGGGGTGGAGGACATCGCCCCCGGCGACCACGTCGTGCTCTCGTTCATCCCGTCCTGCGGGTCCTGCCCGTCCTGTCAGGCCGGGCTGCGCAACCTGTGCGACATCGGCGCGATGCTGCTCAACGGGGTCGCGGTCAGCGACGGCACCCACCGGGTGCACGCCCGCGGGCAGGGCGTCTTTCCGATGACGCTGCTGGGCACCTTCTCGCCGTGGATGGTGGTGCACAAGAGCTCGGTGGTGAAGATCGACCCGGCGATCCCGTTCGAGGTGGCCTCCCTGGTCGGCTGCGGGGTGACCACCGGGTTCGGCTCGGCCACCCGCACCGCCGACATCCGCCCCGGCGAGGACGTGGCGATCGTCGGGGTCGGCGGGGTCGGCATGTCCGCGCTGCAGGGCGCGGTTGCCGCCGGGGCGCGGCACATCTTCGTCATCGAGCCGATCGAGTGGAAACGCGACCAGGCGCTGAAGTTCGGTGCCACCCACGTCTACCCGGACATCCACTCCGCCATGGGCGGGATCATGGAGGTCACCCACGGGCTGATGGCCCGCAAGGTCATCGTCACCGTCGGCGAGGTGCACGGCGCCGACATCGACAACTACATGATCCTGACCGCCAAGGCCGGCACCTGCGTGCTGACCGCGATGGGATCGATGATGGAGAACCAGGTCACGCTGAACCTGTCGATGCTGACCCTGCTGCAGAAGAACCTGCAGGGCACCATCTTCGGCGGCGGCAACCCGCAGTACGACATCCCGCAGCTGCTGTCCTACTACCAGGCGGGCAAGCTCAACATCGACGACATGATCACCCGCCAGTACAAGCTGGAGCAGATCAACGAGGGCTACCAGGACATGCTGGACGGCAAGAACATCCGTGGCGTCATCCGCTACACCGACGACGACCACTGAGGAGCCCGCCCCCTGATGCGCGCATGACCGGCTTTCCTGCGCTGCTGTCTCCCGGGCGCATCGGCACCATGTCGGTACGCAACCGGCTGGTGATGTCGCCGATGGAGACGATGTACGGCACCCCCGACGGGCTGCCGTCGGAACGCACCCGCGACTACTTCGCCGCCCGCGCCCGCGGCGGTGTCGGGCTGATCACGGTGGGCGCCACCGGAATCGACCCGGCCCACCCGGAAACCCCCGGCGGGCTGCACCTGGGCACCGACGCCGCCGTCGACGCCCATCGCGCCCTGGTGGAGGTGGTGCACGAGCACGGCGCGAAGATCCAGCCGCAGATCGTCCACGCCGGCCCCGACGGGCTGGGCCCCGAACTGCACCAGGTGACCTCGCTGGGGCCGTCGGTGATCCCGTCGTACCTGACCGGCCGGCCGTCGGCCGAGGTGACCCCCGCCCAGCTGGTGGAGATCTTCGACCTGTTCAAAGCGGCCGCGCGACGCGCCGCCGAGGCCGGCTACGACGGCATCGAACTGCACGCCGCGCACGGCTACATGTTCCTCGGCTCGTTTCTGGCCCCGCAGCGCAACCGGCGCACCGACGACTACGCCGGCTACTCCGTCGGCGGCCGGATCCGAGTGGTCCTCGAGGCGCTGGCCGCGATCCGCGCCGAGGTCGGCGACGCTCTGCCGATCACGCTGCGCATCTCCGGCTACGAACGGGTCGCCGGCGGCCGGCCGATCCACGAAACCGCCATGGTGGCACCGCAACTGGTGGCCGCCGGGGTGGACGCCTTCCACGTCAGCGGCGGGGTGATCGACCGGCTGGTGACCGGCATGGTCAACGGCGCCGACGACGGCGACGCCCTCAACGTCGGCGCGGCCACGGCGGTCAAGCAGGCCGTCGACGTGCCGGTGATCGCCGTCGGGCGCATCCACGACCCCGACCGCGCCGAACAGATCCTCGCCGACGGGCGCGCCGACTTCATCGCGATGGGCCGCCCACTGCTGGCCGACCCCGACCTGCCCGCCAAACTCGCCGCCGGGCACGCCGAGCGGGTGCGCCGCTGCATCTCATGTGAGAACTGCATCGACGCGATGGAGCAACGCTTCTCGGTGGACTGCGCGGTCAACCCGCGCACCGGCAAGGAGGCCGAGCTGGCGATCCGGCCCGCCGTGCGGGCCAAACGCGTCGTGGTGGTCGGCGGTGGCCCGGCCGGGATGGAAGCCGCCCGGGTGGCCGCCGCCCGCGGCCACCGCGTCACCCTCTTCGAGCGCGACGCCCGCCTCGGCGGGGCGCTGCAGTGGGCGTCGGTGCTGCACCCGGCCAACCAGCCGTTTTTGACCTATCTGCGCGACGAGATCCACCGCAGCGACGTGCAGGTGGAACTCAATCGCGACGTCACCGCCGCCGCGGTCGCCGCGCTGGAGCCCGAGGCGGTGGTGGTGGCCACCGGCGGGCGGGTGGTGGTGCCGCCGGTGCCCGGTGCCAGCCTGCCGCACGTGCGCACCGGGGCCAACCTGCGGGACTGGTTCGCTGGGCGGCGCCAACACCTGGTCGCGCCGCGACTGCTGCGGGCGGCCTCGCGGGTGTGGATGCCGCTGGGCCGGCGGGTGGTGATCATCGGCGGGGATCTGGTGGCCCTCGAACTCGCCCAGTTCCTGGCCGCCCGCGACCGGCTGGTGACGATCCTGGAGACCGGCAAGGTGCTGGCCCCGGAGATCGGCGAGAAACGCAAGACCGAGGAGACCGACCGGCTGGACCGCCTCGGGGTGAGCGTGCACGTGCGCGTCACCGTCGACGAGATCACCACCGACGGCGTGGTGTTCACCCCCGCGCGCGGCACCCCGCGCACCCTGTCCGCCGACGACGTCGTGCTCGCCGGCGGGCTGGAGGCCGACACCACCCTCGCCGACGATCTGACCGCCCGGCTGCCCGACACCCCGGTGCACACCGCCGGGGACTGCACCGGGCTGGGGCTGATCCGGAAGGCCACCGAGGACGGCGCCCGCGCCGCGTGCGCGCTGTGATCAACCGAGCAAAACCCATGTCGAGTAGCACCCACTCACCGATTGGAGCGGATATGACCGAACCCACCCCCGCACTGGCCGCCTCGCAGGCCTCCTGGCGCTGCGCGCAGGCCCGCGACAAGGCCGGCTGGCTGGCGCTGATGGCCGACGACGTCACGATCGAGGACCCGATCGGCAAGGCGATCACCAACCCCGAGGGCACCGGGGTGCGCGGCAAGGACGCGGTGTCGACCTTCTTCGACACCAACATCGCCACCAACAACCTCACCATCACCTGCGAGGAGACCTTCCCGTCCAGCTCACCCAACGAGGTCGCCCACATCCTCAAGCTGCACAGCAAGTTCGAGGGCGGCTTCACCTCGACCGTGCGCGGCGTGTTCACCTACCGGGTCGACGACGCCGGGCTGCTGACCAACCTGCGCGGCTACTGGAACATGGACGTGATGACCTTCGGTAAAGAGGAGTGAGCCCGGCGCTGGACGGCCGGGCCGCCGTCGTGGTGGGCGGCTCCCGCGGCATCGGCGCCGCCGTGGCCGCCCTGCTGGCCGAGCAGGGCGCCAAGGTCGTGGTCAACGGCCGAGACCCGGCGGCGGTGGCGGCCGCCGCGGCGGGCCTACCCGAAGCCGTCGGGGTCGCCGGCTCCCCGGCCGATCCCACGGTGGCCGACCGGCTGATCGACACCTGCGTGACCGAGTTCGGGCGCATCGACATCCTGGTCAACTGCGCCGGCATCGCCGAACCGCCCGGCTCATCGATCCTCACCGTGACCGGTGCGCAGTTCGCCGAACTGCTCGATGCCCACCTGGGCACGGTGTTTCAGACCTGCCGCGCCGCCGCCCCCAAGATGGTGGCCGCCGGTGGCGGGGCGATCGTCAACACCGGCTCGTTCGCGTTCCTCGGCGACTACGGCGGCACCGGATATCCGGCGGGCAAGGGTGCGGTCAACGCGCTGACCGCCGCGATCGCCGCCGAGTTGCTCGAACACCACGTGCGGGCCAACGTGGTCTGCCCGGGCGCGAAAACCCGGCTGTCGACCGGACCGGAGTACGAGGCCCACATCGCGGAGCTGAACCGGCGCGGCCTGCTCGACGACCTCAGCGCCCGGGGCGCCCTCGACGCGGGCCCGCCGGAGTACGCGGCCGCGCTGTACGCCTACCTGGTCAGCGACCGCGCCGCCGGCATCACCGGCCGGGTGTTCATCGCCGCCGGCGGCTTCGTCGGTGAATTCCCCCGCCCCACACCGGCGATCCTCGGTTTTCGGGACCATCACGACAATCCGCCGTGGTCGCTCGAGGAGCTGGACGCGCTGCTGCACCCGCGAAAACCGGCCGGGTCGCCGAGTCATCCCTGAAATCGACGTCCAGACGGAGCTATAGGCCAAAATATCCGGGTTTTTCCCCGAAAAGCTGTCGATCTCAGGGACTATCGCGGCCATTCTCCCGCGGTGAGCCACCGGCGGTCTGCATTACCGTGATGACTTGTGACACCGGCACGCCGCGGCGGACCGCGGATTCTGGCAGCGGCCGCACTGGCCGTGCTCGGGATCTGCGGGGCGTTCGTGCTGGTCAGCGCGGCACCGGCGCCTGATCTGGTCGGCCGGTCGAACTGGGTGCTCGCCGGGGCGCTGCCGTCGACCGCCGACTTCCCGGCCGACTGGCACTACTCGGTGTCGGGTCCGCTGGGCTGGGCTGAGCCACCCGACGCCGCACCGGGCGGCTGGCCTCGCGATCCCGCGCCGGTCTACACCCCGGCCCAATGCGGCGAGTTGCCCGCGCTCTTCACCGCGACCGGCAGCTACATCGGCTATGCCCGCGCCGAGCGGCCCTCGGCGATGTTGCGCGCCGACCTGGTCGCACCACCCGATGCCGCCGCCACCGGAGAGCAGCCCGACCCGGGCCCGATCGCCTACTTCCAGCTCACCGCGCCGACCGATCCGGCGAGCCTGCTCGCCGGGTACCGCGTCTGGCTGGCGGAATGCGGCACCTACCGGGTTCGCGCCACCGACCCGATGAGCGGCGCCACCCATGACCGGGAGGTCACCACCGTCCTCGAGGAGGACCCGACCGCCGCGGAAGGTCTCGTGGTGACCCGCAGGTACGTCCCGGTTGGCGCCGGGGAGGCCGCCGCGGTGACCTTCGCCGTGCGCTACTACGCGGTGCGCGGGCTGCTGCTGGAGACCTCGACCACCCTGACCGGCGAGGACCGGGAGCTGACCGCCCGGCTCGCCGACCAAGCCGCCGAACGGCTACAGGCGTTATGAGCGCCCGCAGCCGCGCCTGGCTGGCCGCGGCCATGCTCTGCCTCCTGGCCGCCGCCGCGATCGCCGTGACCGTGCCCGCCACGGTGCACTCCTGGCGGGAACACCACCGCGGGCCGGACCCGCTGGCGCCCGGTCTCGCCGCGCTCAGCGACGACGAACTCGCCGCGTTGCTGCCCGGCGCGGAGGATCTGCCGCCGGACTGGGTGCTCACCGGAAGCGGCCGGGATGTTCCCGCCTATGCCAGCGACGATCCGCCCTTCTTCGGCTACTCCCGGCGCGGCAGTTCACCCGGCCCGGGATCGATCGGGGGCTTCACCCCGCCGGGCTGCGACCGCATCATCACGATGGTGCACACCGGCGGGTCGCGGGTGGCGAAATCCACCGCCCGCGACCTGACCGACCCGGCGAAAACCCATGACGGCAGTGACATCCGGTTCTTCCTCGAACGTGAATACCGACCCGCGGGATTCGAGGACATGGTCGCGCTGGTGACGCGCTGCCGCCACACCGAGTGGGCCACCGCCCGGTTCGACTGGCGTTACACCGTGGAGATCCTCGAGGACTCCGATCCCGCCGACGGGCCGCGGCGCTTCCGGTACGCGGTGACCACCGACACCGGCGAGGACCCGCCCACCACCGAGTATTATTCCTACGCCCGCGCCGCGAACCTGATCCTCGCCGGGTCGGGCAGCGCCGGTCACCAGCAGACGTTCGATGCCCTCTTCGACCAGACCCTCGACCGCATTCAGGCCCGCCGGTAGCTGGTCCCCCGCTCCTCGCGCACCCATAACTCGCCGTCACCGGCGCTGGCGCCCTCGGCGATCAGCTGGCGTTTGAGCACCTTGTGGGTGGCGGTGGCCGGCAACGCCGCGGTGATCCGCACATAGCGCGGCCACGCTTTGGGTGACAGGTCGGGCTGGGCGGCCAGGAACTGCTCAAACGCGGCGGGGGTGAGCTCTCCGGCCGGCACCAGCGCGGCCATGATCTGGTCGCCGACCGCCTCGTCGGGCACCGCATACACCGCGACCTGGTTGATCTGCTCGCAGCGGCACAGGATCCGCTCGATCGGGGCGGCGGCGAGGTTCTCCCCGTCGACCCGCATCCAATCGGCGGTGCGCCCGGCCAGGTAGATCCAGCCGTCCGCGTCGCGGTAGGCCAGGTCGCCCGACCAGTAGATGCCGTCGCGGGTGCGCTGCGCGGTGGCCTCCGCGTCGTTGTAGTAGCCGGTGAAGAACCCGGCGCCGGCGGTGTTGACGAGCTCACCCACCGCCTCGTCGGCGTTGAGCAGCGCGCCGTCGGCGTCGAATCGGGCGACCGCACACTCGGTTCCGGTGGCGCTGTCGTAGATCGCCACCCCGGCGAAGCCCTTACCGATCGAGCCGGGCGGGGTGCCCGGTTCGCGGGTGACGATGACCGCGTTCTCGGTGGAGCCGAACGCATCCCAGACCGTCAGGTCGAACCGGCGGCCGAACTCGGCGATGTCGCGGTCGCCGGCCTCGTTGCCGAACGCCACCCGCAGCGGGTTGTCGGCGTCATCGGGCCGTTCAGGGGTGCGCAGGATGTAGGACAGCGGCTTGCCGACGTAGTTCATGTAGGTGGCGCCGTAGCGGCGGATGTCGTCGAGGAAACCGGTGGCGGAGAACCGGGCCGGGGCCATCGCCGCGCCGGAGGCCAACGCGACCGCCCAGCCGCCCACCAGCGCATTGGAGTGGAACAGCGGCATCGCCAGATAGCAGGTGTCGGCGGCGGTGACCGCGAACCGCTCCACCAGGGTCTGCCCGGCCACCAGCACCATGAAGTGCGAGACCTGCACCGCCTTGGGCTCACCGCTGGTGCCGGAGGTGAAGATCATCATGAAGGTGTCCATCGCCTCCGCGCGCCGGTGCGGGGTCAGCGCGGGGGCGGCGGCCAGCAACTCGGCCCACTGCTCGGTGCCGGTGTCCAGCACCGTGATCCCGGACAGGTCCAGCCCGTCGAGCAGCGGGCGGTGTTCGGCGTCGGTGACCAGGATCTGGCAGTCGGCGCGGCGGATGTCGTGCAGCAGCGCCGATCCGCGGCGGGTGGTGTTGATGCCGCACAGCACGTAGCCGCCCAGCCCGGCGGCGGCCATCTGGGTCAGCATTGCCGGGGTGTTGCCCAGCAGCGCGCCGACGTGCATCGGCCGCGCCGGGTCGGCCAGCTTTAGCAGCGCCGCCGCGACGGTGGCGGCCTCACCCAGGTGCTCACGCCACGTCCATTGCCGGTCACCGTATTTCACGCCGACGCTGTCGTCAGCGGCCCGGTCGTTGAGCAGTTCTTGAACGGTGTCGGCCACGGCACTCCTGATCCTTCGGGTATCCCGCCCCTACCTTGACACCCGTCGACTCCGCGGGTGTGATGGGCCACGTGACGTACGACACAATTATCCGCAACGGTCGCTGGTTCGACGGCACCGGGGCGCCGTCACAACTGCGACACCTCGGCATCCGCGACGGCCGGGTGGCGACCGTCAGCCCCGAACCCCTCGACGAGACCGGCTGCCCGGACGTGGTCGACGCCACCGGGCGCTGGGTGCTGCCCGGGCTGATCGACATCCACACCCACTACGACATCGAGGTGCTCGACGGCCCGTCGCTGGCCGAGTCGCTGCGCCACGGGGTGACCACCGTCTTCCTCGGCTCCTGCTCACTGTCGACGGTGCACGTCGGCGGCTCCGACGCCGGGGACCTGTTCGGTCGGGTCGAGGCCATCCCCCGCCGGCATGTGCTGCGCGCGGTGGACGCGCACAAGACCTGGACCGGCCCGGGCGAGTACATCGCCGCGCTGGAGCAACTGGCACTCGGGCCGAACCTGGCCGCGTTCATCGGCCACTCCGACATCCGGGTGGCGACAATGGGTTTGGACCGCGCCACCCGCGCCGACGTGCGACCCACCCGCGCCGAGCTGGACCGGATGACGACGATGGTCGCCGACGCGCTGGACGCCGGGTTCGTCGGGATGTCCTCCCAGCAGCTGCTCTTCGACAAGATCGACGGCGAGACCTGCCGGTCGCGGACCCTGCCGTCGACCTACGCCAAACCCGGTGAGCTGCGCCGGCTCAAAGCGCTACTGCGCCGCAGCGGGCGGGTGCTGCAGTCCGGGCCGGACATCTCCAACCCGCTCAACGTGCTCTCCCAGCTCGCCCAGTCGCTGGGGTTCTTCCGCGCCAAGCTCAAGACCAGCCTGCTCTCGGCCGCCGACATCAAAGCCAACCCGCTGGCGATCCGGACGGTCGGGCCGCTGGCGCGGCTGGTCAACGCCCTCGGCGGGGATTTCCGCTGGCAGCACCTGCCGGTGCCGTTCGAGGTCTACGCCGACGGCATCGACCTGGTGGTCTTCGAGGAGTTCGGCTCCGGCGCCGCCGCGCTGCACCTCAGCGAGGAGGTGGCCCGCAACGAACTGCTGCGCGACGAACGCTACCGCCGCCGGTTCCGCAAGGACTACGACACCAGGTTCGGCACCCGGGTGTGGCACCGGGATTTCTTCGACGCCGAGATCGTGGCCTGCCCGGACCCCGGCGTGCTAGGCAAGACCTTCGGGCAGGTCGGCGTCGACCGCGGGCTGCACCCGGTGGACGCGTTCTTAGACCTGGTGGTCGAGTACGGCACCGCGGTGCGCTGGCGCACCACGATCTCCAACCACCGCCCGGAGGTGCTCCGCACCCTCGCGGCCGATCCCGGGATCCAGTTCGGGTTCTCCGACGCCGGTGCGCACCTGCGCAACATGGCCTTCTACAACTTCGGGCTGCGGCTGCTGCGCCACGTCGTCGACGCCGAACGCGCCGGGCAGCCGTTCCTGACGGTGGAGCAGGCGGTGCATCGGCTCACCGGGGAGCTCGCCGACTGGTACGGCATCGACGCCGGGCACCTGCGGGTCGGCGACCGCGCCGACTTGGTGGTGATCAACCCCGACGCGCTCGACGAGACCCTCGACGGCTATGCCGAAGCACCGGTCGCCCAGTACGGCGGCCTGTCGCGGATGGTCAACCGCAACGACGCGGCCGTCGACGCGGTGCTGGTGGCGGGCCGGGCGGTGTTCCGCGCCGGGGCGCCCACCGAGGTGCTCGGGGTGCAGCGCACCGGGCAGTTCCTGCGCGCCGGGGCGGGCCGCGCCGCGCCGGTCCGCGCCGCCGGGTAGTACCCCGCCTACCCTGGTGGTCATGGCCACCGTTTTCACCAAGATCATCAACGGCGAACTGCCGGGCCGCTTCGTCTACGAAGACGACGAGGTGGTGGGGTTTCTGACCATCGAGCCGATGACCCAGGGGCACACGCTGGTGGTGCCGCGCGCCGAGATCGACCAGTGGCAGGACATCGACACCGCCGTGTTCGGGCGGGTCATGGCGGTCGCCCAGCGCATCGGCAAGGCGGTCTGCGCCGCCTTCGACGCCGAGCGGGCCGGGGTGATCATCGCCGGGCTGGAGGTGCCGCACCTGCACGTGCACGTCTTCCCGGCGCGCAACCTCGCCGACTTCGGTTTCGCCAACGTCGACCGCAACCCCTCCCCGGAATCCCTCGACGAGGCGCAGGCCAAGATCAAGGCCGCGCTGGCCGAGCTGGGCTAACCCGCCCGCGGCAGCCGCACCTGGAAGGTGCAGCCCTGGCCGGGCACGGTGATCACGCTGACCTCGCCGCCGTGGGCGCGCACCAGCGAGTCGACGATCGGCAGGCCCAGCCCGGCGCCGCCGCTGGCGCGGGTGCGCGAGGAGTCGGCGCGGAAGAACCGCTCGAACACCCGGGCGGCGTCCTGTTCGCTCATGCCGGGGCCGGTGTCGGCGACGGCGAGGATCACGTGGTCGCGGTCGGTGCCCACCCGCACCGCGATCGCAGCGTCCTCCGGGGTGTGTTGCAGCGCGTTGGAGACCAGGTTGCCCAACACCTGGCGCAGCCGGGCCTCGTCGCCGAGCACCTCCGGAAGCCCCGGGCCGTCGGCGAGGTTCAGCGTGATCGTGCGCTGCGGGGCGACCGCCTGGGCGTCGTGCACCGCGTCGCTGGCCAGCGACAACAGGTCCACCCGGCGTTGCTCCAGCGGCCGGTGCGCGTCGAGCTGGGCCAGCAGCAGCAGGTCCTCGACCAGCAGGCCCATCCGGCGGGACTCGCTTTCGATGCGGTGCATCAGCGTCTCCACGTCGTCGGCCGCGCCCTGCCGGTACAGCTCGGCGAAGCCGCGGATCGTGGTCAGCGGGGTGCGCAGCTCGTGGCTGGCGTCGGTGATGAACCGGCGCAGCCGGTCCTCGGAGTGGCGGGCCTGCTCGGCCGAGGACTCCGAGTCGGCGACGGCGCGCTGCAGCCGGGCCAGCATCCCGTTGAGCGCGGCGGAGAGCCGGCCCACCTCGGTGCGGGTGTCGCGTTCGGGAACCCGCAGGTCCACCTGCCCGGCGGCGATGGCCGCGGCGGTCTGCTCCACCTCGGCCAGCGGGCGCAGGCTGCGGGCGACCACCGCGTAGCCGACCACACCGAGGATCAGCAGCACCGCCGTGCCGATCCCGACTTGGGACCAGACCAGCGCCTGGACCGTCGACTGCACGTCGGCGAGGTCGGTGGCCACCGTGATCACCTCACCGCGGGAGGCGCGCACGGTCATCGCCCGCCACGTCACATCCGAGCGGCCCAGCGAGCGGACGGTGACCGGTTCGGGGCCGACGTCGTTGTCGGCGGGCAGTTTGGGTTCGGCGACATGGTCGTTGCCGGCCAGCCAGACCCGACCGTCGGGCGCCACCCCGCGCACGTAGAACTTCGAGGGTGGGCGGCCGGCGTTGGGGTCTTCCGGCGGGCGCGGCGGCAGCCGGCGCGGGATCTGCGCCCAACTGTGCGAGGCGGTCAGCAACGCCTGGTCGGCGCGGGCGATCAGGTTGTGCCGCAGGATCGAGGTGACCGCGATCCCGGAACCGAGCAGGCCCAGCGCGACCAGGACCAGGGTGGCGGCGACGAGGGTGACCCGCAGCGGCAGTGCCCGGTGCCGGTCCGGGTTCATCGGCTAACGCGGTTCGCGCAGCACGTATCCCACGCCGCGCAGCGTGTGCAGCAGGCGCTTCTCCCCGGTGTCGATCTTGCGGCGCAGATAGGAGACATAGGACTCGACGATATTGACCTCGCCGCCGAAATCGTAGCGCCACACGTGGTCGAGGATCTTCGGTTTGCTGAGCACGGTGCCCGCGTTGATCATGAAGTAACGCAGCAGGGTGAACTCGGTCGGCGACAGCGACACCGGCTCCCCGGCCTTCCACGCCTCGTGGGTGTCCTCGTCGAGTTCGATGTCGGCGAACTTCAGCCGGCTGTTGCGCGGCTGCTCGGTGCCCTTGCCGGTGCGGCGCAGGATGACCCGCAGCCGCGCCACCACCTCCTCCAGGCTGAACGGCTTGGTGACGTAGTCGTCGCCGCCGAGGGTCAGCCCGGTGATCTTGTCGGCCAGCGCGTCGCGGGCGGTGAGGAACAGCGCGGGGGCGTCGATCCCGTCGGCGCGCAGCCGGCGCAGGACCCCGAAACCGTCCATGCCGGGCATCATCACGTCCAGGATCACCGCGTCGGGACGCACCTCGCGGGCGCGGTCGAGGGCCGCCGGGCCGTTGGCCGCGGTATGCACCTCGAACCCCTGGAACTTGAGGCTGACCGACAGCAGTTCGACGATGTTCTCCTCATCGTCGACGACCAGGATCCGGGCTTCCGGATCGACGTGTTCTGCCACTTGTGCTGTCATAACGTCTATTCGCTCGTATGCGCGTGAACATACCTTTGGCAACAGCTGTGCATCTGCTGTGAAGTCTAGTTCGCGGCCGGGGAGCGGTCGATGGATCCGGCGATAATCGCCGCTATCCGGCCCTAGACTGGCGGGCATGGACCTGGGCAAAAACGTCACCTCGGCAATGCTGGCGCCGGCGCGCATCGGGCTTGCCGCCGCCGAAGCCGGCCTGGAGGTGGCCGGCGTCGCGCTCGGGTTCACCAAGCGGGCGCTCGGCGACGACAGCGAGGGGATGCCCGCGACGTCGATGACCGGCATGTTCGGCCTCGAGGAGGCGATCGGGCGGGCCAACCGGCTGGCCCGGCTGCTCGACGACGATGCCCCGCTGGGTCGGGCGCTGGCCGCCGGCGGGCCGATCGACCGGCTCCTGGCCGAGGACGGCATCGTCGACCAGCTCACCGCCCCCGGCGGGGTGATCGATCGGCTCACCCAGGAGGGCGGCGGGCTGCAGCGTGCCCTACAACCGGGCGGGCTGGTCGACCAGCTGCTCGACGAGGACGGGTTGATCGAACGGGTGCTGGCCGAGGACGGGCTCGCCGACCGGCTGCTGGCCGAGGGCGGGCTGGTCGACAAGCTCACCGCGCGCAACGGCCCGCTGGAACAGCTCGCTGACGTCGCCGACACCCTCGGCAGGCTGGCCCCGGGTATGGAGGCGCTGGAACCGGCGATCGAGACCCTGCAGGAGGCGGTGATCGCGCTGACCATGGTGGTCAACCCGCTGTCCAACATCGCCGACCGCATCCCGCTGCTGCCGCGGCGGGCCGGCTCGCGGCGGTCCTCGAGCCGGTCGGTGCGCTCGACGCGGGTCATCGAGGAGGACACCGGCGCCCCCACCAGCGCGGGGCCGAGCACCGAGCTGCCCTGAGCGGACCCCGGCCGTGTCCGGGCCACCATTACACTGAGGCCGGCTAGACCCGCCTCCTTAGCTCAGCGGTAGAGCACTCGCCTTGTAAGCGAGCGGTCGTCAGTTCAATCCTGACAGGGGGCTCAAAGTTTCTGACCGCGTTCGCGCAGGTCAGCGCAGCATAGCCGTCGATGCGTGCCCGGGCACCCGCTGAACCGCCTCACCTGCAGTTACGGCCAACTTCCGAATATGAACCAACTTTGCATGTTGCTCGAAAGAGTAAATATTTCCCCTATTTCTTTACATATCATGCGGGTGCTGGCACTGTTTGGCTCATGACCAACTGGCGGTACGACCGCCCGTACAACGACCTTCCTGCGCCGCCGAAGGCAGCTGAGCTTGAGACCAAGCGGGTCCTCAAGGCTGCGATCGGCGCCAACACCGCCCTCGGCCAGTTGGACCAAGCCGTTGTATCAATCCCCAATCCCACGGTTCTGATCAACTCGCTGCCCGTGCTCGAGGCCCAAGCAAGCTCCGAGGTCGAAAACATCGTCACCACTACTGACGAGCTATTTCGCCACCTCGATGACGACGCCGGAGCCGATGCCGCCACGAGGGAGACGCTGCGATACCGAACCGCGCTCAGGGCGGGATTCGACCTCGTCGTACAGCGGCGCCTCACCGCGGCAACCGCGGCGGCGGTATGCAGCATCATCAAGGGGCGTGAAATGGTGGTTCGAGCGCTCCCCGGCACACGAATCGCAAACCCAACCACCAACGAGGTCATCTACAGCCCGCCCGAGGGCCGCGAGGTGATCCTCCAGAAACTCTCCGAGTGGGAGCAGTTCGTCCATGCCGACGATGACATGGATCCGCTTGTCTGCATGGCTGCAGCCCACTATCAATTCGAAGCCATCCACCCGTTCTCTGACGGCAACGGGCGAACAGGGCGGATTCTCAACGTGCTGATGCTGGTTGACGCAGGCCTTTTGCGGCTACCGGTCCTGTACTTGTCTCGCTACATCATCGACACCAAGAATGACTATTACCGACTTCTCCTCGCCGTTACCGCCGAGTCTGCGTGGGAGGAATGGGTGCTGTACGTCCTAGCCGGCATCGAGCAGACATCGCGGTACACACTCCGGAAGATCGAGGCCATCAGAGAGTTGCAAGAAAACTTCAGCCATCGAGCCAGGGCTGTGTCCAAGGGCGGCGCCGACGCGGAGTTTCAGTCGGTCCTCTTCGAGCAGCCGTACTGCCGAATCAACACCGTGGTGCGTCGCTGCGGCGTGTCACGCCCGACGGCGACCGCCTGGCTCGGAGCGCTTTCCGAGGCCGGGATGCTGCAGGATGTCAAGATCGGCCGGGACAGACTGTTCATCAACCGCGAGTTCCTCAGACTCCTGGCCCGTCGAGAGCCAGACCAATGACAAGAAACTTCCCAATGACAAGAAACTTCGCACGTCGCCCGAACATTCAAGGATTTGCCCGGGAAATTTATCGAAAACAGTGACCTGGATCACAGCTCGGGCGGTTGGATCATGACCGTTGACCATGCTATACCCGTATTCTGCCGACAGTCATAGATAACTCACGCGAACTACAGGGTCTGACCAGGTTCTCGAAACCGTTCAATCCGACGGAGGCTCTCGAACATCGAGTACTGGGTCGCCGAGGAGCAGTACGCACACTTCATGGCAAACCACGCCGCCCGGCCGACTTCGCCGATGCTTGCCGTTCCCGGCCGCCTACCTGGCGCTGTCGATCGCGGCGACCGTCTGCCTAACTACGGCCGCGACTCGCCCTTGACCACCCGCCACCGCGATCCCGCCCGGCTCAGCGTCAGCCCGTAGAACACCGGCATCACGACGAACACCACCAGCGCGGCCAGCGGCGCCCACAGCACCCCGATCAGACCGCCGCCGAGGTAGGCGACGATGCCGATCAGCGCCCGCTTGCGGCTGGCGCCGAACGCGGCCGGGTCGTCGCCGTCTTCCATCAGGCAGTTGCTGCGGCGGTGCACCTGGTCGTAGAGCAGCAGCCAACTGACGCACATCGCGGTCGCGATCCCGGCATACAGCGCCACCGCGGTCCGCGCGTCGGGGGTGTCAACCCCGTCGATGAAGGCCTGGGAGATCACCGCGGTGGGAAACGGCAGCAGCGCGGTGGTGCACAGCAGCGCCAGGTTGGCCAGGTGCACACCCCAGTCCACCCGGCGAATTCCGACGAAGGCCTGGTGGTGATTGAGCCAGATCACTGCCACCGCCAGGAACGACGCCAGGTAGCCGGCATAGGCCGGCCATTGCCGCACCAGCCCGGACAGCAACTCGCCCGGCTCGTGGGCGGGGGTCTTCAAATCGAGCACCAGCAGGGTGACCGCGATCGCGAACACCCCGTCGCTGAACGCCTCCACCCGGCCGGTGCCGGGCAACTGCGGCGCCCCGCCGCCGGTGGTCATGCGGTCGCCATCAGGTGTTCGCGGATCTGGGCGTACGCGTGGGCGAACAGCTCGACGTCGCGGGCGCTGAGCAGGTCGAACAGGTGGGCCCGCACGGCGGCCGCATGCCCCGGGCTCGCCGAGTCCAGCTTCGCCGCACCCGCGTCGGTGAGTTCGGCGAAAAAGCCCCGCCGGTCCTCCTCGCATTTCACCCGCCGCACCCAGCCGGCCTCGGCCAGCCGGCTCACCGCGCGGGTGACCCCGCTGCGGGTGGTCACGGTGGCGTCGGCCAGCTCGCTCAGCCGCATGCGGCGCTCGGGCTGTTCGGAGAGCAGCGCCAGCACCTCGTAGTCGGCGAAGGTGATGTCGTGCTCCTCGGCGAGCTGGCGGTCCAGTGCCCGGAACAGCAGTCGGGTGCTGTCGAGGTAGCCGCGCCACATGCGCTGTTCGGTATCGCTGAGCCAGGGCATTCCGCCGGCCTCCTTCCCACCACCGCGATTGTTGCCTCCGATACTACTTCCCGACCGCCGTGCCCCGCGAGGTATCGCCGAACGGGCACTTGCCGGGAATATCCGACCGCCGTACTGTAGTTGTTGAGTCAACTACTTAGTGTGACGATAGGAGGCAGCAATGCCGGGCATGCAATTCGGGATCTTCACCATCGGGGATGTCACCCCCGACCCCACCACCGGACGCGCCCCCACCGAGGCCGAACGGATCAAAGCGACCGTCACCATCGCCAAGAAGGCCGAGGAGGTGGGCCTGGACGTCTTCGCCACCGGCGAGCACCACAACCCGCCGTTCGTGCCGTCCTCCCCGACGACGCTGCTGGGCTACATCGCCGGGCAGACCGAACACATTCAGCTGTCCACCGCGACCACGCTGATCACCACCAACGACCCGGTCAAGATCGCCGAGGACTACGCCGTGCTACAGCATTTGGCCGACGGCCGCGTCGACCTGATGCTGGGCCGCGGCAACACCGGGCCGGTCTACCCGTGGTTCGGCCAGGACATCCGCACCGCGATGCCGCTCACCGTGGAGAACTACCGGCTGCTGCGCCGGCTGTGGCGCGAAGACGTCGTCGACTGGACCGGCAAGTACCGCACCCCGCTGCAGGGCTTCACCCTGGCGCCGCGCCCGCTCGACGGGGTGCCGCCCTTCGTCTGGCACGGCTCGATCCGCACCCCGGAGGTCGCCGAGCTGGCGGCGTTCTACGGCGACGGCTTCTTCGCCAACCACATCTTCTGGCCGCCGTCGCACACCAAGCGGATGGTCCAGCTCTACCGGCAACGGTTCGAACACCACGGCCACGGCGCGGCCGACCAGGCCATCGTCGGGCTGGGCGGGCACGTGTTCCTGCGCCCCAACAGCCAGGACGCGGTCAACGAGTTCCGGCCCTACTTCGACAACGCCCCGGTCTACGGGCACGGGCCGAGCCTGGAGGAGTTCACCGAGCAGACCCCGCTGACCGTCGGCTCACCGCAGCAGGTGATCGACAAGACGCTGAGCTTCCGCGGCTACGTCGGCGACTACCAACGCCAGCTGTTCCTGGTCGACCATGCCGGGCTGCCGCTCAAGACCGTGCTCGAGCAGCTCGACCTGCTCGGCGAGGAGGTGATCCCGGTGCTGCGCAAGGAGTTCGCCGTCGGTCGCCCCGAGCACGTGCCCGACGCCCCCACCCACGAGTCGCTGCTGCGCGCCGCGCACACCGCCACCGTGGAGCGGTCGGCATGACCCGGCTCGCGGTGATCAGCAGCGGGCTGCGGGACCCGTCGTCGACCCGGCTGCTGGCCGACCGGCTCGGCGACGCCGCCCGCTCGGCGCTGGCCGCCGACGGGGTGACGGCGCAGGTCACGGTGGTCGAGCTGCGCGAGCTGGGCCGCGCGATCATGGACATGCTGCTGACCGGGTTCGCCTCCGCCGAACTGGAATCGGCGTTCGAGACGGTCGCCGGGGCCGACGGCCTGATCGCGGTCACCCCGGCGTTCAACGCCTCGTTCAGCGGGCTGTTCAAGTCGTTCTTCGACGTGCTGCCCGCGGAGAGCCTGGCGGAGATGCCGGTGCTGATCGCGGCGACCGGCGGCACCGAGCGGCACTCCCTGGTGCTCGAACACGCGCTGCGCCCGATGTTCTCCTACCTGCACGCGATCGTCTCCCCCACCACGGTCTACGCCGCCACCGGGGATTTCGGCGGCGGGCAGACCGGCTCGGCGCTCGCCGAGCGGATCGAGCGGGCCGCCGGCGACTTCACCCGGCTGCTGCAGGCCTGCGGACCCCGCACCCGCCGCGACACCTTCACCGAGAACCTCACCGAGATGCAACGCCTCCTCGGTGACGACACCTGACCCCATCCCCTCCGACGAAAGGTTCACGATGACCAAACTGGCAGTGATCTACTACTCCGCGACCGGGCACGGCACCGCGATGGCCGACCGGGTCGCCCGCGCGGGCGAAGCGGCCGGCGCCGAGGTCCGGCTGCGCCACATCGCCGAGACCCGCGACCCGGCCGAGTTCGCCCACAACCCGGCCTGGACCGCCAACTACGAGGCCACCAAGGACCTGCCGGCCGCCACCGGCGACGACATCGTCTGGGCCGACGCGGTGATCTTCGGCTCCCCCACCCGCTTCGGCTCACCGACCGCACAGTTCCGCACCTTCATCGACTCCCTGGGCGGGCTGTGGGCCAAGGGCCGGCTGGCCGACAAGGTCTACGCCGGGTTCACCTCCAGCCAAACCGTCCACGGCGGCCAGGAGTCCACCCTGCTGGCGCTGTACATCTCGCTGATGCACTTCGGCGGGATCCTGGTGCCGCCGGGCTACACCGACGAGGTGAAGTTCAGCGACGGCAACCCCTACGGCGTGGGGCATGTGACCGGTCCGGAGAACCGGAACGAGTCGTCCGCGGCCACCGTCGACGCGCTCGACCACCTGGCTACCCGCGTCGTCACGATCGCGAGCCGACTGGCGGCCACACAGGAACCGTCCAGCTCCAATTCAGGGTGAAAACGTACCGTCAAGATTTCGTATGACGGCGTCAAGAAGCCGTTAACGCCACCCGTCGACAAGCCCGGCCCCGGGAACGATGGGAGGTGTCCTGAGCTGGTAGGCAACGCCGGTGCGCCGTCGCCGGGATACTTCGGTGAGGAGCAGTCATGTCGTTCGTGACCACCCGGCCCGAGGCGATGCTGGCGGCGGCCGGCGCCCTGGAAGGTCTCGGCACCGCGGTCACCGCCCACAACGCCGCCGCGGCCGGGCCGACCACCGGGGTGGCGCCGGCGGCCGCCGACCCCGTCTCGGCGTTGCAGGCCACCCAGTTCAACGCCTACGGCACCCTCTACCAGCAGGTCAGCGCCCAGGCCGCGGCCATCCACCAGCAGGTGGTCAACACCTTGGGCTCCAACGCCGCGTCCTACGGCGCCACCGAGTCGGTCAACACCCTCGCCGCGGGCAACACCCTCGCCGGGGGCAACCCGCTGAATCCGCTGCGGCTGCTCAGCGGGGCCGACGGCGGCCCGTACGGCATCGTGGCCGCCGCCATCGGCAACGGCGGGGTTATCGGCGCCATGCAGTTGAGCAACTTCGGCTCGGCCGCCTCGGACTTCATCCAGCTGGACTCCAGCGAACTGGTCGCCGACACCGAATCGGAGCAGGAAGCCGGCGGCATCGACCAGGAGCCGGACGCCACCACAGCCCCGCTGGGCGCCACCGGCGGCGCCGGTGTCACCCAGGTCGCCGCGACCAGCGGTCAGGCCGCCCCGGCGACGCGGTTATCGGTGCCGCCCAGTTGGGGCGTGACCCCCACGACGGAGCCGAACCCGGCCGCCGCGCTCGCCGAAGCCGCCCCGGTGGCCGCCGAGGAGACCCCGGCGGCCGGCATGCCCGCCGGGCTGCCCGCCGCGGCCGCCGAACACGACAGCGGCGGCGCGGGCCCGTCCCGCTACGCCGTCAAGCCGAACCTGACCCCGCGCCCGCCGGGCATCTAGCGGAAGGACCGCACGATGGACTTTGCGGCCATCCCGCCCGAGATCATCTCCACGGCGATCTACACCGGCCCGGGCGCCGCACCGATGCTGGCCGCCGCGACCGCGTGGAGCGGGCTGGGCGCCGAGCTGGGCACCGCGGCCTCGTCCTACCAGGCGGTCGTCACGGCGCTGACCACCGAGGAGTGGCAGGGCCCGGCGTCGGCGGCGATGGCCGCCGCGCTCGCCCCCTACCTGGCCTGGATGACCCAGACCGCCGAGGCCGCCGAGGTGGCCGCCGCGCAGGCGATGGCCTCGGCCGCCGCGTTCGAAGCGGCGCACGCGGCGACGGTGCCCCCACCGGTGATCGCCGCCAACCGGGCACAGCTGGCCACCCTGGTCGCGACCAACGTGCTCGGCCAGAACAGCGCCGCGATCGCGGCCAACGAGGCGCTCTACGCCGAGATGTGGGCCCAAGACGCCGGCGCGATGTACGGCTACGCCGTATCCTCGGCCGGCGCCGCCCGACTGCAGCCGCTGACCCCGCCGCACGGCCCCGCCGGCGGGCCGGGGATCGCCGCGGCCGCGGTCCCGGCCAGCGGCGGCCAGGCGGGGCTCTCCCAGCTGGTCGGCACCATGCCCGCGGTGATGACGGGCCTGACCGCGCCGTCGGCCACGCCGCTGGCCGCCACCGACCCCGTCAGCGGGTTCCTCGGCGACATCATCAACTCGACGCAGAACATCGGCATCTGGAACGGCACGCAGACCATCACCGGCGCGGCCGGCAACATCCTGGCGTGGAACCTCTTCGCCGGGATCTCGGCGGCCGTGCACGCGGCGGACGCCGGCGGCGCTGCACCGGCGGGCGCCGCCGCGGCCGGCGGGGCGACCACGCCCGCCTGGGCCGGCGCCCCAGGCAGCGCGGAGATGGCGGCGACCGCCGACCTGGCACCGGCGTCGGGCACCCTGGGCGAGGCCTACACCGTCGACGGGCTGTCGGTGCCGCCGAGCTGGGGAGCGGTGGTCCCCGAGGACGTCGACGCCGTCACGTTGGCCAGCGCGGCCAGCCCCGCCGTCCCCGACCCCGGGATCGCCGTGCCCAGCGGCGGCTCCGGGCTCGCGGCCGCGTCGATGGCCCCGCTGGCGCTGCGCGGTGTGCGGCAGAGCCCGGGCTCCTCGAAGTCGTCGCTGGCGCGCTCGCGGGTGCGTAAGCGCCGCACCGGCCGCCCGGACAAGAGCCGCCGCGCCCAGCCCCGCAAGAAGGCCGACTGAGGTGGTCACACCGGTGCGGGCGTGACCGCACCGAGACCCAACCGCCGGACCCGCTGGCCCATACTTGGTTGATGCAAGCCAAGCCCCGGCCGGGTGGCCGTCACCGGATGCCGCGACAGCCGTCGCGCATCGGTCGGGGCCTGCTGCGCGCCGCGACCGCGCTGGTATCGGCGGGCGCGGTGGCGCTGACCGGGGCCGGGTACTGGGCGGCGCACGGCACGCTGAGCGGGATCACCGTCTCCGATGCGCTCACCGCCGACGACCCGCACTCGACCGGCGGGGAGATGAACATCCTGCTGATCGGGCTGGACTCCCGCAAGGACCAGGACGGCAACGAACTGCCCGACGAGGTGCTCGACCGGCTGCACGCCGGGGACTCCGACGCCGGCGGCTACAACACCAACACCTTGATCCTGGTCCACGTCGGCGCCGACGACCGGGTGGTGGCGTTCTCCATCCCGCGCGACGACTACATCCCGTTCAGCGGCGTGCCGGGCTATGACCACATCAAGATCAAGGAGGCCTACGGGCTGACCAAGGCCTACACCGCCAACAAGCTCTACGACGAGGGCGTGACCGACCAGAAGGAGCTGGAGACCCAGGGCCGCGAGGCCGGCCGCGCCGCCACCCTGCGCGCGGTGCGCAACCTGACCGGGGTGCCGATCGACTACTTCGCCGAGGTCAACCTGGCCGGCTTCTACGACCTGACCGAGAGCCTCGGCGGGGTGGAGGTCTGTCTCAACCACGCCGTCTACGACGAGTACTCCGGCGCCGACTTCCCGGCCGGCCGCCAGCGGCTCGACGCCGCGCAGGCGCTCGCGTTCGTCCGGCAACGCCACGGCCTGGACAACGGCGACCTGGACCGCACCCACCGCCAGCAGGCCTTCCTGGTCTCGGTGATGCACCAGCTCAACGACACCGGCACGTTCAGCGACCTCGGCAAGCTCAAACGGCTGATGGCGGTGGTCCGCAAGAACGTGGTGCTGTCGGCGGGGTGGGGTGAGGAACAGTTCCGCCGGATGGAGGCCCTCGCCGGCGGCAACGTCGAGTACCGCACGCTGCCGGTGGTGCGCTACGACGTCATCAACGGCCAGGACGTCAACATCGTCGACCCGGCGGCGATCAAGGCGGAGGTCGCCGCCGCGATCCCCCCCGCCCCGCCGCCCACCGACGACGCCGAGACCACCGGCACCGGCCCCGACCCCGACACCGTCGTCGACGTCATCAACGCCGGGGACACCGCCGGCATGGCCTCCCGGGTCGCCACCGCCCTGGCCAACCACGGCTACACCACCTCCGCGGTGCGCGACCGCGAGGACGATGAGCCCACCGACACCGTGATCGACTTCGGTCCCGGCGCCGACGCCGACGCCGCCGCCCTGGCCGACCTGCTCGACATCGACGTCGCCGCCCACCCCGACCCCGACCTGCCGCCCGGGCACATCCGCGTCGCCCTGGGCCCCGGCTACTACCCGCCGGCGATGACCACCACCACCACCACGACGACCACGACCACCACCACCGGCAGTTCCTGGTACGCCGACAGCAGCGAACCGAGCCCCGACGAGGGCAAGCCGATCGGCGGGGACAGCGGCGTGCCCTGCGTCAACTGAGCCGATTCGGCGTTTGCCGCCCCGACGGCCGTGGTAGGCCCATGACATGGGGATCCCGGACGGCAAGCGCGACGACCTGATCGTCCACGACACCGCGCCGTTCAACGCCGAACCGCCCGGCCCGGTGCTCGCCGACGCGCTGCTCACCCCGACCGGCGCGTTCTACTGCCGCAACCACGGCCCGATCCCCGACTTCAGCGCCGACCAGTGGCAACTGAGCGTGGGCGGGGCGGTCGCCGAACCGCTCACGCTGGACCACGCCGCGCTCACCACCCGGTTCGCCGCCCACGAGGTGGTGGCCACGCTGGCGTGCGCGGGCAACCGGCGCGCCGAGCTGGCCGCGGTGCGCCCCCTGCCCGACAAGGAGCCGTGGGAGCAGGGCGCGATCTCCACCGCGGTGTGGCGCGGCGCCCGGCTCGCCGATGTGCTGCGCGCCGCCGACGTCGACCCCGACCCCGAGGCCGAACTGCACGTGGCGTTCACCGCCCCGGACATCTCGCCCAAGGCCGCACCCCCGCAGCCGTTCGGCGCGTCGATCCCGCTGGCCAAGGCGCTGTCGGCGGAGGTGCTGCTGGCCTGGGAGATGAACGGGACGGCGCTGCCGCGGCTGCACGGCGGGCCGGTGCGGGTGGTGGTGCCCGGCTACATCGGGGCGCGCAGCGTCAAATGGGTCACCGGGATCGTGGTGCAGCCCTTCCCCTCCCACAACTACTTTCAGCAGGTCGACTACCGCCTCGACGGCGTCGCGCTGACCGCCCTGCCGCTCAACTGCGCCATCCTCGACCCCGACGACGGCACCCGGGTCGACGGTGGGCCGGTCCGGTTGCGCGGCTACGCGATCGCCGAGGACACCCGGCGCATCACCCGGGTGGAGGTCTCCACCGACGGTGCGGCGAGCTGGCAGCCCGCCCGGCTGGCGCCCGCCGAGCACCGGTGGGCCTGGCGGCACTGGTCGCTGTCGGTCGACGCCGCGCCCGGCCCGCTGGGCGTGCTGGCCCGCGCCTGGGATGACACCGGCGCGACGCAGCCGGAATCGCCGGTGTCGCTGTGGAATTCCGGCGGCTACGTCAACAACGCCTGGGCGCGCAGCGAACTGATGGTCGGTTCCGGGTAGCGGTCAGGGCCGGCGCAGGAACTCCAGCACCACCGCTTCGAAGGCGTCCTTGGCCTCGATCATCGTCCAGTGCCCGCAGTTGGGGAACACGTGGAACTCGGCGTTGGGGATGGTGCGCATCGGGATGAGCCCCATGTCCAGCGGGCTGACCCGGTCGTCGCGGCCCCAGGTGACCAGCGTGGGCGCCTTGACCCGGTGCATCATCGCCCACGGCAGCGGCCCCTTGGACTGGGCCATCATCTTCGTCATCGCGGCGAAGGCCTCTTTGCCGTACATCCGGCGCGCCCCGGCCAGCGTCTCGGGGTCGGTCGCCAACTGCCAGCGTTCCTCGATGAGTTCCTCGGTCACCACCGCCGGGTCGTAGACCATCGAGTGCAGCCAGCGGACCAGCCGCTCCCGGCTGGGGTCGTCGGTGAACTCCTGCAGCAGCCGGATGCCCTCGGCCGGGCCGGGGCTGAGCAGGTTCGTGCCGATCCCGCCGATGGTCACCAGCCGGCGCACCTTGTCCGGGTTGCCGATCGCGTAGTTGATGCCGACGCCGCCGCCCATCGAGTTGCCGACGATGCTGACCTCGCCGAGGTCCAGGGCGTCGGCGAACTGGCCGACCGCGCCGAACGCGGTCACCATCGGGTGCCCGCCGAAGTCGTCGCTGACCCCGAAGCCGGGGAACTCCAGCACCAGGCAGCGGAAGTGTTCGGCGAAGGCGGGCAGCACGCCGCGGAAGTTGCGCCAGCCGCTCACCCCGGGCCCGGAGCCGTGCAGCATCAGCAGCGTCGGACCGTCCCCGGCCTCGTGGTAGCGCAGCACCCCCTGCTCGGTGCTGACCTCGCGCTGGGTGTCCTGGTAGCTCAGTTCTGCCGCCATGTGTCTCCTCACCTGGTCTCCGGCATCGACCCTAAGGCGACCCGCAGCGGCTCACCGGGTCGGGGTGGGCATCCGCCCGGCGCTGGCCCCGCCGTCGACGGCCACCTCGGCGCCGGTCACGTAGGAGGCGGCATCGGAGGCCAGGAAGGCGACCACGTCGGCCACCTCCTGCGGGGTGCCGATGCGGGTCAGCGGTGCGCCGGGATGCCCGCCCGCGCCGCGCTCCAGGTCGAGGTGCGCCACCATCGGGGTGTCGATGGTGCCCGGGTAGACGGTGTTGACCCGGATGCCGAGGGCGCCGAGTTCGATCGCGGCGACCTTGGACATGCCACGCAGCCCCCACTTGGAGGCGCCGTAGGCGCCGTAGCCGGCCAGCCCCTGCAGCCCGGCCTGGGAGGACACGTTGACGATCGAGCCGCCGCCGACCGAACTCATCGGACCGGTGACGGCCCGCACGCCCAGGAACGGCCCGATCAGGTTGACCCGCAGCATCGCGTCGAAGTCGTCGCGGCCCTGCGCCGTCAGCGGCTGCGACCGGCAGATCGCCGCGTTGTTGACCAGGACGTCGATGCGGCCGAAGTCGACCAGGGCGGTGTCCACCACCGCCGCCCAGTCCGCTTCGACGCCGACGTCGTGGGTGACGAACCGCGCCGCCGCGCCGATCTCCTCGGCCACCCGCCTGCCCTCGTCGGCCAGCACGTCGGTCAGCACCACCTGCGCGCCCAGCGCGGCGAACAGCCGGGCCTCGGCGGCGCCCTGCCCGCGGGCCGCTCCGGTGATGATCGCGACCTTGCCGCTCAGATCGCACAGCATCGCCGGCTAGTCCTCGTCCTGGTCGATGCCGGTGAGCATGATCTCCGACACCCGGCGCGGGAACTCGGTGAACTTGGCCATCACGGTGATGCTGCGCGGCAGCACCACATGGCGCCGGTTGCGCTCGACGGCGCCGGCGATGGCCTCGGCGACCACCCGCGGCTCCAGGGCGGGCGCGGTCATCCGCAGCCGCTCGGCACGCTCGATGGAGCGCCGGGCCGGGGTGAACGCCCGAATCTGGTCGATCATGTCGGTTTTGACCTCGCCGAGTTGAACGAGGGTGGTGCCCACCGGTTTTCCGCGCAGCTCCGAGCGGATCCCGGCGGTGAAGTGACTCAGGCCCGCCTTGGACGCGCCGTAGAGGGTGACGCCGGGCCCGGTCGAGATCGCCCCGAACGAGGACACGTTGACGATGTGCCCGCGGCCGCGCCGCACCAGCCGCGGCATCAGCTGCCGGCACAGCTCCATCGGTGCGGCGAGGTTGACCTGCAACAGGTCCCGGACGTGCTGGGCGCTGGTGTCCGTGAAACGGCCCACCCGGTCGAGTGCGGCGTTGTTGACCAGCAGGTCGATCGGGCCGTCGGCCTCCACCCGGTCGATCAGCGCCTCCACCGCCGCGGGATCGCCCAGATCGGTCGGGTAGGCCTTGCCGTCGAGCTCCTTGGCCAGCACCTCCAGGTCGGCGGCGTTGCGGGCCACCAGCGCCACGTCGCAGCCGCGCTCGGCGAGCACCTCGGCGATGGCTCGGCCCAGGCCGCGGCTCGCGCCGGTGATCAGGGCTCGACGCTGACTCAGTTGCATGACGCCTCCTCAGGCATTCGGGTGGGACGGCGACGCGGGACGGGGCCGGTCGGGTCGCAGTGCCGCGCGCAGCACCGCGCAGACGTCGTCGCTGGCCGCCCGGGCGACCGGCAGGTGATCGGCGAGGTTGAAGAAGCCGTGGAAACCGTCGGCGTAGCGGGTGACGGTGGCGGGCACCCCGGCGGCGCGCAACCGCTCGGCGTAGTCCTCCCCCTCGGCGCAGAGCGGGTCCAGCGCCCCGGTGACCACATGCGCCGGCGGCAGGCCGGCGAACTCGCCGAGCAGCGGTGAGACCAGGACGTCGGAGCGGTCGCCGTCGACGCCGAGGTACTGCTCGGTGAACCAGGCCATGTGTTCACCGGTGAGCACGCCGCTGGCGGTGTGCGGGCTGGATTTCGAGGTCTTGCGCCGCTGGTCGACGACCGGATAGATCAACAGCTGGAAGGCCAGCGGCGGCCCGCCCCGGTCGCGGGCGAGCATAGCGGTGACCGCCGCCAGGTTGCCGCCGGCGCTGTCCCCGGCGACCACCAGCCGCTCCGGGTCGCCGCCGAGTTCGTCGAGATGCCCGCCGACCCACTGCAGGGCGGCCCAGGCGTCGTCGACCGCGGCCGGGAACGGCGCTTCGGGCGCCAGCCGGTAGTCGACCGAGACCACCACCGCCCCGGCGCCGTTGGCCAGCCTGCGGCAACACGAATCGTGCGAGTCGAGGTCGCACAGCACGAACCCGCCGCCGTGGTAGTAGACCAGCACCGGCAGCCCGGCGGAGCCCGGTTGGGCGCCCCGCGGCCGGTAGACACGTATCGGCAGAGCTGCCGCGCCGCCCGGGCCGGGGATGGTCCGGTCGATGATCTCCTCTACCGCAACGGGTTTGGCGGGCCTGCGGCTGGCGGTCAGGCTGGCGCGCACCGCCGCGGCGTCGCCGTCACCGCGCAGGACGGCGGCGAAGGCGGCGCCCATCCGCTCGGCCAGTTCGCGCTGGTGCGCTCGGGTCGCCGCGGAGTCGACGGTGTTCTCGACGCCGCTCAACGTGCCGCCTCCCCGACCAGCGCGGTGCGAACCAGCTTCCCGGTGGCGTTACGGGGCAGCGTCGCAACGAATTCCACGTCGCGCGGCACCTTGTAGCGGGCCAGGTTGGCCCGCACGTAGTCGCGGATCTCCTCGGTGGTGACCGCCGCCCCGCCGACGGTGACCACGTAGGCCTTGAGCCGCTGGCCGAATTCCGCGTCGTCGACGCCGAGTACCGCGGCCTCGGCGACCTGCGGGTGCCCGCAGATCAGGTTCTCCACCTCCAGCGGGTAGACGTTCTCCCCGCCGGAGATCACCATGTCGTCGTCGCGGCCGTCGACGTAGAGCCGCCCGGTCTCGTCGAAATGGCCGACGTCGCCGCTGGACAGCAGCCCGTCGATGGCCTCCTTGCGCCTGCCGTCGGTGTAACCGCCGAAGCTCACGTTGCTGCCGGCGAAGATCCGCCCGATCCGGCCGGGCTGGGTCACCGGTGCGCCGTCGGCGTCGTAGAGGCGCACCGTGCAGCCCACCGGCGGGCGGCCGGCGGTGCGCGGGTCGTGCTGCAGGTCCGCCGGGGTGGCCACCGCCATCGCGGCCAGTTCGGTGGAGCCGTAGAAGTTGTAGAGCACCGGCCCGAACTCGGCCAGAGTGCGCTGCACCAGCGACGGCGGCAGCGCCGAACCGGAGGCGAAGATGATCTCCAGCGAGGCGGTGTCGTAGCGCGCGCGGGTCTCGGCGGGCAACGCCAGCAGCCGCTGCAGCATGGTGGGCACCACCACCAGCACCTGCGCCCGGTAGGTCTGCACCGCGCGCAGGGTCTGCTCGGGGTCGAACCGGCGGGCCAACACCAGCCGGTTGCCCAGTGCCAGCGACAGCACCGCCTGCCCCAGACCGGTGCCGTGGAAGATCGGCGCGGCCATCACACAGGTGTGTCCCCGCCGCCGCGGCACCCGGTCCAGCAACTGCGCGGAGAACAGCGGGGAGGCCTTGGTGCGCGGCGCCCCCTTCGGGGTGCCGGTGGTGCCGCTGGTCAGCAAGGTCAGCCCGCCCGGGCGGGCCGGCACGGCGAGCGGTCCGGGGACACTGCCGGCGATCAGCGCCGCCAGGGAGCCGGCGCCACTGCCGCCGTGGGCGACGTACCGGCGCAGCCCCGCGTCGAGACCGGCGAGCAGGTCGGTGAACTCCGCGTCGTGGACCAGCACGGTCACCCGTTCCGGGCGGGCCACGTCGGCGAGTTGGGGCGCGGAGAAGCCGGTGTTCATCAGCAGCAACTGCGCGCCGCTGGCCCCGGCCGCGGCCAGCACGGTGATCAGATCACGGTGGTCGCGGCAGAGCACCGCGATCACGTCGCCGGCGCCGATGCCGTCGCGGCGCCAGGCCCGGGCCAGCGCGGTCACCCGGTCGTGCAGTTCGGTGAAGGTGAGGTCACCGGTGTCGTCGGTGATCGCGATGGCGGCGCCGTCGCGGCGGCGGCCGCGGCGATCACCCCGGCGAACGGGCCGTAGCGGCGGCTGGCCCGGAGGGACCGGACGCTGTCGACGGGTCCGGCCGACAACCCGGCCCGCCGCAGCACCCGCAGGCTGCGCGCGGTCACCGTCACCGCCTCGATAAACCGTGTCATGGCCAGCACGCTAGGACGCGGCCGCCGCCGCCCAGCCGGAAAGTCTCGCTAGGCGAGACACGATGTCGCTGCCGCCATAACCGGCGGCTACAAGTGATGCAGACCACAACCAGAAAGGGTGGGCGTCATGCGGCGATTGACCGGCGAAGACAACAGTTTCCTGGCCTGGGAGAGCATCGACCAGCCGCAACACACGATCAAGGTGCTGGTGCTCGACCCACGCCGCGGGACCGAGCCGATCACCTTCGCGGCGGTCCGCGCCGCGCTGCCCGCCCTGGCCCACCGGGTCGCCCCGCTGACCTGGCAGCTGCTGCTGCCGCGGCTGGGTTTCGGCCGGCCGTGGTGGGTGAGTCGCCCGGACCTCGACCTGGACTACCACCTGCACCACGCCACCGCCGCCGCCCCCGGCGACGACCGGGCGCTGGGCGACGCGATCAGCGCGTTCTGCATCGAACGCCTCGACCGGCGCCGGCCGGCCTGGCAACTCTGCTACGTCGACGGGCTGGCCGACGGCCGGGTCGCGCTGGTGTTCAAGATCCACCACGCGCTGGCCGACGGCACCGCATCGGTGCGGCTGCTGGAAACCCTCTGCGACACCACGGCCGGTACCCCGCTGCCCGGTCCGCCGGCCCGGCCGCCCGCCGCCGGATCCCGGCCCCCCGCCCCGCAGTGGCTGCCGCTGGTGGCCGCCCACCAGCGCGCCGCGCTCGCCGCCTTCCCGAGCCTGCTGGCGCGCACCGGGCGGGTCACCCGCACCATCCTGGCCCGCCGGCGGGCCGGTAAACCCGGCTACGCCGAGGCCTTCGCCGCACCGGGCGCGGTGTTCAACGCCCCGCTGACCCCCGACCGCCGGTTCGCCTTCCGCGGTGTCGAGCTGGCGACGGTCAAGGCGGTGGCCAAGGGGTTCGGGGTCACCGTCAACGACGTGTTCCTGACCGTGTGCGCCGGCGCACTGCGCGATTACCTCGACCGGCGCGGGGAGCTGGCCGCCGAACCGCTGACCGCGGTGGTGCCGGTCTCGATGCGGCCCGCCGACGGCGACCCGTGGGGCAACAAGGTCGCCCGCTGGAACGTCGCGCTGGCCACCGAGATCGCCGACCCGGTGCAGCGGCTGGGCGCCATCGCCGCGGCCACCCGCACCGCCCGGGAGGTCCAGGCCGAACGGGACCTGTGGCTGCAGCACGACTGGATGGAGTACTGGCCGCTGTTCTGGTTCTACTCCCGCGCGCTGCCGCTGCTGGGTGAGAAGACCACGCGCCGGCCCACATTCAGCCTGATCGCCTCCAACATGCGCGGCCCGCGCCCGCTGTTCTTCGGCGGCGCCCCGGTGGAACGGCTGATCTCCACCGGGCCGCTGGTCTTCCCGATGGGGTTGAACTTCACCGGCTGGAGCTACGGCGACCGGCTGACGATCGGGGTGCTGGCCTGCGGGCGCCACATCGACGACCCGTGGGAGATCGCCGACGGGCTGCCCGCCGAACTCGCCCGGCTGGTCGCGGCCCAGTCAGCGGCCGAGCAGCGCGCGGGTCAACCGGCAGCCGAGCTGAACATCCAGCCAGCAGCCGGTCACCGGGTCTGAGCCGTCCAGGGCGTGGCGGCGGGTGACCGCGAGCAGCCGGTCGACCGCCCGGCCCGCCCGCAGCGCGGCCTGCAGCTGGGCGGTCGCCGGCTGCGGGTCCTCCAGCGACGCCGCGATCTGCAGCTCGGCGGCGTCGAGGTCACCGGCGGCGCGCGCCACCTGCCGGATCGAGGCGGCGCCGGGGGCCTCCGCACTGCCGAACGACGCGGCCAGCCGCCGCCGCACCTGCTCGACGTGGGCGTGACACGCCCCGCGGGCCGCGCCGGTGACTGCGGCGGCGGCCGCGGCCCCGGTCAGCGCCGGCACCGGCGCGCCCGCGAACCGGTGGTCCGCACCGACCGGGAGCTCCGCGACGCGCACGTCGGCGATCCCCGCCCCGGCGAGCCCACCGCCGCCGGCGATCGGCTCGATCCGGGCCCGCTCCGCCGCCACCAGCACCCGACCGCCCGCACCGGCGTCGTCGGCGACCGACAGCAGCAGCCAGGCCGCCCGGTCCGCGCCGGTCACCGCGGTCCACTCACCGCTGAGCCGGCCGTCGCGCCACCGGGTGCGGCCGCGATGCCCGACGGCGACGAGCGTGTCCGGGTCGGCGGCCCAGACGATCTCAGCGGCGGGCTCGGGCAGCTCGGCGGCGCCCGCTCCGGTCAACGCCGCCCGCCAGCCCGCCGAGCCGTCGGTGGCGGCCAGGGCCCCGATGGCGGCGATGAACTCCGCGGCGTCGGCGGCACCGCCGTGACGGGCCGGTCGCGGCAGCCGCGCCGCGTCCGGTTCCCCGGTTCGGGCCATGGCCGAATGGTATCCATGAACCGGAAGGGCGGTGGCCGATGAGCGTGCGCGCGGCGGTGCAACCGGTGCTGCCGGCGATCGCCGCGGCCGCCGCCGACATCGACCGGGACGCCGCGGTGCCCGACGACCTGGTCGCCGCGCTCGCCGAGGCGGGCATGTTCACCGCCTTGCAGCCGACGGCGTTCGGCGGCGCCCAGACCGACCCCGACGACTTCCTGGGCGCGGTCTACGACGTGGCGGCGGCTTGCACCTCGACCGGATGGCTGGCGGCGATGCTCGCGGTCAACGCCTGGCACGTCGCGCTCTTCGACCCGCAGGCCCAGCAGGACGTGTGGGGTGATGCGCCGCGGGCGCTGGCGTGCGCGTCGTATGCGCCCACCGGCCGGCTCGAGCACGTGCCCGGCGGGTTCATCCTCGCCGGGCGCTGGGCACGCTGCAGCGGGGTGCGCCACGCCCGGTGGCTGGTGGCCGGGGCGCTGGTGGTGGGCGCCGACGGCGCCGCGGAGGACTTCACCGTGGCGCTGGTGCCGCACACCGACTACCGCATCGAAACAACCTGGGACGGGCTGGGATTGCGCGGTATCGGCGCCGAGGACGTCGTCGTCACCGGCGCGTTCGTCCCCGACTACCGGACGTTCGGCTGGGTCAGCGGCGCCCAGCGGCCCACCCTGGCCCGGCTGTACCGGCTTCCGCAGCCGACGCTGTACACCCATGCCGGGACGGCGCCTGCGGTCGGGGCGGCGCTGGGGCTGCTGGGCAGCGGCCCCGCCCGCCCGCACCCGCTGCATCCGCTGGCCATGGCCGAAGCCGGGCTGCGCTTGGCGGTGCGGCAGATGAGCCGCAACATCGCCGCGCTGGCCGACCGGGCCGAGCCCGCGCCGGCCCCCGAGTTGATGCTGCGCACCCGCCGCGACCAGGTGCTGGCGTTCGAGCGGGCGATGACCGCCACCGCGGCGGTGCGTGACGAGCTCACCGGGCCCGACGACGAACGCGCCCACCGGGTCTGGCGCGACATCCTGACCGCGCGACTGCACGTCGCCAACGACGTGGACCGGGTGCTCTCGACGGTCGGGGAGGCGATGGTCGGCCTGCCGGTCGACGACTACATCCTGTGACCGGCTCAGACCCAGGCGTCGGAGGAGATGGTGCGCAGCACCCGGGAGAGCATGCTCTCGGTGTCGGCGCTGTCGCCGGCCGGTCCCGCCCCGCCGAGCTGCCGGGAGATCTGCGCGGCGGCCCGCATCACGAACGGCGCGGTGCGGTGCAGCCGGTGGATGGAGACCGCGCCGGTCAGCGAGAGCCCGGCGATCTCACCGGCACCGGAGCGGATCGGCGCGGCCACACTGCACAACCCGACCGCGAGTTCCTCGACGTCGAAGGCCAGCCCGTGCCGCGCCCGGATCCGGGCCAGTTCCTGATGCAGGGTGACCGGGTCGGCGATGGTCGCCTTGGTCTTCTTGGCCAGCACCGGCAGCACCGCGTCGACCTCTTCGGCGGGCAGTTGCGCCAGCATCGTCTTGCCCAGCGCGCTGGCATGCGCGGGGGTGCGCCCACCCACGGCGGTGGGCACCAGCGCCCGCCCACCGGAGAACTTGTCCAGGTAGACCACGTCGCCGCCGGCCAGCACGCCCAGCTGCACCACCAGGCCGGTGTCGGTGTGCAGCCGGTCCAGCAGCAGGGATGCCGCCGCCCGCAGCCGCGCGTGGTCGACGAGCCCGGCCGCCGACAGCGGCGATCCGGCCCCACCGGCCAGGCCGTACCCGTCGCTGCGGTGCTGCAGCAGGCCGGCGTCGAGCAGCTGGGTCAGGATGCGGTGCACCGAGGAGCGGGGCAGCCCGGTCCGGCCGGCCACCTGGTCGAGGCGCAGCCGCCGGCCCGGCTCGTCGAACACCCCGAGGATCAGCGCCACCCGCGCCACCATCGAGGTCGCCTCCGGCGACTGTCCGGCCGTCATACCGGTGCCCTCATACCGGCCATTGTGGCCGGTTCGGGCGCGTCCGGCCGCGGTTACCGCCCCAGCACCTGGTTCACGGTGGGCCCGGCGGTCCAGCCGCCGTCGACGGCGATCTCGGCGCCGGTGACATAGCCGGCCTCGTCGGAGAGCAGATAGCTGACCGCCCCGGCGAGCTCGTCGGCCGCCCCGACCCGTCCCATCGGGATGTTGGGGTAGTTGCCCTCCCCGGGCGCGATGCCGATGCCGGCGGTCATCGGGGTGTAGGTCATCCCCGGGTGCACCGAGTTGACCCGGATCCGTTCACCGGCCAGCTCCACCGCGGCGATCTTGGACAGCCCGCGCACGCCCCACTTCGAGGCGCCGTAGCCGGCGGTCAACGCCAGCCCGACCAGCCCGGCGGCCGAGGAGATGTTGACGATCGAGCCGCCGCCGGCCGCGCGCATCGGGGCGATGACGGCCTGGTCAACAACGCCGGAGTGTCCACCGGGCAGCTGCTCGAACACGAGCCGGTGGACCACTTCCGCAGCGTGCTGGAGATCAACCTGGTCGGGGTCTTCAACGGCATCCAGGCCGTCATCGCCCCGATGCGCGCGGCCGGCGGCGGCTCGATCGTCAACATCTCCTCGGCCGCCGGGCTGGTCG